>JBBIQS010000001.1:0-3436 GCA_037442205.1 Myxococcales bacterium
CGGCCGGGCCTGGCCCGACTCAACGCCGGTCAGGAAGAGCAGGTCCCGCAGCATCGAGTCCATGCGCTGGCAACTCTTGAGGATGGCCTCCAGCGCGCTGACCTGGCGGTCGGGGTGGCGCCTGAGCAACTGCGCCTGCCCGGAGATCATGCTCAGCGGCGCCCGCAGGTCGTGGGAGAGGACCCTCGCCAGCTCCTCCTCGCGCTCCTGCAGCTCGCGGATCTCGGTGACGTCCGAGAGCACCGAGATGACGCTCAGGCTGCCGTCCGGCAAGACCGCCGGCGCCGAGCTCACCGACACCCACCGCGGCGGCTGGTCGCGGAGCTTGAGCTGAAAGACCTTCCCCAGCACCGGCGCCCCGCGCTCCAGGCACTCCGCCGCCAACCGCATGAGCGGCACCCCACGCTCGCCCGCTACCCTCTCGACCTGCGCGAGGAGCTCCATCTCCCGGACCGCGTGCCCGCTCTCGGGGACGCCGAGCATCCTCTCGGCGATGTGGTTGGTGCGCACCACCTCCAGCTTCGGCCCGTGGACCACCACCCCGTCGGCGATGGCGTCGATCAGCGCGTCCAGCTCGGCGGCCCGCATCTGCGCCTCCCGCTCGTCCTCGCTGGCCCGCTGCCGCAGCTCGGTGAGCTCGGTGGTGTCCCAATGGACCAGCAGCACCGCCGGCAGGTCGTTCCACAGGATGCGGCGGGCGTGGCAGACGAAGTGGCGCGTGCTCCCGGCCAGCGGCAGGGCGAACTCCATCTCCGCCGGCTCCCCCTCCGCCAGCACCATCTCCAGATATCGGCGGGCCACGGCCCCGATGGTCGGCGGCCAGATCTCCTCCACCCGCCAGCCGGTGGGCTCGATCTCCGGGCGCGGGGTGTAGCTGCGGTAGGCGGAGTTGGTCATCTGGAAGCGCAGGTCCGGCCCGGCGACGATGGCCAGGCCCGCCGGGTCGGCCTCGAAGACGGTCTGCAGCAGCGCCTGCTGCTGCCGGGCCTCCTCCAGCGCCCGCAGCCATTCGGCCTCCTGCCGGCGCCGCTCGGTGATGTCGAAGCACAGGAGCGTCGCTCCGGTGATCTTCCCCTCCGCGTCGCGGATCGGCGCGGCGTTGGCGCTCAGCACCAGCCGCCCGCCCTCGGGGCGCGGCAGCTCGATCTCTTCGCGGAACACCTCCTCTCCCTTGAGCGCGCGCGCCAGCGGCCACTCGTCGGGGCCGTACAGCCGGCCGTCGGGGCGAAAGCCGACCCATAGCCGCCACACCTCGGGCGGCGTCCCGGGGGCCATGGCCCCGCCGAACTCCGCCAGCACCAGCCGGTTGACGAACACCAGCTTCCCCGAGGCATCGGCGACCATCACCCCCGCCGGCATCGGCTCGATCACCGAACGGACGTGCGCCAAATGTTCCTCGCCCAGCAGCCCTCCTCCCTGCCGCCTGGCGCGCTCGGCGAGGACCTGGCGAGTGACCTCCCGCGAGAACACCAGCACCTTGGCGGCGCCGGCCAGCGACACCGGGACCAACCGGCACTCGAAAAAGCAATCGGGACCTGTGGCCCGGTGGGTGTGGGGCGAGAGGAGGCGCTCCTGCTGGAGGTCCTTCGCCGAGGCCAGCTCCGTGGCGTGGTCGGGGGCGAGCTCCGCGTAGGGACGCCCCTGCGCCTGCTGTCCGGTCGCGCCGTGTGCCGCGAGCCACGACCCATTCGCTCGCTCGATCTTCCCGTCCGCTCCGACCAGGCAGGTGGCGGAGGCGTGTTCGAACAGGGCGTTGGCAAGCTCCTCCAAGCCTGTACCCCCCGACAGACTCAGATCACTCGTGGAAGAAACATGCGGTGGCCGCCGCAGGTGCGCCAAGGTGGGTGGCGCCGCCAGGCGGCCGCGCGGCGGGTGTCGGCAGGGAGTGCCGGCCGCCCGAGGCCAGCCAGCTAGGAGTGTGTTGCGGAAATAGACAGGGCCTGCTTTAGCGTGGTCTGAAGGCGCGGTGAGCAAGACCTATCGCGCCTACAGCCCCTCGCAGTCCTTCCTGTTGCCTCCCTCGCCGCTCGATTGGTTGCCCGAGGGCCATCTCGCCTACTTCGTGCTCGACGTCGTCAACGAGTTGGATCTCCGGGCCTTCCACGCCAGGTATGAGGCGGAGACCCGAGGTCAGCCGCCTTACAACCCGCAAATGATGGTGGCGTTGCTGGTGTACGCCTACTGCGTGGGCATGCCGTCTTCGCGGAGGATCGAAGCTGCGACGCATCAGGACGTGGCCTTCCGCGTGGTCGCCGGCGGAGCCCACCCCGACCACACGCGTATCAGCGAGTTCCGCCGGATCCACCTGGCTTTGCTGGAGGAGCTGTTCCTCCAGGTCCTCAAGATGTGCGTGAAAGCCAAGTTGGTGAGGCTCGGTCACGTGGCGATCGACGGGACGAAGATCAAGGCCAACGCTTCCAAGCACAAGGCGATGAGCTACGAGCGGATGAAGGACAAGGAGAAGGAGCTGCGTGCCAAGGTGAAAGAGCTTCTTCAGGCAGCAGAGGATGCCGATGCCGAAGAGGACAAGAAGTACGGCAAGGGCAACCGAGGCGACGAGTTGCCGGAGGAGCTGCGACGAGCCAAGAGCCGCCTCGAGGCGATTCGCAGGGTCAAGCGAGAGCTGGAGGAGGAAGCTCGCCAGCAGGCCGAGGCCGAAGAGAAACCGAAGGATCCGCCAGCGCCAGGGACTGCGGAGCTTCCCGAGCACCAGATTCCCACCGAGGGCGATGGCAAGCCCACGCCCAAGGCACAGCGAAACTTCACCGACCCGGAGAGCCGGATCCAGAAGGCGGGTGGCGGCTACATCCAGGGGTACAACGCGCAGATCGCGGTGGACGACCAAGCGCAGGTGATCGTGGGCAATGCGGTGACCAATCAGCCGCCAGACGCCGAACACCTCCTACCGATGCTCGACCGAGTGGAGCGCTCCTGTGGACAGGTCCCGGAGAAGGTCAGCGCGGATGCCGGCTACTTCTCGGAGGGGAACGTCCAGGGCGCGCTGGAGCGAGGCGTTGACCCCTACATCGCCACAGGGAGGAAGAAGCACGGAGCCGAGCTGATTGCCTCGAGGGGACCGCTACCCGCAGGAGCCAGCGTCAAGCAGCAGATGGCACGCAGGCTTCAAACCAAGGAAGGGCAGGCGGTCTATGCACGCCGGAAAGCGATCGTCGAGCCCGTCTTCGGCCAGATTAAGGAGCCGCGAGGACTGCGCCATTTCCTGCTGCGCGGAATCCACAAGGTGCGGGGCGAGTGGTCGCTGATCTGCACGACCCACAACCTCCTCAAGCTGCACCGAGCGATGACTCCAGCCTGAGCGCGCCCAAGGGGCGGCGGCCAACCTGCCGAACTGCCGCTTGACTCTTTGGCCCCGGGACGCGCTACAGGTGCTGGCAGGACGCTCAGCCTCAGCGCCCTTTCCGCAACAGACTCCTAG
>JBBIQS010000002.1:0-3112 GCA_037442205.1 Myxococcales bacterium
ATGCTGTGTGCCCGGCGCGGGCTGTCCTGGTAGCAGAAGGCCTCGACGTTGTAGCCGAGCTCGCCCAGGCTGGCCGCGGCCGAGGCGCCGGCCAGGCCGGTGCCCACCACCAGGACCTTGTATTTGCGCTTGTTGGCGGGGTTGACCAGCTTCAGCTCGAAGCGGTGCTTGTCCCACGAATCTTGGATGCGTCCAGTCGGTGCTTTGCCGTCGAGGATCACGTTGTTTCCCCTTACTTGGCGAAGATGCCCGCGAAGATGAGAACCGGGATGGCCGCGAAGCCAGCCAGGAAGATGACCGCCGCCACCCGGCTGCCGGCGAAGAAGCCCGGAAGCAGCTTGGCGTTGTTCAGCCCCAGGGTCTGGAAGACGCTCTGGATGCCGTGCGCCAGGTGGAGGAACAGCGCCACCATCCCCACCACGTAGACCAGCACGATCGGCCCGGTGTGGAAGGCGGCGCTGACCATCGCGTAGACGTCGAAGCGCTGCAGGGCGTCGCGGCTGATCACCAGCCCCGGGGTGGCCTGGAAGGTGAACTGCAGCAGGTGGTAGCCGATGAAGGCCAGGATGATCAGCCCGCTGTAGATCATCGTCTTGCCGGCGAAGGTCGCCCGCAGCGAGCGGCTGACCGCGTAGCGCTCCGGGTGCGACTCGCGGTTGCGCAAGGTGACGGCGATCGCCAGCACCACGTGGAAGACCAGCGCCAGCCCCATCACGATCCGAGTGCCCCACACCAGCGCCGGCAGCTCGTGCAGGTGAAAGGCGTAGGAGTTGAGGGCGTTGGAGCCGCCCCAGATCGAGGAGTTGCCGGCGAGGTGGCCGACGAGGAACAGGACCATCAACAGTCCTGAAACCGCCATGACCGCCTTTCTTCCAATCGAATCCGAGAACAATCGCATGAGGGTCCCTTCTTCGTGGTCAGGCCGTCCGGGGTGCCACGACGCGGGCAGCGCGCCGGCACGGGGAGGTGGCGCGCACTTTACAACAATCAAAGCAGAGGCGAAGCCGAATCTATCGGGTAGCCAACGGGGCGCAGGAGCGAACGTTCCAGGCTCGCCGGGCGAGGGCGGCGGACCCAGCGGCGAGGGGCGCCCAAGCCTCGGGCGCCCCTCGGTTTTTGCCTGGCTTTCAAGCGTCCAGGCGCCGTGGCTAGGGAGCGGCAGGCGTCGGCAAGGCCATCAGCTCGAGGATGGCCTCGGCCACCTCCTTCGGGTGGTCCTCGGGGATGAAGTGGCTGCCGTCCTCCAGCGAGCGGACGCGCTCGGGCGGGATGCGCAGGTCCTGGGCGAAGTGGGCCGAGTTCTTCTCGAAGCTCAGGGCCGCGTCGTGCTTGCCCCACAGCAGCGAGGACGGCCCGCGGAACCGCTGCAGCGTCGCCTGGTAGCGGGGGAACTCGGCGACGATCCGGTCGAAGTTCTGCGCCACCGAGCGCATCGGGAGAGTGGCGCCCTCGTGGAGCGGCCACCAGTAGTTGTCCACCGCCGCGGCGTCGAGCTTCTCCGGGCGCCCCATGTTGCTGCCCAGGAAGCTGCGGGTCAGCCGGGGCCCGAAGAGCGACCCGCTCATGGTCGAGGACATCATCCCGCCCATCCAGCCGCCCAGCTGCCGCATCTCCGAGGGCGGGGTGAATGAGTCGCCGTAGGCGGTGGTGTCGAGCACCATCAGGCGATCGACGCGGTTGCTCGCCAGCTCGAGCATCTCCCAGCTGACGAGCCCGCCGAGGTCGTGCACCACCAGCGCGAAACGCTCGACCTTGAGCTCATCGAGCAGGCCGAGCAGCCGGCGGGCTTGCTTCTGGAAGGCGTACTCGGAGGCGTCCTCCGGCTTGCTGCTGTCGCCGAAGCCGACGAAGTCCGGGGCGATCACCCGGAATCCGCGCGCGGTGAGCAGCGGGATCACGTTCCGGTACAGGTACGAGCTGGTGGGCAGCCCGTGGGTCAGCAGGATGGGCGGGCCGTCCTTGGGGCCCGCGTCGAGGTAGGCCAGGCGCTGGCCGTCGGCGGCGGTGGTGTGGCTCAGCCCACCGCGCCAGGCGGTGACGCTGGCCGGCACCGAGGCGCAGGCGGTGGAGAGCGACGACAGGAACAATCCGAGGAGCAGCTTTTTCGAGCGAGGCATTGGGGTCTCCGTGGGAGCGCCGCGGCGTGCGGCGACCCTCTATCGGTAGCCCCGAACGCTGCTCCCCACATCGAGACAAAGTTGGACAATACTGGTCCCATTGAAGGGACAATCGCATGGGCCTCGAATCGCTCGACGATCTCCGAATCTTCACGCAGGTGATGGAGTCCGGCGGGCTGACCTCCGCCGGGAAGGTGCTCCACCTGGCGCGCAACCAGATCAGCCGGCGGCTGGCGCGGCTCGAGCGGACGCTCGGCGCGCGGCTCTTCGAGCGGACCACGCGGAGCATCACCCCGACCGAGGCCGGGCGCGCGCTCTACGCCCACGCCGTCGCGCTGCTGGAAACCGCGGCCAAGGCTGAGCAGGCGGTCGCGCCCGGCGCGGCGCTGCAGGGGCGGGTTCGCCTCGCGGTCAAGACCTCCTCCATCGAGTTCGCCCTGGTCCAGGAGCTCGCCGCGGCGCTCGAGCAGCACCCGGGGCTCTCGCTCCAGCTCATCGTCAGGGACGAGCCCGTCGACCTGGTGGCGGAGGGGGTCGATCTGTCGCTGCAGGTCGGAATGCTGCCCGACAGCACCAACATCGCCCGCGCCGTCGGGAGCGCGCACTTCGTCCTGGCGGCCTCACCTCAGTACCTCGAGCGACACGGACGCCCGCTGCAGCCGCGGGAGCTCGCCGACCACCAGTGCCTGCGCCGGCTGGGGCCGCTGCCGGAGCTGGCCTGGAACCTGATCGGGCCGGGAGGTCGAGAGGTGACGGCGCGCATCGGCGGTCGCTTCGAGTGCAGCGACGCCCGCGCCCAGGCCGAGGCGATGCGCGCCGGGCTGGGGATCGCGCCCCGCCCTGCGGGCGAGGTCCGACAGGCCGTTCAGCGAGGCGAGCTGGTCAGAGTGCTGCCGGCGTGGCGCCTGGCTCCGATTCCGGTCTGGGCGGTGAGCCCGCCCGGCAAGGCGCGGCTGGCCCGGGTCTCTCTCTTCGTCGAGCTGCTGCGGCGGGTG
>JBBIQS010000003.1:0-2572 GCA_037442205.1 Myxococcales bacterium
AGATCACGTCGAACTTCGCGCCCCAGGCCTCGCCGGTCATCGCCCCGCCCACCACCTCGGCCAAGGGCTGCTTCTTCCCCAGCACCTGCTCGATGGCCAAGGTCCCGACCGGGATGACGAGCTTGGGCTGCAGGATCTCCACCTCGGCCTCGAGGAAGCGGCGGCAGCGATCGATCTCGGCCTCGTCCGGCTTGCGGTCGCCTCCGCCGGGCGCCTTCCCCGGAAAACATCGAGCAACGGCGGCCATGTAGGCGCGCTCGCGGAAGGTCTTCTCGTCGGCGCCGATCGTCGAGAACCAGCGGAACATGGTCTTGCCCGCGGTCCAGGCGAAGGGACGCCCCAGCTCTCCCTCGTGCGGCCCGGGCGCCTGGCCGACCAGAAAGAGGCTCGACGGCACCGGCGGTCCGTGGACCACCGGGCCGATCATCTTCGGGCACAGCTTGCAGCGATCCAGCTTGCGCTGCAGGGCGACCAGCGCCTGCGCCCGGTCGCCCTCCTCGATCTGCGGTGCGGCGGAGCTCATCAGGCCAGGTCCACCACGTCGACGAAGATGATCTCTTCCTTGTGGGAGCGGATCTTCTCCAGCACCGCCGGCGCCGGCCGGTCGTCGAGCTGGATGCGGCAGCTGGCGGTCACCCCGCCCTCGAAGATGCGGTTCTCCATCTCCTGGGCGTTGATGCCGGCCTGCTTGATGGTCTCGAGCACGTTGGCCAGCACGCCCACCTTGTCGTAGTGGCGCACCACCAGCTGGCAGCGGGCCTTGGTGGTCTTGGCGGTGTTGACGCAGTTCGGGACCGAGCCCTCGCGCGCGAACTTCTGCAGGATGCGCACCGCCTCGCGGGCGATGGCGTCCTGGGCCTGGTCGGTCGAGGCGCCGATGTGGTGGGTGCCGTAGGCGTACTTGGTCAGCTCGTGGCTGTACTGGGCCTTGCCGCCCTCCGGCTCGCCCGGCCAGACGTCCTGGCCCAGGCGGATGCGACCGGCCTTCACCAGGTCGAGCAGCGCCTGCTGATCGACGATCTCGGCGCGGGCGGTGTTGATGAGGATCGCGCCCGGCTTCATCGCCTCCAGGTGCCTGCGGTCGATCAGCCCCTTGGTCTCCGGGGTCAGCGGCAGGTGCAGCGAGACCACGTCCGAGGTGCGCATCAGCTCCTCGTCGTTCTCCATGTAGTCGCAGCCCAGCGCCTCCATCTTCTCGCGGTGCATGAAGTGGTCGTGGGCCACCACCTTCATCCCGAAGGCCATCGCCCGGCGGGCCAGCTCCATGCCGATCGCCCCCAGCCCGATGATCCCCAGGGTGCGGCCGTAGAGCCCGCGCGACTCGGAGTAGACCTTCTTCTCCCACTTCCCCTCGCGCAACGAGATGACGTTGTCGGGGATGCGCCGGTCAGCGGCCAGGATCAGCCCGAAGGCCAGCTCGGCGACGGCGATCGAGTTCTGGCCCGGGCAGTTGGAGACGTAGACTCCGCGCTTGGAAGCGGCGGCGACGTCGATGGTGTTGACCCCGGCCCCGGCGCGGATCACCAGCGCCAGCGCGTCGCCCTTCTCGAAGACCTCGGCGCTCACCTGCTTGCTGCGGACGATCAGCGCGCTGGCCCCCTGGACCGCCTGCGGCAGCTCCTTGGCGGGAACGTCCGGCTTGTACTCGACCGTGAGACCCAGCGCCTCGATGTCCGCCAGGCGCTCGTGCGGGAACTTGTCTGCGATGAGAACCTTCATGGAAGTGCCCCTGGGCAATGGTTGAAAGGCGGCGACAATCTAGCCCAACCCGGGACCGCGGGCGACCCGACCGAAGCCCCCGGCGGACCCGCGCGCGGCCGGCCCGGTCGGTGCGGAATTGTGGCACCGGGGCCGCTTGCGACTAGAATCAGCCCCCGTGCCGTCACCGCGCCTTCGCTCGACCTACCTGCTGCTGTTCCTGCTCGCCGCCTGTCCCGCGCCGCGGGCAGGTGCGCCCAAGCCAGACCGCGCTCCGATCCGCATCACCGTGGTCGGGACCAACGACCTGCACGGCTGGGTCCAGGCCCACGAGGCCAAGCTCGAGAGCGGCCCGGTGCTCAAGTTCGGCGGGCTGCCCGCTTTCGCCAGTTATCTCGGCCGCTTGCGCGAGGAGAACCCCGGCGGCGTGGTGCTGATCGACGGCGGCGACCTCTTCCAGGGGACGCTGGTGGCCAATCTCTCCGAGGGAGCGGCGGTCATCGGGGCCTACAACGCCCTGGGCTACGACGCCTCGGCGCTGGGCAACCACGAGTTCGACTACGGCCCGGCCGGCCCCAAGTCGGCGGCGCTCGAGCCGGGCGACGATCCCTTCGGGGCCCTGGAGGCGCGCTCCAAGGAGGCCCGCTTCCCGCTGCTGGCGCGCAACATGTACCTGAGCGCCACCGGCAAGCGCCCGGACTTCGTCGCGCCCGACGGCATCTCGATCATCGAGCGCAACGGGGTCAAGATCGGCATCCTCGGCCTGATCACTCCGATGACGCCGCAGGTGACCAACCCGGTGAACGTGACCTCGCTCCGGTTCAGCGACCTGGCCGAGGAGGCCCTGGCCGGCGCGGCGGCGCTGCGGGAGAAG
>JBBIQS010000004.1:0-176372 GCA_037442205.1 Myxococcales bacterium
TCGCTAGGCGCTGGCCGCCACCGCCATCTCCTCAGGCGCCGGCGGCGGAACGATCGGCGTCACAACCGCCGGCACCGCCAGCTTCTGGACCAGCTCGTCCATGGCCTGCGGGTGCTCCCGCAGCCACTCGCAGGCCCGCTCCCGCCCCTGGGCGATGCGCTCGCCGTTGAGCGAGAACCAGGCGCCGCTCTTCTCCATCAGCCCGCGCTCGCTGGCCAGGTCGAGCACCTCGTTCACCCGGGCGATGCCCCCGCCGTAGAGGATGTCGAACTCCGCCTCGCGGAACGGCGGCGCCACCTTGTTCTTCACCACCTTCACCCGCGCCCGGCTGCCCACCACCGCCTCGCCCTCCTTGATCTGCCCGATGCGCCGGATGTCGAGCCGCACGCTGGCGTAGAACTTCAGCGCGTTGCCGCCGGTGGTGGTCTCGGGGTTGCCGAACATCACCCCGATCTTCATGCGGATCTGGTTGATGAACACGACGATGCAGCCGCTCTTGGCCACCGCCCCGGTGAGCTTGCGCAGCGCCTGGCTCATCAGCCGGGCCTGCAAGCCCATGTGCGCATCGCCCATCTCGCCCTCGATCTCGGCCTTGGGAACCAGGGCCGCCACCGAGTCCACCACCACCAGGTCCACCGCGTTGCTGCGCACCAGTTGCTCGGCGATCTCCAGCGCCTGCTCGCCGGTGTCGGGCTGCGAGACCAGCAGGTCCTCGAGCTTGACCCCCAGCTTGCGGGCGTAGTTGACGTCCAGGGCGTGCTCGGCGTCGATGAAGGCCGCCGCCCCGCCCGCCCGCTGCACCTCGGCGATGGCGTGCAGCGCCAGGGTGGTCTTGCCCGAGGCCTCGGGCCCGAAGACCTCCACCACCCGCCCCCGCGGATAGCCGCCCACCCCCAGCGCCGCATCCAGCCCCACCGAGCCGGTGGGGCTCACCTGCACCTTCTCCTCCTCGCCCTCGCCGCCCAGCCGCATGATCGCCCCGCGGCCGAACTGCTTCTCGATCTGCCCCACCGCCGCGGCGATGGCCTTGAGCTTCTCTCCCACTTTCGACATCGTCCCCTCCTTCACGCGCCCTTCCTCGGGCGCACCTTCCCCGCCTGCGGCCACGACCGCGGAGGACAACCCGCCGCGGCCGGCCGCGCTCAAGCCGGAAGCTTGCGGTCCAGCGTCCGGTAGCTGATGGCCTCGCTGATGTGGGCGGAGGCGATGCTCTCGCTGTCGGCGAGATCGGCCACCGTCCGCGCCACCTTGAGGATCCTGTCGTAGGCCCGGGCGCTCATCCCCACCCGGTCCACCACCGCCTGCAGCAGCGAGGCGCTCTCGGCGTCCACCTCGCAGAAGCGCCGGATCTGCCGCGGCGTCATCTGGGCGTTGCAGTGGGTCCCGCGCACCTTGGCGAAGCGCTCGCTCTGGCGGGCCCGGGCGCGGTGCACCCGCTGGCGCAGCTCGCTCGAGCTTTCGCCCTCCCGCGTCGGCGACAAGTCGCGGTAGCGCACCGCCGGCACCGTCACGTGCAGGTCGATGCGGTCCATCAGCGGGCCCGAGACCCGCGAGCGGTAGCGCTGCACGTCGATCTCCGGGCAGCTGCAGCTGTGGGCGGTGCTGCCGGCGTGGCCGCAGGGGCAGGGATTCATCGCCGCCACCAGCATCATGCGCGACGGGAAGGTGATGGACTGGGCGGCGCGGGCGATGGTCACCCGTCCGTCCTCCAGCGGCTGGCGCAGCACCTCGAGCACGTTCTTCTTGAACTCCGGCAGCTCGTCGAGGAAGAGCACGCCGTTGTGGGCCAGCGACACCTCGCCCGGGCGCGGGATCGAGCCGCCGCCGATCAGCCCGGCGTCGCTGATGGTGTGGTGCGGCGCCCGGAACGGCCGCTCGCGGATCAGCGAGCGGTCACCGACCAGGCCGATCACCGAGTAGACCTTGGTGGTCTCCAGCGCTTCCTCGAAGCTCATCTCCGGGAGGATGGTCGGCAGCCGCTTGGCGAGCATGGTCTTCCCCGAGCCCGGCGGGCCGATCATGATGGCAATCTGACCGTATGCCCGGGGTTCCCCTGGTGCTGAGGGCGACGTGCTGATTCCCCTCGCCGGCGGGGCGAAGCCTTGAGCGGCCAACTCGACCTCTTCGCGCCGCGGCCTGCCCGTGGACTACCGGCGCCGGCAAGTGCCTCAATTAGTCCACCCTGCCCCGAGAGCGCAGGTGGACTAGGTCCCGAGCCAGGCGCCGAAACTAGTCCACCACCTGAGCCCCCATCGACTCCCTACCAGCCACGGGAGCTGCTGCCCGAGGAGTCCGCCCGGCTGGTGCGCGGCCGGTGAGGACTGCGGACATGGTGGTGCTGTGCATGGAGGTGGTCTCCGGCAGGCAGCGGGGTCACCTCCGCCAGCGGAAGGGGCGATACCGGCGCCCGGCTGCGCGCCGTGAACGCCAGCGGCGAGGTGCCCCTCGGCCGACAGCGTTTGCGACTGAAATGCAGATGCCCGCCGCCACCCCGGAGGGCGACGGAGGGCGGGCTCAGCGGCGCGGCGGACTACTCCGCCGGCTCGTAGGTGGCCGCGAAGATGTCCGGCTTGCAGGGGTAGAGCTCGCCCTTCACGCCGCGGATGATCCAGTCGCCCGGCTTCGCCTCCATGACGCCCTCGAGCGTCTCGATGAGCATGGTGCCCGCCTCAGTGTAGCGGACGCGCCCTTCGACGACATCGGCTGCCAGAGCGCCGTCCTGCATCCCGGAGCGGAACTGGACAGCTTCGATCACAACCGGCTTCTTTCGGAACTTCATGGGGTCACCTCTGCCGGCCACTGCCGGCGATCAGAACTGCACTCGAGCCCCACCACCCGCCCACCAGCTGCGGTCGGCCCAGCGGTACTCGCCAGCGGCGAAGAGCCCCAGCGGGCCCCAGGGATGCGCCCCGGCCTCGAGCCTGGCGTAGACCCCGGAGCGGCTTTCGGCGCCGAGCTGGGCCTCAAGGTAGGCCCGGCCCAGCGCCAGTCCATAGGCCCTGTCGAGCCCCTCGCTCAGCTGGCGGCGAGGGGCCTCGAAGGGACCAGCGCCACCGCCGAGGCCGAGGTCATCTTCTCGACCCGGACCGCGCTCTCGACCTTGCCGGCCAGGTAGTCCCCTACCCCGGCCTCGTCGAGCCCCAGCACCTGGCCCAGCAGCTTGAGGCCATCGGCCCCCAGGTAGCTCTTGGCCTTGGCGATGGCGGCGTCCTTGGCTGCCTTCGCCACATCGGCGGGGAGCCCGCCGGCGCCAGCCGCCGCCCGGGCGGCGTCCACGGTCACCTGGAAGGTCTCGCGCACCGCGGTGAAGACGGCATCGTCGACGCGCATCAGGAGGCGGGCCAGGGCCTGGTTGGCGACCTTCGAGCGCACGAGGTTGCGCAGGGCGTAGGCGGCGTAGGTGATGACCGCCACCACCAGGCCGGCGAGCGCATTCAGCAGCTCGGGCGAGGTGAGGATGCTCGAAGGCAGAGGCGGGGCGGCGGGCGCGGCGGCCTGGGCCAGCGCGACCAGCGGGAGGGCGAGGACCAGCAGGACGACGAGGAAGAGGCGGGCGAAGCGCATGCGGGTGCTCCTTTCAATCAGTCGAGGTCGAAGCAGCAGGCGTCCACCGCGCAGAAGTTGGCGCAGGTGCCTCCGGAGATGTCGACGACTCCGGTGCTTGGCGCGATGTGGACGTAGGTTGGCGTTCCGCCGGAAGCCGAGAAGGTGGCGCAGTAGAAATCCGTAGAGGGCCGCTGTCCGGTCGGCAACGTGAAGAGGCTGGCACAGGGCATCGTGCCGCGCAGCGTCCCCCGCATGCAGACCCGATTGGCTCCGGTCTTCCGATACGCCAAGCCGAAGCCCCACCCCGGGTTGGAAAAGGAGCATCCCGGCGTGGTGACGGACGTCCAGCTGGCGTCCGTGGAGCAGGCGAAGGTGTCGGTGGCGTTGTTGTACTTCAGCTGGCTGCTGGCGGCGCTGCAGCTTGGGAGCGTGCGCTGCGTCCACCCGGTTCCGGTCCCCACCAGCACCGAGTCGGCTGCCGCGGTGCTGTTGCCGGTGCCGCCGTGCGAGTAGTCCAGCGATCCGGCACCGAAGTCGGCGCTGACCACGTTTCCGTAACTGACCACCCCGGTCCCGCCGTGCAGCACCTGGGTCGAGGAACCGGGAGCCTGGTGGGTCCACTGCGTATTTCCGGAGTTGCGCACCACGATGTCGCCGGCCGCGGTCGCGGCGGTGTCCACGTCCGAGTGCTGCGACCCCATCAGCGTGTGCGCGGTGCCGGTCGGAGTGAAGCAGCCCTCTGCGTTGCCGGAAGCGTCCACGCCCAGCGGCGCCTGCCCGGCTGAGCAGTTGGTCCCGTTGGCGACCAGGGCCGATGCGGTGGCGGCCTTCCCGGTGTAGCTGCCGTCGCCCATGACACACGACTGAGCCGTTCCGAAGTTTCCCCAGCACTCGAGCTCATCGGTGGCGGAGAGAGCGTTGGCGGTGTTCTTGAAGAAAGCCCGGTCCACGCCAACGGTGGCAGTGACGTAGGAAGTCATCGGGAAGGTCGCCGTCCCGCCGATGATTCCGCCGGTCGGGTAGAAGGTCCCGTCCCCCATCAGCGCAGCGATGGTGGTTCCGTGATTATCCCAGTCTGCGAAGATGTCGTTTGAAGCCATCGTCCCCTGACTGGTGAAGATGTGAAACGCGGTGTCGACGCCGCCTGTCGCGGCGATCTTCGACACGATCTGCGTCGCCCCTGCCGAAGGCCCAGACACCGCCTCCGCTACCGGCGCGCTAAACCCGTTGGCGAGGTCGGTCGGCTCGACCTTCCGGCAGGTGAAGTCCCCGTACATGTTCTGAGCGGTCCCGAACCCGGTGCCCGCTGCACAGCCGTTGGGCGTCACTGCCCACACCCCGGCTTGGCTGGCGAAGGTGGCGGTGCTGGCGTTGCCGGTGAGAGGCCCGACGAAGCCTGCCGCCGACTCGACCTTCCCGTTGGCGTGGATGGCCACCCCGTTGTTGACGTCGCTGGCGGTGACCAGCATCGGGGTGGTGGTGGCGCTGGTCGAGGCCACATCGACCAAGGTCGAGGCGTGCGTCGACCCTCCATGAACCGCGAACAGATCCCCGGACATTTCGGTCCCAGAGATATCGAACGCCGCGGCGTAGAGGCCAGAGGGGACCGGAGTGTTGTAGTCGAACTTGAGCAACCGGCCCGACATCGAGAAGGTCTTGTCGGCGACCGGGTTCTCGATCACCGACAGCCAGGGCGCCGAGCAGGAAGGGACGCCGCCGGCGTTGATCCCGTTGGCCCAGGTCCCGCTGGTGCAGCTGTAGCCGGGATAGGCGGCGAGGTGCCCGGTGGCGCCGCTGGAAACCTGGAGTACTCCGGAGGCCCCCTGCACACCGCCGAGGGGCGTGGCACACGAGAACATCCCCACCGTGTCCATCGAGTAGGCGAAGTCGTTGGCTCCGGTGCAGCCGGAGGCCGCGGTGCGCGCCCGCAGGTTGCCGCTCCCGTCGGATTCCTGCAGGGTGCCGGCCACGCCCTGGGCGTTGGCCTTGGGGACGGCGCACACCGCCGCCCCGGTGCCGGTCAGCTCCTTGAAGTACTCGCCGGCGACGCAGTTGGTGCCGGGATAGGAGGCGAATCCTCCGGCGCCGTCCGCCTCCTGCAACGCGCCAGCTGCGCCGGCCGAGCCGGTAGTAGCCGCCACGCTGAGAGTCGCCGTCCCGGACGACACGGAGCACAGCGCGCCGCCCCGGCAGTCGATGGACGAAGCGAGGCCGCGCAACTGGCCGGCGCTCGACACCCTGATTCCCGGGGCGGTGGTGGGAGAGGGGTTGCTTCCGATGGTTCCAGCAGCGACGGCGCCCGCCCCGAGCAGCACAGGCAGAACGTACAGCGCGAAACGCTTCATGGTCTCTTCCTTCATGCGAGGGCCGCGAGGTAGAGGTCCTCGCGACGCTTGAGGACGTCCGAGGCGTAGTTGCCGCCGGTGGTGCACCGGTCAGCGGCGGCCAGGCGGGCGGCGGTTTCGACGATGCCGGCGGTGGCGGTTCGGACCCGCGCCGCGCCGCAGTTGTAGGCGGCGACGGCCAGCTCGATGGATCCGCCGAGGGCGCGCTGGTTCAGCTCGAGCAGCCGGGCGGCGTATAGGATCGAGAAGGGAGGCTCAGCCCAGAGCCCGGTGGAGACGAAGGCGCTGTGGTACCGGTCGTCGATCTGCATCAGCCCGCGCCCGTGGCCGCAGTCGCCGGTGCCGCTTGGTCCAGGTGGGGTGAGCGCCTCGCCGCCGCGGGACTCCCGGTCCATGATGGCGGCCAAGAGCACCGGGTCGATGGAGTCGTAGGCGATCGATGCCGCGTAGAGCTCTGGTGCCCAGCGGGCAAGCCGGGGCGGGAGCCTAGACAGGAGCAGCAGGGTGTTCGGATACACGGGGCCCTCCGGCGCGGTCAGCGCTTACCCCACTGGGATTCGTCGATGGCTACGTGCCGGTCGTACTTCTCGAGCCGTGCGTTCAGGGCTCCGACCGCGGCCTTGAGCTCGTGCAGGAGCTTGACCTCTTCCTCGCGGTGGGCCGACTCGGCGGCGACCTTCACCTCGAGGGAGGTGGCGCGGCTCTCCACCGTGGCGGTGCGCGTCTCAAGCCGCTCGACGCGCTTCTCGGTGGCGGCGGTGGAGGCGTTCGCGGTTCCGATTCCGATGCCCGAACCGAGAAGAGCCGACAGAGCCGGGACCACCAGGGTCAACCACCACCACTTATGCTGCGACGTCGGCTTCGGGGACTCGGGGCTCTCAGTGCGGTCGCTCAAGTGGGGTCGCCTCCCTCAACCCCACTGTGCATCCGCTTGTGGACAGCGTCCCTAGCCGACCGTCAGGGCAGCATTTTCGGCCGGTTCAGCAGGAACGGAGTCGTCGGCTGCTTCTTGCGCTCTCCGTAGACCGGGCCCGAGAGCAAGTGCGAAACGTTGCCCGCCGACAGGTCGCGGTTGGCCTCGCCGCCGGCGAAGTAGCCGAGGGTTCGGCTCGCCTGGTTGACGCCGGGAACGTTCTGCCAAAGGGCCAGGGCCTCGAGCAGCGCCGCCACCCGGTCCCAGGCCTGCCCGCTGGACACCGCCTTGTCGATGGCCTCGTAGATGCGCTCGACGGCTGCCGCCGCGGGAGCGTTGCGCATGGAGAACTTGCGCTTCTTGACCTTGCCGTGGATGAGCTTCGCCACCCCTGCGTTGACGGCACCTTCCCAGGCCGCCCCGAACACCGGAACCAAGGATCCGGGGAAGGCGAGGAACTTGCGCAGCAGGTACTCGGCCCAGCTCTCGTCATCCTCGGGTCCGCGCCCAGAGAGAACCTCACCCAGCACCGCCGCGGCGAAGAAGATGGCCATCGTGCGCGCCCCGGCGCGGAGTATGTTGGTCGCAGCGTCCCACTTCTGCTTCTTGTTCTCCGCGGTGTCCCACTGATTGAGGGGCTCGTGCCAGAGGCGCGCCTCCATGTTGTAGAGCTTCGAGAAGTAGCCGATGAAGGCCGTCAGGGCACCCACGGTCCGCTTGTCGCGAAGCATCGCCGGCTGCTCAGCCAGAGCGTTGCTCGGCATGTTGTCCTGCAGCCTCATGTCGGCCTGGCGCACGGCGTCGGACTCGGAGAGCCCCTCGGCCTTGGCCTGCTCGAAGGCGCCGGTCCAGATCACCGTCGAGGTGAGCCGGTCGGTCATCTCCATGAAGAAGAAGGCGTGCTTGCGCACCACGTCGAGCGCCCGCTCCTTGCCCGAGCGGTTTCCGCTCTTGCCGATCTTCTGCAGGTTGTCCTTGAGGTAGGCGATGGACGACTTAGCGCGGGACCGAAGCTCGGGGCTCTTGGCCAACCCCTCCTTGCGCATTTTCATCCAAGCCAGCGGGTTGAGCGCCTTCGCCAGCACCGGAGTCAAATGCCGCGCCTTGACGGTCCCGTTGGCCATCGCGACCATGGGGTTCGCTAGGTCGCCGGCCGCCACCGTCAGCGAGTAGCCCAGGGTGGCGTAGACGAAGCGGTTCTTGAGCGCTCCGAACTGCTCGAGGTAGTCGGCGAGCTGAGGCGCCACAGGGTCCACATCCGCGCCCGCGACGACCTTGAGCCAGGACTCGAGCTGGGGCTGGTACTTCGCCCCGAGGCGCCGCTGGATGGTGCGGCGCATCGTGTCGTTGTAGAGCACCCGCGACGCCTGGCGCACGAACTGATCATGCGTCGTGTAGTGGATCACCTCGAGGACGTGCGCCGGTACCGTTCCCCACTGCAGGTTGATGACGTCCGAGTAGTGCTCCGCTCGGGCCTTGGTGAACCCCTTGGCCACCGACGCCCGAGCGGCGCCCCCGGAGTTCATGCGAGCGAAGGCCTTCTCCGACTGCCCCTGCCCAACCCTCGAGGACACCGGGTCGTAGCGGGCGGGGAAGTAGCCGCCGCTGACCACCCGGCCCGAAGGAAGCTTGATCGGGGTCGCCTGGATTTTGTCCGGCCTGACCCCGTTGATCTCCTCGTAGTGCTTGGCCACCGCCGGATAGAGTTCCTTGTCGAGGAGTTGCCAGGTCTTCTCAATGAACGTCCACTCCTCATCGGTCAGTGTCTTCCCGAGGAAGTGGAGCACCTGCTCCTCTTTCCAGTCGTATCCTCCCAGCAGCCGCTCTCGGTTCGACTGGTTGCCCATGTTCAGCGCCACCATCCAAACCCACTGCCGGTCTACCGGGCCGGAGCGGTTGACGTCGGAGGGCGTCGGCAACTCGCGCTCGGCATCGGCCACGATCTCGTAGCGGCGCTTCTGCAGCTCAGCCGGGAGCTCGTCCCAGTTCTTCTCGAAGTACTCGAGGACATTGGATGCCAGCGCCTCCTCGGCATGCTTGGCATCCATGTATCCGTGCCAGAAGAACTCGACGGCCATCGTCCCGAGCCGCTCGAACATCTGCTTCGGCTCGAGCATCGCCGCCCGGCGGCCCTGCCTGCGGAGCTTCTTCTGGTAGGCGGGGCCCGCCAGCGACTCCGAGGCCGGCTCCGGTCCGAGGTCCTTTTCCTTCTCGGCGTAGCTCGAAATCGACTTGGCGGCTTCCTCGATCGACAGGCGCTGGTCTCCGATGCGGACGGAGTTGGCGTTGCGCGCCACCTGCCGAACTTGCGCCAGGGCCCTGTGGACCTCGCGCATGTCGGAGAGCGCGAGCGTCTTCCACGAGGGCTGCACGATCAGCAGCTTGTTCAGGAGGTCGCGGTCGAACGCAGGAGAGACGCCGGTGTCGTCGAGCAGGGTGACGAGGTCATCGAGCCCCTTGCGCTCAGCCAGCACTCCGGGATCCTGCTCCTTCTCCTTGAGGCCCAGCGCCTCGAGGATGGAGTCGGAGACGTCACGCAGTTCGTGGGCCGCGAGGCCCAGCCGGCCGCGGGCCTTGTCGTCGGAGAGCTCGTTCGCGAGCCTGAGGAAGGACTCGCGGTCCTCCCGCGCCTTCTCGAGCTGCACCCAGAGGTAGTGATTCAGGATCTGCTGCTGCTTCGCCACATAGGCCGCGGCGAAGTCTCCCTTGGCGGCGAACACCATCGCCTCGTTGGCGGCCTTCCGCTCGCCGACGAGCGCCTGGTAGCTATTGATGTTTCCCACCGCGCGCTTGGCAGCGAGCATCTCGGCGGCTCGCTTGATGGCCTCGATCGGAGCCCCGCCCGGGCCGGCCGCCGACTTCGATCGCAGTGCCCGCCACTCCATCAGCAGCCACCGCGAGGTCGCTTCTCCGTGCAGCCCCTTGGCGACGGCCTCCTCGAGCCGCGCCTTCTCGTCCAGCTGCTCGGGGTGCCTCTCCTTCACGAGCTCTCCGGCGCGCTGGTTCACCCACTCCTCGCGACTGGGAAGCTTCACGATCTGCTGGAGCATGTCGGCGCCGGAGGTGAAGAGCGCCCCGCCCTTCTCGTCGACCAGGAGGGCCGCGATCTCGTCGGGGCTGGCCCCATCCTTCGAGGTGCGGAAGGACCTCGCTGCCGTCGGTCCGACGGCCATCTCGACCGCCGTCCGGTCGAGGGGGCCGAGGTCGATCTTGATCGGCTCCTCGTTCTTCGGTCCCCGGACCTCACCCAGACGCAGCAGGCGCCAGGCGCGCCACGCCGGGAGTCGCTCGAATTCGGACTCGGCGTCCTCAGTCGCCTGCTTCCCGGCTTCGGCGAGCAGCTGCTTGGTGGCCTTGAGCTCGGCCCTGGTCTGCGACAGGCGGGCCTGCGAGGCGGCGTGGGACGTCGCCTTGGCCTGGGAGTCGAGATAGTCCCGCCACTGCTCCGGCGTCATCCCCGCCTCTTCCGGCGAGCGCCACATCGGCTGGAGGCCCATCGCCCGCTTCTTGCGATCGATCTCCTCGTCGGTCGCGAGAAGGCGGTCGAACACCCCGCGGATCTCGTCGTCCAGCGGGGCGTTGAGATTGGCGAGAGCCCGGTAGATCTGCTTGATCCACTTGGACAGCTGCGCGAAGGCCTCTTCGAGGCCAGCCGAGGGCGCCTGGCCCTCGAAGAGGTAGGCCTCGAAGGACCGGGCGAACTTCTCCTTCTGCTCGCGCGTCAGGTCCGAGCGGCTCGGCGCTTCCAGGAACTTGAGAACCTTCTCCCAGTCGGCCTTGAACTGCGCCGGCGCATCGGAGCGCTCGGCGAGGTCGCCCATCATCTCCATCCAGGCGTGTGCCGTCTCGTGGACGAACGTCGAGCGGTCGGCCTTCTTGGAGAGGAAGATCGAGAGGACCGACTGAGTCCCCTCTTGAATTCTGTCGAACCAGCCGCGGGCGGAGGACTTGTCTCCAGAGAAGAGGGTCTTGGTACCCCCTGCTATTTCGCCTTGGGCTCCGGCTGCTGGGCCGCCGCCTTGGCTTTGGCTCGCTCCGCCGCTTCCGCTTCCACCTTGGCGATCGTCTCGTCGACCCAGGTCGAAAAATCTGAGGCCTCGTCGCGAATGCTCCTCGAGGACCTTGTCGGCTGCAGCGTCGTCGAGCTCTTCGATTCGGAATCGGGGCCCGGCCGGGTCTCGCGCGGCGGCGTCGTCTTGCTGGGCTTTGTGCTTTCCAAGCTCGACCTCTGCGTCATCGAACGTCTTCCCAATCCCACGAGCGAAGTGTACACCGCGGACGATGTAGGTGGTAGACCCACCCTCCTTCTTCAGGAAGAACAGGATGTTCCGGGCCTCCTCCTGCAGGCGGTCGAGTCGCTTCCCGAGTTCGACATCGTCAGGCCCGTGGGCCCACCACTCATCTCCGGTCTCATGCTGACGAGCGGGGTCGTGCTGCCAGCCGAGCACCCCGGCCATCAGGCGGTTGAACTCGGCGGTGTAGTGGTCCGCCGCCTTCCCGCCGAGCAACTTGACGATGTCGCCCACGCCGCGCCCGTCAATGGAGACCTGGTAGGTCTGGTGGTTCTCCCGCTCGGCCATGATGGCGCCGTCGCCGGTGAGCAGGCCACCGCTCTCCTTGCCGTAGCGGTACATGGTGTTGAACGCCTGGAGCGGGTCCATGGCCTTGTAGAGGGCCCGGTGCTCCTCTGACAGTGCCGGCCGGTCGGGCTTGTTCTTGAGCGCCTCCTTGGCTTTGTCGGAGAACTCCTTGAGCGCCGTTCCCGCTGCGTTCCTCACCGAATCGGCGAAGGCACTCTTCGGGTGCTCTCCGAACTGGGCGACGTCCTCCGGGGTCCACTGCTCCAGCGGCTTGCCCGCATCCCAGTAGACCTTCCTCGTCTGGTCCTCGAATGCCAGCGGGACGCCTTTGCGATGTCCCAGCCGGCCCTCTTTGGTCTCGACCTTGCGGTAGTCCGAGTGCTTTGCATCCAGGGCCTTGACCATCTCCGCCACCGGCGCGCCCTGGTTCTCCATCGTCTGAAATGTCACCCGCATCCGCTTGTCGGCTGACTCCATGGCCGTCGCGATGTCCCGGGCCTGCTGCAGGGTGGCGACCCAGGCAATGACCCTGGTCCCGACTCGGGCGGAGTCGTGGATGCCATGCTCCCGGAGCACCTTCCCCATCTGCACCAGGTCCCCGTCGACGGCCAAGTGGTTGTGCTGGTCGTTTCGGATCTTCACCCCCTCGCGCTGGTAGTCGACCAGGATTCGGCGGTCCGAAGGCGCGGGCAAGGCCTCGAAGCCGGGCCGGTTGAAGAGGTTGGTGGTGTGGTCGGAGAAGACGTCCGAAGCCTGCACCTCGGGACTCGACTCCTGGAAATTCTTCCAGGCCACCTCCTCGGCAGCAGAGAGGAAGCCCCCCTGAGCCAACGCCTTCGTCCCAGGCTGCTGGCCCTCGGCGGCCCGCTCGGCCTCGGTGGCGAGCTTGACCGTGTAGTCCTTGAAGAGCTCGTCCTGGTGGATTCCAAAGCGCTTGGCGGTCACTCGGGCCATCGAGCGCCAGAGGGCCACCGCCTGGGCCGCCTTGCGCTGGTCCATCCTCGGAGACCGGGCGAGCCTCGACTCGAGCGCGTCGAGCATCGACTGCTCGGCCTCGGACTCCGCGGGGATGGCCTCCTTCTCGAACCTGGCGACGAGGGCCTTGGCCTCCTCGGTGAGCACCCTGTCCTGGGCGGCGAGTTCGTTGGAGGTCTTGCCCTCGAATGCCGCTGTGGTGTCGCCGGCCAGGGCCTGCGCCGCCTCGGTCGCACCCCACTTGGAGAGGTAGTCGGCGACGGGGATCTCGATCTTCTGGCCGGTGGCCATCGCCTCTCGCACCTTCGCCGGGCCCTCCTCACCCATCAGCTCGCGAGCGGCGTCTTCGGGGTCGGCGCCGCCATCCTGAAACAGCCGGGTGAACGCGCCGGGGTCCACGTAGAGGTGGGTGACGGACTCGCCGGTGCGAGCCGTTTCCTGCTCGATGAGCTGTGCCACCGCCTCAGGCGCAGCCTGCGCCGAAGGACTCTTGGCGACGTCGATGATCGGGGCGACGCGCTTGGCGGCGTTCTCCGCCCGGGCCTTGGCCCAGAGCTGCGTGGCGATGCCGAAGGAAGATGCGCCAGCGCCGAAGGCCAGCGTCCCGGTGAAAGTCTTGGCGGCGACCTCGTTGGCGCTCTGCTTGATCTTCTCCCAGTCGAACTTCTGAGACTGGTCGCTCGAGTTCTCCTTGGCAAAGTAGTCAGCGACCCCCTGCATCACCTCCTGAACCCACTCCTCGCCGGCTTCGGAGGCCGCTCCCTCGATCCATCTCTTTCCGGCGTCCTCGAGGATGTGCCTGGTCTTCGGGTTCTTGAGCATCGCCTTGAGGAAGGTCTTGCCCTCGCCCTTGGCCAGCGCATCGCCGAGAGGCCCAAGCATCTTGAGCGTCGAGTCGAACTGGGCGACCTCGACGATCGCCGCGGACAGGCCGTAGATCGCGGCGGCTCCGGCAGCCGCAGCCTCGGTGACGGGCTTCCCCTCGTCGGTCTTGGCGTCCCGCATTTCAAGGTAGGCGCCGCCGGCCTCGAGGCGCGCGCTCGAATAGAAGGCCCCGATGCCCTTGCCGAAGCGCCAGCCTAGCTTCGCGCCGGTCCAACTCCGGGTTGCGAGGCCGATCGCTACTGCGCCGGCGGCTCCGCCGGCACCGCCGCCCTTGAGGGTTTCCCACTGCGACGGCAGCAACTCCATGCCATCGAGCAGGACCTGCTCCAGCGGGCCCGCGTTGTAGAAGGGCGAGAACTGAAGGTCCTGCTGCATCGCCAGGGCCTTCTTTTCTGCGGTGTAGAGCTCCTCGCTCCAGCGCTGCCCGGGATCGACGCGCAGTTCTCCCTCGACTGGCTGCATGGGCTTGAGGCCCTTGTTGCGCAGCATCATGATCTCGAAGCCGAGCTTCGAGAGGTCCATCTGTTTGGCGTTGTACTCCCACGCCGCCTTGTAGATCCCCAGGCGGTCGAGGCCGGTGGCGTAGGCACCCGGCGCGTTCACCATCGGAACCTGCCCCTTTTCCTCTGGGAAATACTCATCGGCGGTCGGGGGTCTCGGTATCTCCTCAGGGTGTTTCGCCCACTCGGCGTTTCGCGCCTCGAGGTTGGCTCGGATCTCGTCGGGAGTGGAGCCGAGGACGGTGAGTTGGTCGTTGAACTTCGAGAACTTGTCCCAGGCCCGCATCGCCTTCGTGAAATTGGAGAGCTGCTGGTCGCGCATCATCACCGGCGCCAGCTCGGGACGTTCGAGCAGCAGCGACAGCAGCGCCGGGTTCTCCTCGCGCCACTTCTGCGGGTCCTGCTTGGCTGCCTCGGCGCTCTTGAGGAACTCGTCGTAGTTCTGCTCGACGAGGTCGGGGGCGACGCCGGTCAGCTTCGACAGGTTGATGATGCCGGCCTGGCGCTGCACGTCCTTCCCGGCTCCCGCCTTGAAGAGCATCGAGACGACGGCGTTTTGCTTGGCGTCGTCTTGTTCGAGCTGACCGAACAGCGTGGTCGGAGCCTGGGGCTCAGGCGCCGGGGCAACCGACTGCTGCAGGTCCTGCTCGATGGCGTCAGGCTCAGCCGGCGCCGCAGGCTCGGGAGCGGTCAGCGGCGCAGCGTCGGGGCCGTCCTGCGGAACATCCTCCTCGGCCCAGAGGCTCCCGCCCTTGGGGACCTTCAGCGTGGTGGTCACTGGATGTACCCCTTCTTCCTGCCCTGGTTGTACCCGCGGACGATCTCGACCTCGGACGGCTCGCCGCCTTTGGGGTAGGTCTTCTTGTAGTCGGCCTTGATCAGCTCTCGGACGTCGGGAGGGATCTCCGAGGAGGACTTGACTCGCATCGGAAGACCTCCGGCCGATTCCCCGGCGCCGTCGGCGGGGGCAGGCGTGCCGGCATCAGCCCCGGTGGCCCCGCCGGCCTGCTGCGACTTCCTCCGCTCGCGATCCTTCTGGGCCCTGGCCGCGAGATCGCGCGAGCCCTGGTACTTCTGCTGGTCGGGCTCGAGCGGATAGAAGTTGGCGCGCTCCTCTTTCGGCACCTGGTACTGGTACTTGTCGGGATGGGCGTAGTCGCTTCCCTCACCCATGGAGCCGCGCAGGTCACCGTAGAGCAGCTCGTTGGCGATGAACTCGGCGACGTCCTTCTTGGTTGGCTCCTCGCCGTCGTTGTCGAGCATGAACTGGTCGCGCCATTGGCCGACCATCGCCTCGAATCCGTCGGAATCCTCTTTGGAGGTGAGAAGCCCGGCTACCGAGCGGCGCGCGGTCGACCGGGTGGCCGACTCGCTGGAGACGCCTCCGCCCTCGACCCGCTTCTTCGCCCGGTTCTGGATGGCGATCATGTCGTTGATCGCGTTCTTGGAGGCGAGGCCGAAGTACCTGGTCTGCAAGTTGCCCAGCCCGACCTTCTGCTGGTCGGTCATGGCGTTGAATTCTTTGCTGACCTCGAGGTCCTTCTTCTTTTGCTCCTTGTCGTATTCGGCCTGGAGCTGGCGATCGGCTCGGTACTCCGCGCGAATGCCGGCCTCGAAGCGCTCCCACCGCCCGGCCCAGCCGTTGGGAGCGAAGTTCATCTGCTTCTTGATCTCGCGGATCCCCGGGTCCTGCAGGCTATGCGTCTTCGACCAGATCGAGATCGCTTCATTGAGAAGCTCGTCGCCCTTGTCGTTTCGCAGCTTCTCATTGACATCGGCGTCGTGCTCCACCGCTTGTTCCAGATGCTTCTTCGTTTCCGGGTCGCCCTTCCACGCCCGGGCGGCGTCGACCATGGCATCCTTGGAGGTCCAGTCGGTGCCCTTCACCTTCGAAGCGTTGCGGATCCTCGCGCGCTCGTAATCCACCGTGGCGTCGATGGCGCTGCTCTTGAGGCGGGATTCGGCCTCGGCAGCTCGCACTCCCAGCTCGTCCCGGTGGCTCTCGAGGAAGTCCTTGGCCTTGCTGGTGTCCTTCGCCAGCAGGTTGTCGAAGGCGAGCTTCGAGGCCTTCGATCGATACTCGGCGACCTCGGCGCTGATCTTGGCCTCTGGCTGGCCCTCCTCGTTGGCGAGGTGGTAGCGGATGACCTGGCTGCCGCGGTCCATCTGCTCGAGGAACAGCTTGTCGTGCTCGGGGTCGTCGGCCGCCAGGTCGCCGATGGTGGTCAGCGTGGCAGCAACAGCCCCATTCGCCGCGTTGGCGTAGACCACCTTTCGCTGCTGGCCTGCGTGCCGCTCGATGGCGTCCGAGTAGGCGCTCTGGTGCCCGGCGATGCGCCGGCGGTAGATGGTCCGAGCTTCCTCGGAGAGTCCGTCCTCGTTCTGCTTGGCGAGCTCGGAGAGTTTGGTGTGGGCCGGGTCGGTGTTGAGGGCGTTGACTCCCTCGGAGAGCAGAAAGCCCGACTTCGAGTCGTTGAGGTAGGAGCCGGCCGCCGAGACGAACTTCGACTCGGCGTCCATCGCCCGGTACTCCTGCGCCTTGTCGTACTCGGCCTTCGCCTTCTGGGCGACCGATAGGCCGGTCTGGCCGGCGCGCTGGATCTCCGCGCCCAGCTCGGCACCGAAAGTCCCGCCGGCGTCGAGGCGCAACGAGGTCGGCTGCAGCGGCCGGCGGGCGACCGTCGGGGCGTTGAACTGGTCGATGCGGGGCATGGCTTTCTCCGTCAGGCCGATTTGGACTTGTCGCTGTAGATGCTCTCGAACATGGAGTTGATCCCAGGGCCGGCGCCGGAGGCACCGCCGAGCAACGAGCCGGCCATCGCGTACTTGCCGCGGAGCTTGTCCAGCTCGCCCTGCGCCCGGTAGTTGAGTGCCTGCGACTTGAAGCCCCACGCTTCCCGCGCAGCGTTGTTCCCGATTACCTCTGCGTCCCGCTGGGTCATCGCCTGCGTCTCGGCTGCGATGTCGACCGCGGTCCCAGAGGTCAGGTCCACGTTGGCCCCGATGAGCGCCATTCGCTGGCGGGCCGCCAGCTGCCCGGCCTTGAGCTTGAAGTTGGCCTGCTCAGCGAGTCCGCGCAGCTGGGCATCTCCGGCGGCCTGCTCGGCGCTCTGGGCGTTGGCCTCCTGCACCTGCGCGGAGAACTGGCCCTCTTTGTAGTGGGCAATTCCCTGGACGATCCCGCCGGTGATGGAGACGCCGGCTTCAATGATTCCCGCGATGGCCTGCGCGCCGCACATGAGCGAAACCCTCCTTGGTGAGAAGAATCGGGCAGAAGGGCTCGCCACGGACTCCGCGCGGCAGCGCCGGGAAGACGGTGAAGCCCACCCGCCGGGCCCACTTCACCGCGCGCTGGTAGCGGGCATCGATCGCGTTGCAGAGCACGGGGTAGAGGTCGAGGATCTTGGGGACTTCCTGCTCGACGACAGCGACGAAGTCCGCCTTGTGCGTCTCCACCGCATCGCTGGTGAGCGCCCAGACCACGCCGCGGCCCGAGAGCATGCTCATCGGGGTCACGCCGAAGATGGCGAGCAGTTCGCCGTCCCGGGCGAATGCCGCTCGGCAGTAGCTCGAGACGTCCATCGACCGCTGCAGGGCGGTGAGCGCGTCCGGGTAGCCGGTGGCCTCGCACTCGCGCCTGTCGTCCGCGCGCATCCGGTGCGCGAGCAACTCCACGTCGGCCCGCGTCGGGGAAGCGGTCTTGAGTTCAGCCGGCAACATCGACCTCCCTGATCACCGAATGCACCAGCAACGGGAGCGGCTTGTTGAGCCGCAGGGCCGCCCGGCCCGAGCGGTTGAAGCCGTTTGCGATCTGCACTTCGACGAGTTCCTGCTTCGCCTGGCGGTTGGTGAGCTGAACGGCGGGAGCCGGAGACCAGGCGCCTCCCTCGATGGACTCGGCCGCTTCGAGGCCCCCGGCGTGGAGAACATCGAAGAAGACCTTGGGCACGGTCTTCTGCTTGGCTCGGCCTCCTGAGATCGCAGCGTCGAGCGTCTCGACCTCGACGGCGTAGCCAAGTCCGATGTGGGCCACCAGGGCGCGCGGGGTGGCGAGGTTGAGGAACCCGTTCCAGACGAAGTTCGCTTCGGTCAATCCGTCCACGTTGACCACCACCGCGAGCCCGTTGAGGTGCGCCAGCCCGGTGATCGTGGTGGCGGTGACGCCCCAGGTGGCGGTGGAGGCGTCCTGCAGCGAGAGCGGGATAGCGTCGATGGCCCTACAGGTGATGGTGGTACCCGCCACCGCTTGGATCTCGAGACGCACTGGCGTGGCGGTGTTGTGCAGGAAGACGAGGTACTCGCCAACGCTTCCGGCACCAATGGGAAGGGACAGCGGCTGCAAGACGTCGATGGTGGCGCCAGCCGCCCAGCCTCCCCCGGCGTGCTGAACGAGCCCGAGCAGCGTCGCCGGGTTGGTGTTGCGCCCGTCGTAGGTCAGGGCGCAGTCGGAGGAGACGGCCTCGCGCACGTCGTCGAAGCGGGGCCTGGTCATGCGCTCGAGGTAGACCACCCCCGTCGCCGGGCCGTCGGTGGGGTAGCGCCGCGCGAGGAAGTAGACGGCGTCTTCCTGGCCCTCGGGAACGACGCAGACGTCCTCGAAGAGGCCCTCGGTGTCGCCCCGGGTCCACGCCACGATCTCGAGCTCGGGGACGTACGTCAGGGCGAGCAGCTTTCCGTCGCTGCGCACCGCGAGGATGCATGGGGTCGGGTTCTCGGTCACCGACCACGCAAGGATGCGATAGCCCGTGCCGGGGCTGGACTCGAAGAGGTGCTGGGCGAAGACGCCGAGGTCGATTGCCGTCGGCTTGCCCTCGGCGACGCGCATGAATCGGACCCCATAGCCTCGGGCCACCTCAAAGAGGAACCCGTCGTCGAGCACCAGCGGGTCGAGCCAGGAGGCGCCTCGGTTGGCGCGCCTGGTGATTTGGATCGACTCCTTCGAAAGCGGGTCTCCATTGCCAGCACCGCCCACCTCCCAGACGCTGGCGTTGGTGAGCGCCCAAAGCCGCTCGAGCCCGACCAGCGCGCGGATCTCCTCGAACCGCTTCGACGCCACCTCAAGTTCGAGGGCGTCGTCGATGCGTCCGGGAAAGTAGCGGTCGAAGTTGACGAAGCTGCCCGCCCTCGAGCACATCAGGGTTGCCGGCCTCGAGGCGGTGTTGGCGAAGATGCGCCTCTGCTCGAAGAACTCCAGCGCCGCCGGCGACTCGATCGCCTTGACCGTTCCGTCGGCGTTGTAGGTGGTGAAGGGGTTCATCCCCATCGGCGGGGAGACGCTGCAGTCGGGTTCCCGTCCGTCGTCTCTCCACTCCATCAGCTTGGTATCGGCGAGCCACCCGTAGACCCCGCCGGCGCCGCGGTAGATGCGCCAGTAGAGGACGGTGTAGGTGGGGTTGGGTGGGATGGCGACGCCCCAGGTCAGCGAGAGCTGCTGGTCGGGGTAGAGCGCCAGCTTGGCCGGGAGCTGCTCCGTCTCCCAGTGCCCGTTGAAGACCTCCGCGTTCCAGTCGGCCGGGAAGACCGTGGGGTCGTGGCCGATGTTGTCGTAGCTGGCGCTGTAGTGCGCCCCGCTGTAGTTGCCCGGCATGCTGACGCGGTCGCCTACGTGGTACTGGGTGTTGGCGTTCCACCAGGGATAGCCCCAGCGCTGCATCAGCGTGATCTTCTCCGGTCTCGTCTCGAAGATGCGGCCCACGTTGTCGCGCACCACCGAGGTGACCAGCCACTCAAGTTCGCGCTCGGGATGTGCGGCGTCGGTGGGCGGAACGAGGTGGGTGTTGTCATAGGCGAAGCAGCGCGGATAGCTGCCGTAGAAGTAGGCCGCCGTCGGATCGAAGGTGATGGACTTGAAGCGCCAGTCCTGGTGCCCGAAGCGCTGGAGTTCGCAGGACCGAACCTGGCTGGTGAGGGTGAGGATGTCGCTCGCCTGGGAGTGGCCCAGCGCGTCGAGTTCGGCCGCGGTCCATTCGCTCCAGATCTCGTAGCAGTCAGCCTCGGCCCACCAGGTCGGGCTGCTCGCCGGGTCGTGGTTCAGGTTCCCGTTCTGCAGGGAGCGGTACTTCTTGCCTCCGTTGCTGGTGCACCACTGGTCCCGATCGTAGGTGTAGCCGGCCCCGTATGGATTCGCCGCCGGCGCCGCCACTGCCGCTCCATCCTGGTAGACGCGGACATAGTGGTCGCCGAACTCGAGGACGTAGCTCTGGTCCTCGGAGTAGACGAACGGGATCATCCTCACCTGCCCGGCGGTGGTGCCCTGCTGCCGGGCCTTCTTCACGAGCTTGGTTCCGGGTCGGGCCAGGGCTGCGCCGGAGCGGGTGATTAGGACGTTGCGCCCGGTGCGCAGGCTCACGCCATACCGAGGCAGGTCGCTCGATCCGTGCAGGTTGGGCGCGAGTTCGCCGCCGGCAAAGCGAGAGGTCTTGAGCTCTCCCATCGGCTCAGCTCCTCGAGGAGATGAAGATGGAATCGGGCTCGGGATCAGGCTTCTGAGAGTTCATGTCGATGGCCATCGCCTGCTGCTTGATGAGCATCCACTCCTGCTTCGCCAGCTGCGCGAGCCGGGCGTCGGCAGCCAGCGGGGCGGCGATCTCCGAGGCGAGGTAGGCGGCGATGGCGCGTTTGAAGCTGCCGTCCCAGAGGGTGACCTCCTCATGCCTCGCCGTGTAGATGAGGACCGCGCCCTTCTCGTCGGTGCATAGGGTGCGGTGCTTGACGTCTCCCAGCCCGGTGGTGACGACCTCGCAGGTCTCTTCCATCGCCGGGATCTGGTCGGGCCGGGGCCGGCGCTCGCCGGTCCAGATGAACCGGGGCATCAGGCAATCCACCGGCAGCGCGTAGACAAAGCCCCATCCGACGCGGGTGACCAGGGTAGCGGGGTCTCCGTTCACCCCGTAGAGCAGCGCCAGGGTGGCGGTGCGCCGCGCGAACCGGGGGTCCATTGAGCGCAGCGCGTCTTCGAGGGTTGTGGTCCAGAAGTCGCGGAGAACCGCAGCCTCTTGCGTCGTGTCGGCGGCGAAGGAGACGATCCGCGTCTTGAGGCCGATGCGCCGAAGCGCCAGGTTGCAGATGGTTTCGATGGAGTCGGGCATCGGTTCCTCGGGGAGCGCCCCACGGCGCCAGGCCGCCGCGGGGCACTCGTTCCCTATCGCGCTGGTCTACCTGGGACTGCTCGAGGGATCCCTCGAGCGGCGAGAGCAGGCTCAGATGGCCTTCTGGCCGCCCTTGGCATCCCCCTTGGCCTCGGGCTTCGCCTCGGACTTGCCGGAGGTCTGGACCTTGATCCAGGTCTTGCCGGGCTTCTCGCCCTCCTCGAGGGTGATGATCGTGCCGGGCTCGAGCAGCCGGCCCTTGCGGTAGTGCTGGCCGCGCAGTTGGTACTGATCGCCTTTCGCCATGTTCGTGTCCTCGCTGGTTCTTGTGAGAGGTGGTGGGAAGGACCAGGACGGCGGCTCACGGATACGGGGCCGCCGGCCGGGTCAGGCTGCTAGTTCAGGCCGGGCGCCGTCTCGCGGCCCGCGACCAGGCCGCCGGTGACCTTGCCCGCGGTCATGTCGAACGCGCCGACGACGAAGGCCAGCCCCAGGTAGCGCTGGTCGATGCCCGGGGGGACGTCGAGGTAGAACTTCTTGCCCAGGGTGAACTCGGCCTTGCCCAGCACGCCGGTGCGGGCGACGACCTTCTGCCCGGCGTTGATCTTGCCGTTGGCGTCCACCCCGGTGCCGGTGATGAGTTGGATCTCCATCGTCGCGGCGCCGGCCGAGGTGAAGGCCTCGGTGACCTGCGCGATGATCTCCTTCTCGTTGCCGCGGCCGAGGTCGTGGAGGGCGACGCCGCCGTTGGCCGGGGTGCCGGCCACGCCCAGGTCGATGCTGTTCTCGGAGTAGTGGGTGCCGACCGCCACCGCCAGGTTCTGGTTCTCCGAGAGCATGTTCTGCTTGTCGAGCTTCATGGGTTTCTCGTCTTTCCGAGCCGGCGCCGAGCTCTCGCCCAGCGTCAGCTCTGGTTGGGGTTCACGCCTGCGCTAGGCGATGACGTCCTCGGTGACCAGGGCGTCGCTGCGCTTGATGGGGATGCCGTCGAAGAAGTCCACCGGCTTGCCGCCCACCATCTCGGTGGTCAGGGTCGAGGACTTCACCGCGTTGCGGGCCTCCTTGCGCAGCATGGTCTTCACCTTGCGGCTGCAGTAGAGGACCGGGCGCCCGCTGTTCAGGTCCTGCACCTGCTCGACGGCGTCGGCCATCGCGTCGTGGATGAGGGTCTTGGTCGCGTCGAAGCCGCTGGCGTCGATGTTCCCGATGCGGACGACGTAGCGCCAGTCGCGCACCACCAGGCCGAAGTCCCAGGTCCAGTAGGTCACGTAGGCCTTGAACTTCTTGTTGTTGGCGTCGTTCCAGAGCTGGACGCCACGGTCGTCCGGCTCGAGCCCGGCCACGCTGCCCTTGGGGTAGATGCCGAAGACGGTCTCCGGCCCCCAGACCACCAGCCAGATGCTGTACTGGTCGGCGCCCGCGGCCGCCGGGTCGCACTTGATGATCTGGTCGCCCTGGGGGTTGGCCGCGCTGACGACCGTGTTGTCGTAGCGCGGCGCCAGCCCGTTGAACTTCTCCGGGGCGGCGTCGGTCGAGTGGTAGAAGATGCCGGTCGCGATCTCGTTGGACATGGCCGCGACGAAGGCCTTGTCCTCGGAGGCGCGGAAGGCCGCCTCGTTCCCGTTCAGCTTGGCGACGCGGGTGTCCACGACGCTCATGCCGGCGAGCTCGCCGCAGGCCTCGTCGAACTGGTCGGTGACGCTCTTCGAGGGAGCGACGCCCTCGTTGAGCTTGCGCCATCCGACGCTCGGCAGGCCCGTCCGCGAGGTAACCCGGTGGCCGGTGGGCAGGTTGCCCTCCAGCACCACCATGTCCTCGAGGATGGGGTTCTTCCTGGTGAGCTGCTCGACGATCCGGTCGATCGCGCCGTTGGGGGCCTGCCGCTTCACCTGGTCCAGCAGGGTGGGCAGTTCGTTGTTGACGACGGCCATTGCTGCGCTTCCTTTCTGGCGAGAGCGCTCAGCGCTTCTTCGCCATCGTGGGGTAGAGGTCGTTGAGGAACTTCTGCTCCTCGTCGACCTGGTTGTGGGGCTCTCCGCCGGTGCCGGCGAGGGAGTCCTCGGACATGGCCCGGCCGATCTTCGCCAGGGCCTTGATGACCACGGGGTGGGAGCCCAGGCCGGCGACGTCGATCACCTTCATCAGGTCGGCGCCGCCGAACTTCTCGACGACGCGCTTGGCGGCGGTGAGCGACTCCTGCAGCTTGGCGCCGCCGATCTCCGGGTCCTCGCGGGTCTGCTTGTCCCACTCCGCGAGCTGCTTTTGCCACGCCTCGCCCGCCGCTTCGGCCTGGCGCTTCTGCATCCCGAGCGACAGCTCGAGGTACTTCTGCGCCGCCTCCTTCGTGAGCCCGTCGGTCTTGACGAGCTCCTTGAAGGAATTCATGGCCTCCTCGTCGATCGAGGCGCCCTCGGGCAGATCGAACTTGAGCTCGTCCTCGGCGCCCGGCTTCTTGTCGGGCTCCTCGTCCGCGCTCTCGCCCTCTTCGCCCTCGGCCCCGGTGTCCTCGGCCTCCTCGTCCTCCTGCGCCTGCTTCGGCTCCGGCGCGGGCTTCTTGTCCTCGCCGCCCTTGGGCTTGCTGCTGCCCTCCTTCGGCTTGGTGGTGGTGGCGGCTCCGAGGAGGGACTTCTGCCCCTCGTCCCCGCTGGCGCCCGGCTTGGCCTCGCCGTTCGCGCCGTTGTGCCCCGCCGGCTTGCCGCCCGCCGAGGTTCCCTTGGTGCCAGCCGCGCTTGCCGGCGCGGCCGCTCCGCTGCTCTTGGTGCTCATCTGCGGTGCTCCTCCTTTTTGGCCTTCTCCTTCTCGATCTCGTCGAGGCGACGCGCGGTCACCTCCTCCTCGAGCGCCTTCATCCACCCATCGCCGTTGACCGCCATCGCGTGGTCGCGGAGCTCGATTCCGATGGAGCGCCGCCCGGCCAGCCGGAAGGATGAGAGAGCCGTCTCGATGCCGTCGCGGCCCATTCCGACCGCGCAGTCATGCCCCGCGGCACCGCAGCGGATGTCCACCAGGCGGATGAAGAAGCGGCGGAAGCGCTCGTCCTCGAGGAGCACCTGCAGATCCTCGTCGTTCTGGTCCTTGCGGCGGGCCACGAGGGCCTCGCAGGTCTGGTCGTAGGCGGACTTCACGCCGCACCCCCGGCCTGCATCGCTCCTGGCCCGGCTCCGGCGGCACCGGCGGCCACGCCAGGCATCGCGCCCAGCATGCGAGCCAGGGCGTTGTCGTCTTGGAGGGTGGCGCCGGAGAGGTTCTTGGCCGCCTGCGAGCCCTGCAGCATCTGGTTCATCGTGTCCAGCTGCTGCTTCTGCTGGGCCTTCATCGCGCGCAGCTTCTTGACGAGCTGCTGGGCGACCAGAAGGTCGGGTTTCATCCCCAGCATCCCGGAGTACTCGCGAAGAAGGGCGTCGGCGTCGATGAGGTCGAGCACCTGGGGGTTGATGTTTTGCGCGAGCGAGCTGGCATAGCCGGCGAAGCGCTCCAGGCTGGTGATCCCCAGCATCTTCTGCGCCTGCGCGAGGATGCTGATGTACTCGACGCGGAGTTCGCTCCCGAAGAGGGATTCGGGAGGCGGGGGGATGACACCCTTCTCGAGCAGGATCGAGAACACCCGATCGATGGCTGGGTCGAGCAGCTCGTCCTCGAGCGCCTCGAGCACCGGGCCCAGCTGCAGCATCTTCTCCTCGTGGCGCTCGGTGACCTCGGTGGCGGTGACGTTGCTCCGGTTGTCGTTGGCCAGCAGGAGGAACAGGTCGGCGAAGAACGCCGAGTCGATGCGTCCCTCGTGGTCCTGAACGTCCTCCCGAATCGCGGGAATGGCCGCCGGGTCGGGGGAGTAGGCCGCGCGGACCTGCTTCACCCCATCGGCCTCCGACACCGCGATCAGTTGCCCGGGCAGCATGGAATTGACGCCCAGGTTGGGCGGCACCACCATCGGCGGTTCGGTGAGCTTGTCGGTGATCTGCAGCTTGCGCTTCGCCAGCTGCTGCAGCCCCTTGGTGTCGGGCAGCGCCTCGTGGCCTGGGCCGACTCCGTAGACGTCGAGGCCGAGGGTCATCCACCGCGGGGCCATCACCGGGAAGTCGCGGTAACCGCGGGCACGCAGGAAGCCCTCGCTCGGCTCGGTCGCCTTCTCGTACCAGAGCGAGAGCCACTTCTTGCCGGTGACGTCCAGCTTGCCCAGCTGCAGCTCGCGGTTGGGCTCCACCACGTGGACGATCTCGATCAGCCGCTCGAATTCGTGATCATCGAAGGCCTTGCGGACCTCCCTGCTGCAGGCGTCGTAGCCGAAGTGCTCCACCAGCTGGGCCACCGACATGCACAGGTCGCGATAGACGCCGTTCACCTGCAGGCGAGCGCTCAGCGTCAGCGAGTACTCTCCGAGGGGGAAGACGTAGCAGCGGAGGGCTTCCTCGTGGTCCTCCTCGATGAGCATCGCCGAGGTGCCGAAGGCGACCAGGTGGTAGTAGAGCTGGGCGAGCGCCTTGTAGAAGTTGCTCTTGGCCAGGGCCTCTCGGATCAGCTCCTCAACGAAGTGCAGCCAGGCCTTGACCTCGGGGTCGTTGGCCAGGTCGCTGCTCGGGGTGGTGAGCGAGAACCAGCGCCGGGCCTTGGAGGTGATGCCGGCGTTCATCCCAGAGGCGCAGATGCGAACTCCCCGGCCCGCGCGCGAGTTGTAGATCTTCGACGCCCCACCGACCTTGCGGTTGACGTTGCGAGGGTCGATTCGGATCTGCCGGGGAAGGATGTAGTCGGCAATGTCCTCCCAGTCCGCCATCTGCTCGGAGCGCACCGCGATCAGCGCGGAGTGGCGCTTCTGCAGGCGCTCGCGAGCGGCCTCGGGGCCTTCCTTCTTGAGCGGGAACTGGACGCCCATCGGATTAGCTCCGGCCCAGCAGGCTCGGCGGGGTGGACAGCGGCGCCGACGAAGCCAGCCCGCGGGCGCCGGTCAGCATCGCGGACTTGCGGCCCAGGCTGATGAGCGCCTGCAGCTGCAGGTACTGCTTTCGCTTCTGCAGTTCCTCGAGGGTGAGGGTCTGGCCGGGCTTGTCCTCTCCCAGTAGGCCAGGGACCTTCGGCTTGGTGTCGATGGTCGTCGGCTGCTGCAGAGGAGTGGGAGGAGAGGCGCCCATGCTGGTCAGCTCCGGCGGTGGTGGAGGGGGTCGTAGTCCCAGGCCTGCGGGATGGCTGACTCGGCGTGGACGGTGGGTGGGTCTGGCAGGCGAACCGGGTAGGCGAAGGTCAGGACGAAGCCATCGCCGCGGTCGGGCGAGCGTCCCAGGACCTTCTTGAGCTCCTTCTTCTCGAGGAGCAGAAGGCGCCCATGCTTGTCCATCTGGTACTGCTGGCCGCATAGGTCGGCGATCAGCTCCCGATCGTTGGGGATCGAGCCGCCCTTGCGGACCCAGTCGCAGGCGTCGAAGTACATCTCGGCACGCTTGTTGGAGAAGCGCTTGGGGTCGCGGGCTTTGCCCCCGAAGTCCACTCCGACGACGGTCGAGAAGTTGAGCCGGTGCAGGTTGTCGCGGATGGCCACCCCGAAGGTGCCCTGGTCGATGAAGGTGGCGATCGGGTGCCAGCGGTTGAGGAACATCGCCGCCTGGTCGGTGAGCTCGGTGGTCTTGAGCTCGCGCATGCCCTCGAGCTGGTAGAGAAGCGGGCCCTGCCGCGGGGCGAAGACCGCCTCGTCGTCACCCTCGGCCGCGCAGTCGATGCCCAAGACCTTGGCCTCGTCGAAGTACTCGTCCTTGCGAAGAGCCCGCTCGACGGCCTTGGAGCACTCGTCTGGCCCGATGAGCTTGTTGCTCTGGGTGCGCGGGAACATCCCGCGGACGTTCACGCGGACGAAATCACTGTCGTAGCCGTAGGCCTCGATCTGCCGCTGGGCCCACTCGATGCTGATGCGCTTGGCCCGGTTTGGGTTGGCCGGGTCGCCGTCGATCTCCTTGACGAACCACTGAGGCCGCTGGGTGGTGCAGGCCTCCCAGAGCGGGCCCTCGGTGCGCGTCGGGTTTCCGGCGATGAGCAGCCGGTTGTAGACGCCTGTGGAGAGACTTCCCTGCGCCGCCGCCACCACGCCGATCGGGATGTCGCCGACTTCGTCGACGACGATGAAGGTGTGCTCGGCGTGCAGGCCGGCCAGGGTGTTGGCCTGCTGCTTGGGGTCGGCGTCGCGGGGCCAGGTTCGAGCGGAGACGAACCAGGTCTCCGGCCGCTCGCGCATGGTGATGCGCTCCTTGCCAAAGGCAAAGACCGACTTGAGCAGCTCGCTCTTTGAGCGCCAGCCCGCGAGTTCCTTCCAGAGGTTGTCCTTGAGGTTGTCGCCCGTAATCGAGGTGACCAGGCACTGGGCGTCGGTGAAGCAGACCTCGAAGTGCCAGATGGCGATGGCCTCGATCGCTGTCTTGCCGGGGCCCTTGCAGGCCTTGAGCGCGGTCTGCGGGTTGTCGCGAACCGCGTTGAGGACGTCCACCTGCCAGTCGTCGCAGATGAAGCCGCAGACCTCGCGGGCGAAGGCCCCCGGCTCGGCGCGCCAGCGGCGGATATTGGCCACCGCCTGAGCGTCGAAACTCATGGCGAGCAGCACCAGGGCGAGAAGGGCGCGCAAGTCAATCACCCTCCGCGCCGGAAGACCCCAACGCCGGCGGCAGCCCTTCGGACGTCTCCGGGGTCGCCGCCGGCTCGCTGGTGGGGGAAGGGGAGGCCTCGGCCGGCGCCGGCGCCGGAAGGGGGGAAGCGCCGGTGGTGCCGGCCTCGGCCACAAGACGTGCGAAATTCAGCTGGCCCTCGACCTCGACCTTCTCTTTGAGGTGGCCGCCCATCTTGGCGAGCAGCTCGAGGGCCTTGAGTTTGTCGTGCAGCTTCACCTTCTCGACAACGTCGCCGCCGGGGCGCCGGACAACGTCCACGCCGGCCAGGGCGCGGCGGGTGTCCTCGTCCATCTCGGTCACCGCCAGCAACTTGCGCGGGCCGGAGAACGCGCGGCCGAGGTCGGAGAAGCCGACGCGGGCGAGCTCGGACTCGATGCGCTCTTTCGAGATGTCGAACTTCTTCGCGCTCTTCGCCCGCTCGCCGGCGATGGCCTTGCGGACGTCAGCATGCTTCAACAGCCTGCACCCCTGGGCGTAGGCGGTCTTCTTCGAGTAGCCAGCCTTGATGGCAGCCTGCGTGGCATTCCCGCCGTTGAGCAGGTACGCGCGCAGGAACCGCAGCTGCTTGGGGTTGAGCTCCCGAGACGCCAAGGCGAAGGCCCTCCTTGACGGAAAGCCTGCGCCCGTTTGTGGACAGCGTCCGTCAGGCGTCGGATTGGGTCACTTCTTGCGCCGGAAGTTGCGAAGCGCGCGGTCGAAGCGCCATGAGGCGCGCTGGTACTGCACGTCGTCCTCGCTGGACGCATCGGCAAGGACCAGGCCTGCGACACGGACGCGCTCGGCCGGGCTCCGGTATCGGGCGCCGGAGCCAGAACCGATCGGGGTGTCGAGCGGGCGACAGCGCTGGGCTCGCTTGATGTGCGCCCAGCACCGCTCTCGATGTGGAGCAGCCTCCCTCGTGCATTCGTCTACGGTGCAGCGCATCGCTCCCTCAAGACACCGGCTTGCCGTCGGGTCCGAGGATCTTCCCGGCGGTCGAGGTCGCCTCGGCGAGCTTCTTCTGAGCCGCATCGAGCTGCTGCATCCCCTTGTGGAAGGTGACGTGCATGAAGCGGATCCGGTCCGGCACCGAGAGGGCACGGACCTTCCCCTGCTCGAGCAGCTCCGACGGGACCTGGGCCCGAGCCAGGACTGCACGTGCCTCAGCCAGTTCGTTGGCCTCCTCGTGGCGATCGCGCTCAAGGGTGTCGATGTGGGAGTGCGAGGCCTGCAGCTGGCCCTCGAGGACCCGGCACTGGGAGCAGCCCTCGACCACCACGCCGACGCCAGCGGCGCGCAGCCGCTCCAGCTCGCCTGACACCGCGCCCAGCATCACCGCGACGCCGCGCACCCGGTCGAGGAGGTCCTTCCATTCGAAAACCTCGTCGCCTCCGACGGGGGCGTCGAGCAGGGCGAGTGCCGCGGCGACGTTGACGTAGGCGTTCTCCAGCTCCTGGGCCATGCGCTCGACGTCCTTGGGCAGGACCTCGCCAATGTCGAGCTGCTGGCCGGGCGCGGGCTTGGTGCGGATCTCGAGGGGGACCTTGCCGAAGACGCGCTTGATGAGGTCGAAGCGAGCGGCTGCGATGCGCTCGCTCTCCTCGAGCTTCCTCCGCAGGTCGCCGATTTCGGTGCCCAGATCCTGAATCTTCTCCTCGCGGAGCTCGCTCTTGGTGCCCTCGGCAGCGGCGTCCTTGCCCACCAGCTGAAGCCCGGGCCGCGGGCCCTTCCGCCCGCCCTTCGGCGCCACCTCGTCGAGCACCTCGAACATCCGGGACTCGGCTATGTCCACGCATGAGGACAGGCCCGGTCCGACTTCGCCGCCCTCACAGTACCTGCGCCAGGACTCGCGGTGGGTGTCGACTGCGGCGGCCAGGCGGTCCAGAGCCTTGGCGGCCGGAGCTGCCTTGAGCTTCGCCAGCTCGGTCCGGAGCGCATCGTTCTCGGTTCGAAGTCCCAGCACCCGCCCCTGCAGCGTCTCGATCTCGTCGTCTCGGTCGTTCATCGTCTCCTCGTGAACAGGTCTTCCTGCTTCGGCTTGAGCGCGCCCACGCGGCGCATCTCTCGAAGGGTCATCTCCAGCGCAATGGACTCGGCGTCGTCTCGCCGCATCCCGTCGCCCTCTTCGACCAGGCCGGCCCGCTCGTCCCACCAGTCGCGCCAGTCGGGCGGGAGGCCGGCCGGGGTCACGCGCGGCGCCGGATGGGGCCGAATCCCTTGCGCTCGGGTTCGGGCTTCGGATGCCCCGGCCACTCCACCAGCGGAAACTCCTCCCCGCCTCGGCAGATCTGAACCCTGACGCCCCACTCGCCATGGGCGGACTGGTAGCGGTAGCGGACGAGCCGGTGGAAGCGGTCGTCGATGCCCAACCACTTCGCGATCTCGTCCCGGATTCCCTTGAGCCCGCCTACGACGTTGTCGTCGTCCGGCGGCACGTGCCCCGGGCTGATGCGGGTAAGCGTCACCACCAGCGGCGTGGAGGCGCGCAGCAGGTGCAGTCCCAGACGAACGCTCGCCAGGTAAACGGCAGTGCGCCCGCGCTCAATCGCGACGCGCTGGGACCGCTCGAATCGGTGCTCCCGGGCGTTGAGCCCGGTGGTGGTGCGCTGCGGAATGACCAGGTCAACGATCACGGGCAGCCCCTGAGTGCTATGGCCGCCAGCGCGAGGAGCGTCAGCGCGGCACAGGTAACCGACACCATGCCGAGGATGCCGCGCACCACGCGCCGCCGGCGGACCCCGGCGAGCTCGCGCTCTACCCGCTCGCGCATCCGCTGCTGCCGGCGCCACTCCGGAAACGGAATGACCGCGGCGGTGCCGCCTCGCGGGTTCGTGGTCATGCTCAAGACGCCCTCCTCTCGGACCTCAGCGGGTCCGGGTTCACCTGCTTGAGCCAGGCGGACCATGTCGCCTGCTCGTCGAAGTCCAGCTTCCGGCGCGCTGCCTCGCGCACGTCGTCCCAATCGGCCCGGTGCCCGAAGCACAGGTGCAGTCCGGCCACCTGCCGCTCGTCGAAGGCGAGCCCCTGGCACCCGTGAACGCCGCACGGCGGCCGCTCGACCTGCGGCGGAGGCGTGGTCGGCGGCGGAGCGGGGCGGCCCACGGCCAGATCGGCGGCGAGCCGGGCATCGGCAGGCGAGGGAACCCAGGCCGACCACTTGGAGCAGAAGGTCTTGAGGTCGGGGCTTCGGCGGAACCAGTCCACCGCGAGCGCTCGGACCATGCGATGGCTGATTTCCTCGACTGAAACGCCTGGGATCGAGCGCAGGAGCAGCTGGACCGCCTTGGCGTCGGCCGGGAGGATGGTCGCCTTCGTCCTGGTGGCGGCCTCGTAGCTGGCGGCCCAGGCAGCGAGGGAGGGCTGGTGGCGAGGGTCTGGCGCCGGCTTCGGCTTCTCGGCGGACGGCGGGGCGGGAGGGGACGGAGGCGTCTGCTGGTCCGGCAGCGGCGCGGCGACAGCCGCCCGCAGATCTTTTCCTTTCCCTTCCCTTCCTTTCCCTTCCTTTCCAGCGTTCCTAGGTGCTTCCTCGGCGCTTCCAGAGTGCTTCTCAAGTGCTTCCTTTGGCGGTGCGGGGAAAGCCGACCTGGCAGCCGCCTCAGTTCCGGAAAGCCTCTGGTGTTTCAAGAAGTTGCGGATCTGGATGAAGCGTTCGCCGCCGGCCTCGTAGCGCACGATGAACCGGCCGGAGCAGGCCTCCAGGTCGGCCAGAAGGCGGTCGAAGTCGCAGTCGTCGTATGGCAGGACCTGCAGCTTGAGCCGCCTCGGCCGATCCTCGAGCCGGCCGGCGCAGTCGGCCTGGCACCAGATCCCGGCGAAAGCGAGTCGATGGAGCGCAGAGAGCTCGCCCAGGTCCTCGTCGAGGAAAAACTCCGGCTTGATCGTTCGGATGCGAGCCATCAGGCAGCCCTCCGCGCCGAGAAGACGTTCGCCTCGACCAGCGCCCGGGCAACGGGCGGGCAGACACTGTTTCCGGCCAGGGCGATCTGAGCCGTCTTGGTGAGCGGCCGACCCTCGAACTCCGGGGCGATCTCGTAGTCGTCGGGGAAGCCCTGGGCGGCGAAGAGCTCGTGCGGCTGGAGCATCCGCATTCCGATGTCGGCCAGCTGGTACTGCTCGCCGCGGATGGTGACCAGGCCGAAGCGGGCCTTGGCGGTGATGGTATGCAGCGGGTCCTGCAGGCCCTGCAGCTGGCCGCCGGTGCCGTAGTACTTCACCAGGAAGGCGCGGACCTCGGCGAGGTGACCTCCTCCGCGCCCGCCGCCGGCGGTGACGGTCGGAAGCGGGGCCTGCGCTGGAGAGCCGGTCGAGGTGCCATAGAACTTGGTGAGGAACGCCGAGGTGACCGCGTGGTGGTCCTTCGCCGTGACCGTGCCCAGCGGGCGCTCGACCCCATGCCCGACCACGCCGCCGTAGTGCTTGGTGACGATGGGGCAGACGAGGTGCTTGTCGTTGGTCGCGCAGACGGTGGCGAGCGGGAGTGCGAGCTGCTGGCCGCGGAACGTGCCGGCGCCACAACCCTCGCGAAGCCCGGCGCCGGTGATGGTCGAGTAGTGGCCGTGCCGAACGATGAACGGCTCGACCAGCGCCAGCTCGCCGCGGTGGGCGGCGGTGACGGTGCGCAGCGGCTCATCGATGCCGTGGACGCGGCGGTCCCCCTGGTGCGTCAGCGGAATGATGAACGGATCCGCCGCCTCGAGCACGTAGCGGCGCAGGCCCTCCGCGATCCGCCACAGCGTCGCCTCCGCCAGCGAGCGCGGCCGGTCGAAGATGGAGGGGCAAGGCAGCGACCAGTCGATGACCTCGGCCGCCGGGCGCCAGGGCTCGGCGCGGCCCTTTCCGTGCGTCGCCTCAGGCCAGACGATGGGCTGGCCGTCCCGCCGGGCCACCAGGAAGAGGCGCTTCCGGGTGGTCGGGGTGCCGAAGTCGGCGGCGGTGAGGACGCGGAAGTCCACCCGGTAGCCGCAAGCCACGAGCTCGCCGAGCCAGCGCCGGAAGTCTTCGCCAGCATGCGCGGGGTCAGGTCGGCTGTGTTCGTTGAGCGGACCCCAGGTCTGAAACTCCTCGACGTTCTCGAGGAGGATCACGCGCGGCTGGACCGCCCTGGCCCAGCGGATCACCACATCCGCCAGCCCGCGGATCTCCTTCTTGAGCGGCTTGGTGCCCTTCGCCTTCGAGAAGTGGGTGCAGTCGGGGCTGAACCATGCGAGGCCCACCGGACGGCCGGCGCAGGCCTCGCGCGGGTCGACCTCCAAGATGTTCTCGCAGTAGTGGCGCGTGCTCGGGTGGTTGGCCGAGTGCATCGCCACCGCCTCGGGCGAGTGGTTGATCGCGATGTCGGGCGACCGGCCGAGGGCGGCTTCGATACCGGTGGATGTGCCACCGCCGCCGGCGAAGTTGTCGACCACCAGTTCGCCTGGGTCGAAGCTGGCGCGGAACAGGGGAGAGCGCGACATGCGTGCCTCGGGCAAGAAAGCGATGGAGGCCCCGCCTACCGCCGCGCGCCGCGCTTGTGGGGAGCCTCCAGCAGTACCCCGGGCTTGACCGACAGGGCGTCAGCCAGGCTCTGCAGGGTTGAGCTCCGGATGTCGGGGAAACGTCCGCCCTCGATGCGGGCGATGCTGGAGCGAGGAACTCCGGAGAGCTGAGAGAGCTGCTCCTGCGTGTACCCTCGCTCACCGCGCAGGCGTCGAATCTGGAACGAGAAGGGCGTGTTGTGTCGCATGAGAGGCAGTGTGCCTCATGCGATACCGACCAGTCAAGCGAGCGAGTCGCGCGCGAATGAAGCCTTGCGAGGTTGTGGCGTGTGCGTCACAATTTACCCACCCCCTACCGATGGAGATCGCAAATGGCCGCGGCCGGCGCCAAGAGCAACGAACCCGGAACCTTCGGGCGAAACCTTCGGAACCTGCGAACGGGAAAGGGATGGTCTCAGGGAGAGCTGGCGAACAAGGCAGGCATCGGGCGCGTCACAATCACCAGGCTTGAGACCGGCGTGGAAACGAACCCGGAAGCCCGAACCGTGAAGGCGCTCGCCGAGGCGCTGGGGTGCGATCCGAGCGTGCTGTGGGCCTCGGCGCCGGCGCCGGCAACCAGAACGGCGCGGCCAGAGCCGGTGTCAGACCCCCAACATAGGATGACGCTGGACGAGTTTATCGAGGGGGCCCGGCGTGACCTTTCCGACACCGACATCGACGACTTGCGAGATGTTGCCACGTGGACGGAGCACCCCGAAGGACTCCCGGCCGAGAACTGGTTCGGGCTGCGCGACTGGCTCCGCAAGAGGCGGCCTACCTTCGGACCTGGCAGAAAGGGCTGAGGAACTCGCCGAAGAGATCCGTGATCGTGCCGGATCCATCCAACCTGCTCGCGCGACTCTGCTGGCCCAGGGACTTGGGTTCAGAGTGCATCGCGAGTCCATGCCGCCTGGATTCCGAGGGCTGACCAAACGATCTGATCGAGCGATCTTCATCGAGCCCTCCCAGTATTTGGCTCGAGAAGAGGCGAGCGTCGGTCACGAGCTGGCGCACCACTTCGAGCCGGCCGGGCTCCCGAAGGATCACCGAGAGGCGTTTTGCACCAGGGTCGCCGCAGCGCTGCTCGTGCCGCGCGCTCCATTCCTGATGTCGCTGATCCGCTGGCCATGGCATCTGCCCGACCTCAAACGCGAGTGGCACTGGGCCAGCAATGAGCTGCTTGCCCTTCGGGCGGTAGAGCTGCTTCCAGGGATTGCGGCCACGAAGTGGCGAAACGGGCGGGCCGTCTGGAGGAGCGGAAGAACACTCCACTTGATGACCAGGGCGGAGCGTCTCGCGATGGCGCTAGCCCGGTCCCAGCCTCGCGCCGAGGTTAGAGGCGCTGACGCCGTCGCCCTCGCTTGGCCGCTGCAGGGTGACAGCGTCATTGGGCTTTGCCTCTTGAGATAGGGCAGCCGCGGTTCGCCACTGCTCCCATGCACGCACTCGACGCTTCTCAGTCCAGCTGGCTGGACGCAGGGCGACGTACGTCCAGATGGCATGACCGATAAACAGTCCCGACACGTGGCCAGGGTGAGTAGCAGTAGCGCACACCACTGAGACGAAGACCATCGCGTACAGGCCACCCTCGACGCCCGCTCGAACGGCGCCGGCAATGCCGGCACTAGCCAGGAGCGTGGCTGCGGCCAGGACGCCGAAGATGCCGAGGGACACGCTAGCCGCGGCCGCCCCCGCATGGACGCTCGCGTCACGTCGCGCTGATTCCCTCTGCTCTTCTGGCGCTTTCGTGGGCTCGCTCAGCGTCCGAATGGCCGTATAGGCGAGCAATGTCTCTTGGCGCTCCTCTTCGTAGATCAAGGGCACTGACGCCAGTCCAGCAATTACGAACGCTCCGGCGACCAACTTCGCCAGCAGTCCAACCCTCGGTGCACGCATATCGGAACCCTCCTGGTGCCAGATCGAATCGCATCTAGCGCCAACCGGCAACGCCCAAAGCAGTATCGCATCCGACACCGTCCTTCTTGACTTCTCTGTGTCGCCTGCGATACTCTCTGCATCGTTGAATCGGCCGCCGCGCGGTCGGGCGTGAGCAGGGACGGACGGGATCGGTGCTGAGGAGTACCGGGCAGCGGGGCGACGGCAGGGAGCAATCGACAGGAACGAATTTCAGGCCGGCGAGAGCCGGGATGGAGAGGTCATGCCTCTGACGCTGGAAGAACGGGCATCGCTGAGCCGGGCCCTCGAGCGGTTGAAGTGGCTGGCAGTGCGCTGCGCGCAGATGAAGACCGTCCCCGACAAGACCATCGCCGAGACCTTCGAGATCCACGCGAAGGCGAGCCACGCGCTCGAGAAGATCGAGTGGCGATGAGCCGCGAGTCGCCCGACCGGCTGCGCGCCAGGAAGCGGGCCGCGCAGCTCCCGGCGCCGGGGTCAGCTGCCTACGCCGACCCCGAGGCCTGGACCGACGAGGACGAGCAGCTCCTCGAGGACTTCGAGCAGGGCCTCGCCGAGTACCTCGCTGATTGCAGAGCAGACGACTTCTAACCAAGCACCAGGAGAGCCAATGGCCGTCGCCAAACAGACCAGCATCGTACCCGCCTCAGCATCCGCCGCCCCGGTGGCCGGCGTCGCCACCACGCAGGGCTTCGACGGGCACACCGTGAAGCGCAGCGCAGAGTTGGCCGCGGCCGCCGCCGGCGAAGAGGTGAAGGCCCTGGTGCAGGCCCGATGGGTGATGGCGCTCCAGCGGCCCCGGGACGTGGATCTCGCCCGAAAGCGCATCCTGGGCGACTGCGCCCGCCCGCGCTTTGCGGACTCGGCGGTCTACGCCAAGAAGGTCGGCAAGAAGAAGGACGAGAAGACGGGCCAGTGGGTCGACAACTTCGTCGAGGGCCTGTCGATCCGGTTCGCGGAGAGCGCCCTGCGCAACTGGGGCAACTTCATGACGCTGGCCCAGGTCACCTACGACGACCCGGAGACGCAGAAGGTCCGGGTCATGGTTCTGGACCTGGAGACGAACGCGGGCTTCGACGAGGAGGTGGTGCTCTCCAAGACCGTCGAGCGCAAGAACAACCGGGATCGGGAGGTCGTCGGCGAGCGCACCAACTCCTCGGGAGAGAAGGTCTTCATCGTCAAGGCCACGGAAGACGAGCTGGCCAACAAGAAGGCCGCGTCGGTCTCGAAGATGATCCGCAACTGCGGGCTGCGTCTCCTGCCCGACGACATCAAGACCGAGGCGCGCGAGACCTGCGAAGCGACGCTGGCGGAAGAGACGAAGCGCGACCTGCCCGGCAAGCGGCAGCGGATGATCGCGACCTTCGAGAAGCTGGGGATCAGCGCCGCACAGCTCAACGCCTACCTCGGCCACGCGCCGACGGACGCCAGCGCCGACGAGATGCGCGCCCTCGCCACCGTTCGCAACGCCCTCGAGGAAGGCGAGACGACCTGGGCCGCGATTATGGAGGACCGCGCCGCGGAGCGCGCGAAGCCCGCACAGGCATCCACGGCCATCCCCGTCGGTTCCCCCGCTCCGAAGGACCCGCCGTCCGCAGCCGCTCCGCCCGAGCCCCACAATCCGGTCACGGGCGAGGTGACCGCCCCCTCCGCCTCGGCTCCCGCTCCGGCGCCGGCATCCGCCACCACCGATTCGCCGGCCAGCGGAACGCCCGAGTTCGCGCAGTGGCTCATCGCGCAGTTCCAGAAGGCGTCGACCCTGAAGGAACTGACCGGTCTGTCTCGCCGGAAGACGGAATGCCCCGAGGCGACCTGGCCGCAGGTGCTCGAGGTCTTCTCGAAGGAGCGGGCCCGCCTGACTGGAGCTGCCAAGTGAGCGCCTTCGCCCCACGCCTGACGTTCAGCGGACTGCCGGCCACCGAGCTCTGCCCTCCCCGCGCGGTGCTCCCGGGGTCCAAGTCGCACAACCGATACACGAGGACCGGCAACGTCATCCACGACTACCTGCGGGACTGCAACCTCCTGGGGTCGAGCGAGGCCGCCCTGCTCCGCGTCGCGCTGGAGCACCGGGCTGCGATGGAGAAGCTGCCCATCTCCAAGCTGCCGCTCGACCCCACCGCCTACACGCCCGAGCTGGCGCTCGCCTACAACGTCCACTCGCAGGAGACGCGGGTGCTCGGGATCAATATCAGCCGCGGCTACCCGGACCTGGGCGAGGGCTGGATCTACGGCACCCTCGACGTCGCTGGAGAGATGGCCGACGCGGTCATTGACCTGGACTACAAGAGCGGATGGGGCGACCTCGACCCGGCCAAGGAGCACCTGCAGGTGCTGGCCGGCGGGCTGGCCCTGGCGCGGGCGAGGAACAAGGACGCCGCCATCGTCGGGCTGGTCCGCATCCCGGACAGCGGCAGCGAGCCCTGGGCGGACCGGGCCCGGCTGGATGCCATCGACCTGGACGCCGTCGCCTTCCGGCTCGAGCAGATCTACGAGCGGGCCATCACGACCGCCGCCGAGATGGAGGCGGGGACCTGGTCGGGCGACGTCTACGAGGGAGAGCACTGCGCGCGGTGCCCAGGCTACGCCCGCTGTCCGGCAAAGCAGGTGCTGGCTCGGATGGTGGTGCTCGCCGCCGAGGGGAACATCTCACCGCTGACGCCCCAGCAGGTTCGGTCCATCGAAGAGGTCGGATCGCACCTGACCGAGCAGAACGCTCCGATGTTCCTGCGCCAGCTTGATCGCGCTGAGGAAATGATCGAGCGCCTGCGTTCGGTGCTCAAGGACTGGGCGCGCGAGCATCCGATCCCGGCGGAGAAGGGCAAGGTCTACGGGGCCTATCCGCACCTCGCCAAAGAAGACATCGACGTCGAGCGCTCTCGTGGCGTGCTCGTTCCTCTCTACGGACCGGCCGTCTACGAGGCCTCCATTCGCCGCGAGACCCGGCTCGACAAGGGCCAGCTCGAGGAGTCGGTGAAGGACTGGGCGCGCCGCAATGACGCTCCCCTCGGAAAGACCTACGCGGCCGCGCTCGATGCCCTGCGCACCGCCGGCGCCGCGCTGCCCCACTACTCGCACCCCGTCGGCTACCACAAGCCGCGGGCAAATAAGGAGGTCTGAACCATGTCGCGCATCGTCGGATTGCAGGCTGAGAACGTGAAGCGGTTGAAGGCCATCGAGCTGCACCCCAACGGCTCGCTGGTGGTGGTGAAGGGGCGGAACGGACAGGGGAAGACGTCTCTGCTCGACGCCATTCAGATGGCCCTGGGCGGCAAGGGGGCCCAGCCGGCCGAGCCCATCCGCCGCGGAGCTGACTCCGCTCAGGTGGTACTGGATCTGGAGGACATGACGGTCGAGCGGCGCTGGACCAAGAAGGGAACCTACCTCGAGGTTCGCGCGAAGGACGGTTCCAAGCTGGCCTCTCCCCAGGCGGTCCTCGACAAGCTGGTGGGCTCGCTCAGCTTCGACCCGCTGACCTTCCTTCGGCTGAAGCCGGCCGAGCAGCTCGCCCTGCTGCGCGACCTCGTGGGCGTCAATACCTCCGACCTCGATGCCGAGTCGAAGCGCATCTACGACGAGCGCACCATCGTCAACCGGGAGGTCGAGCGGCTCAAGGCCCAGATGCCTGAGGCGGTCAATCCCAACGTCCCCGACGAGCCGGTCTCGCTCGAGGCGCTCATCGAGGAGCAGAAGACGCTGCTGGCGAAGAAGCCCGCCAACGACTCCATGAGGGAGGAGCACCGGCGCGCCCAGGAGGCCTCCTCGGTCGCCAAGAAGAGCCTCGAGCGGGCCAAGGCCAAGCTGGATCAGCTGCTCGCCGAAGCGGAGAAGGCTCGCCGCGGGCTCGCGGAGGCTGAGGCCGAGCTCGCCATGACCGAGGACCTCTCCGCGGAGCTGATGGGCGAGGTCTCCAATCTGGTGGATCCCGATCTGTCCGCCGTCACCGAGAAGATGCGCGCCCTCCAGGCGACCAATGCCCTGGTTCAGCAGAAGCACCGGCGCCGGAACCTGGCCGAGCAGATCGAGGCGAAGAAGCGGGAATCCGATGGGCTGAGCAGCCAGCTGGAGGGCCTGGCCGCAGAGAAGGAGATGCGCATCACCAGCGCCAAGATGCCGGTGCCCGGTCTGGGATTCTCGGACGAGGGCATCACCTACAACGGGATGGCCTTCTCCCAGGCGTCCGGAGCCGAGCAGCTGCGCGTGTCCCTCGCCATGGGCCTGGCCTCGAACCCCAAGCTCAAGGTGCTGCTCATCCGCGACGGGTCTCTCCTCGACTCCGAATCGATGCGCCTGGTCGCCGAGATGGCGGCCCAGGCCGACGCCCAGGTCTGGATCGAGGTGGTCGGCACGGGCGGGCCCGCCGGCGTCGTCATCGAGGACGGCGAGGTGTCCGAGGTGCAGCCGGAGCCCAAGGTCATCGAGGCCGCGGGCGGGAAGGTTCGCATCACCGAGGAGTAGCAGCCGGCGCCCGGCGGTGAGTGGCGGCGGTGGCGGGCCGGGCGCCACCGAACGAAGCACAACCAAGAGAGGAAGCGGCCATGGCCAGGAAGAAGCTGGATTTCACGCCTTCGATCACCGGCGGCAGGGTGATCGGGGTTCACAACGATGCTGCCGGTGCCGTTGACGACGGACGAGTTGCTCGCCCGGGGCCAGCGCCTGGCGCAGCTGCAGCGTGAGCTCGCGGCTCACGCGGCTAAGGAGTCGTCGGTCAAGAAGGAGCTGGGCAAGGAGAAGGCGCGGCTTGAGTCCGAGATCTGCGTCTTCTCCAACGTCATCGCCGACAAGGCGGAGTACCGCGAGGTCGAGGTCCAGTCCGAGCAGAAGAACAAGCGGACCGTGCTCGAGGTGAGGTCGGACTCCGGGGAGGTCCTGCGCGACCGGGCCATCCGCGAGGACGAGCTGCAGGAGGAGTTGCCGCTCAAGGAGAAGGACGCGAACCCGCCGGAGTAGCCGTCAGCAGCAGCGGAACGCCTCCCCGAAATCAGGCGGGGAGGCTGCTGGACCCGTAGCTCAGCAGGAAGAGCACCGCACTCGTAATGCGGCGGTCGCGAGTTCGAATCTCGCCGGGTCCTCTGGAGGAACGATGGGCAAGGACAGCAAGATCGCGTGGACGGATCACACCTTTAACCCTTGGATCGGATGCAGTCCGGTCAGCGCCGGCTGCGCCCATTGCTACGCGGAGGCGCAGGAGCACCGCTGGGGACGGGATTTCCGGGGAACCAGGCGCCGGACCAGCGCGGCCTACTGGAGCGGTCCATTCAGGTGGGCGAAGGCCGCGCGCGCCACGGGCCGGAAGGCGAAGGTTTTCTGCGGCTCCATGATGGACGTGCTCGAGGAGGCGCCTGGGCTCGACGAGATGCGGGCGGACCTCTGGCGGCTAATCGGCGAAACCGCCGACGATCTCGACTGGCTGCTGCTGACCAAGCGCGCTGACCGTCTCGGCATCATCCCCGAGGACGTGGCGTCGCGGTGCTGGCTTGGCGTGACCGTCGAGCACCAGGCCGCGGCAAACGAGCGAATTCCGCTGCTGCTCAAGGCCCCGGCGGCGGTCCGCTTCGTGTCGATGGAGCCGCTGCTGGAGGCGGTGGACCTGGGACGATGGATCGCTCGCGTCGACCACTGCTCACGTTGCCGCTCCGAGCACACGCCACAGGGGACCGACCACTGCCCTGAGTGCAGACGCGACGGGACGCTGATCTCGACGTGGGGCGAGCAGCAGGCGGAGCGCTACCGCAGCGGAGAGCGCTACGAGAACGGCGGTCCGACTGACGGCGAGGACGGTCCCCAGCTGCACTGGGTGATAGTTGGCGGCGAGAGCGGGACTAGCGCGCGGCCGTTTGAACTGGCGTGGGCGCGCTCCCTCGTTCGTCAGTGCTCGCGCGCCGAGGTCGCGTGCTTCGTGAAGCAGCTCGGCGCCTGCGCCTCCGACCCAGAGAATGGCATCGCTGGCGCTGGCTTGAAGGTGTGCGACGAGGCCGCGCCGCTGATCGCTCGGCGCCTCAAGGACCGCGCCGGCGCCGACCCCGCCGAGTGGCCCGAGGATTTGCGCGTGCAGCAGTTCCCGGAGGTGCGCCATGGTTGAGCGCCCGGTCCTGTTCTCCGCGCCGATGGTCCGCGCGCTGCTGGCGGGGCGCAAAACGCAGACGAGGCGATTGCTAACTCCGCAGCCCGGGAGCTTCTGCAGCCACGTCGAGGAATTCCGTGGTGAGGGCGGAGGGTGGATTGCCGGCGACAACTCAGGCCGAGTCTTCCGCTGCCCCTTCGGCCTCCCCGGCGACCGGCTGTGGGTGCGCGAGACCTGGAGCCCGGACTGCACCAACGTCTATCCGTGCCCGAAGGCGTGGTATCGCGCGACCAACGATGTCGACGGGTTCCAAATCGCCAGGCACGCCGACTGCGAGCCACCCCTCCACTGCAAGCATGGCCCGTCGGCGGAGTGCTGGGCGGGATTCCACTGGCGCCCCTCGATCCACATGCCGCGCTGGGCCAGCCGCATCCTGCTGGAGATCACCGAGGTCCGCGTCCAGCGGCTCCAGGAGATCAGCGAGGAGGACGCGCGGGCGGAGGGCGTCGTGGCGACGGATGCCGCCGTGGTGTTCCAGGACAGAAGGCGGATCCCAGCCCTGGAGATGACCTATCGCGGCGCGTTCGCGTGCCTCTGGGACTCCATCAATGCCAAGCGCTCTCCGTGGGCCCGTAACGACTGGGTTTGGGCGCTGGGGCTCAAGGTGGTGGAGGTGCGGCGATGAGACCCATGTGTACCAACTGCCACCAGCCCGATCCCGGAGATCACATCTTCGGTGGGCTCTGCTCCAGGTGCGACATCGTGGAGCATGGAGAGCCAATAACCCTGTCTCCGATTGCCAGGGCGTGCACCGGGTGCCGTCCCGCTCAGTCTCTTGTCGACTGCGCTGATTGCCCTGTGCGCAAGCGCGAGCTGGCGGAGGTGCGGCGGTGAAGCGCAAGCGCCGCCCCACCCCCGAAGCCCGGGAGGCCGCCGACCTGCTCGCGCCGCTACCGGACCCGGAGCGAGAACGCGTCCTGCATGGGCTCCGCATCGCATTGGGCCTGGAACCGATGCCGGAGGTGGTGCTCAAGCCGTCCGGCGGGGTCCAGGGGAAGAAGAAAGGCGGTGGGTGATGGGCGACGGGAGCGTGAGGTATCGCTGCGAAGCGAGCGAGGAAGAGCAAGTCGAGGCGGCCTCCGAGTTGCTGGGTTGGATGGAGGCTGTGCTAGTGGATCTTCGACAAGCTGAGCCAGAGGAGCGCCCGTGTCCGACAAACTCCCCCGCGCAGTCGAGCTGATCCGGGTCAGCACCGAGGCCCAAGCCGAGAAGGAAACGCCGGAGCTGCAGCGGCGAGCGCTCGATAGGCTGCGGGAGTCCCGGCCGTGCGTGATCGTCGAGCGGGTGGAGGCCCTCGGAGTCAGCGGCGCCCTCGGGGCGGCCGACCGGGCGGACCTTCGGAAGCTGGCCGAACTGTCGCACGCCAAGGCTTATGACGAGCTGCGAGTCTGGAGCGTCGATCGGCTCACTCGCGCCCAGGACCCCCGAGAGCGGGTGGCGATCTACGGAATGGCGCTCGACGCCAATGCCGTGATCGTGGACTGCTCCGGCAAGGTGATCGACCCGCGGGATGCATCCGGCATCGGGGAGCTGGACTGGTACCTACAGACCTTCTTCGCCAGCCGGGAGCGCCTCAAAATCATCGAGCGCACCCGCGCCGGCCGGCAGCGGGCGGCGCAGGACGGTCGCCTGTCGCAGGGCCAGCCGCCCTACGGACGCCGGTACGACCGCGAGTCCCGAAGCTGGGTTCTCGTTCCAGAGCAGGCCGAGGTCTACCGGCGCATCGTGGCCCAGGCCATCGCCGGCCAATCGACTCGAGACATTGCCGCCGCCCTCAACCGAGACGGTCTCGCCCCGACGCGCGGCCTGTCCTGGGGGCACTCGACGATCAAGCGACTGCTGCGCACCGAGGCAATCGTGGGGCGCTACAGGACCTGCGGAGAGGTGACGCAGATCCCGCCCATCGTGGACGAGGTGACGTGGGCCCGGGCCAAGGCATCGGTGGCGCGCTCGCGCTCGTGCTGCGGCCCGGTGATGCAGCGGGAGGCGATGCTGCGGGGGGTGCTGGCGTGCGGCGTGTGCGGCATGCGAGCGCACGTGATCTCGGACGGGGCCGGGAAGTCGCACCGCTACGGCTGCCCGCAGCCCAGCCGGAGATCCGAGCCATGCTCGGACCGACGCACGATCCGAGTCCCCGCTGCGGATGAGGCGGTCCGCGCGATGCTCGTGGACGCGCTCACAGCCCCCGATGTGCTCCGAGCAGCGGTTGAGGCCGGGATGGAGCGCCACGCGGACAAGTCGGCCGGCGCCGATCTGGGCGCTGCTGATGCTGAACTGGCGCGCCTGGAGGGCCAGGAGGTGCGCCTGCTGCGCCTCATGGACGATGGGCTCATCTCGGAGCAAGTCGCTCGCGGACGGCTGGCGCAGATTCGAGCGGCGAGGGATGCGGCCACGACCGCCAGGCAGCGAGCCCTGGCCGCAGTCGAGGACACACCCGCTGACGCCAGCGGCCCCGAGGTGGGGGCGGCGGCCGTGCGACTCGGGCGCGCGATCAAGGCGGCGAGCGTCGGGAGGATGCAGGAGTTGCTCTCCATCCTCGTGCCTGCGCGCCAGCCGTTCGGGCTCTGGCTGAGGCGCGACGGAATCGAGATGTGCGGCCGGCTGCCCCTCGACGGCCTGGCCCGGAGGCTGGGCCAATCATCATTGCGTTGTGACCACCGGCGGCGGCGATGACCATCGCGCGCTTGGCGCCCTCCTGCCCGCGCACGTCGGTGAAGTCGACCGTCTCCGGGGCCGCGCCGATCCCGGTTTCGGCCGCGGGGACGAACGGGGCTGGCACCTCACCCTGGGCCAGCAACTCGGCCAGCTCGCGAAAGGTGGACACCGGCAGCACCTCGATCCCCTGCACCACCGAGGCCTCGCGGGCGTTCTCCTTGGGAACCACGATCCCCTTGAGCCCGGCGTCGCGCGCCGCCACCGCCAGCGGCAGCGCGCCGCGAACCGGCTTGATGCCGCCGTCCAGCGCCAGCTCGCCGACGAACAGGTGCTTCTCCAGCGAAGCCGGCTCAAGCACCTCGCCCGCGGCCAGCACTCCCAGGGCGATGGGCAGGTCGAAGCCGGTGCCGTCCTTGCGGATGTCGGCAGGGGCCAGGTTGACGGTGACCTTCTTCACCGGCAGCTGGAAGCCGCAGTTGCGGATGGCCGAGACCACCCGGACCTTGCTCTCCTTCACCGCGCTGTCCGGAAGCCCGACGATGTTGAACATGGGCAGCCCGAAGCCCATGTCCACCTCGACCTCCACCACCACCGCGTCCACGCCCATCAACGCGCCTGATCGCACCCTGGCCAGCATCGCCGCCCCCTTGTTGCCGGGGCGGGATTGCAGCGCGCATGCCACCACACTCCCCGAGGGAAGGAACGGCAGGTCGGGCCGATGGTTGTCTCGCCAAGGAACAGGGCCGGCCCGCAATGGAACAGCCGGGCGCCAAGCGGCGAGAAGTGGACGTTCGCGGCTAGAGGAAGCTCTCGGGGACGTAGACCAGGTCGCCGGGGAGCATGGTGAAGTTCTTCTCGCGGCCCTCGCCGATGCCCTCGACCGGGACCTTCATCTTGCGCTCTTCGCCCTCGACGAGGCGGGTGACGATCACCGAGTTCTTGGCGGAGAGCTTGGTGAAGCCGCCGGCCAGGGTGATGGCCTGGACGATGGTCATGTTGTCCTCGAAGGCGAAGGTGCCCGGCTTCTGCACCTCGCCGAAGACGAAGACCTTCTTGGAGTTGTACTCCTTGAGGAAGACCGTCACCTGGGGCTTCTTGATGTAGCCGTTCTGCAGGCAGCCGCGCAGCAGGTCCACCAGGGCGTTGGAGGTGTGCCCGGAGACGGTGAGCCGGCCGCAGAACGGATAGTCGATGGTTCCCTCGCCCGAGACGCGGAAGGCGCCGGAGAGGTCCGGCTCGCCGTAGACCCGGATCTCGAGCACGTCGCCGGGGCCCAGGGTGGCGATGGCCGAGGCCTGGGGGGCCATCTGCTCGCGGCTGGAGAAGGCCGGCACGTCGCGCCGCGGCGTCTGGCAGCCGAGCGAGGCGGCGGCGAAGAGGGCGGCCAGCGGGAGCCAGATCAGACGGCGAGCCATCGGGCCTTCAACAGGGCAGTTCACGCGGGGATTCCCCATCGGCTCGGGCGGCGAGCGCCCGGACAGGTTCTAGGACGGCCGGCCAACGAGCATCGCGGAAGCGGAGGCGCGAGGTCAGTAGATGACCTGCAGGCGCAGGTAGACTTCGTTCCGGGTCAGCTTGGAGGCGCTGCTGCCGTAACTCGCGTAGGTCACCATGTCCCCAGCGCCGATCGAGAACCACTGCTTGGCCTCGTAGTCGGCGCCGGCGTCGAAGGTGACCCGCGTATCGGAGCGCGCCTGCGGCCCGCGGAAGGTGAGGAAGTCGAAGTTGCCGACGGCCCGCAGGGTCAGCCGCCCGCCGAGGAGGAAGCGGGTGTCGAGGTAGGCCCGGTCGTCGCCGTAGGTAATGAAGCTTCCGCCCACCGGCTCAAAGGTACGCAGGTAGCCGAGCCGAATCTGGCCGGTCTCGGAGAGCAGGTAGCCGACCTCGGCTTGGCCGATGACGCTCTTGTAGGTGGAGCTGGTGAAGTCCTGGCCCCAGCCCACTCGCAGCACGGTGGAGAGGTGGGTGGAAAGCAGTCCGGCCAGCCCCAGCGCCGCCTTGAGGGAGTTGTTGTTGGGCGAGGTGCCGCTGAGGTAGCTGCGCATCCCGAAGGCCGAGTCGAGGGTGACCGCGGTCTTGGGCAGGAAGCGCCAGCGGGCGTTCAGCGAGAAAGTGTGCTGGAGGTAGTCGAGGCCAGGAATATTGGCCGGGTTGCAGTAGGTGTCGGCACAGCCTGGGATCGACCCCCCGAGCAGCGTCGAGAAGAGCTCGGTGGTCAGGTGATAGCTGGGCTCGACCTGCAGAGCGCCGCCGGAGGGCCGGAAGTTGATCTGCGCCCGCGCGTCGTTGAACAGCGAGAGCACGCCCACCGCCACGCTCGGGACCATGGCCCGATCCGAACGGACCACGTGGTCGCCGAGGTCGAGGCCGATCTTCCCGCTTCGATTGACCCCCAAGTCGAGGTCGGCATCGCCCTGCAGGTGCGAAGGGCTGTTGGGCCCGAAGGACTTGTTGAGCGTGTAGAGCGCGTAGTCGAGGTCGGCGTTTAGGTCGACCGCGAAGGTCGGGGACGGCATCTCCAACCTGAAGCCGGGTCGAAAGTGGAGGATGAGATCGCCCAGCAGCTGGGACTGGTGGGTCTGCGGGTCGACGGCGTAGAGGGCGGCGCTGTCGTAGCGCGACTCGAGCTGGAAGAAGGGGTGGACCCTTCCCTCGCCGAACTTGACGCCGGTGCCCTCGACGCCGGCCGCCGGGCCCGCGAACAGAGCCAGGCAGGCGGCCAGAGCCACCGCCGCGCTGCTGCGCGCCCGACTGCCCTGGCTGTGGTCTTGCCGCCTCACGTCTGCCTAACCCCTGTCCGGCCTGCCAGTCCGCTGCCCCTCTGCGACGACTCTCACCCGCTCCCTGCCACTTGGCAGGAAGCCCTCCGACTCCCGGAGGCGCTGCTTGCTCGCCCGCCCTAGCTGGTCGGGCTCGCCGGCGGCGGACGACTCACGACCGGCGGCGGCTCGGTGACCCGAGTCGGATCGGTCTGTGGGAGATCCTGCGGCTCTTCAACCGTCACTTCGGTGGGGCCGGTCTCGAAGGCCAGCATCCCCACGCACTGCTCCGCCTCGGCCTTGAGCTGCTCCACCTTCTGCCGGGCGATGGTCACCTTGGTGAATTCGTGCTCGGCGGCCTGCTGCTCCTTCTTGGCTACCGCTTCCTGCAGAGAGATGTCGGCCTGCTCGCTGATGCGCAGCAGCCCCTTGACGTTGGTCAGCTTCTCGTTGACGCAGTTGAGCTTGACCACGTCCTTGGAGGAGCGAGCCTCCTCGAGCTTGCCCAACACCAGCTTGAGCGCCGAGCGCATCTGCACCAGGAAGTCCGACGAACGCGACAGCTTCTCCTGGTCGGAGATCCCCTCGCTCTTGGGCCCCTCGACCGCCACGTCAGACCCGGACTGCCCCTGAGCGGCGGCCCCCGCCGCCCACAGGGCGGCGGCGAGTGCTGCGGCGACTTTGACGCTGCCAGTCATCGCGGACGGCCTCGATGGGAGATGATGGAAAAAGCGCCCGGATTGTAAGGACATGAAACGCCTCGTGTCAACCAAACGACCGCGTCCGCCTGCGCCGGGAAATCCCCTGCCAACCTAGGTACTTGTGCCTTGGATGCTCGAGAACATTCATCCGATCATTCGGCTGACATTCCGGCTACTTGGAGGCGCTGGCCGAGGCCTGCCCGATGATGACCTCGGGACTCTGGGCCTGGGCACCGTCGGCCTCGCCGTCGCTGGCCACCACCAGACAGCGCCAGATGTCTCCGGCCTTGACCAGCCGGCTGGGGACCTGGGCCGAGGAGTCGGCGAAGGACTGCTCCACCCCGTTCTTGGACCAGCCGTAGCGATAACGCAGCTTGTCACCGTCGGGGTCGCTGGCCTGCTGCACCAGTTCGCAGGAGAGGGTGGCGCCGGTCACCGGGGTCTCGGGAACCACCCGGACGATGGCCGGACCGGGGGCGCTGTTCTGGTAGCGGGCCTCGCTCTTGACCGCGGCGGACTGGGCCTCGCCGTCGCTGGCCACCACCTCGCAGCGGTAGCCCTGCCCCTTCTTGATCGAGCTGGCGGGAAGCACTGAGGGGTCGCTGGAATCGGCCGCCACCGGCTTGTTGCCCTGGAACCAGCTGAAGGCGTAGCGGATCCGATCGTCGTCGGCGTCCTCGCTCGGCTTGCCGATGCGGCAGCGCAGGTCGGAGTTGGCGCGCGCCGCCTCCGGCTCCAGCCTGACCTCCGGAGCGGTGGGCGGGGTGTTGAGGATCTTGACCTCGGCCTTGGCCGCCGGGCTCGACAGCTCGCCGTCGAAGGCCACCGCCTCGCAGCTCCAGGTCTCGCCGTGGCGGGCGACCTTGGCCGGGATCCGGTCGCGCTGCTGGCCCATCGGCACCGGCTCGCCGTTGCGGCGCCAGCTGAGCTTGAGGGCGGGCGTCTCGCCGTCCGGGTCCTTGGCGGGCGACTTGACGACGCAGGTCAGCTCGTCGCGAATCCCCGGCTTCTCCGGGCTGATGGCGATCTGCGGCGCGCTCGGGGCGCTGTTGCGCACCCGGGCATTGGCGGTCGCTTGAGCCCCCTCGACCTCGCCGTCGTAGGCGGTGACCACCAGCCGCAGCGACTCGCCCCGGTGCAGCACGCTCGGGCCGATGGCGGCTCCGTCGCCGGAAACCTCCAGCCGTACGCCGTCGCGGTACCAGGCATAGCGGTAGGTCGGCGAGTCGCCGTCCAGGTCGGTGGCCGGCTCGACGATGCGCGCCCGGGCCCCAGTCTCCGCCGTGGGCTCGGCGGGCTCGATGGCGATCTTCGGGGCGGTCGGAGCGGTGTTGACCACCTCCAGGCGCGCGCGTCCGGGCTGACCGCTCTCCTCATTGTCCGACGGGGTCACCTGCACCGTCCACACCTGGTGCTTGCGCAGCACGCCGGCGGGGATCGACTTGGCCCCGGCCGGCAGCGAGGCCGGTTTTCCGTCGACCGCGAACTGGTAGGCGGCAGTCACCGCATCGCCGTCGGCGTCGGTGGAGGGTCGATCGATTTTCACCTCCACCGCTTCGCCGACGCGCGGGGCCTCGCTGGCGAAGGAGACCGCCGGCGCGGTGGGCGCGGTGTTCCTGATGACCACCTTGGCGCGGGCGGGAGCGGAATCGACCTCGCCGTCGCTGGCGACGACCTCTAGCTCGTAGGTCTCGCCCTTCTTGATGCCGGAGACCTCGCGCCCGTCGGCACCGGCCGCCACAGCCTTGCCGTCCTTGATGAAGGTAAATCGGTAGGTCAGCTTGTCGCCGTCGGCGTCAGTAGCCGGCTCGGCCAGAGCAGCCTGCACCACGTCGCCGCGCCGCGGCTGCGCCGGATGCAGCGCCACCTTCGGGCTCTCCGGGACGGTGTTGGCCGCCGTGGCCTTGGCCGTCGCCACCGGGCTGGTCAGCTCGCCGTCGTCGGCGACCACCTCCAGCACCACCTGTTGCTTCTTGTGCAGGGCGAACGGCGGCAGCGTGTCCAGCGCGGGATCGAGCGAATAGACCAGGCCATCGACGAGGAACCGGTAGCGGTACTTGAGCTTGTCGCCGTCGGGGTCGACCGCCTCCTTGCGGATCACCGCCTTGAGCGAGTCGCCGGTCTTGGGCTCGGCCGGGGAGAGCGCCACCTCGGGCGCCGTCGGGGCGCTGTCGGCGACGACGGCCTCCAGACTGGCGGTCGGTCCATTCTCTTCGCCATCGTTGGGCGTCACCGCCACCGACCAGCGCTCGCCCTTCTTGGCCGTCCCCGCGGGCAGCTCGGGTCCGGAAAGCTGCTTCTGCACCTGGCCGTCGCGGCTCCACTGGTAGCTGTAGCTCACCTTGTCGCCGTCGGCGTCGGTGGAGGCGGTGGCGATGCGCACCTTGACCGGCTCGATGCGGCGCAGCGGCAGCGTCTCGAAGGCGATGACCGGAGCGGTCGGGCGCGAATTCTTGACCGTGGCGCGCACCTTGGCCGGCGCCGAATCGGCCTCGCCGTCGTTGGCCACCACCTCGAGATCGTAGACCTCGCCCTTCTTGATGCCCGCCACCTCGCGCCCGTCGGCGGAGGAGGCGACCTTCTTGCCGTCCTTGGAGAAGGTGAACCGATACGACAGCCGGTCCTGATCCGCGTCGGAGCTCGGGGCCGACAGCGCGCCTTGCAGCAGATGGGTCCTGCGCGGCTCGGCCGGCAGAATCACCGCCTTGGGCGCCTCGGGCGCGGTGTTGAGCACCGTGGCCTTGGCGGTCGCCGCCGGCGAGAGTTGCTCGCCGTCGTCGGCGCGCACCTCGACCGTGACCAGCTGCTTCTTGCGGGCGGCGAACGCGGGCAGGCCATCCTGCGATGGCGGCTGGGCTACCGGCGTGCCGTCGACGAAGAAGCGGTAGCGGTACTTGAGCCTGTCGCCGTCGGCGTCGCTGGCTTCCTTGCGGATCACCGCCGTGATGGCGTCGCCGGTCTTGGGCTCGGCCGGCGACAGCGCCACCTCGGGGGCCACAGGAACGCTGTCCACCGCCAGCGTCTCCAGCCGCGCCGCCGGGCCGTCCTCCTGTCCATCGGAGGGAGTCACCACCACCGTCCAGCGCTCGCCTTTCTTCGCAGTCAGCGCCGGCAGCTCCGGGCCGGTCAGCTTGGGCTCGGGCTTGCCGTCGCGCAGCCAGGCGTAGCTGTAGCGGACGGCGTCGCCGTCGGGATCGACCGAGGGCTCGACCACCTTGACCTTGAGCGGATCGGTGCGCCGCAGCGGCAGGCCCTCGAAGGCGATGCCCGGGGCGCTGGGCCGGCTGTTCTTGATGGTGATCGACCCCTTGCCCGGGGCGCTGTCCGCCTCGCCGTCGTTGGCGATGGCCTGCAGCTGGTAGGTCTCGCCCTTCTTGAGCCCGGTGACCTCCTTGCCGTCGGACGACCCGGCCGGCTTGCCGTCCCTGGTGAAGGCGAAGCGGTAGCTGAGCTTGTCGCCGTCCACGTCGCGTGAGGGGGCCGCCAGCCCGGCCAGCAGCACGTCGGTCCTGTAGGCCTCCCTGGGCGAGATCGCCGGCTCGGGGGCGGTGGGCGGGGTGTTGATCGCCGTGATTTGGAGCGTGGCCGGCGGTCCCAGCAGCTCGCCGTCGTCGGCGCGGACCTCGACCGCGACCGTCTGCTTCTTGCGCACCGACATCGGCGGCAGCGCGCTCAAGGTGCTCGCCAGCGGCAGCGGCACCGAATCCACCAGGTAGCGATAGCGGTAGCTGATCGCGTCGCCGTCGGCGTCGGTGGCCTCCTTCTTGATGCTCACCTGCAGGGCGTCGCCGACCTTGAAGGCGGTGGGCGAGACCGCAATCTCGGGAGTGGTGGGAGCGCTGTCCTCGACCAGGGCGTCGAGCGAGACCGGGGCACCCTCGCTCTCGCCGTCGAGGGCCACCACCACCACCGACCAGCGCTCGCCGCGGCGCATGGTCCCGGGCGGGACCTCGGCCTTGTTCAGCCCGCGCTGCGGCTGGCCGTTCTTCAGCCACAGATAGCGGTAGCTGACCGTGTCGCCGTCGGGGTCGGCGGCCTCCTCAACGATCTTCACCTTGTTGAGCTGGGCCCGGCGCAGCGCCGGCGGGTCGAAGGCGAGCTTCGCCTTGCCCGGAGGAGTGTTGGCGATGGTTGCCTCCGGGCTCTGCCGCGTCGGCCCGCCGGGAGCCGCCACCTGGAAGCGCCAGCGCTCCTTCTTCTTGGTCAGTTCCTTGGGCACCATCCGCTTGCCCGCAAGCTCGGCCACTTCCTTGCCGTCGCGCAGCCAGCGGATCTCGGTGGCAGGCTCGGGATCGCCGTCGAGGTCGAAGAAGCGGTACTCGGCCTTGAGCGCGTCGTCGGTGCGCGGCTCAGCGGGGGAGATCTTCAGGTTGGCGTAGGTCGGCGGGTTCGGGTGCATCCGCCCGCTGTGCTCGGGGTCGTGCCCCGGCTCGGGCCAGGCGAACGGCTCGCTCGCCTTGCCCGCGCGCTTGACCTTGAAGGCCACCAGCCGGTCCCCCGAGGCGATGGCGATCAGCGATGCGCCGTCGCCCGCCTCGACCACCACCGGCCCGCCGACAGGCTCCCCCGTCAGCTTGGCCGGAAAGCCGGGGAGCGGCTTGCCGTTTCCCTTGAGCACGTGCAGCTGGCCGTCGGCGCTGGCGGCGAGGACCTCCTCCTTGCCGTCGCGATCCAGGTCGGCGATGGCCGGCGCCCCCACCAGCTTCTCGCCCAGCTTCACCGGCCAGCCCTTGCGCTCGCTGCCGTCGGGCAGGAAGGCGTGCAGCTTGCCGTCCAGCGAGGCCACCACCACGTCCAGATGCCCCTCGCCTTCCAGATCGCCCAGCGCCGGGCCGGTCAGGTTGCGGGCTCCGGTCGCCCCCGGGTAGCCGCTGAGCAGCTGGCCGTCGGCGCGGGCGGCGTAGACCTTGAAGTCCTGGGAGGCGAACACCACCTCGTTGGTGCCATCGCCGCTGATGTCGCCCAGCGCCGGCTGCCCGCTGACCAGGTACTGCGAGGCCACCGGGAAACCCGGCACCGCCTTGCCGCTGGGCTCCACCGCGTAGACCTTGCCGTCGTCGTTGCCGCTCACCAGCGCCCTGGCCGCCTGCCCCAGCGGCCCCACCGAGATCGGGCTGGTGATCTGCGCCCCCACCGCCAGCGGGAAGCCCCTGAGCTCCGCCCCCTGGGCGTTGAGCGCGTGCAGCTTGCCGTCCTTGGTCCCGAAGATCAGCTCCTGCCGGCCGTCCTGCTCCAGGTCGGCGAAGCTCGGCGTGCCTGACAGCGGCGCCGCGGCGCGGTAGCTGAAGCCAGCCAGCGCAGTGCCGTCGGCGCGGAACACCCACAACCGCCCGTCGACCAGCGCCACCGCCACCTCGGGCTTCCGGTCGCCGTCGAGGTCGCCCACCGCCGGCGCCAGCGAGGCCACCGCCTTCTCACCCAGGTCCACCGGGAAGCCGGGGCACGAGGTCCCCTGGGAGGTGACGCACTCCAGCGAGGCGCCGACGACCAGGTAGAAGCGCGGTCCGTCCGACCCCAATCCGGTGCAAACCGGGGTGCTGGCGACCTGGGCCAGCTTCTTCGGAAATCCGGGCGCCGGCTGGGCGGCATAGGCTTCCGCCGCTCCCCCGAGCGACGCCAGAGCGAACGCCAGGAGCGACAGCGATCTGCGCGTCATTGTCTCGTCACCTCGCCCTGCCGGTCTGCAGGAAGCAAGCCACCGTCGCCGGCGGACTAGAGCCGGGCCGACAGCCGCGCGTTGGCTCCGCGCAGGCGCATCGAGAGGACCCGGGCGATGTTCATCACGATGAAGGTGAAGCCGTCGCGGAAGTGCTTGCGGAAGGCGGCCAGATTCTCGGCGCTCAGCTGCAGCAGCTGGCAATCGGTCTTGGCGCGGATGGTGGCCGAGCGCACTTCCTTGTCGATCAGCGACATCTCGCCGAAGAACTCCGGCGCCCCCAGCACCTCGACCACCCGCGGCTGACCCTGGTCGTTGTCGCTCACCACCTCGACCTCGCCCTCGGCGATGACGAACAGGCTGTCGCCCAGCTCGCCCTCCTCGAAGACCACCTCGCCGGCCGAGTACTTGCGCGGCCGGCTCAGCTCCGCCGCCAGCTCCAGCTCGGCCGGCGAGAGCATGGCGAACAGCGGCGAGCGCTGCAGCAGCTCGAACTTTTCAATGGCCATTGCTCCACCTCTCTGCGTGGGCCCCACCGCTGGCGGGCCGCACCTCGGGGCGCGGCGACCTTCCGGCGCCGTCCCTTCAAGCCGACTGGCCCTGTCCCTCGCCGCCCCGGGGCTTGTCGCCCTTGCGGCCCTGCAGGAAGAACTCGTTGAAGCGGCGCTCGCCCTCGGCGTCGGAGGCCCTGGCCTCCACCGCCGGCTCCAGGAACTCGGCCCCGCGCTTCGCGTCGAGGTCGTAGAGCGCCAGCGCCTTGAGCTCGACGTTGTAGCTGCTCCCCTCGGACAGCAGCGCGCAGGCCCAGGCGCGCTTGGGGTTCTCGCGCTGGCCCCAGTAGACGAAGTCCTCGCCGGCGGCGCAGGCGAACTTCTCGGCCGCCTGCTTGAGCAGCTCGGCCACCCGCCCCCAGGCCGCCTCGCGCTCGCGGGCCACCTGCTCGGCCTCGCCGCGCAGCCCCGCCGACCGCCCCTTGCGCTCCTCGGCCTGCTTGAACAGCGCCTCGGAGGCGGAGCGGATCTTCTTGCCCTGCGGCCGCTGCTCGGCCATCAGCAGCGACAGCTCCATCGAGCGGCCCCAGTTGCGCTCGACCTCGCTCCACAGCCGGTTCTTGACCCCGTCTTCGCGCCCGTTCTCCTGGTTGGCCTGGGCCAGCGCCCGCTCCAGCCGGCGCAGCTCGCCCTCCAGCCGGCCGACCTCGGAGTGGCCCTTCCCCTGGGCCGCTGCCCCGGCGGCAGTCAGCGCCTCGCGGGCCTGGTCGACGGCGCGCTCGGCGGCGCCGGCGTGGGCCCAGGCGTCGCGGGCGCGGAAGCGCTGCTCCTCGAAGTCGGCCACCAGCTTGAAGCTGGCGTTCTCTAGGGTCTGGCTCTCCACCAGCATCTGGGCCGCCGCGTCCTCGAGCTCGCCGGCGCGGTACAGGGTGTCGATGGCGTTCTTCTGGGCCAGCTCGGCGCGGAAGTCCATCAGCATCGCCTGGCTGAGCAGCTCCTCGTGCTTCTCCTGGGCCGCGGCCAGCTCGGCGCGGGCGCGCGACAGCGCCTCGGCCCACCCCTTGAACTCGGGGGAGGCCACCAGGGTGCGGACTTCGCTCAGCGGCCGAGCCTTCATGCCAGAGTTGCGCTCGCGTTCAGCGGGTTCAGGAGGAGGTGAAGACGAACGGGTAGGCCACCGGGCACTCGTTGTCCTTGATCGGGAAGATCCACATCCGGATCGTATTTTTGATGCAGCTGGTCACCTGGTCATTGCCCAGGGTGTTCTCCTCGATCTCGATCTCTTTGACCTTGCCGGTCTCCCCGATGGTGAAGCGGACCACCACCTTGCCCTTGAGGCCGACGTTGCGCTTGAGCTCGCGCTCGTAGCAGCCCTGGATGGCGCGCAGGTTGCGCTTGACGTAGCCGGCGATTTTGTCGCGGTCGCAGCTGGAAGACTCGACCTCTGGGCCCTGGTCGATGACCCGGCCAGTGACCGCGGCCACCTTCTTCTCGCCCAGGTTGCCGGCCCCGCCGGCGCCGCCGGAGGTGGACAGGTCGCCGATGCCGGCGGCATTGCCGCTGCCGCCGCCCTTGCGGCCGCCGGCGGCCAGCGCGTCGCCGGTGGCCACTCCGACCCCGCCGGCCCCGGCCAGCGCTCCGGCGATGTCGGTTTGCCCGGCGCCGCCGCCGAGCACGTCCTCGATGGCCCCGCCGCCCGAGCCGTCGCCCAGCGAGCCGAGCATCTTCAGCAGGCCCTTGCTGCCGACTGCCTTCTGGATGGCGGCGGTGCGGGCCGCCTTCTCCTCGGCGGTGGCCGGGCCCTTGGGCTTGGTGTCCTTGGCCTTGTTGTCGGCGACCTTCTTGTCTTCCTTCTTGTCCCCCTCGCCCTGGGCCACCTCTTCCTTGGGCTTGGGCGTCTCCTTGGGCTTCTCGGGGACGATCATCTTGACGAAGCGGTCGGGCAGCTCCTCGAGGGTGATCTCGGACTCCTCGGGGACCGGCATCGCCGCCAGCACGCCCATGCTGGAGAAGTTGACCGCCAGGATGCCGGCCAGGATCCCGAAGAAGACGTGGTCGATGGTGTGCCAGAGCGAGCCCTTGGCGATGTCGGGCAGCACCGGCTTGGGCGCCTCGGGGGGCGGGGTGACGAACTGGAACAGCAGGGTCACCTCGCCCAGGGCGATCTTTCCCTTGGCGGTGTCGGAGAGGGGGACGACGTAGCCGTCCTTGTCCCGCTTGGCCAGCCCCTGCTCCTTGAGGGCGGCGAAGTCGAGCTGGTTGTCGCCCACCGACAGCCGGCCGGCCATGGCGTCGGTGAAGCGCAACAGGTAGGAGCCGCCGCGCATCTCGAACACCGGGAACGAGGGCGGCAGGTTGGAGACCGGGATCACGATGGTGTTGCGCGCGCCCTGCCCGATCGTCACCGTGTCGCGCTTCTTGACCAGGCGCTCCTCGATGATCTTGCCGCCCTGGATCACGCCGATGCGCAGGATCTTGGGCTGGTTGGTGTTCTGAGCCGTCGCCATCTGAAAATCCCTATCCGAAAGATCCCACCGCGCCGCCGCCTGCTGCCCCGTCCCTGTTCGACCACATCTTTCGCCGAAAGTTCGCCCGCCCCTAGAAAGGATCCTTGTCCACGCTCTTGACCACCTTGGGAAGGAAGCTCTCGATCCGCTCCAGCTCGTCAAAGTTCAGGTTCGAGCGCTGCAGGATATAGAACGCCTGCGGCTTCTGGATGCGCCCTTCCACGGTGATCTGCTCCAGCCGAATCACCTTCTTCTTGGCCTGCGCCGAAGCTGCCCAGGGATAGGCCAGAGCTATCACGAGGAGGCCCGCCAGGAAAAGTCCTCGCAGGAACGGGAGGTTGCGTCCTCGGCAGGCTCCGCTCATGACCGCCTCGCGCCCGTGGCCGGGCTCAGTGTCGCGCCCCGCGCTCAATCGTCCCCCAGCCGGCTGCCGCGGGCGGGCGCCGGGGCTGACTTGGGCGCCGCCGGGGCCTCGTCGTCGCCCAACTTGCTGCTCCCCGCCGGCTGCTTCTTCGGCCCCGGACCAGCCTTGGGGGCGGGCGCCGGCTGGGCGGCTTCCTCGTCGTCGCCCAGCTTGGTGCTGGCGGCGGGCTTCTTGCGACCCGCAGCGGCCTTGGCCTCGGCCGCCTGGCGCTTGGCCTCTTCGGCCTGCCGCTTCTTCTCCTCGGCCGCGGCCCGCTTCTCCTCGGCGGCGGCCTTCTTCGCCGCTTCGGCGGCGGCCTTGGCTTCGGCGGCCTGGCGCTTCTTCTCGTCGGCGGCAGACCTGGCCTCGTCGGCCACGCGCTTCTTCTCGGCGTCGGCGGCGGCCTTGGCCTCGTCGGCCAGCCGCTTCTTCTCGGCCTCGGCGGCCGCCTGCTCGGCGTCGGCCTTGGCCTTCTCCTCGTCGGCGATGCGCTTCTTCTCGGCCTCGGCGGCGGCCTTGGCCTCCTCCTCGGCCTTCTTGGCGCGGCGCAGCTTGTCCTTCTCCTCGCGCTCCTTGCGCCGCTTCTCCTTCTCGATGGCCTTGGTGGCGTCCTTGACGTACTGGTCCACCGAGTCGTCGCCGCGGCCGGCCTGCTTGACCTTCTCGAAGTAGCCCACCGCCTCCTGCATGCGGGCAGTGATGTCCATCCCGGCGATGTCGGCGTCGAGGTAGAGGATTCCCAGGTTGAAGTTGGCGTCGGCGGCCAGCTTGGGATCGAGCTTCTGGGCGGTGTTGTACTCCTCGCGGGCCCGGTCCACCTGCCCCAGCGCCCGGTAGGCGCTGCCCAGGTTGAGGTGGGCGATGGCGAAGTCGGGGGCGTACTTGACCGCCAGCTCCAGCTCCTTGGCCGCCTCCTCCCAGCTCTGCGAGGCGATGAGCATCGCCCCGTAATTGGCGTGGGCCTCGGGGAAGTCCTCGCGCAGCGAGGCAGCCAGCTTGAACTGCTCGCGGGCCGCGGCCTTCTTCTTCTGGTTGAGGAGGATCACTCCCTGCAGGTTGGGGATCTCCGGGCGCTCCTTGTCGATCTGAGCGGCGTTGTCGAGCACCATCGCCGCCAGCTCCGGCTTGCTCTGGCGGTAGTAGACGTTGGCCAGCACGAACATCGCCGACACGTTCTGCTCGTCGACCTTGAGGACCTTCTTGGCCTCGGCGGCGGCGGCCTCCAGGTCGCCCTGGCAGAGGTGGGCGAAGCTCAGGGCGTTGCGCACTCCCAGCGCGTCGGGGGCGGCGGCGGTGAAGCGCTTGAGCTCGTTGACCGCCTCGCCGGCGCGCCTGGCGCGGCACAACAGCCGGCCGTAGTTCTCGGCGGCCCGGTCGGCCTTGGGGTGCAGCTCCAGGGCCTTGAGGTAGCTCCGCTCGGCCTTGGCCAGCTCATTCTTGCGCTCGTAGAGCAGGCCCAGGTTGTAGTGGGCCCAGTAGGTGCGCCGGTCGGAGCTGGCCGCCGCCTGGAAGTCGGCGATGGCCTGGTCGAGCTTGCCCTCCTGGGCCTGGCGCATGCCGGACTCGAAGCTGTTGCGCACCGAGGACGGCAGCGCCTTGACCTCCTCGGGAGACGGGGCGGCCGCCGGCTGGGCCGGGGCCGAGGCGTCGAGCTCGGGGTGGGCCGGCCGGGCGCTGTCTGGGACGTCGGGGGTCTCGGCCGGGGCCTGCTCCGGAAGGACGGTCGGCTTCTCGTCCGGGACCACCGGCGAGGCCTCGCTGCCGCCGAACAGCGAGCAGCCGCCGAGGGCGAGGGCCAGCAGCGCGCCAGCGGGCGCGAACCGAAGGGCGCCGGGCCTCATTCGCCGTCTCCCAGCTTGCCGGCGGCGGCCTTCTTGAGCGCCGGGCCCTCGGGGGTCTCGACCAGCGACACCGGGTAGAGCACCTGGTCGGTGGTGGCGGTGCGCGCCTTCTTGAGCACCTTGTAGTCGGAGCGCAGCCGGGCCAGCGACTCCTGCGTCTTGTCGCACCACTCGTTGTCCACCAGCTTGAACTCCAGGCATTTCTGGACGGTGGTCGAGTAGGCCTCGGTGGCCTTCTCCTCCAGGCCGGTGACCTTGTCCACCAGGGTCTGGCGGTAGACGTCGCAGCCCTCCTCGCCGAACTGCCGCTTGATGTCCGGCGGGCAGGGGGACTCGACCAGGCTGGTGGCGAAGCGCTCCAGCACGAAGCCCTTCTTGTAGCTGGCGGCGAGGATCCACTCCACGCTCTTGAAGTTGAAGACGTCGCTGTAGCTGTCCTGCAGCTTCTTGGCCTCGGTCAGCTTGGCCTTGAAGGCGTTCTCCAGCGCCTTGCCGCGGCCGGTGAGGGCGATGGCGTCCCACTTCTTGAACTCGGCCTCGGCCAGCTGGAAGCGGCTGTAGCCGGCGGCGGCGCTGGCCGCCTCGTCCTTGGCGGTGAGGTTGCGCTTCTTGTACTCGTTGGTGGCGGCCTGGAAGCTGTCACGGGCGCCCTTCTCGTCCTTGAGAGTGCGCTCGCAGTCGCCGATCCGCTTGTAGGCGTCGACCACCCGCTCCGACTGCTTGGTGTCGCGGGCGAACTTGCGGATGAACTCCGACAGCGCCCGGGTCTGGCCGCCGCAGTCGTTCATCTTCTCGTAGATGGTGGCCGCCTTGTACAGGTTCTTGGGCGCGTCCTCGTCGGTGGGGAAGAGCTCGGAGTAGCGGGTGAACTGCTTGGCCGCCTCCTGGTAGCGCTGCAGGCCGTCGAGCAGGCGGGCCAGGTTGTTGAGCGCCGCCGGGCGGTCCTTGCTCTTGGGGTACTTCTCGACCAGCAGCTTGTAGCGGTCGACCGCCTTGTCGAAGTCGTAGCTGTTCTCGGCGTTGACCGCCACCCGGAACAGGGCGGTGTCGGCCAGCTCGGACTTGGGGTACTCGGAGAAGATGCGCTCGTAGAGCTTGAGGGCCGAGTCGAAGCGGCGGGCCTTCTCGCGGCAGACCGCGGCGTTGTTGAGGGCCTTGTCGGCGAACTTGTAGCCCTTGTTGCGGGAGACCAGGTCCTCGTAGAGCTTGCCGGCCTCGTCCCACTTGTTCTCGGCCATCAGCTTCTCGGCCTGCTTGAACATGGCGTTGTCGCCGAAGTCGGTGAGGATCTTGCCGGCGTCGCTCTTGGGGTCGACCTTGGCCTTGCCGGTCTTCGGGTCGGCCAGCACCAGCCGGTCGGTGAACTCCTTGACCGCCGGCCAATCCTTGGTGATCAGGAAGGTCTCGAGGGTGAGGTTGCTGGCGAACTTGGCGAACTCGCTCTCCGGCCAGCGCTCGGCCACCTCGGCGAAGCGGCGGCGGGCCTCCTCGAAGTCGTCGTAGAGGTAGAAGGTCTCGGCGGCGCGGTAGGCGACCTGGGCCGCCTTGTCGTGCTTGGGGTTGACCTTGAGGAAGGTGTCGCCGGCGGCGACGAACTTCTGCCAGATCTCCGGCAGCGGCTCCTTCTTGATCGGCTTGTCCTCCGGCCGGTCCTTGCTGGTGATCACCGGGCGGGTCTCCAGCACCGGCGGGGTGGCCCGCTGCTGGGAGTCGATCTCCTTCTGCCAGGAGAGGACCGCGGCGTAGGCGGCGTCGGTCAGGTACTTGTTGTCGGCGGTCGAGTCGCGCACCGCCTCGTAGGTCTTGGCGGCCTCGAGGAACTGCAGCGAGGAGTAGAGGCACTCCGCCAGGTAGAACTGCAGCTCGTAGGCCAGCTTGGAGTGCGGGAAGCGCTTGAGGTAGTCGCCGTAGCCGCGGGCGGCGATCTCGAACTCGCGCTTGGCCAGCTCGATCTTGGCCGTCTTGGCGTACTGGATGGCCTGCTGGTGGTGGTAGACCGCCGCCGAGTACAGGCTCTTCTCCGACAGCTCGGCCGCGGCCTTGATCACCTCGGAGTCGGACTTGTTCTTCTCGTACCACTTCGACCCGGGGGCGAAGTTCTTCACCAGCAGGTCGCGCTCCTGGAAGGCCTTGTCGAAGTCGCGCAGGCCCTGCTCGTAGGCGCGGACGATCTTGTCCTGGATCTGCGGGGCGTTGGTGGCCAGCGGGTCCTTGGCCAGATAGGTCTTGTAGGCCGCCACCGCCTCGGTCCACTTGGTCTGGTCGCTGTAGACGTCGCCGATGCGCTTCCACAGCTCGCCTTCCCAGGGGCGGGGGCCGATCTTGGCGAACATCTCCTGGGCCTTGGCGATCGAGCCCCACTTCTCGTCGGTGAGCGAGATCGCCATGTACTGCAGGGCCTCGCTGCGAAGGTCGCCGCCGGCCTGCTCCTCGCCCGCCTCGCGGCTCTTCAGGTCGTAGTAGTCGACCAGCGCCACGAAGGTCTCCACCGCCTTGGGGAAGTCGTCCATGCGGTAGTAGACCCAGCCCAGTTTGTAGAGCGCCTTGTCGTAGAGCGGGTGGTCCTTGAACTGGATGGCGGCCCGGTAGGCCTCGGCCGAGCGCTCCAGGTAGCCGGGCTCGTTGACCGCGTCGAAGTAGTACTCGCCCAGCCGCACCCAGGCCTCGGCCACGAACTTCGAGCCCGGGTACTTCTCGATCAGCCGGTGGAAGGTGTCCCGGCTCTGCTCCAGCTCGCCCTGCTTCTCCAGGCAGAAGCCCAGCAGGTAGTAGCTGCCGTCGTTGAGCCGGTAGCTCGGGAACTGGGTGATCAGCCGCTGGTAGAGGTCGATCGACTTCTGGAAGCTCTGCTTGGGCTCGGGGGGCGCACTGGCCAGCTTGCCGGCCTCGACCTGCTTGAGCGCCTCCTCGTAGTCCTTCATCGCCACCGCGTAGTCGTCCTTGGTCTTCTCGTAGTAGAGCTCGGCCAGGCGGAACATCACGTCGGGCGTGTACTTGGCGTCGTCCGGGTAGCGCTGCAGGAACTCCTCGAACATGGCGATGGCGTCGAGCCGCTCCTTGCGCTCGAGCACTTCCACGTCGCTGATCGCCTTCTCGTAGCTCTGCTCCAGCTCCTTGCGCTTCTCCTCGTACTTCTTCTCGATCAGCAGCTGGACTTCCTTGCGGAACTCCTTGCCCTGCTCCTCGAAGTCGCGCAGCGAGTCGGACAGGTCGCGGTACTCGGCCTCCTCCTCCGGGTTGCGCCCGAAGCCCTCGAACAGCTTGGCCTCGATGCGCTCGGCCGGCCCGACGAGCTTCTTCTCCTCGCCAGCGCCCTGGGCGCCCGCCGGCTGGGCGGCAGCCGCCGGCTCGGGCCTGGCTGCCGGCTCCGATTTGGCCTTGGCCGCCGCGGGCGCAGCCGCGCCTTGGCCCGTCGCCGGGGCGGCGGTCCACAGGAGCATCAGCAGGCTGGCGGACAGCAGGGTCATCGATCCTTCCGGGTCCCTCGCGGCAAGGAGGCCTACTCCACCTCCTTGAGGACCTCCTTGAACTCGTCGTCCAGGCCCTTGAGCTCGCGGTCCTTCTGCTTGGCGAGCCCCTGGATCTGGTTGGTCTTGTCCTGCTTGCGGGTCCAGGCCACGTCCACCAGCCCGACGTCGGCCTTGAGCACCAGCTCGTAGAACTGGCGCCGCACCCTGAGGAAGCTGTCGTAGGCGATGGCCCCCACCAGGTTCTGGGCGCTGCCCGCCACCTTCTTCACCTCTTCGTCATAGGAGGTCAGCCGCTCCGACTCGGCCTGCACCTTCTGGCGGATGACGTTGCTCTTCCTGCGCACCGCCTCGCGGATCTTCTCCTTGGCGGTGCCGGTGCGGGCGCGCATCGCCGACATCGACTGGCGGGCGGCATCCACCTCGCGCAGCACCGCCACCGCGTCCGCGCCCAGGTCCGAGCGCACCGAGGCCAGCAGCGAGCGCTCGCGCTCCATCACCTGCTCGTAGCGGGCCCGCAGCTCTGCGTCGGCGTTGCCCAGCAGCCCCAGCTTGGCCTTCTCGTCGCGCATCTTGCGCTGCAGCAGCTTGAGCTCCTCGGCCAGCTGGTTGGCGACCTCGCGCTCCTGGCGCATCCGCTCGGCGAACTCGCGGTCGGACTCGGCGTCGGGGGTCCGCTGCTCACGGGTGTCGCCGTAGAACTTCTCCAGCGCCGCCAGCAGCGCGTACAGGCTCTCGGTCTGGTAACTGAGCCGGAAGGCGCTCTGGTCCAGCTCGGTGATCCGCTCGGCCATCCGGTGCTTGCGCTCGGCCAGCTCGCTCTCGCTCTTGGGCAGGTTCTTGAAGCGCTCCTCCAGCCCGGCCCGCTCCTGCTGCACCGCCGCCAGCTCGGCCTCGATCTTGGCCAGCCGCTGCGCGCCGACCAACCGCTTCTCCACGCCCAGCAGGTCGGCGTCGAGCTTGGCCAGGGCGCTGTCCACCGCCTCGGCCCGGCTCAGCCCCTCCTGGAAGGTCGGGAAGATATCCAGCTCGCGCTTGTCGAGCAGGTCGAGCAGCCGCCCGGCGATCTCGTTGGAGTCGGCCACCCCCTTCTTGCTGGCATCGAGGTCGCCGGTCATCCGCACCGCCTCGGCGACGTCCTTCTGCGTGGTGGCCCACTTGACGGCGATCGGCGGCAGGAAGGCCGAGATGTCGAAGGTCTTGCCCGACTCGGCGATCACCTTCTGCAGGTACTTGACCGGGTCGTCGTGGGCCTTCAGCCGGCCGTCGATGTTGTCGTAGACCTCGAGGTAGGTGTTGATGATCGAGGTGTAGGCGTCGGTGGCTTCCTGGTACTTGCCCAGCTTGAGCAGCAGGTGGCCCTGGAGGATGCGGGCCTCGGGGGCAACCACCGAGTCCGGGGCGGCCAGCAGCAGCTTCTCGCAGGCCTGGTTGGCCTTCTCGTACTCCTCGGGGCCCGAGTCCTTGGCCTTGCGCACGTGCGTCCAGGCGATCTCATAGAGGGCGTCGACGAAGTTGTCGGACTTGTAGTCGATCTCCTGGTAGCGATCGAGCGCCTCGGTGTACTTGCCCAGCTCGAAGAGGACCCGCCCCAGCGAGAGGTTGGCCATCTCGTGGACCCGCTTCTCGCGCACGTCCTTGGCGGGCAGCTTGAGGACGCGCTCGAAGTACGGGATGGCGCCGGCCAGGTCGCCCTTCTGGATCGAGAGCACGCCCAGGAAGTAGAAGCTCTGCATCGCGTAGGCGCCGCCAGCCTCGGCGATGGCCTCGAACACCTCCCAGGCGCGGTCCTTGCGGTCGCGGTCGGGGATGTCGGTGCGGCGGAACAGCCATTTGGCGTAGACGTAGGCCACGTCGGCGGGCAGCGCGCCCGAGGGACCCTTGGCCTTCTCGATGTACTGGTCGATGCCGCTGAACTCGTTGATGCGCCCGCTGATCTCCAGGTAGCGGCCCAGCGCGTCGCGGTAGTGGCTGCCGCGCTGGTTCATGTGCTCGCGGAAGTAGAGGCGGGCCCCGAGGAAGTTCTGCTCCTGGTAGAGCGACTCGGCCAGCATGTACAGCGAGTCGGGGTACTCGCGGGCCTGGCGGAAGACCGGGCTGCCGATCAGGTCGTAGAACAGGACCGAGGCCGCCTGGTAGTTGTTGAGCAGGAACTGGATCTCGCCGTCGTTGTAGCGGCGCTTGAGCTCCTCCTCCTCGCTGGGGTCCTGGCGATAGACGTACTGCTTCTCCACCACCTGCAGGCGGTTCTCGAGCTCGGTCAGCGAGGAGCGCAGGCGCGTCACCTCGCCGGCGGCGGCCTCGGCGCTCTGGGCCAGAGCGCTGAGCGGCAGCGAGAGCAGCAGGAGGATGGAGGCCAGGAGGCGCATCGGTCGAGCTCTACGGCGACTTGGTCCCCTCGGCGGGAGCGGCGGCCGGCTCGGCGGCGTGCTCGCTCTTCTTCATGGCGCCGTCGGTGGAGCGCTCCAGGTCGTAGCGGACCGCCGGGCGATCCTTGAGGTCGGCGGTGATCCCGCCCTTCTCGTAGGCCACCACCTTGACGTTGGTGATCTTGCCGCCCTCGGCGTCGAAGGTGTAGCTGGACTGCACCTTGAACTTGTAGCCCTCGAGGTAGCTGAAGATGCCGAAGCCGTGGCCGCGGAACTGCAGCTTGACCGCGATCTGGTGCTGGCCGGGGACGATGCGGCCGTTGAAGATCTCGAACTCTTCCTTCTTGTCCAGGTCGCCGTCGACGTCGACCTTGGTGTAGACCGGGGCGCCGTCCAGGGCGTAGGCCACCGACTCCAGCACGAAGGAGCTGCCCATCTCGTTGCGGTGGACCAGCACCGCCTTGGCGCCCTGGGTGACGCCGCCGCCGCCGAGCACCGACTCCTGCAGCAGCAGCAGGCGGGCCTTGGTGCGGAAGATCTTCTCCTTGAGGTCGTTGACCTGCTCCTCCATGGTCTTGACCCGGACCGAGAACTCCTCGTCGGCGCCCTGGACCCCGGTGGCTGGGGCAGAGACCTCGGTCTTGGTCTCACCGGAGGCAGGGGCGGCGGCGGTCTCGGCCGCCGGAGCGGCGGCAGGGGCAGCGGCAGGAGCCGGCGCAGGTTGCGCCCAGGCAGCCGTCGAAAAGAGCGCTGCAGCCAGGAATAGCAGTCGGGAGGCTCTCACGTGCTCGTCCTCGTCTTCCACTGCCGGATGGCCGACGCGCGGGGACCGGGCGCGCCTCCGCCAGCCAAATCAAGCAAATAAAAATGTCGTTACGTCTATCACCCGCTGAACGACCCTGTCAATTTGCGAAACCGGCAAAAGCCCCTCTCGTTTCGGGGACTTTGGCGCGTTTTCCCTGCGCCCGAGCGCGCCCGGCGCGAGAGGCCGCCCGGCCTCATTGAGGAGAGATGCCATGGATGACCAATCCGATCAGTCGGGGGCCACGGCATCCGAGCGACCACTGTGCCTCCCCTCTTTGACGCATTGCTCCACCAGATGGTTGCGCGGGGCCGGCGCTCTGGGGCTGGCTACCGGGTCAGCGGCTGCAGGTTGGCGTCGAGCAGGCCCTCGCCGCGAACCCAGATCAGCCCGTCGAGATCGCTGGCCAGGAAGTGCTCGATGGTGTCGAGCATGTCCAGGGCGTCGTCGCTCAGATCCGAGTCGTCGCCGCGCAGCAGGAAGACCTGACGCGCCGCGGCGAGCCGGTCGCGCTCGCGCGGTTTGATCGCCTCCTGGCCCAGGTCCTCTTCGACCTGCGCCAGGAGAGCCGGCGCCATCGGCTCGCGCTCGAAGCGGATCGGCGGGCGCCCGGCTTCCCAGTGCAGCTCCAGCGAGGACCACTCGGGCGCGGCGGCCTCGGCGCTCTCCGGCGGCGGAGAGAAGCGGGGCTCCTCGTCGAAGAAGGCGCCGTCGACGACCCACTGCGCCAGCTGGCGGCGGGTCAGCTTTTCCTCCGAGCGACAGAAGACACGGACCAGCAGGCTCACGGTTCCCTCCCGCAAGAGAAAGGCGCCGCAGGAGCGTTCCCGCGGCGCCGGAAAACGAAGTCGGAGCGGCTCAGCTGCCCTTGCGCAGCTCGGTGAGCACCAGCTTGGCGACCATCTTCAGGGTGTCGAAGACGCCGACGCCGGTGGGGGCGACCGCCTGGAACTCGGGCACCTGGCGCGGGTTGAGCAGCCGGTGCAGCTCCTCGACGGTGGCCACGTTGGGCAGGTCGCGCTTGTTGTACTGGACGACGAACGGGATCTTGTTGAGGTCGTAGCCCTGCTCGGCCAGGTTGACCTTCAAGTTCTCCATCGACTCGATGTTGGCCTCCATGCGCTCGATCTGGCTGTCGGCGACGAAGACCACCCCGTCCACTCCCTTGAGGATCAGCTTGCGGCTGGCGTCGTAGAAGACCTGGCCGGGCACGGTGTAGAGGTGAAAGCGGGTCTTGAAGCCGCGGATCTCGCCCAGGCTCAGCGGCAGGAAGTCGAAGAAGAGGGTCCGCTCGGTCTCGGTGGCGAGCGAGATCATCTTCCCCTTCGCGTCGGGGTTGGTCTTGGCGTAGACGTACTGCAGGTTCGTCGTCTTCCCGCACAAGCCCGGGCCGTAATAGACGATCTTGCAGTTGATCTCGCGGGACGAGTAGTTGATGAACGACATGCGCTCGCTCACTTAAGCCCGGCGGCCGAGTGGAGGCCGGCGGGCGGTAGCCGAATCTTGGTTTGGCTACTCGCTGAACAGGTTGTCGATGTCCTCGTCGGTGATTTCAGCAAACGGCGAGCCGGCTCCAGGCGCCTCGACCTTCTTCAGGAGCCCTTCGAAAATCTTCGCCAACTCGTCGCTGGCCTTCTTCACCCGCAGCCGCACCAGGCCCAGCGAGGTGCGGTTGTCGAAGATCACCACCAGGATCACGCGCCCGGCGACGATCGAGATGTGCAGGTTGTCGCGCTCGCCCTCGTGGAAGAGGATCGAGAACTCCCGCTCACCGATCAGCTTGGCCAACCCGCCGGTGGCCGCGATGTTGCCGGCAGTCAGCGAGGCCAGGCTGGTGGTGTCCAGGTCCTGGGTGGCCCCGGTGGCGGCGATCAACTGACCGTTCTTGTCGACCAGGAAGACGACCTTGGAGCCGGCGTCTTTGGTGAGGCGGTCGCAAACGGCGGTGATCTGGTTGAATTCCTCTTCGTACATCACCATCTGCGGGTTCATACCTGACGCCTCTTCCTAGAGAGCCGGGGCCACCTCGGGGGGGCCGCCCCCGCCGACGGATTCCGGTCGCCGCAATCTCTGGCAGACTGCGCAACAGCAGCGAGTTGTACTACCAGACGCCTTTTGAGGGCGCAAGCCGGATGCCGACCTGGCACTTCCTCCACTCTGACGGCGGCCGCTGCGCCCCGGCTTTGCCCGGCCCAAGGCGACGGGAAGAACGCCCGACATCCCGGTGGCACCTCGGCCGAGCGGGGGCTGGCGCGCACCTTCCCGTCCGGCGCCGGCGCTCCCTTCCCGCCCGAGGCTCATCCAAGGGGACATCTTGAGAGTCCGCGAGACCCGACGACAGCAGGCCGACCGAGCGCGGGAGATCATCGCCCGGCTGTGCGCCCGCTACCCCGAGGCCAAGATCGCGCTGCACCACAGCAATCCCTTCGAGCTGCTGGTGGCGGTGATCCTCTCCGCCCAGTGCACCGACGTCCGGGTCAACCAGGTGACCCCTGCTCTGTTCGCCCGCTTTCCGGACCCGGAGGCGATGTCCCGGGCCGGCCAGCCGGAGGTGGAGGAGCTGATCCGCAGCTGCGGCCTGTACCGCAACAAGGCCAAGGCGCTCATCGCGGCCAGCCGGGCGCTCGTCGAGCAGTTTGGCAGCGAGGTTCCCAACCAGCGCGAGGTGCTCGCCGAGCTGCCCGGGGTCGGCAACAAGACCGCCGGAGTGGTGGCCATGCACCTGGAGGGCGATCTGGCTTTCCCAGTGGACACCCACGTCGCCCGGCTCGCCTGGCGGATGGACCTGACCCGCCACACCGACCCCGACAAGATCGAACGCGATCTCAAGGCGCTGCTGCCCCACGAGCTGTGGATGCCCGGGCATCACGCGCTCATCTTCCACGGGCGCCAGACCTGCCTGGCCCGCTCGCCGCGCTGCGAGCTGTGTCCAATCGACCCGCTCTGTCCCAAGCGCGGCGTGACTTCGGCTGCCAGGCGCCGGTGATCGCTGGGCGTCCGAGGGCGGCTTGACTTCCCGGCGGCTGGCCCGTAGATCGCTGCCGCCGTCGGGTGCCCATCGTGGGGTAATAGGGAAGCCGGTCAGATTCCGGCGCGGTCCCGCCACTGTAGCCGGGTGCCTTTCGGCCGCCTCTTGCTGTTGACCACTCGCGATGCGCGGGGAAGGTCGAAGAGGCGGCCTCTCGCTGCCGCGATGGTCGCGCAGCGGGGCCCGGGAGCCAGGAAACCTGCCCGGCGGCCAGCCCTGAAAAAGGGCCGCATTTCCCAACCCTCCGGAGGAGAGGGCGTTGGGGGCCAATGCATTCCGGGATCGGTCCTTTCCGCTGGCTCGTGCCCGCGCTCGCCTTCGCCGCGCTTCCCGCGCCGGCGCTGGCCGAGGACCGTGAGCTGCCGCCGGTCACCGCCGCCGGCACCTCGGACGAGACCCCGGCCCAGCTCGCCGATCCCTCCGCCTTCGTCAGCGTGGTCCCGGCCCGCCCCGGTGAGGCGGCCACTGCCGCCGAGATGGTTTCCGCCGCTCCCGGCGTGGTGGTGCGCGATCTCGGGCTCAACCAGGCAGCGGCGGTCTCGGTCCGAGGCTCGAGCGCCGACGAGGTCCTGGTCCTGCTCGACGGGATGCCGCTCAACCCGGCGGCCGGTGGCGGCGCCGACCTGTCGACCCTGCCCGCTCCGTTCCTCTCGCGGCTGAGCGTGTCGCGCGGCGCGGTGGGGGCCCGCTACGGCGCTGGGGCCATGGGCGGGGCGGTGCTGCTGGAGACCGTCAAGCCCGCCGACGGCGAAAAGCGGCTGCACGCCGAGCTGGGCTACGGCTCCTTCAACTCCGCCGACCTCTCCGCGGGCGCCTGCGGCGGCTTCGGCCGGGTGAGCGGACTGCTGGCGGTCTTCGCCCGCAAGTCCGACGGCGACTTCCCGTATCGCTACTACGACCGGCCGCAGCTCAACCTGCCGCCCGTCGTCCTGCTGCGCGAGAACAACCAGGCCGAACGGACCGGGGCTCTGGCCAGGCTGCTGGTCTCGGGCGCCTGGAAATTCGACCTGCTGCTCGAGGCCGACGCCGGCGAGCGCGGCATCCCCGGGACAGCCCAGGCTCCAACGCCCAACCTCTTTCAGGACGACGCCCGCGGCCTGGCCGTCGCCCGCCTGTCGAGGACCTTTGGAGCGCTGGGCCTGGAGGCGCGCGCCGGCGGCAGATTCGGCCGGCTGCTGCTCGGCAATCGCGGCGAGCCGAGCGCGACTCCGCAGGACGAGCGCTACGGCTTCGGCGAGCTCTCCTTGCAGACCCTCTGGGGCCGCCACGCCCTCGAGGCGGGGACCTCGGCGGCCGGCGAATCGATCGCCAGCGCGGTGCACGGCAGCCGCGCCCGCCCGCGCTTGGCGGCCTGGGGTTCGGACGAGATCTCCCTCGGAGCGCTGTCCGTCTTGCCGGTGCTCCGTGCCGAGCGGATTGGCGACGCCTCCGGCCTCTCCCCGAAGCTGGGATTGGTGATCCGCCTGGGCGAGCTGGTGCAACTCAAGGCCAATGCCGGGCAGAGCTTCCGCGCCCCCAGCTTCGGCGAGCTCTACCTCGAGCAGGGGCTGATCCAGCCCAACCCGGACCTCAGGCCGGAGCAGGCCAGTTTCGCGGATTTCGGCGCGGTGGCGAGGCTGGGACCAGTGACCGCCACCGCCTCCGGCTTCTACTCCCGCTACCAGGACCTGATCCTCTACGAGCTCTATCCGGGGATGCGGCTCAAGCCCTTCAACTTCGGGCAGGCCCAGGTCTACGGCGGCGAGTTCGACGCCGGGGCGCGGCTGGGCCTCCTCTCGCTGGCCGCCAGCTACACCCTCTCCTTCTCCAACAACCTGGTGCGCGACGAGCGCTTCTACGGCAACCCCCTGCCCTACCACCCCCAGCACCGCGGCCACCTGCGGCTGGGGGCGGGCGTCGAGTGGCTGGAGGGCTTCGCCGAGCTCGATGCCCAGGGCGCCCAGTTTACCAACCGCACCAACACCGTGACCCTGCCGGCGCGGGCGCGCCTCAACCTGGGTGCCGCCTGGCTCATCCAGCGCAGCAGCGGGCTGTGGCTGTCGGCAGGGGTCAAGAACGTCTTCGATTCAAGCGACGAAGACCTGTACGGCTATCCGCTCCCGGGCCGCGCGCTCTACGCGAGCCTGAGGGTGGACTGGTCCGATTCCCCAACCACGAGGAGTAGTCCATGAGAGCACAAGCAGTTCTCCTGAGCCTGTTCGCCGCCGGCCTCGCCGGCTGCATCCAGAGCGGCACCGTCTGCAATTCCCCTCACACCACCTGCTCCGCCAACGACTCCAGCTCGCAGGCGATCTGCGTCGACCTGCAGTCGGATCCCGCCCACTGCGGCGCCTGCAGCACCGCCTGCGGCGCTGGCGAGGCCTGCATCGGCGGCGTCTGCCAGTGCCCGCCCAACACCAAGTCTTGCGGCGGGGCGTGCGTGGTCACCAACAGCGACTCGAAGAACTGCGGCGACTGCAACATCTCGTGCGGGGCCCTGGAGCAGGGCGCCGCGCCCCTGTGCCAGGAAGGCAAGTGCGTCGACAGCTGCAAGGCCGGCCACACCGCCTGCGGCCAGAGCTGCGTCGATCTGATGACCGACGCCGCCCACTGCAACGCCTGCAATCATGCCTGCCCCCAGGGCCAGGGCTGTGTCGCTGGCAAGTGCCAGGCCACCGTGGTGGCCACCTGCTTCAACACCGGCGAGCTGGTGGGCATGGACGACAACCTGGTGCCGCAGGCCAGCGTGGTCATCGGCGGCGGGCCCCAGTCGCTGGCCGCCCACGCCGGCAAGCTGCTGATCGCCGATACCTCGGATGAGGCGCTCTACGAGGTCGATCCCCTTCCCACCCCGCCCACCAAGGCCGCCGGCGGCGACAAGCTGGGCAAGGCGGCCAACCAGGTCCTAGTCAGCGGAACCAAGGCCTTCGTCATCAACTCGACGGACAACAACGTGCAGGTCCTCGACCTCACCCGGGCCATGCCGGGCAGCCTCGACAACAGCCGCACCGTTGCCCAGGTCCCGTCCAGCCTGACCTCCAGCGCCGCCAACACCAACCCGTACTTCGGGACTTTCATCGGCGACAAGCTGTACGTGACCCTGCTCGGCACCTTCACCCCTGATGGCGCCGCCGCCGGCAACCGGATCCTCGAGCTCGACGTTTCGGGCGCCTCGCCGACGTTCACCCGCGAGCTGGTGCTGGACGCCACCACCTTTGAGAAGGACGCCGGAATCACCGAAACCTTCGCCCGCCCCGCAGGCATCGCAGCGCTCGGGACCAAACTCTACGTCGCCCTGGGCAACCTTCACGGCTGGTCCTCGGGCGGCCCCGGCTACCTGGCGGTGACGGACACCGCGGCCAATCCCATGTCCGCGCGCTACCTCAAGCTGCCGGCCGCCTGCCGCAACACCGGCTCGGTGCTCGCCACCCCCAGCCGCATCTACGTGACCTGCCTCGGCAGCTACGGTTGGTCCACTCCGGGCGAGGCCCTTGTGGTCCTCGATACCGCCACCGAGCAGGTGGTGACCACCACCACCTTCCCTCGCTGCGGTGCCAACGACCCGGCGACCTGCAAGACCGCGACCCCCGGCAGGCTACTGCTGCGCAACAGCTCGCTGGTGATCGCTGACAGCAACGCCGGACGCCTCTTCGTCACCGACCTCGACGGAAAGGTTCCTAGCGGGAAGGAGAACGGCGTCAACGTCTGCGGTCTCAATTCCGCGGATTCCCAGATGACTACCGACGTGATCTCGCTGCGCTGATGTCCGGCGCTTCGCCATCGCAGTCCCTCCGGCGCCCCCGCCCGCTCTCGGGCGGGGGTCGCCGGTTCATTTTTTTCGCCGCGACCTTCTTGCTGGCGGCAGCTCCCGCGCCGCGGCCGCCGCAGCGGCTCGGCCCGCCCGCCCCCGCGAATCCGGCTCGCTTGGTGACCCTGGCGCCGTCCCTGACCGAGACGGTGCTGGCCCTGGGTGAGGGCGCGAAGCTGGTGGGAGTGACGCGCTTCGACGATGCCCCGGCGGTCAAGAACCTGCCGCGCGTCGGCGGCTACATCGATCCATCGGTGGAGGCGGTGCTGGCCCTCAAGCCGGATCTGGTGCTGGTCGAGCCCTCGCCCGGGAACAAAGCGGCGGTGGAGCGGATCGCCCGGCTCGGGGCGCCGGTGCTGGCGGTGGCGCTGACCACCGAGGCCGAGATCCTGGAGGCGATACGGGCGGTTGGCGCCGCCGTGGGGGTCGCCGACCGAGGGCGGGAGCTGGCCGAGCAGACCCTGACGCGGGTGCAGGCCATCCGCGCCCGGGCCGAAAAGCTGCCCAAGGTACGCACCTTGATCGTCTTCGGCTGGGAGCCGTTGGTGGTGGGCGGCCCGGGCAGTTTCGCCGAGGCGCTGCTCACCGACGCCGGCGGCTCCAACGCCGCCCAGGGCGCCAAGAGCGCCTACCCGGTCTACAGTGCCGAGATGGCGATGCAGTCCTCTCCCGAGCTGATCATCGACGCCGCCGACGTGCGGGTCCCGGCGCGCGAGCGCATCCTGGCCCTGCCGGGGATCCGCGAAGCCCGCCTGGCGGTCGGCAGCCCCAGCCTGTTCCGACCCGGTCCGCGCCTGCCCGAGGCGGTCGAGGAGCTGTTCGGGCTCATCCATCCCGAGGCCAGGCCTTGACCTCGTCGTCTCCGGCGATCCGCGCGACCGCGGCGCGGGCCCTCCTCGTCTGGACCTCGCTGCTGCTGATGCTGATCGTGGCGATGGGGGTGGCGGCGGCCTTTGGCGAATCGTCGATCGAGCTCTCCAAGGCGCTGTGGGAGGGCTCGGCCCGCGAGCGGACCGTGCTGCTGGATCTGCGGCTGCCGCGGATCCTCTTGGCGGCGGCGGTCGGGGCCGCGCTGGCCACTGCCGGCTGCGCGCTCCAGGCCCTGCTGCGCAACCCGCTGGCCGATCCCTTCGTCCTGGGAGTTGCCGGCGGCGCGGCGCTGGGAGGAGTCCTGGCGCTGGCCTTGGGCGGAGCGGCGCTGGCGGCGGGCTGGGCGGCGGCAGCCGGCAAGCTCCCGCATCCCCTGGGAGATCTGCTCGCCGCCCTCCTGCAGCGCTTCCCGACCACGCTGGCGGCCCTGGTCGGAGCGATCCTGGCCACGGCGGTCGTCTACGCCGCCGGCCGGTTCGGCGGCAGGCTCTCCACCTGGGCGGCGCTGCTGGCAGGGGTGGTCTTCAACTCGCTGGCCTCGGCGGGCATCACCTTCATCAAGGCCCTCTCTCCCCCGGATCGCGTCGGCGAGCTGCTCTACTGGCTGGCCGGCTCGCTCGACTACCCGGAGTGGAGCACGGTGCTCGGGATCTGGCTGTTCGAGGCGGTGGGGCTGGGGCTGGTGTTCGTGCGGGCCCGCGAGCTGAATCTCTTGTCGCTGGGCGACGAGGGCGCGGCCTCGCTGGGAGTGGACGTCGAGCGGGCGCGGCGCTGGATCTTCCTGGCCACCTCGCTGTGCGTGGCGGCGGCGGTGTCCATCTCCGGGCTGGTGGGGTTCGTGGGGCTGATCGTGCCGCACGTGCTGCGGCTGTGGCTCGGGCCCGATCAGCGGCTGCTGCTGCCGGCCTCGGCGCTGGGCGGGGCGGCGTTCCTGGTGCTGGCCGACCTGCTGGCGCGGGTGCTCTTCCAGCCGCTGGGCACCGCCACGCCGGTGGGCGTGCTGTCGGCGCTCATCGGCGGGCCGATCTTCCTGTGGCTGCTGCGCCGGGGCGGGCGGCAGTTCGAGCTGGGCTGATCAGCGCCCGGCCGGCTTGACCTGGATGTCGATGCTGTCGGCGCCGCCGATCTGCTCCAGCTCCTTGCGCATCTCGGCGATGTTGAGCCCGGTGGGCACGTCGACCTGGGCCTGCAGCGAGAACAGCGGCTGCCCGGAGTGCGGCGCCGGATCGACCCGGGTGTCGAGGGAGCGGATGTTGATCTTCTTCTCGAAGAGGTAGTGGGCCACCTTCTGCACGATGCCGGGGTGATCCATCGAGTAGGCGGCGATGACGTAGGGCAGCGCGGTGGCCTTGGCGGCCTCGCCCGGGGCGCGGGTGCGGCGCACGTGGGCGAACAGCCCGGCCTTCTTCCCCGCCTCGGCCACGCCGGCCTCCAGGCGCCCCAACGCCTGGGCGTCGCCGCTGACCAGGATCAGCATCGCGAACTCACCGCCGAGGATGGCCATCCGGCTGTCCTCGAGGTTGCAGCCGGCGCTCAGGATGAAGCTGGACATCGCGTCCACCAATCCCGGCTTGTCCTCGCCCACCGCATTGAGTACCGCGTACTGGCCCATGGCGTTGCTCCTCTCTGGAGATGAAGCGCGGGGAGTAGGCCGCATCGGGCCGGATTTCGCAAGGTGGTTGATGCCGTGCCAGGCAGCGCTGTCGCGATCGATCAGCGACCGCCGAGGAGATAGGCGCCGAGTGCCACGGCCTCGAGCGTCCCGATCGTGCCCAACACCACGCCAGCGATGGCCTCGCCGCGCCGGCCCACCGGCGGATGGGCGTTGGGATCGACTCGCATCAATCCGATGATCGAGAGGATCAGCCCCACCAGCCCAAGGCCGATCGGCAGCAGGCCGACCAGCGCGAAGAGAAAGCCGGCGTGGGCGACGGTGTTGTCGCGATGCTGCCGCCAGGCCTTCTCCAGTTTCTTGCGCGGGACCGAAACCTTGAAGAACAGCTGGTTGCGCACATCGAGGTAGATCGACAGCGCCCCCCACAGTGGGAACAAGACCAGCGTCAGAGCTGGGAGCGGCCCCTCGGTGGCGGCCGCAACTGCTCCGAGCGCCGCTGGGACCAGGATTAACCCCTGCCGCGCCCAGCGGACGCCCAACCAGAAGGCGACGCCGGTCGCCGAGACGATCAGCGGAACTGCAACTTCCAGAAAATGGGCCCTTCGAGTCGTCGCCGCTTCGTAGACCCCGATCGAGGCCACCAGAGCAATGGGCACGCTCAGGACGCCAATCACCCAGGCCCAGCCGTCGCGCCGGCCCCAGCAGTCGAGCCGGAACCTCTCGACGTAGTCGACCTCGGGATTCGCGGCGCAGCTCGGGCAGAACGACTTGGTCCAGCCGACCACCCGGTCGAGCTCGCACAGGAAGCCGCCGCAGCGCTCGCAGACGCCGGTGGCGGGTCTCTCCGGATGACGCGGACAGCGCGCCTGAATCTGGGATGCTTCCGGGGTCGTCGCCATGCCAATGAAACACGCTAGCACGCGCTCGCCATCGCCCAAGGTCGCGCCGCAGGCCAAGGCAGTGGGATGATGGCGCCATGTTCCGTCGTTCGCCCTGGCTAGCGTTCTTGCTGATCGTGCTGGCCGGCTGTCCCAAGCGCCCGGCGCCGACCGCACGCACGCCCATTCCCCGCTACGACGTCCACGCCCACCTGGCGCCCCAGGACCTGCCCCACGCGATGCAGATCTACGCGCGCAACGGCATCCAGGGCGCGGTCAACCTCTCCGGCGGACTCGGGCCAGTCCTCCGACAGCAGCTGGAGGCCGCCGCGCCCTACGGCGGCAAGGTCGCCGTCTTCTGCGGCCTGCTCGGCCAGCACTTCCTTGAGCCGGAATGGGTGGACGTCCAGACCCGGCTGATGCGCCAGGCGAAGCAGTTGGGCGCGCGCGGCCTCAAGATCCACAAGGCCCTGGGCCTCGGCTACACCGACCCGACCGGCAGGCTGGTCCCAGTCGACGACCCGCGACTCGACCCGATCTTCGACGAGGCCGCCAAGCTCGGCTTCCCGGTCTTCATCCACACGGGCGACCCCAAGGCCTTCTTCTCACCCTCCTCACCGGAGAACGAGCGCTACGACGAGCTCAAGGTCCATCCCGAGTGGAGCTTCGCCGACCGCGCCCTGTTCCCGACCTGGGAGGAGCTGTTCGCCCAGTTCGAGCGCAGGCTGGCGCGCAGCCCGGCCACCACCTTCATCGGCGTCCACTTCGGCAACGACCCGGAGGATCCGGCCCGCGTCGCCCGGCTGCTGCGCGAGCACCCAAACCTCGTCATCGACACCGCCGCCCGCGTCCCGGAGATCGGCCGGATGAACCCCGACACGCTGCGGGCGATCTTCCTCGAGCACCGCCGCCGGATCCTCTTCGGCACCGATTTCGCCCTCGACGGCGGCGAGATGATGCTCGGTTCGCCCGACGGCCACCCGCCCACCGAGGCCGACGCCGACCGCTTCTTCCAGACCCACTGGCGCTTCTTCGAGACCGCCGACCGCGCCATCGCCCACCCGACCCCGATCCAGGGCCGCTGGACGGTCGACGCGCTGGGGCTGCCGGAGGAGATCCTCCACGACCTCTACCACCGCAACGCCGAGCGGCTGCTGGGGTTGCCGCCACTCGGCGTCTCAGACACAATGCCTTCCGGTTCCTCACACTAGGAACCGAGCAACCTTGCCCCTCGCGGAAAGCCCCGACCTCATTCCATGTGGCAGATCGTCATCAACGGCCCCGGCTATTTCGACACCGCCTACGACCTGCCCGAGGGCATCACCTACCTCGGCCGCGCCGACAACAACGACGTGGTCCTCTCGGGCGACCAGGTCAGCCGCCGCCACGCCAAGCTGGAGTGCGCCGGCGGGGCCCTGAGCATCGAGGATCTGGGCAGCCGCAACGGAACCTCGGTCAACGGCCGGCGCACCTCGGGAGCCGAGGCCGTCGCCGGCGGCGACCAGGTCCAGATCGGCGAGAACACCCTCGCGGTGCGCCGCTCGACCACCGCGCTGCAGCGGCTCGCCGAGCAGCCGCCCGCCTCATCGCCCGGGTCGGGAGTCACCGGAGCCGATATCAGCGGCGAGGTGCTGGTGGCCCGCGAGGTCGGCGAGAACCCCTTCGTCGAGCGGCTGGGGCGGGTGGGCACTCTCACTCCGGTCGAGCTGCGAAGCCCGTCGGTGGAGAAGTCGCTGGAGGAGTTCGAGAGCCTGTTCCTGCTGGTCAAGGTCAGCGAGAAGCTCAGCAGCGCCTGCAACCTCGGGCAGTTCCTGCAGGAAGTGATCGACCTGACCGTGGACGTGGCCCAGGCCTCCACCGGAGTGGTGCTGCTGCGCGATCCCCAGGGCAAGCTGGTCCCGGCGGCGGTGCGCCACAAGTCGGAGCTGGCCAGCGGCGAGGTCCCGGTCAGCGACGCCATCGTCAACGAGGTGGTGCGCAAGAAGCTGGCCCTGGCGGTGATGGGGGCCAAGAGCGACTCCCGCTTCAAGAGCCGCGAGTCGGTGCTGCTCTACGACCTGGACCAGGTGATCTGCGCCCCGATGACCAAGGGCGAGGAGCTGCTGGGGGTGGTCTACCTCAACCGCAAGGCCACCGAGAGCCTGCCGGCGACCCGGCTGGTGGACGTGGTGGGGGCCATCGCCCACATGGCCGGCAGCGGCGTCGAGACCTGGCGGCTCAAGGAGAAGGCCCTGGCCGAGGAGCGGATGCGCAAGGTGCTGGAACGCTTCCACGCCCCGGCCATCGTCGAGCGGGTGCTGGCCGACGCCCAGGGCGGCGCCGTCGCCGGCCAGGGGATGGAGGCCAAGACGGTGACGGTGATGTTCGCCGACATCTCCGGCTTCACTCCGCTGACCGAGCGACTGCCCCCCGAGCGCGTGGTGGACATGCTCAACGAGTACTACGCGCGCATGACCCGCATCGTGTTCAGCTTCGACGGCACGGTGGACAAGTTCATCGGCGACGCGGTGATGGCCATCTTCGGCGCCCCCTACACCCGCCCCGACGACGCCGCCCGGGCGGTGCGCTGCGCGCTGGCCTGCCGGCGCGAGTTCGTGGAGATGATGATGAAGCGCCCGCTCGACGAGCGGTGCGGGATCAAAGTCGGGCTCAACACCGGGCGGGTGCTGGCCGGCACCCTGGGCTCGGAGGCGCGCATCGAGTACACCGCGCTGGGCGACGAGGTGAACATCGCCGCCCGGCTGCAGGCCTCGGCCAGCCCCGGCCAGGTGCTGATCACCGGCAAGACCCTGACCGCCATCGGCACCCGCTTCGACGTGGCCCCGCTGGGCGAGCGCGAGCTCAAGGGCAAGCGGCAGAAGGTGCCGGTGTTCGAGGTCCTCGAGGAGGACTCGGACGTCCACACCATGCCCGGCGTCTAGCCCAGCCCTCGGTCCCAAGCGGAGGCGCGCGGCGCCGAAATCGAGGGACCGAGCAGCCGCGGTGCCACTCGCGACAGCTCGCGGCCGGGCGCTGGCGCGGCGTCCTGTCCAGTCGCCATGCTCTTCAGGCAAGGCGAGGCATCGGGGGGAACCGGGGGGAGGGGGAGATGTCCGCGGGGCGGTGGTGGGCGCTGGGACTGGCGCTGGCGGCCGGCTGCGGCCGGTCGTCGACCGACACCGAGACCGCCCACCCGACCACGGTCGGCGTGACTCCGGTTGCCTGCACCCTGCTGCCGCAGTCGGGCTGCCGCTCGGGGCAGAAGTGCACCTTCTCCGGTCTGCAGGGAGAGCCCGGGTGCGCGCCGGCCGGGACCGGGGGCGACCTCGCCTCGTGCAATGGCGACGGCGACTGCGCCGCCGGCTTCTTCTGCGCGCGGATGGGGCCGTCGAGCCCGGCGCTGTGCCGGTCGCTGTGCCACCGCGACGAGGACTGCCCCCAGTCGCGCACGCCCCAGCTGTGCCTGATCACCATCGCCGGTGATCCCAACCCCGAGGTCTGCACCCCGGCCGAGTCGTGCGATCCGCTGGCCCAGGACTGCAACGACCTGGCAGCCGCCTGCTACCCCTCCGGCGCCGGCGGCTCCTGCCTGCCCGCCGGAAGCCGGCCGGTGGGCGCCGCCTGCAACTTCATCACCGACTGCGCTCCGGGCGAGATCTGCGTGGGCACGGCGCGCAGCGCCGCCTGCCGCCAGCTGTGCGATCCCGCCGGCGCCCGAGGCCGCGCCTGCGGCGAAGGGACCCGCTGTGCCGCGCTTGCCTCCGGCCCCCTCGGCGCCTGCCAGTAGGACGAGCGGGCCAGTTGGGTGCCTCGGCGCGCGCTCGGTCTGCTAGAGTGGTCCGCGCGAGCCACGGACCCCGACCGTGCAAGGATCACAGCGCCGGGGCTCGCTCTCGAACCAGATCCGCTCCATGGCCCAACCCTCTCGAGGACTGCGACCCTTCGCCCCGACCCGCTTTGGGCGCTACACCCTCCTCTCTCCCCTGGGCGCCGGCGGGATGGGCGAGGTCTACCTGGCGCGGCCCAACAGCTCGAACTCCGCGGAGCTGGTGGTCATCAAGAAGCTGCGCCCCGAGCTGTCGCAGGAGAACGACTTCGCCCAGCGCCTGATCGACGAGGCGCGGCTGGTGGTGATGCTCAACCACGGCTCCATCGCCCAGGTCTTCGACGTCGGGGTGGTGGGCGAGGAGTACTTCATCGCGATGGAGTACGTGGACGGCAAGGACCTGGGCAAGCTCTCCAAGCGGCTCAGGGAGCAGGGAGAGCTGTTCCCGACCGCGCTGACCCTGTTCGCCATCACCCGAGTGCTGGACGCCATCGGCCACGCCCACCGCCGCCGGGACGACAGCGGGCGGGAGCTTCGGCTGGTGCACCGCGACATCTCCCCTCAGAACATCCTGATCTCGTACCGCGGCGAGGTGAAGGTCATCGACTTCGGGCTGGCCAAGAGCGCGCTCACTCTCGGCCGCGGGCCGCAGGACGCGGTGGCCGGCAAGTTCTTCTACATGGCCCCGGAGCAGGCCCGCGGCGAGCCGGTCGATCGGCGCAGCGACCTGTACTCGGCCGGAATCTGCCTGTGGGAGCTGCTGGCGGGGCGCAACCCCTTCGACGGCGTGCCCGCCGGCGACGTGCTGCGCTCGGTGGCCAACCCGCGCCTGCCCGAGCTGGCCGGGCTTCGCCCCGACCTGCCGTCCACGATCTGCTCCGCGGTTTCGCACGCCCTGGCCCCCAATCCCGCCGATCGCTACGCCAGCGCCGAGGAGATGCTGGCCGACCTCAATCCGGCCATGCGCGCGCTCGATCCGCTGATCAACTCCGAGAAGCTGGGCGAGTTCGCGCGGCGGCAGTTCGCGCTCGAGTTCGAATCGGAGCGCCGAGCGCTGTCCACGCTGCTGAGGGCGGCTGCGGTGGAGCCCCCGGCGTCGGAGCTGGAGCAGTTCGCCTCCGACCAAGAGGGCGAATCGCACCCCGACAGCGCGACGGTGGGCCGCTTCGACGCCGGCGCCTGGCAGCAGCAGGTCAATGGCGCTCCCGCGGCCCAACCGCCGGCGCCAGCCTCCTCGGCGGAGCCCGAGCCGCCGGCCGCCCCGCCGCCGGCCGCCCTCCCGGATCCCTTTGCACCGGGAGCGTTCAATCCCACGGTCGAAGCGGTGGACCAGGACCCGCCGACCGTTCTCCGCTCCGGCAGGAGCCGCGTGCCGCTCGTCGTGGCCAGCCTGGCGCTGGCGGCGACGGCGGCGGCGCTCTTCGTCATTCGCCCCTGGGAACCGGCGCCGTCGAAGCTCGCCCCCGTCGAGACCAGGGCCGCGCAATCCGACCAAACCGCCGCGCCCAAGGCACCCGAGGCTCCCGAGACAGCCGCGAAGCCGGCCGACAAGCCGGTGGAAGCGCCCGCTGATGCCCCGGCGACCCCGACGCCGACGGCCAATGGCAACCCCGACGCCGCGCCGGTCCCGCTGCCGGTAGCTCAACCGGCGCAGGAGACGGAAAAGCCCCGGCGGCCGCTCAGCAAAGAGGCGGCCAAGAAGCGCGATGCCCTGGTCCGGCTCCACAACGAGAACAAGCGCCTGCTCGAGCGGATGACCTCGCTCACCTCGTGCGAGCGGATTGGCCTGCTGTGCCAGAAGCGCCAGGGCGAGATCGCGGCCCAGTTCGACCACGCCATCGACGATCCCGCCGACTTCGCGAAGCTCGGGGAGTCGCTGCGCAAGTACAACAAGGAGCTGCAGCAGAGGCGCAAGGCGCTCAACCTCCCGCGCTGAACCGGCTTGCCAGCAATGTCTTCGACGCCGCTTCCTACGACCTCTGCTCCCGCGGTCCTCGGGGAGGGCCTCGGCTGCCGCTACGGCGAGCGCGAAGTGCTGCGCCGGGTCTCGCTGCGGGCCCGCCCCGGAACGCTCACCGCCCTGCTCGGGCCCAACGGAGCCGGCAAGAGCACCCTGCTGCGGGCGTTGATGGGCCTGGGCGAGTGGACCGGAACGGTCCAGCTGCTGGGCGACGATCTGCGCCAGCTGTCCCGGCGCGAGATCGCCCGGAGGGTGGCGCTGGTCCCGCAGGATCCGATCTCCGACGTGCCGTTCACCGCGCTGGAGCTGGTGCTGATGGGCCGCTCACCGCACCTCGGAGGCTTGGGGCTGGAGGGGAAGCACGACCGCGAGATCGCCGAAGAGGCGCTCCGGGCCGTCGACGCGCTGGCGCTGGCCGACCGTCCGATCGACCAGCTCTCGGGAGGAGAGCGACGGCGGATCTTCGTGGCCCGCGCGCTGGCGCAGCAGCCGAAGATCCTGCTGCTCGACGAGCCCACCGCCTTCCTCGACCTGGGCCATCAGGCGCAGCTGCTGGAGCACGCCCGGGCGCTGGCCGAAGGCGGGATGTGCGTGATGGCGGTGCTCCACGACCCGAACCTGGCGGTGGCCTGGGCCGATCAAGTGGTCCTGCTGCGGGCGGGGGAGACCGTGCTCCAGGGCGAGGCCCGCGAGGTCCTGCGCCGCGAGGTGCTCACCTCGCTCTACCGCGCCACCATGCTCGAGGTGAAAGGGCCGGCCGGAGAAGGGCCGTTCTTCGCCCCGGTCAGCGGCCGATCGTGAAGTTCACCGGCACGGCGAGGCAGTCGGGGACCCGCGGCAGCGGCGCCGCTCCGGAGAGGACGCACCCCAGCGCCGCCTCGTCGAGCAGCGCGATCCCCGAGCTCTCCACCACCTGCGCCTCTTTCGGCTCGCCCCGCTCGTCGATGCAGAAGCGAATGCGGGCGGTTCCCTCGGCGCGCAACCTCCTGGCCTGGCGCGGATAGCAGCGGGCAGCGCTCTCGGCGAGCTTCCTGGAGATCTCGGCCAGGGCCGCGTCGCCGCCTCCGGCAGCCCCGCTTCCGGCCCCTTCCTTGCCAGCGCCACCGACCGCTGCGCTGGCCCCTTCGCTCCCGGTTCCCTCTCCATTTCCCTGGGCCAAGCCCGCGGCTGCCGCCTCGCCGGTCCCTGGAACGGACGGGACCGCCAGCTCGCCCTGCGGCGAGGCAATGGATGGACCCGAGGCGATGGCGGGCGGCGCCGACTGGTAGATCGCCGGCGCGGGCGGAGGCGCTGGCTGCGCAGGATGCGGGGCGCTCGGAGCCGAGTGCTTGGCGGTCGAGCTGGAAGGACCCGCCGCGGACGACCCCGGCGCCGATGAGACGATGGAGACGATCCCGATCTCGACCTTGGCGCTGGCGATCTCGACCGGCTCGCTGCGCGTAGGCGAGAGAGAGGAAATCGCCGCCAGCAGCCCGCCGTGGAGGGCGAGCGATCCCAGCAGCGCCAGCGCGGGGATGAGCCGACGCATGCTATCCCGGAGGCCACTCCATCGGGCGCCCGCCCAACAGGTGCAGGTGGATGTGGAAGACGCTCTGCCCGGCGTCGCGGTTGGTGTTGAAGACCATCCGGAAACCGCTGTCGGCGTGGCCGCGGTCCTTGGCGATCTTGGCGGCGACGGTGGTCAGGTGCCCGACCAGCGTCTCGTCCTCGGCCTTGATGTCGCTGGTGGTGGGGATGTGCCTGCGCGGCAGCACCAGCACGTGGGTCGGGGCCTGGGGGTGGATGTCCTCGAAGGCGTAGACCTGGGCGTCCTCGTAGACCTTCTTCGACGGGATCTGGCCCGCGATGATCTTGCAGAACAGGCAATCGGTCGCCATTGCGTCTCCTCGGTCCAGGGCGCGGCGGGCGCCCTCTTGAGAGAAAGGCGCTGCCAGCCTACGGGCGCTGCGGCGCGCGTGACAAGTTGTCATGCTGTGGCCCGCCAGCCATGGCAGCCTGGCACTTTCGCCGCGCCGAAAGCCCGCAACCGCCCGATCCGTGGTCGAGATCCGGCTGGCGCGGACCTTGCTGACATCACGCTGAGCCGTCCAGAGCAGACGTCCGATCGGCTGGAGGGAAGACCATGAAGCGCACCATCCTGGCCGTGGCCGTCCTGCTGATCGCCGGCGCCGTCGCGACGCTCCTGGGGATTGGAGACAGCCAGGCCCGCGGCGAGCCTCTCTACCTGGCGCTGGAGATCGAGGACCAGGGCCGGCTCATCGCCCGTCCCAAGCTGCTGGGCGAGGAGGGCACCAGGCTGTCGATGCGCCTGGTCGAGCCCGCCCACCCCGAGCGCAGCCGGCTGCAGCTCGAGCTCTTCCCCGAGCGCGCTGGCGACGGCTACGAGGTGGGGCTCAAGCTGTCCCTGCCCGACCTGGAAAAGGCCAGCGGCAGCCTGCGGCTGATGCACGGTGAGGAGCGCGTGGTCACCGTGGCCAACGGCGCCCGGCCGATCAGCGTCCGGATGCTGCTGATGCGCGTCGGCTCGCCCGAGTTCGAGACCTACATGGAGCTCTACCGGCGCCAGCATCCGCCGCTGAGCTGAATTTCGGCTACCAGCGCGCCGCCAGACCGAAGGTTCCCATCTGGCGCAGGTAGGTCATCAGCGTCGCCGCCACGTCGGGCGAGTGCGGGGGCAGCGAAATCCAGTACAGGCCGTACTTCACCTCGAGATCAATCGCCCGGGTGACCGGCAGGGCCAGCTTGGCCACCACGCTGCTCTGCGACTCGTCGTCGAGCAGCAGCAGATCCTGATTGATGAAGATCCCGTCGGGATAGTTGATGAACTGATAGGCGGCCTGAAGCATGGCGAAGATCCCCAGCGGCAGCTGCCCGGAGATGGCCGCCAGCAATCGGTGGCGCTGGCTGCTCTCGCCGAAGCTGTTGGAGCGCACCAGCAGCAGCTGGTAGCCGGCCTGGAGCGCCACCGGTCCGCGGTAGCCCAGGTTGAGGTTGCCGAACAGGCTCTGGTCGCGCCGCGGCTGGTCGGAGTCGGTGCCGTCGGTCTGACGGGCGAAGCCCTCGAAGAAGGCCAGCGCCCCCTGCCCCGAGGCCGACAGCGTCAGGCGCCGGGTCGGCGACCAGCGCAGCTCGAGCCCCACCGTTGGGCCGGAGGAGGTGTATCGATCGTCGAGCGGGTAGAAGAATTTTCGCGCCCCGGCCAAGACCCTCGCCGCCACGCCCTGCCACGGGGAGAGCTCGGCGAAGAGCGCGGCGCTGCCGTCGAAGTAGTCCCGGTTGTCGCCCCGCGACAGCCGCAGCTTCCCCGACGCGTCCGCCCCCAGCAGCCAACCGCGCCACTGCCTCAGCCAGGCGACGTCGAGCAGCTGGACCGCCAGGTCCATCGAGCCCTCGCGCAGGAACTTCTTGAGGCCCAGCTCGTACTTGAGCTGAAGCGCCTCCCCTTCGCCGAGCGAGAGCCGGGCGCGGGCGCTGGCGGTGGCCGAGAGAAAGCCGTCGGGCTGGCTGTTCTCCCCCATGATCCGCAGCGGCTGGGTGTCGACCCCCGGAGCGAGGGCGAGGTTGAGCCCGACGGGCGCGGCCTGGGCCGTCGCCCACCAGCCGAATACCGTCAGGAGCGCGGCCCAGCGACGCATGCGCCTCGAAACAATCGGTCGGGAAGCGCGAAGATGTTAGGCGCCCCGGTGCGCCGGCGTCCATCTCGGGGGCTCGCGGGGAGGCGCTCAGCGCAGCTCGCGCGCCTGGCGCTCGGCCTCGAGGGCGCGGGTGTGCAGCTGATCGGCGAGCTTGCGCAGCTGCGCCTGGCGGGCCTCGAGCTCCTCGAGCGTCTCGTCGTCGGAGTAGGCCGACAGCTTGCCGGCGATCTGCGGCGGCATGCGGGTTACGCCGCTGCGCACCAGCTCGCCGCCGGAGGGAGCGCTGCCGCCGCCGGCAGGGGCGTTGGGAGCCCCGCCGATGGTTCCCGTCGTTCCGCCGGTGCCGCCGGACAGGGTGCCGCCGGTCCCGCCTCCCGGGGGCGCGGAGTTGCCGCCGCCGACATTGAGGCTGGGCTGCTGGCCGTCACCGGTGGTCGAGGGCCCGCCCGCGGTCTTGGCCGCCGGATCGGAGGCACTGTCGGCGGCCGGGGCCGCGGCGAAGGCATGCGCGGTGCGCGAAGTTGCGATGCGCCGGTCGTGCTCGTCGAACAGCGACTGCTCGCCCAGGAACTCGTCCATGCGCCGCTCCAGCTCGCGCTCGCGCTTGAGCTCCTGGACTCGGGCGGCCAGGGCCTTCTCCTCGCGGCGCAGCTTGTCCTCGGAGTCGAGCAGCGCGTCGGCGCGCTCGGCCAGCTCCTCGGGATCGTCGCTGGGACGGCTGGAGACCTGCGGCAACAGCGAGGCCGGCATCTGGCCGCGCAGCGACTCGCGCTCGGCGCGCAGCGCCTTGATCCGCGGCAGCAGCTGCTGGCGCTCGTCGCGGGAGCGGGCCTTGTCCCAGGCCTGGCGCAGCGAGCCGATCTCCTCGTCCAGCCCGACGACCAGGCTCCCCTGGCCGTCGCGCAGGCCCTGCTCGGCGCTCCGCTCGGCGCTGAGCAGCTCGCTGAGCCGGCTAGAGAGCGCCTGCGACCGCTGCAGCAGCGACTCCAGCTCGGCGTTCTTGAACAGCGCCCCCGACTTCTCCGACTTGAGGGCCTCGATCTTCGCCGCCAGCGAACCCAGCTCGGACTCCAGCTGCCGGCGGTCGGCGCGCGTGGCGCGCAGCCGGGCGTCGGACTGGACCACCTCGCCGCGCAGCTGAGCGAGGTTGGCCGCCCAGGCGTTCCCCCCGAGGGCAAAGACCAGTGCGATGGCGAGGGCTTTCCACATGACAGCCAGCAGAAAAGCAAGCCGCGTGCCCGACTGGCGCCCTTCGAGCGGCCGGAGCCAACGCCCACAAGCTCCCGAATTCACTTGATAAAACGAGCCCGCAATCCTCGACAGTTCGGGCGCGCGGGGAAATGGCGAGGCAACCCACGGAAAACTGAGGAGGGAGGCGCAGACAATCCGCGGTCCTAGGCCGGGGGCGCGCCGGCGCCGGAGTCGTCGGAGCCCTCGGGCTTTTCGGAGCGCTCGCCGGGCTTGATCAGGCCGTACTTCTCCAGCTTGTAGTACAGGCCGCTCGTCTTGATGCCCAGCAGCCGGGCGGTCTCGGTCTTGACCCCGCGGGCCTTCTCGTAGGCGCGGACGATGAGCTGACGCTCCAGCTCCTCGAGGATGTCGGGCAGCGGCTTGTTGTCGGTGGGCAGCGAGAGCACGTCGGCGGCGCGGCCCTTGGCGACGAAGGCCGGCAGGTCGGCGGCGGTGATCTCCTCGCCCTCGCAGAAGACCAGCGCCTGCTCGATGGCGTTCTCCAGCTCGCGGACGTTGCCCGGCCAGGCGTAGCTCTCCAGCGCCCGCTTCGCCTCCTCGCTCAGGCCGCGGACCTTGCGGTTGACCCGCGGGGCGTGCTTGCGGATGAAGTGCTCGGCCAGCTCGATGACGTCCTTGGGGCGCTCGCGCAGTGCCGGCAGGTGCAGCGGGACGATGTGCAGCCGGTAGAAGAGATCCTCGCGGAAGGTGCCCTTCTCCACCTCGGCCTTCAGATCGCGGTTGGTGGCGCTGACCACCCGGACGTCGACCTTGATGGTCTCCTCGCCGCCGACCCGCTGGAACTCCTTCTGCTGCAGGACCCGCAACAGCTTGGCCTGGATCGACGGGCTGATCTCGCCGATCTCGTCGAGGAACAGGGTGCCCCTGTCGGCCAGCTCGAAGCGGCCGAGCTTGCGCTTGATGGCGCCGGTGAAGGCGCCGCGCTCGTGGCCGAAGAGCTCGCTCTCGAGCAGGGTCTCGGTGAGAGCGGCGCAGTGGACCGCCACGAAGGGCCCGGACTTGCGCTCGGAGAGGTCGTGGACGGCGCGGGCCACCAGCTCCTTGCCGGTGCCCGATTCGCCGGTGACCAGGACGCTGGCGTCGGCGGCGGCGACCTTCTTGAGGGCCGACAACAGCCGCTGCACCGGCTCGGAGCTGCCGACGATGTTCCCCAGGGCGCCCTTGGTCTCCTGCTGCAGCACCTCGTTGTGGGCCTGCAGGCGGCCGAGCTCGCGGCGGATCCCGACCATCGACAGCCCCTGCTCGACCTTGGCCCGCAGCACCTCGGGCGGGAAGGGCTTGGTGATGAAGTCGAAGGCGCCGCGCTTCATCGCCTCCACCGCCACCTCGATCGTCCCGTGGGCGGTGACCACCAGGATCACCGCCTCGGCGTCGAGCTCGCGGACCTTCTTGACCACCTCCAGCCCGTCGACCGGGGCCATCTTCAGGTCGGTGATCACGAAGTCGAAGCGCTGCTTCTGGAAGGCGGCGATCCCCTCGGCCCCGCCGGCGCAGGCGGCGATCTCGTGGCCCATCTTGCGGATGGAGATCGCCATCCCCTCGCGCATGGTGTCGTTGTCGTCGATGACCAGGACTCGTGACATGCGCGACAGCATAGCGGATTGCGGATGACGAGGGAGCGAGCGCTCGGCTCGGAGGTAACCGGGCGAGTGCAGGGACGAAAGCTGCTGGCAGGCTCGGAAGCGAAGAAAGATACGGCTACCATCCCGACGGATTGACGGAGCGTACGCGAAGCCGTACGTTGCTTTACATGGTCGCCATCTCCGCTACATCTGCCCGTGCCCGGCTATACAAGCTCCTTGATGAGGTGGCACAGAGCCACGAGCCAGTTCAGATCCTGGGCAAGCGCTCCTCCGGCGTCCTGATCTCTGAGGATGATTGGCGCGCGATCCAGGAGACGGTCTACCTGCTTTCGATCCCCGGAATGCGGGAGTCCATCCGCCGCGGAATGCGCACTTCTCCCAAGAAATGCTCGGACCGCCCGGGATGGTAGCTCGCCGCCCCTGGAAGCTGGTCTTCACCACGCAAGCGCAGAAGGACGCAAAGAAGATCGCCCAGGGCGAGTTGAGGCCCAAGGCCGAACAACTGCTTGCCGTGCTTGCCAGGGATCCCCGGCAGAATCCGCCCCCATTCGAGAAGCTCGTCGGTGACCTGGCGGGCGCCTATTCGCGTCGCATCAACATCCAGCACCGGCTCGTGTACCAGATCCTCGACGAGGATCGCATCGTGAAGGTGCTGCGGATGTGGACTCATTACGAGTGAGTCGATGGCTGCCTACCCCGCCGGCAGCTCGATCTCGAAGGTGGCGCCCCTCTCCGACTCCGCCAGCCGCGCCACCCCGCCGTGGGCCTCGGCGATGCGCCGCACCAGCGCCAACCCGAGCCCCAGCCCCTTCTCCTTGGTGGTGTGGAACGGGGTGAACAGCCGCGCCCGCTCCTCGGGCTTGATCCCCGGTCCCTCGTCGGCGACCCGCAGCACCACCCGCTCGCCCTGCCGCCTTGCTTCCAGCCGCACATTCCCGCCCTGCGGCGAGGCCTGGATGGCGTTGCGCACCAGGTTGAGCAGCGCCCGCCGCAGCGAGCCGACATCGGCCTGGAAAGAGAAGTCCTCGCCCAGGACCTCGAGCTTGACCGAGCGCGCCTCGGCGTCGGCCTGGGCCAGCTCCGCCAGCTCGGCCAGCAGCGCCCGCGACTGCACCGGCTCCTTCTCCAGCTTCTGCTCTCGGGCGTAGCCCAGGAAGTCCTCGACCACGCGCTTGAGGTGCCCCAGCTCCCGCTGCACCTTCCTCACGTGCCCCAGCTTCTCCGCGTCCCCGGCCAGGTCCTCCGCCAACAGGCCGGCGAACAGCTCGATGCCTCCCAGCGGATTGCGCACCTCGTGGGCGATGCCGGCCAGCATCATCTGCAGCTCGCGCTCGCGGTCGAGCAGCTTGCCGCGCATCTGCTCCATCCCCGCCGCCAGCGCCCCCAGCTCGTCCTTTCCGACCGCCGGCACCGTCGAGGCCAAATCGCCGCGGCCGATCCGCTCGACCGATCCCAGCAGCTCGCGCAGCGGTCGCACCAGCCAGCGGCTGCCCACCGCCCAGAACAGCGCCAGCCCCAGCCCGCCGAAGAACAGCGCCAGCACCACCATCGAGGTGCCCAGCTCGCGCAGCGCGTCGAAGAACTCGGCCGAGGCGTCGGCCCCCACCACCGCCACCACCTTGCCGTCGGCGTCGAGCACCGGGGCGTAGCCGGACTTGTAGGTCCGCCCGTCCAGGCCCTTGAAGGTCACCGCCGAGGCGGTCGCCTCGCCCGCCAGCGCGCGCTCGACCTCGGCCCGGTCCCGCTCCAGCTCCGGCAGCGGCGAGCCGATGGGCGGCACCTGCCCGGTGCCCACCAGCAGCTGGCGCTTCCGATCGAAGGAGTAGAGCCGCTCGACCTTGGCCGCGGCGCGCAAAGAATCCAGGCGCGACAGGGAGTTGCGGTAGGTGCGGCTCGACTCGTCGCCGGGCTGGAGCGCCACCAGCAGCTCGCCGCGCAGCGAGGAGGCCGCGGCGCCCGCGCTGCCGACCAATCGCTGGCCGACCTCGGCCTCGAGCGCGCGGCGGGCCACCGCGTACCCGAGCAGCGGCGTGAAGATCAGCAGCGCCAGCGTCGGGACGAGGTAGGCCAGGACGAGTTTGCGGACCAGGGAGGCGCGCACGGGCGTCATCTTACGCCCCGGCCGAGCGATGGCGACTTGGCAATATTGGCGATGGCGCCTGGGCCGGCCGCTGTTATGGTTCGCGCCCCATGCCAGCCAAGAACCCCATCGCCGCCGAGCTCAAGGAGCTCGTCAAGCTGGCCGCCCCGCTGGCCGCCATCTATGCCGGCAGCCAGCTGATGAGCTTCGTGGACACCGCCGTGGTCGGCCGGCTGGGAGCCGAGGCCCTGGGCGGCGTGGGGCTGGCCCACTCGCTCTTCATGGTGATCACCGTGGTGGGGATGGGGATCATGATGGGCCTGGATCCCCTGGTCACTCAGGCGCTGGGGGCCGGCGCTCCTGGCCGGGCGCGCCGGCTGTTCTGGCAGGGAATCTGGCTCTCCCTCGGGCTGGGGGCGCTGCTGATGATCCCGGTGGCGGTGGCGGCCCCGCTGTTCGAGCCGCTGGGCATCGCTCCGGCAATCGCCGCCCAGGCCCGACCCTTTGCCCTGTGGCGGGCCACCGGCGTCATCCCGCTGCTGGCCTTCGTCGCCACCCGCTCCCACCTGCAGGCGCTGGGGGTCACCCGGCCGATGGTGTGGGGCATCGTGCTGGGAAACCTGGCGAATCTGGCGGCCGGATTGCTGCTGGTCTTCGGCGGCGCCTCGCTCCCGGAGTGGACCGGGCCGCTGCGCCGGACGCCAGCGATCGGAGCCAGCGGCGCGGCCATCGCCACTACGCTGACCACTTTGCTGCAGCTGGGAATCGCCGCCCTGGCGGTCGGCAAGCTCCCCGCCGGCGACGCCGGGCCGGTCTCGATCCGCCCCCGGTCTGCGGACCTCAAGCTGGCGCTCAGGATCGGCCTGCCCATCGGCCTGCAGATGGGAGCCGAGGTCGGGGTCTTCGCCCTGGTGGCATTCCTCTCCGGGCGGCTGGGCACCCAGTCGCTGGCCTCGCACCAGATCGCGCTCACCCTGGCCAGCTTCACCTTCACTGTGTCGCTGGGAATCGGGGCCGCGGGCGCGGTGCGGGTCGGTCGGGCGATCGGAGCCCAGGACCCGGTGGCCACTCGCCGCGGCGGGCTGACCGCCTTCGGCGCCGGCGCCGCCTTCATGTCGCTGGGAGCGCTGAGCTTCCTGCTCTTTCCCTCCCCGCTGGCGTCGCTGCTCTCCAACCGGCCGGAGGTGGTGGCCGCCGCCGTGCCGCTGATCGCCGTGGCCGCCTTCTTCCAGCTCTCCGACGGCACCCAGGCCATCGGCGCCGGGGTGCTGCGCGGCGCCGGCGACACCCGCTTCCCCTTCCTCGCCAACCTGGTCGGCCACTACCTGATCGGCCTGCCCGTCGCGCTGTTCCTCGGATTCCGCGGCGGGCTGGGCGTGGTCGGGCTGTGGTGGGGCCTGTGCGCCGGCTTGACCGCGGTGGGCCTGGCGCTGCTGGGGCGGTTCTGGCGGCTGTCGGCTCGGCCCATCGAGCGGGTCGAGGCCCGCGCCGCCGACTGATCGGCCGCTGCCGTTCAAGCGATCGGTGCACACGCCGCATCGCCGGCTTATCCTCCCAAGGACCTGGGGCCCGCGGGCCAACCGGCGAAACCACGCGAAGCTCGGAGGATCCAATGAAGAAGGTCGAGGCGATCATCAAGCCGTTCAAGCTCGACGACGTCAAAGAGGCGCTGGCCGAGGTCGGGGTGCAGGGCCTCACCGCCCTCGAGGTCAAGGGCTTCGGCCGGCAGAAGGGCCACACCGAGCTCTACCGCGGCGCCGAGTACGTGGTCGACTTCCTCCCCAAGGTCAAGGTGGAGGTGGTGATCGCCGACGAGCTGGTGCACAAGGTGGTCGAGGCCATCGAGCGCGCCGCCCGCACCGGCAAGATCGGCGACGGCAAGATCTTCGTGCTCCCGGTCGACGAGGTGGTCCGGATCCGCACCGGCGAGCGCGGGCCGGAGGCGCTCTAGCAGTCCCTGCCGCGCCGCGCCAAACACGGCGCTCGGGGCACCTCCGCCCTCGGCGCCCGCACCGACCGTCACTGGGCGTGCGACTCACAAATGTGACATAGTTAACTTCGAGGAGGGGCGCTGAAACTCGTCGCATTCCTCTCGTCGCGGGACTTGCCCCCTGCGGCGTGGTGAAACGGAGATCCGATGAGGCTCGTCCTGACGCTGGCCGCCTTCGCGCTCCTGGGGGTCGCCGCGCCGGCGTCCGCCATCGAGCTGGTGGAGAACAGGCTCACCCTCAACACCTTCGGCGAGTGGGGCTACGCCGTCACCCGCGGGAGCGACTACATCCTGGGGACGCCGCGGGGCGAGTACGACAACTACGCCCTGGCGCTGCAGCTGACTGCTCGGCCGGTCGAGAACGTGGTGATCTCCTCCATGGCCTATTGGCACAACCGCGAGGGGCACAGTGAGGCGACGATCGACTTCGCGTTCGTCGAGTGGCGCTTCAACGACATGCTGCGCTTCCGCGCCGGCAAGATCCGCCAGCCGCTGGGGCTGTTCAACGAGACGCGCGAGGTGGGCACCACCCACGCCTTCTTCTTCCTGCCCCAGTCGATCTATGGGCCGGGGCTGACCTCGGCCGAGGCCTACGTCGGCGCCGGCGCCCAGGGGAGCTGGCAGCGGGAGAGCGGCTGGGGCCTGAGCTACGACGTCTACGGCGGCGGGGTGACCATGTCCCGCTTCGAGCCCTTCGCCAAGCTGGAGGGGGAAGGGGTGGTGCTCTTCGAGAACATCGAGGGTCGCGAGCTGTTGGGCGGGCGGCTGGCGCTGCTGACCCCGCTCGAGGGCTTCAGCTTGCGGCTGAGCGCCTTCCGCACCCAGCTGACGCCCGAGGACGGCGGAGCGATCCCGCTGACCACCGGCGGACTGTCGCTGCACTACGAGACCGAGAAGTTCTCCACCTGCCTGGAGGCCTTCCACACCTTCGAAGGCACCGACGAGTCGCAGCTGTCGGGCTACTTCGAGGTCTCCTACCGCTTCCTCTGGCAGCTGCAGCTGGCCGCGCGCGCCGAGCTGACCAGGGTCACGCTGGAAGGGGTTCCCGACGACCCGCTGATGCTGCACCGCGAGCTGGGCCTGGGGCTCAACTACTGGTTTTCACCGGACTTTGTGGTGAAGCTGTCCTACCACAACGTCTACGGCAACCGCTTCGCCTTCCCCTTCGTCCCCGAGGCCGATCGGACGGTCCCCACGCGGACGCAAATGTTTGTCGTCGGGACTCAGTTCAGCTACTAGGACTCTCATGAGACTGACCTCTCTGGTGGCAGCCACCGTGCTGCTCTTGGCCCCCGCATCACTCCTGGCCGAGGCGAGCGCCTTCAAGGTGGTGGCCCACCCCGCGGCCCCCGCCGACTCGCTGACCCGCGAGCAGCTCTCGAGGATGTTCCTCAAGAAGATCACCCGCTGGCCCTCGGGCGAGGCGGCGGTGGTGGTCGATCACCTGCCCACCTCCAAGGTGCGCGAGGCCTTCTCGACCGAGGTCCACGGCAAGTCGCTGTCGGCGGTGCGCTCCTACTGGAACCAGCAGATCTTCGCCGGGCGCGAGGTGCCGCCGGTGGAGAAGGCCTCGGACGAGGAGGTGCTGGCCTTCGTCAAGGCCACCCCGCGCGCCATCGGCTACGTCTCGTCCACTGCCTCGACCGCCGGAGTGAAGGTCATCGAGATCAAGCCCTAGCCGGCGAGGCCTCCCTGCCGATGAGCAAGCTCAAGTTCGGCCAGAAGATGCTTTTGCCCACGGCGGTGGCGGCGCTCGCCCTGCTGCTGGCCATCCTCGTCAGCTACTTCGCCGGCCAGCGCACCCAGCAGCTGATGGACCAGGTGGAGCGGGGAGACGTCCCGGCCTGGGAGATCTCCCACGAGCTGGAGGAGAAGTCGCTGGCCATCCAGCGCGGCATGCAGGACGCGGTGGCCGCCGAGGATCCGGCGGAGCTGGAGAAGACCGACGCCATCCGCGACCAGCTGCTCGAGCAGGCGGCGGCGGCGCGCAGCAACCCGGCCTTCGCCAAAGACGCCGCGGCGCTGATCGAGGCCTTCGAGAGCTACTACGCGCTGGCCCGGCCCACCTCGGCCCGGCTGGCCCAGGGCGAGCACAGCGAGGAGCTGGCCGGCAAGGTGGCCGAGATGGCCCAGCGCTACACCGCCCTCAAGGCCGAGCTGGACCAGGCGGCCGGCGACCACCGGCGCGAGGCCGAGCTGGCCTTCGAGCGGGTGCGCACGGTCTCGCGCTCGTCGCTGCTGCTGAGCCTGGTGATCATGGGGCTGGCGATGGCGACGTCGATGTCGCTCACCTTCTGGCTGGTGCGCTCGACCAACCGCCCGCTGCAGAGCCTGACCTTGGCCGCCCGCCGGGCCGCCCAGGGAGATCTGACCTCGACCATCGAGGTCCTGTCGCAGGACGAGCTGGGAGAGCTGGCGGCCAGCTTCGGGACCATGGTCGGGCAGCTGCGGCAGATCATCGCCACCCTGCAGTCCTCCAGCGGCGAGCTGACCGGGGCCTCGGCGGCCCTGAACCGGCTCACCGACACCCAGCTGCGCGCGCTGCAGGAGCAGGCCGCCGGCCTGACCCAGACCAGCGCCACCACCGCCGAGCTGCAGCAGGCCTCGGCGCTGGCCGCCGGCAACGCCGAGTCGGTGCTGGCCATCGCCCGCCAGGCCGACGTCTACAGCCGCACCGGCCAGACCTCGGCCGAGCAGAGCCTGGAGGGCCTGGAGCAGATCCGCAGCCGGGTCGAGGCCATCGCCGCCCGCAGCGTCGAGCTCGGGCAGCGGGCGGAGATGATCGGCAACATCATCGACTCGGTGCGCGACCTGGCCGACCAGTCGCACGTGCTGTCGCTCAACGCCTCGATCGAAGCCGCCCGCGCCGGCGAGTCGGGCAAGGGCTTCGCGGTGGTCGCCTCCGAGATGCGCAAGCTGGCCGAGCAGTCGCTGGCCAGCGCCCGCCAGGTGGCCACCATCGTCCAGGAGATCCAAGGAGCGATCCACGGCACGGTGGCCATCACCGAAGAGGGCAACCGCAGCATGGGCGGCTCGCTGGAGAAGGTGCGCGCCAGCGGCGACAGCCTGCGGGAGATCGGGGCCATCGCCTCCAAGACCGCTGAGGCCGCCACCCAGATCGCCTCGGCGGTCAAGCAGCAGAACACCGGCATCGAGCAGATCGCCTCCTCGGTCACCGAGCTGAACCGGGCGATGCAGGACACCCTGAGCGAGATCCAGGGCGTCACCGCCGCCACCTCGCGCCTGGACAGCATGTCGAGCCAGATCGCCGAGATCGTCCAGCAGTTCCGGGTCTAGAGACTCCGGGTCGGAAGGGACTTGGGGGCCGTTCCGGTTCGCCGGGGCAGCGCTAGACTTGATTCCATGGGTGTTCCCTGCGACCGAGTCGTTTCGTTCCTGCTGGGCTCGCAGTGCGCGTACCTGCTCGTGCCATGGCAGGCACTCATCTACGGGCGTTTCAACTTCGATCTGAACGAGAACATCGTCATCTGGATGGGCGCGCCGGTGCTCTACCTAGGCACTCGCGCTGCCTCGAAGGGCCGACTTCGCCGAGGTTGGGCCTGGCTACTCGTCGGCGCCTTATGGCTGTGGCTCCACTTTGCACTGGTGCTAAATCTTGACCCGCATGGCTTCGGGCCGCGAAATTCGCTCCTATTCCTCGTAGCCGGTTGGATTCCGGGATTCACCGCCGTCGTCTTGGCGGGCGCCTGGATCTGGCGGAGAAGCCAGCGGCGGCGCGCGTCAGCCCCGGCTGCTACCATCGGCCTGTGAGCGAGCTGGAGAAAGTCGCCGTCCTCGACCTGGAGACCCGCTGCCACCTGGCGCTGGCGCGGCGGGTGCTGGGGCTGGCCGAGGAGGTCGCGCCGGCCGAGGTGCTGCGCCAGCTGGTGGAGAAGAAGCGCGCCGAAAACCACGGCGATTTCCAGAAGTTGCCCTACCACGAGCCGGTGGCGGCGGCGGTGCTTTTGGCCGAGCGCAAGGTCCCCGGCGGCCCGCTGTGGGCCACCGAGTGGCGCTACTGGAAGCTGGGCGACTTGCCACTCGAGCAGTTCGTGGAGCGGTTCTTCAAGCTGGTCTCGGGGCGCACCTACGTCGGCTTCAACAGCCAGGGCTTCGACCTGCCGCTGATGGAGCTGTGGGCCAGCCGCTGCCGAGTGGCGGCGCCGGAGCACTTCGCCCGCGACGCGCGCGAGGAGAGCCCGCGCTACAAGTTCGGCGCACGGCACTGCGACCTGCAGAAGGAGCTGGTGAACTACGCCTGGGGCTCGGGCAACTTCGACGAGCTGTGCAAGTTCCACGGCCTGCCGGGGAAGCCGGGGATCGGCGGCGGGGACGTCGAGGCGCTGCTCGAGCAGGGCCGGCTGGAAGAGGTCCACGCCTACAACCTCACCGACGTGCTGCAGACCCACCTGCTCTACCTGCACACGCTGGTACGGTCGGGAAAGCTGACGCGGAAGGCCGCCGCCGACTCGGCGTGCTCGGCGCTGACCCTGAGCCGCGAGAAGCTGCTGCCGACCCTGTCCGAGGGACCGGCGCGCCAGCTGCTGGCGGGTACTCTCGACGGCTGCGAGGGCGCGCCCCTCTGCCAGGGCTGATCGGCGGGTCGACGCGGCGAGCCGGGAAATTGACGGGTGCCGCCGGCCGGCCCTTATCATCGCGGCATGAAAGCGACCCGACTGACGATTCTGCTGCTGGCCCTCCCGCTGCCGGCGGCCGCCTCGACGGTGAAGATCTCCAGCGATCCGCCCGGGGCCACGGTGCAGCTCGACGGGGTCTCGCAGGGGACCGCGCCGGTGAGCATCCCCAGGGTTTCCGCCGGCACGCACCTGATCAAGGTCACCAAGGAAGGCTTCACCGCGCGGCAGGATTCGATCGACGTCGCCGGCGACGCCGATGTGGAGATCGAGGTCCCGCTGACGCCGGCGCCCAAGATCGTCGAGCCGCCGCCGCGGCCGCTTCCTCCCGCCGCCCAGCCCAATTCCTTCGCCCCGGCTCCGCGGCCCCCGCAGCTTTCGCCCCAATACCTGCAGCACACCCCTCCGCCGCCCGCTCCGCCGGCGCCGCGTCCTCCGGTGCCGGCGCAGGCCACTCCGGCGCCGCTTCCGGTCTCCGAGAACGCGGTCAAGCTGGGGGTGGCCAAGAAGACCATCGCCTTGACCGTCGAGACCACGCCGCCGGGAGCCAGCGTGCAGATCGTGGGGATGCCGACGGTGAAGCCCTCGCCGGCGATCTTTACCGGCTTCTCGCAAGGCGTGGTCCGGGTCCAGGCCACCGCCCCCGGCTATCGGGAGAAGACGGTGCCGGTCGAGCTGATCGGCGACACCCGAACCCTGATTAGCCTCGAGCGCGCCCCCTGACGGCGCGGCCCCCGTCGCGCTCGGCGAGAGGGGCCGGATCGCTCAGGCTCGGGGTCTGGTCCGCTGCCGCCGGCCGAACGCCGGCCGGACCGGCTAAGTGAGCCCGCGGGTGTTCAGGTACTTGCCGAACTTGGCGTCGGTCTCGCGGATGTGCGTCGACAGCCAGATGCGCAGGAACTCCATCACTTCGAGCGTGATCGCCCCGTCGGTCCCGGCCTGATATTTGTTCTGCAGTTCGCGCACCTTCCGAGTGAGCGCAGAGTGCTCGCGCACGTGGTCCACCTGAGCCGGATAGGCGTGCTCGCGCATCAGCAGCTCCTCGTGGCGAAAGTGCGCGATGGTGTAGTCGACCAGCCTGGCGAAGATTGCCCCGAGCCCGGCCATCGCCTTGCCCTCCCTGAGAGCCGCGTGGAGCTCGTTGGTGATCGCCACCAGCTGCTGATGGTCCCGGTCGATCTCCGCGACCCCCACGCTCAGCTTCTCGCTCCACGGGATGAAGGCCATGTGGCACCCGCCCTTGTCTTCCCTCTCGGGGCTGATCATACACCCAAACAGGGGGCTTCAGAAATGAGGGGGCTCCGGGGCCATCTCCTAAAATCCGGCTTTATTTCGCGCCCTTGCCGTTGGAGGCGAGAACCTGGGCCGGGGATTGGGCGAGCGCACCGGCGGCATTGGCGACCGCCGAGCTGAGCCCGCCCTTCTTGGCCATCTCCATCACGCCCTCGAAGGCGTGGACCAGGAAGTTGAAGGGGTTTTCGCCGGCGCCGGCGATGATCTCGACCTTGCCGAACTGCTGGGAGAGGGACTTGGCCAGCTCGGGCAGGGCGCGGTTGACGAAGTCGCTCTGCAGTTTCTCCAGGCTGATCGAGTTCTCCACCTCGCGCTGGCGGGCGAGGAGGGCGGCCTTGAGCTCGCCCTCCATGCGCGCCAGCTCCAGCTCGAGGCGGCGGACCTCGGACCTGGCGGCGGACTCCTGGCGGGCCTGCTCCTGGGCGCGGGAGGCCTTCTCGGCGGCCAGGGCATCGGCGGCGAGGGCGGCCTCGCGCTCGGCCTTGGAGCGCTCGCGGGCGACCTCGGCCTCGTGGGCGATCTTGATGAGGCCGGTCTCGCGCTCGCGAGCCAGGCGGGCCTGTTCGGCGCTGGCCTGCAGCTCCCATTGCCGCTCGCTGGCCATGGCCTCGGCTTCGGCGGCCTGGGCATCAGATTCGGCCTTCACCTTGCGGGCCTCGGCCTCCAGGCGAGCGTGGAGGGCCTGGGACTCGCGGGCCTTCTCGGCGCGGGCCTTGGCCAGGCCGGCGTCGAGCTCGAGCTTGCGGCGCTCGATCTCCTCGTCGGCCTGGGCGCGGGCGCGGTCGGCCTCGACGCGGGCGGCGGCGCGCTTCATCTCCTCGGCGGCCTCCGCCTGGGCGGCGGAGCTCTCGGCCTGGGCGCGCAGCTCGCGCAGCTGGGCCTCGCTCTTGGCGCGGGTCTGCTCCAGCTCGCGATCCTTGGAGAGCTCCGCCTCCCGGGCCTTGAGGGCAATGAGGTTGCGATAGGGCGCCTGCATGTTGGCGAAGACCTGCTCGGAGAGGATCTGCACGTCCTGGATCTCGATGGTGTCGAGGATCACGCCCCAGCCCTTGTCGGTCTGGTCGGTGGCGCGGCCCGAGCCGTAGACCACCGGGGCGATCTCGGCCATGAGGAAGGCGGCCAGCGACTCCTTGCGCTTCTGCAGACACTCCTCGACGGTGAGGTTGGCGACCAGGCGGCGGACCGCGCCCACGAACATGTCGCGCAGGGTCTCGGCGAGCTTCTCCTGCGCGCGCTCGGGATAGGAGAAGTTGAGCATGCGCATGGTCATCTCAGGGCGGGCGATGCGGTAGACGGCCAGCCCCTTGATCTGGACGCCGACCTTTTCAGCGGTCACCTGGTCGGCGGAGAAGTAGATGCGCTGGATGGTGGTGGGAATGATGGCCACCGAGTCCCAGGGCCACTTGAAGCAGCTGGCGCCCTGGCCGCTCGTCTTGGGGATGAGCTTTCCCTTGCGCATGTGGACCAGGTATTCGCTGGGCTTGGCGGTGACGAAGCCCCAGCGCTTGGTCTTTTCCGGGTCCTCGACGGGCTTGCCCGAGCGCCAGCCATTGTCGTCGCGGCCGGCGATCTCTTCGCGCACCGCGCGCACCGCCGAACGGACCGCCTGGTCTCCCATTTCCTGGACGAGCTTTGCCATGACCGGCTCCTCGGTGAGGGTTCGAGAGCTGGTAGAGCAAGGGATGAGCCGGCCGGAATGTTGGCCTGCGATCAGGGATTTAGGAGCTCGAGGAGCGATTCCGGCTCGCCCCTCGAGCGGCCTGCGCCACGGTGGAGCGCGCCGGAATGGAGCAGGCGGGCGGCAAAGGGTTGCATAAGGCGGGAAGCTCCGCGATAACCCTCCAGCCTCGCTCCCCCGGGGGCGGGCAGAGGTCACTTCATGTTCGGGATGTCGGGAACAGAGCTCGCCGTCGTCCTGGTGTTGGCGCTGTTGCTCTTGGGGCCCAACAAGCTCCCTGAGCTGGCGCGGACGCTGGGCAAGGGGCTGCGCGAGTTCAAGAAGAGCACCGAGGATCTGCGCAGCTCGGTGGAGGGCGAGTTCTACCGGATGGACCAGCCGCCGGCCCCGGCGCAGCAGATGCCGCTGCCCAAGCCGGCGGTGGGGGCGGTGGCCCAGGGCGGAGCGGAGGTGGCGCCCAAGCCGGCGGCGGCGCCCGAGCTGATCGGCGCCTCGCACAGCCCCAATCTGCCGGCCGCGGCGGCGCTGGCGGCGAACAGCGCCACGCCGGCGACCGCCAACGCCAAGCCGTCCGAGCCCGCGCCCGCCGCGGCGCCGAGCAATACGCCGACGGATCCCGCCGCGGCCAAGAGCTGACCTTCCGTGGAAGCGACCGACGAAAAGAAGCTCTCCCTGCTCGAGCACCTCTCGGAGCTGCGCACGCGCCTGTGGAGGGTGGTGCTGGCGGTGCTGGCGCTGGGAATTCTCTCGCTGTCGTATGCGCGCGAGATCTTCGCCATCCTGATGAAGCCGGTGCTGGCGGCGCTGCCCGAGGAAGGGCGGGCGCTCGTCTACACCTCGGGGATCGAGGAGATCAACGTCCTGCTGAAGGTGGGGCTCTACGCCGGGATTTTCCTGGCGGCGCCGGTGGCGCTCTACCAGCTCTGGCAATTCGTGGCGCCAGGGCTGCTGAGCAAAGAACGGCGGATGGTGGGGCCGTTCGTCACCGCCGGGACGCTGTTCTTCGTCGGCGGGGCGCTGTTTTGCTACTTCGCCATCCTGCCGTCGATGTTCAAGTTTCTGCTGAACGAGGGCGACACCGCCGACATCCGCGAGCGCATCTCGGCATCGAAGGGCCGGGCGGACAGCGCGGCGCGGCTGATGATGCTGGGCGAGGCCGGCAAGGCGGTGGAGCTGGCGCGGGCGGCGGACGATTCGCTGTCGGCGAATGGCGAAGGCAAGGTCGCCGATCCGGCGGTGATGAGCGACAGCGCCTTGGAGGTTCGCGAGCGGCTGACGCGCTTCGGCCGGCTGCTGGACGCGGCGGTTGCGCAGCCGGTGTCGACGAATGAGGGCCGCAAGGAATTGTCGAAGGCAGTGCTGCTGCACGAGGAGGCCACGCGGCAGCTCGAGCAGGGGCAGACCCCGACGGCGGCGGTGAAGTTGGAGGACGCCAAGGACGCGCTGCGGGCGGCGCTGCCGGGCAAGGAGCTGGCGTTCGACGCGGTGTGGAAGGCGCACCGGCACCTGGCGGCGGCGCAGGGCAAGCTGGGTCAGGAGGAGTGGACCCGGCCGATGCTCTCGATGAAGGAGCAGCTGTCGCTGGTGCTGCTCTTGGAGGTGGCCTTCGGGCTGATCTTCGAGCTTCCGCTGATCATGTCGGTGCTGGCGATGATCGGGCTGCTCAAGTTCCGGTGGGTGGCCAAGTACCAGCGGCACGCCATCCTGGCCTGCGTGGTGGTGGCGGCGATCGTCACGCCCACCGGCGACGTGATCAACCTGTCGCTGATGGCCGTGCCGATGATCGTCTGCTACGAGCTCGGCGTGGTGCTGGTGTGGATCTTCGAGCGGCGCCGCAGCGAGCGCGAGGCCCAGGAAGAGAAGGAACAGCAGCTGGCCGAGCGCGAGGATGAGGGGAGTCCGGCGGAGCCCTGAGTTCCGAGGCATCGACGGGGTCGCACGCTTAGCACCAGCCAATGCGGGAGAGCCGTCGCCATGACGAGGACGGCCGGGGAAAATCCATGCCTCCAGAGGAGAAACCTTCCGAGGAACAAATCAAGAGCGCCTTGAGGGACATCCTCGGAGAAGACCGCGGCGCAATCATCGAGTCTGCCAAGCTCCTGTCGTATGCCAGATCAACCACGCAGGAATTGGCGGCCATGCTGGCATCCGAGCACAGGCCGGAGAACAGGCAAGGCATCCTCTATGCACTGAGCTGGCACGCAAATCTCGGCACCTGGAATCTCATGGTGGCGATACTGGCGAATCCGAACGAGGACCCCAAGGTTCGCGGCCAGGCCGCCGAGGGTCTCGCCTATATGTTTGACTACCTGCGCCCCGAGTCAGATGAATTCCGGGCGGGCACCTTGGCCCTGCTCGATGCGCTGAGGGATCCTTCGCCCGAGATCCGGTATTGCGCGGTACACGCCCTGGGCGCCACAGCCTTTCCACCCTTGATTCCTGCCATTTCGCAGATGCTTGCGGACAAGATCCCGGCTCCGGGATGGATCGGCACCGTCGCGGACGAGGCCGGTCGCGCATTGGAGCATCTGCAGGGTAAGTATCGCCACCGGATGCAGTGCTCCGACCCCCAACCCGAGCCGACTGATTTTCAGAAGCTTGAGCACTTGGAGCAGCAGATACTAGCTGGCACCGTCACCGTGCCGCGCGAGGAGATTCACGCCCTCGTTCGGCGGGTTGGGCTCAAAACGAACTTCGATAGTGAGATCATTGAAGCCGCACTTGTTGACCTGGAAAAGACCAAGGCTTTTGTTGCCTTGATCCGGAAGAAATTCAAGCGGTCGTCGCGCCGCTACGGCGAAGCGCTGATCGAGGCAGATCGGCTGGCCACCGAAGGCAAACTCGAGGAAGCACGGCAGCTTATGGAGGCTCTTGCCTCCAGCGAGGAGATTCCTTTCTTTGCCGAGCTTGCCAGAGACTCGCTCAGCAATTTGATAGAGACAAATCGCTAGCTAAATCTGACAGTTTGAGCCGAAGATAGACCTCATGAGAATCATCAAGGAATCTTGGCTCTTGCCCATCATTATGGCATGGCTGATGGCTACCGGGCTCTATGCATACTTGTACATCCAGGACACCATCACGTCGCCTGAGGCCGAAGGCTACGAAAAGGACTGGGAATTTCAGCTGCTGATGTTCGCCTTGTTCCGACTGCCCTTCCTTCTCCTGGCGCTTTTCGCTCTCGTCCTTGGTCGTTGGTGGTCGCGCAGGGTCCCGGACAGCCGCACCAATTCCTGAACCTGCGTACGGACTCGGTGCTCCTGGTCGACCGTGGAGCTGTTGCCAGCTAGAGAAGGGCCCGCCCGCCATCCCGTACAGCGGCCCTCCTCCCCTTGGCCCCATCCCACCCCGCTGGGCTATGCTTCCCCATGCGCCGCCCTCTCGAACACCAGCGGCCAAGCGAGCGAGCCAATGCCCGGAGAGACGATGGAGCTGAACGAGATTCTGCAGATCGCCCTGCGCGGTGGAGCTTCGGACATCCACCTCAAGGCCGGTCTGCCGCCGATGTTCCGCGTCGACGGCTCGCTGGTCCCGCTCAAGGACGCCAAGCGCCTTCCGCCCGAGGAGATCGCTCGGATGGCCTTCGGCATCATGAACGACTACCAGAAGGAGAAGTTCAAGCAGACCAACGAGATCGACCTCGCCTACGGCGTCCCCGGGCTGGGCCGCTTCCGCGTCAACGTCTTCCAGCAGCGCGGCACCATCGGCGTGGTCCTGCGCGTCATCCCCTTCAAGATCCTCACCATCGAGCAGCTGATGCTCCCCAAGGTGCTGGAGAAGATCTCCCTCTCCGAGCGCGGGCTGATCCTGGTCACCGGCACCACCGGCTCCGGCAAGTCGACCACGCTGGCCGCGATGATCGACCACGTCAACGCCAACGACACCTGCCACATCATGACCATCGAGGACCCGATCGAGTTCCTCATCCGCGACAAACGCTCGCTGGTCAATCAGCGCGAGGTGGGCGTCGACACCGTCTCCTTCGGCGCGGCCCTCAAGAGCGCCCTGCGCCAGGATCCCGACGTCATCCTGGTCGGCGAAATGCGAGATCTGGAAACGATCGAAACCGCTCTCACCGCCGCCGAGACCGGCCACCTGGTGATGAGCACCCTCCACACCCTCGACGCCACCGAGACCATCAACCGCATCATCTCGGTCTTCCCGCCCTACCAGCAGAAACAGGTCCGCATGCAGCTGGGCGCGGTGCTGAAGGCGGTGGTCAGCCAGCGCCTGGTCCCGCGCGCCGACGGCCGCGGCCGCGTCGCCGCCGTCGAGGTGCTGATCGCCACCACCCGCGTCCGCGAGATGATCGAGGACAAGGACCGCACCAAGGAGATCGGCGACGCCATCTCCCAGGGCCACACCACCTACGGGATGCAGACCTTCGACCAGTCGCTGATGTTCCACCTGCAGAATCAGGTCATCACCTACGACGAGGCGCTGCGCCAGGCCAGCAACCCCGACGACTTCGCCCTGCGCGTCAGCGGCATCAGCGCCACCAGCGACTCGAAGTGGGACGACTTCGAGAAGAAGCCCTCCCACGGCGCCCCCGCTCCCGCCCAGGCCGCTCCCCGGCCTCCGGCGCCCGCCCCGGCCCCCGCCGCTCCGCGCATGCCCACCGCCAACCCCGGCGCCAGGCCCGCGGCCGCCCCGGCCGCACGCCCGGCGGCCCCCTCGCCGATCGCACCGGCTCAGCCCGGCGCCGCCGCTCCGGCCGATCCCAACGATCCGGGGTTCGAGATCGAGCGGTTCTAGTGTGGTGTCCGAGAAGTTCTTTGGCGACTACCCCGTTCGCCCCGAGTCCTTCGACTGGCTCAGGACGGGCGAAGTCGAGGGGCCTTCGACTCCGCCTGCCCTGAGCTTGCCGAAGGGCTCGGGCCGACCGGAGGCTGAACAAGGTCAATCGCTGGCCGCGCCCGAGGACCCGATGGCCGAGCACGACGTCGAGGCCGCCAAACGGCTGGCGATGCAGATGCTGTCCCGCCGCGCCCGCAGCGAGGCCGAGGTGCGCGCCAGGCTCGCCCGCAGCGGCTTCTCCGAGGGCGACGTCGACGCCGCCATCGCCCGCCTCAGGGAGCTGCGCTTCCTCGACGACGCCGCCTTCGCCCGCAACCGCGCCGAGAAGCTCCTCGTCGCCGGGCGGCTGGGCCCCAAGGGTGTCGCCCGCAAGCTGATCGGCCAGGGAATCTCCTCGGAACAAGCCGACCAGGCAATCCACGAGGCGCAAGGCGACTCGAAGGAGATCGAGCTGGCCGAGCGCTTCCTCAAGAAGCTCAAGCCTCCGGTCGATCGGGCTTCGCCTATGGAGGCCCGCGCCCGCGCCGCCCGCTCGCTCCTTTCGCGGGGCTTCTCCGAGGAGATCGTCCGCCAGATCCTCGGCCTGCAAGACGGCCATTCCGCCGAGTGAGGGCGCCCAGCGCCGTCGTTTGACCGTCCGCCCCTCGCGAAGTAGCTTCCCAGCGCCATGAACCGCCCACTGCTCGCCGCGCTGCTCTTCGCCCTCGCTTCCTGCGCCCACGTCGAATCGGCGCCCGGCGACGTCACCTACGGCGCCGACGCCAAGGCCGACTACGAGCTGGGCCAGGAGGCCCTCAAGTCCGGCCGCCACCTCGATGCCATCAAGTACTTCGAGCACGTCCGCTCCAAGTACCCCTACTCCACCCTGGCCGCCGACGCCGACCTGGCCATCGGCGACACCGACTTCGACCGCGAGAAGTACCTGGAGGCCATCGAGGACTACCGCAACTTCCTCAAGCTCCACCCCAACCACCCCAAGGCCGACTACGCCCAGTTCCGCATCGCCCTGTCCCACTACAAGGACATCCCCTCGGACTTCATCATCTTCCCCCGCTCCACCGAGAAGGATCAGGCCGCGGTCCGCGACGCCCGCACCTCTTACGAGGAGTTCCTCAAGCTCTACCCCGACTCCTCCTACGCCCCCGAGGCCAAGACCCAGCTCGCCGACGTCAAAAAGCGCCTGGCCGAGCATGAGTTCTACGTCGCCGACTTCTACTTCCGCCGCCACCACTTCCAGGCCGCAATCTCCCGGCTCAACGTGCTGCTCGAGCGCTATCCCGGCTCGCCCCTCGAGGGCGAAGCCCTGCTCAAGCTCGGAGAGGCCTACGCCAAGCTGGGCGAGAAGGAGAAGGCGCGCGAGGCGCTGCAGCGGCTGATCAAAGAGCTGCCCAACGACTCGCACCGCTCGGCGGCGGAGAGGCTGCTCAAGGAAGTCTCGTGACCTTGCGCGCCGCCCTCCTCGCGGCGCTGCTGCTGGCCGGCTGCTCCTGCCGCGGGCTGGCCGGCCCCGAGCCGGCGGTCGCCGATTCGCTCGCCTCTCTCCAGGGCTCGAGCTTCGCCCTCGACCAGGGCTGCGGCTCGGTCGAGATCCAGTCCGCGCGCTTCGAGCACCTGCTGGTCAAGCCCGAGGGCGACGGCCTGACCGCGGTGGTCTCCGCCGACGTCTCGGCGCGCTGGGAGGGAGCTTCGCTCAGCTATCTCGGGCTGGAGCGAATCCCCATCTCCCGAGAGCTCAAGCTGCCGGCGGCGCCATTTCCGGCGCTGGGGCAACTGCTGACGCTGCTCTGCCAGCGGGAGCGGGCCCGGCAGACCGGCGACGCCTCGGCGCTGTCGGCGATGCTTGCCGAAAGCTACGCCGAGCCGCGCGAGCCCGCGCCGGAGGCCCTCGCCCGCCTGGCCAAATCGCCCCCGCCGGCGCGCCGGCGGCTGGAGGCGGCGATCCGCGTCGAGCGCGACCGGGCCGAGGTGCTGGAGCAGTTCGCCGCTCCCGAGGTCGGGGGCAAGGGCTACTCGCTGCGCTCGACCCTGCTGCGCCAGGGGGCCGGGTTCCGCATCGCCTCGGGACTGTTGTAGGCTTTGGAATTCGCTCCCGGCGCGGCGCCTCGACGGCGCGCGACCCCCGGGAAAGCCACCGCGAGGCGTCGCATGGATGAGGTCGTCCGAGAGCTGTTGACCCTGGGCCGCAGCTACTTCCAGCGCAAGCAGTACCAACGCGCCGAGAAGTACCTGTCGCAGCTGGTCGAGCAGAACCAGTCGTTCGCCGACGTCTACAACATGCTCGGCGTCATCTACCACGACCAGGGGCAGTTCGCCCGGGCCCAGAAGGCCTTCGAGGCCGCCCTGCGCCTCAACCCGGCCTACACCGAGGCCGCCCTCAACCTGGCCATCATCTACAACGACATGGGCCGCTACCGGGAGGCGCGCGAGGTCTACCAGGCCGCCCTCTCCCGCGGCCAGGCCACTCCGGGCGAGCTGGACCGCTTCGTCAAGGGCAAGATCGCCAACATGTACGCGGAGATCGGCGACGTCTACCTCTCCAGCGGCCGGATCGACGAGGCCATCGCCGAGTACCAGCGGGCGCTGGCGCTGGGGCCGTCGTTCGTCGACATCCGCTGCAAGCTGGGGGCGGCGCTGCGCGACAAGGGCAACAAGGAAGGGGCGCTGGCCGAGTACCTCAGGGCGGTCCAGGAGTCCCCCAGCTACCTTCCCGGCCGCATCCAGCTCGGAGTGGTGCTCTACAGCCTGGGCCGGGCGCCGGAGGCGGTGCAGGAGTGGGAAGAGGCGCTGCGGCGCAGCCCGGGCAACAAGAGCGCCGAGATGTACCTGGCGCTGGTGCGCGAGCCGCAAAAGACGGGCGCCTGACGCACGACGCCGCAGGCGGTACTTGGAGCCCGTCGCCGGGCGAAGCTAGGATGGCTGGCAGGTTGACGAATCGGCTGACACCAAGAGGTTGAACGGGATGTACGCGCTCAAGTTCATTTCCGGGAAGTACCAGGGCGGCGAATTTCCCCTCAAGCCCAACAAGCAGGTGGTGATCGGCCGCTCCTCCGACCTGGACATGGTCCTGGTCGAGGACATGGTCAGCCGCAAGCACGCCAAGATCACCTCGGCCGACGGCAAGATCCTGATCGAGGATCTGGGCTCGACCAACGGCACCTTCGTCAACGGCGAGAAGGTCAAGCAGTCGCGCCTCAAGGAGGGCGACCGCATCCTGATCGGCACCTCGATCCTCAAGCTGATCGCCCAGGGCAGCGCCGCCGCCGCGCTGGACGACGCCGCCGTCAAGCGCCAGCTGGAAGAGGCCGCCGCCGCCACCGCCGCCCGCCAGACCCGCTCCTCGTCGATGACCGGCAAGATCGAGGAAGTGCCGCTGCCCGACCTGCTGCAGCTGTTCGGGACCTCGAAGAAGAACGGCGTCCTGTCGATCAAGGCCGACCGCGAGGCCAAGATCTTCCTGCGCCAGGGCAAGGTCTACTACGCGGTCATCGACAACAACCACGACATCGGCCCGCTCAAGACCTTCTACCGGGTGGTCCGCTGGGAGAAGGGCGACTTCGAGCTGCTGCCGCCCGACAGCCAGAGCTTCATGGTGGAGATGGACGAGTCGACCGAGGCGCTGCTGATGGAGGGGCTGCGCCAGCTCGACGAGCTGCGGCGCATCGAGGGCACCCTGCCCGCCCCCGAGGCGCCGCTGACGCTGGCCCTGCCCCTCACCGCCCCGCTGCGCGAGCTCTCTCACGAGCAGCTCGACCTGCTGCAGCTGTGCCACAACCTGGGCGCCATGCAGAACGTGTTGGACAAGGCCAGCGGCACCGATCTCGAGACCGCCACTGCCTTGCTGGAGCTGATCAAGAAGGGATACCTGCGCGCCGGCTGATTCGGCTCAACCGGCCGCCAGGGCGCGGCCGCGCGGGTTTTCAGAGGGGAAAAACAAATGCTGGACCATCTCGCCGCGTTTGCGGCCCTGCTGTCGCTGGCGCTGACCGGCTGCGGCAGGGCGCCCTGCCAGAGCTGTCCCAAGGTCGGCGGGTACTATTACCTGACCGCCCAGGCCACCTCGCCCTCCAATTCCGGCAGCAATACCGCCGGCAATACCGCCGGCGACCAGTGCGCCAAAGTCTATTTCCGCGGCACCGCCACCTCGTTCGCGTTGACCCAGACCGGCTCCAAGCTCGAAGGCGGCGGGTTCACCGGGACGATCTGGGACGACCAGACCCTCACCCTCTCCGGGACCGCCTCCGATCCGCAGTTCGGCCAGATCTCGATGGCGTTCTCGCTCGGCATCTTCGGGAGCGAGGGCGCCTACGAGCTCAAGGGGTCGCTCAGCGCCACCACCTCCCAGCCGTCCTGCATCCTCAGCACCTCGGCGACCATGAAGCAGCAGGGCGTGGGTTTCTGAGCGCGGCTCGCCTCAGCGCGCCTCGACCGGCAGCCGCACTGTGAACCGGGCGCCCTCGCCCGGCCTCGAGGTGAGCGTCAGCTCCCCGTGGTGGGCCTCGACGATGCGCTTGACCACCGCCAGCCCCAGTCCGGTGCCAGCGGCCTTGGTGGTGAAGAACGGCTGGAAGATGCGCTCGGTCAGGTCCGGAGGAACGCCCGGCCCGTTGTCGGCGACCTCGATCAGCGCCAGCTTCCGCCCCTGCTTCTCCTCGGTGCTCAGATAGACGTCGATCGCCCCGCCCTTGGGCATGGCCTGCACGCCGTTGATCACCAGGTTCAGGATCGCCTGGCGCAGCATGCGCGCGTCCACCGGCACCGAGGGCATCGGCTCCACCTGGTGGACCCGCAGCTCCACCTTGCTGCCCCCGGCCAGCGCCGCGGCGGCGTCGAGCGCGCCGGCGACCAGGCTGGTCAGCGGCTCGGGCTGCAGCGAGGGCTCGGTGGGGCGGGCGAAATCGAGCAGGTCGCCGACGATGCGGTTGAGCCGGTCGGCCTCCTCGCCGACGATGTCCAGCAGCATGGCGGCGTCGCCCTGGGGCTTGAGCACCCGGCGCAGCGACACCAGCGAGTTGAAGATCACGCCCAGCGGGTTGCGCACCTCGTGGGCCACCACCGCCGCCAGCTCGCCCAGCGCCGCCAGCCGCTCGCGGCGCACCAGCTGCTCCTGGGTTCGGGCCAGCGTCTGGTAGCTCCGCTTCAGGTCCTCGTAGAGCCGGGCGTTGGCCACCGCCACCGCCACCTGGGAGGCCACCACCGAGGCGCGCTCGACCTGTCCCTCGGTCCATTCCCGCTCGTCGTCGTCGGCGACGACCACCGCGCCCATCGGCTCGTCGCGCTGCATCAGCGGCAGGCTGAACAGGCTCTTGTGCTTGAAGCGCGCCACCAGCTCGGACTGGACGTCCCTGGACTCGACGGCGTTGGTCACCAGCAGCGGGGCCCGGGTGCGCACCGCGCAGGCGGCGGCGCTGGGCTCGTCCAGCCCGATGCGGCGCGAGTTGAAGAACTCGCGGTGGGCGGTGGTGCTGGTGGCGGCGGCCACCAGGTCGCCCTTCTTCGGGTCGAGCAGCCAGATGTAGGAGTGGGAGGCGCCGGCCATGCGCGCCAGGCTCACCGCGCTGGCGTCGAGGATCCTGTCCAAGTCGAGCGAGGCGGTGATCAGCCGGCCCATCTCCACCACCAGCTTGAGCTCCTCCACTCGCCGGCGCTCCTCCTCGAACAGGCGGGCGTGCTCCAGCGACACCGCCACCTGGGCCGCGCAGCCCTCCAGCAGCTTCAGCTCCTCCTCGCTGAAGAGCTGCGGCTGGTTGCGGGCCACCGAGAACACGCCGATCAGCTGATCTTTGGCGATCAGCGGCGCGGCGGCGAGGATCCGCACTCCCATTCGCTGCTCCTCGTCCAAATACGCCAGGTCCTCCATCAGCGGCCGGCGCTCCAGCGCCACCCGTCCCATCGGCGTGTTGCCGTCCAGCGGCAGCTCCGCCACCCGCGCCAGCTGCAGCTGCGACGAGCCGCGGGCGCCGGCGGCCACCAGCTTGTCCCCCTTGACCAGGTAGATCGCCGCCCCGTCGGCGCCGATGGCCCCGGTGACCTTCTCCAGCACCTGCTCGACCAGCGGCGCCACCTGCACCGTCTCGGCGCCCATGCGGCTGAGCTCGAAAAGCACCGACAGGTAGCGCAGGCGCCGGCTAGCCTCGCCGTAGAGGCGCCCGTTCTCCAGCTGGATGGCGATTTGCCCGCCCAAGACCTCGGCGTAGCGCAGCTCGTCGGCGGTGAACGGCACCTCGGTCCGGCGCCCCACGTAGAGGACGCCAGCCGGCCGGCCCTTGATGTCCATCGGCACCATCGCCAGCTCTCGCACGCCCTCGCCGAGGAGCAGGTCCCGCAGCTCCCCGGGCAGCTGGCGCTCGCTGGCCGGCGCACGCAGCGAAAAGCCCTGCGCGATGCGGCTGGCCATCTTCTCGAAGCGAACCCGCTTGCCGGCGGGAGACCGGGCCAGCCCGAAGCTGCCGGCCAGCTCGAGCTCGTGGCCGTCGGGCCGCGAGAGGTAGATCGCCGCCAGGTCGCTGTCGGTGGCCCCGGCGGCGATCTCCAGCAGCATCGGCAGCAGCTCGTCGACCTCGTTGACGCTGCCGGCGGCGGCCACCGCGTGGACGGTGGCCAGCACGCGGTTGCGCTGCTCGAGGTCGGCGATGGTCTCGCTGATCTCCAGCGACGAGGCCACCTGGGCGGCGAAGAGGCCCAGCGCGGCGGCGTCGGCGCTGCTCAGCGAGTCGGAGGCCACCCCCAGCAGCCCCCACTCGTCGCCGTGGAGGAAGATCGGGCAGAGCGCCGCCTTGCCTACCCGCGCCTTGGCGAATTGCAGCTCGAAGGCATCGAGCTGGAGCTTGGGCTCAAACCTGGAGAAGAAGCGGCCGGCGAACTGGCCAACGTCGTCGACGAAGATGCTGTTGCGCTCGAGGAAGGCCTGCCGCGCCAGCCCGGCCTCGGCCAGCCGAGCGGAGCGGCCGACGATCGAGCCTCCCAGCGCGCTGGAGATGAGCGCCGAGGCTGCGTCGCTCAGCGAAGCGTGCTCGACCACCAGCCCCCCGTCGCGCAGGACCATGGCCAGCATGTTCATGCCCAGCCGCCGCAGCCCTTCTCCGGCGATCTCGAAGACCTCGGCGCTGGTGTGGGCCCGCTGCACCGAGACCGCCAGCTCAGCCAGCGCCGACAGCAGCGCGCTGTCGTGAGCCCGGGCCTCGATCTCCCGGATCATCACCACCAGCTCGCGCGGGCCGACCGCCCGCGGCTCGAGCTCGACGAGGAGGCGGCGGCCGCTGCTGTGGCGCAGCCCGGCCTCGTAGCGCGCCGGCACCGTCGGGCGACCGTGCTGGCGGTCCCAGTAGCGCTGGCCGACTCGGGCGAAGTCCGAGGGGTCGATGTAGTCGAAGAAGCTGGCCCCGACCATCCGCTCGACCGGCTCGCCGATCATCTCGGCGACCGCGCCGTTGGCGAAGACGATCCGCTCCTCGACGGCGTGGATGATGCCGACCGGCAGCTCCCCGAGCAGGCGAACGGCCGACGAGGAGTCGATGTTGCCTGGCTGCCTGGGGGCCGCGGTCTTGGGCACATCGGTCATCGAGAGGCTCCTTCGGCGGGTGTTCTATCAGCGCCCGAGGGGGCCCGGCCACCCGGGGGCAGCGCCGCGCCCCAAGGCCCTTGCGCTCGCCCGCGCTGGCAGTGCAGGCTGCCGCTCCTTTCGCGACGGACCACCATGAGCCTCTTGACCGCCAGCCAGCTGAGCCTCTCGTACGGGAAGAAGACCCTGCTCGAAGAGGCGAGCTTCAGCATCAACGCCCGCGACCGCGTCGGCCTGGTCGGCGCCAACGGCACCGGCAAGTCGACGCTCCTCAAGCTGCTCGCGGGCCGGCTGCAGCCCGACGGTGGCTCGCTCACCTTCATGAAGGGCGTCCGGGCGGGCTACCTGCCCCAGGACATCCTCGAGCTGGGGAGCGGGAGCGTGCTCTCGACCGTGCTCTCCGCCATCCCGGACCGGGACCGGCTGACCGAGCGGCTGGCGGTGGTGGAAGCGGCGCTCGCCAGGTCTGACGACGACGAGGAGCGGATGGACCTGGCGGCCCAGCTGGCCGAGGTGCACGAGGAGCTGGCGCGCTTCGAGGAGCACTATGGCCGCCACCAGGCCGAGCGGATCCTCGACGGCCTGGGCTTCCCGCGGGCATGGTTCGAGCGGCCGGTGGCGGAGATGTCGGGCGGCTGGAGGATGCGGACGGCGCTCGCCGGGCTGCTCCTCATGAATCCCGAGCTGCTGCTCTTGGACGAGCCGACCAACCACCTGGACGTGCCCTCGCTGCTCTGGTTCGACGACTTCCTCAAGCGCTCGGCCAAGGCGGTGATGCTGGTCAGCCACGACCGCGACTTCCTCAACCGGCAGATCGACCGGGTGCTCAGCTTCGAGGTCGAGGGGCTGCGCGGCTACAGCGGGACCTACGACGAGTACCGGGTCCAGCGGGCGCAGGAGGAAGAGGCGCTGGCGGCGCGGGCGCAGCGGCAGGCGAACGAACGCGCGGAGATCGAAGCGTTCATCGAGCGCTTCCGCGCCAAGGCGACCAAGGCGCGCCAGGTGCAGAGCCGCATCAAACTCCTCGAGAAGCAGGAGCTGGTGACGGTGCTGGAGAAGCGCGAGACCATGCGCTTCCGCTTCCCCGAGGTGGAGCGCGGCGGGCGCGAGGCGCTCACGCTCGAGGGTGTCGCCAAGTCCTTCGGCGACCACGTGGTCTACCGCTCGCTGGATCAGACGGTGAACCGGGCGGAGCGGGTGGCCATCGTCGGGGTCAACGGCGCGGGCAAGACCACGCTGCTCAAGCTGGTGGCGGGCGAGCTCGGCGCGGATGCCGGGACCATCAAGCTGGGGCACAACGTCCGCGCCTCGTACTTCGCGCAGCACCACACCGACCTGCTCGACCGGAGCAAGACCGTCCTCGAGGAGGTCTGGTCGCTGGTGCCGGACAAGCCGCAGTCCTGGGTGCGCGGGGTGCTGGGGGCGTTCCTGTTCTCCGGCGACGACGTCGACAAGAAGATCGGCGTGCTCTCCGGAGGCGAGCGGGCGCGGGTGGCGCTCGCGCGGCTCTTGGTGCTGCCCAGCAACCTGCTGCTGATGGACGAGCCCACCAACCACCTCGACCTCGATTCGACCGAGCGGCTGATCGAGGCGCTGCAGTCGTACGGCGGGACGCTGATCTTCGTCTCGCACAACCGACGCTTCGTGAACCAGCTGGCGACGCGGGTGTGGGACATCCGCGACGGGCGGATCGCCGACTGGCCGGGCAACCTCGACGACTACCTGTACCACCTGGCACAGAGCGGGGAGGCGGTGCCGGGGGTCAGCGCGCAGACCGCCGAGGCCAGGCGAGAGAGCGACAAGGACCGCCGCCGGCGCGAGGCCGAGGAGCGGCAGGCCCGCGGCGCCAAGCTCGGGCCGGTGAAGAAGGAGATCGCCGACGCCGAGGAGAAGATCGCCGCGATCGAGGCCAAGCAGAAGGAGATCGAGCCGCAGCTGGCCGATCCGGCCGTCTATCAGGACTTCGCCAAGGCCCGCCCGCTGATGGACGCCTTCCAGGCCAACAAGGCGGAGCTCGAGGCGCTCTACGAGCGCTGGACCGAGGCCCAGGAGAAGCTGGCGGCGCTCGAGGCGGAGATGGCGACGGGATAGAGGCGGCCGTTCCAAACATTTGGAACGCTCGCGGCGGGGTGGACCTCCAGCTCGCGGCAGGAGGGCGACACAGCGAGGGTTCTAGAACCTCGCCGACATCGCGAAGAACGCCTTGATCTTCTCGTTGGTCTCGCGCAGCCGGACCGACAGAGTGCGGACGAAGGTCCACAGCAGCGTGTAGGCCAGCTCCTTGTCGGTGAACATCAGTCCGTCGAGGTCCTCGCGGTTGATGATCCGCACCTTGCTGCTGATGTGGGCGATGGCGTCGGCGGAGCGCGGGGTGTCGTCCACCAGCGCCATCTCGCCGAAGTAGGCCCCGGGCTCGAGGATCGCCAGCGCCTCCTCGCCGATCCCCGGCACCATCTTCGAGATGCGCACCTTGCCTTCGATCAGGATGTAGAACTCACTGCCCGCCTCGCCCTCTTTGAAGATCTTCTGGCCGGCCGGGATGGCGCGCTCGGTCGTGATGGCCGCCACCTTGGCCAGCTGCGCGGAGTTCAGGCCCTCGAACAGCGGGATCTTCTTGAGCACGTTGGCGTCCATGCCTCTGCGATAGCACGCCCCGTGCGAGGGCGGCAATTTGGCCGCCCTCCGGGCTCGTGCCACCATGCTGACGATGGCCTCCTCGCGCCGATGGTCACGCAGTGCCGGCTCGCAGCTGCGCTACCTGTGGGCGCTGCTCAGGCGCTTCAAGGTGACCTTCCTGATGCTGGCCGCGGTGCAGCTCGGCGGCAGCCTGACCTTCTTCCTTGGCTACGCGCGCGCCGGCCGCCCGGTCAGCTTCCCCAAGGCGATGGGGGCCACCTACTTCCTGATGATGGGCCAGCCCTCGCTGGAGCTTCCCGACACCTGGGCCATGACCGCGGTCACCGCCCTGATCCCGGTGCTGGGGATCGCGGTGGTCGCCGACGGCCTGGTCCGCTTCGGCTACCTGTTCTTCGCCAAGCACCGCAACGACAAGGAGTGGATCGCCGTGCAAGCCGCCAGCCTCAAGGACCACGTGGTGCTGTGCGGGGCCGGGCGCGTCGGCTACCGCGTGCTCGAGCAGTTGCTCAAGCTCGACGTCGACGTGGTGGTGCTCGAGCGCAACGAGAACGCCCCCTTCGTCCAGGCGGTGCGCTCCCTCGGCGTGCCGCTGCTGGTCGACGACGGGCGCGCCCGCGACTCGCTCGATGTGGTCAACATCAAGGGCGCCCAGGCCATCGTCTGCGCCACCGACGACGATCTGGCCAACCTCAACATCGCCCTCGACGCGAGGCGGCTGAATCCCGAGATCCGGGTGGTGATGCGGCTGTTCGACGAGGACCTGCTGGCCAAGGTGCGCGACGCCTTCGTGGTCGAGGCCCTCTCCACTTCGGCGCTGGCGGCCCCGGCCTTCGCCGCCGCCGCCCTCGATCCCTCGATCCACACCAGCTTCGACCTGGACGGCGAGCTCACCGTCGTCGCCGAGCTCAAGGTCGGAGCCTCGCTTGCCGGGCTCTCAGCCGCGCGCCTGCGCGACGAGCACGGGGCGACGCTGCTCAAGATCGCCCGCGGCGGAAAACCCTTCGCCACCGCCCCCAGCAGCGCGGTGCTGATGGAGGGCGACTCGGCGCTGCTCCAGGCCCCGCTGGAGAGCTACCGCCGCCTGGCGCGCAGCAAGTCGGCCAGCGCCGCCGGCTAGCGCGGCAAGCCCTGCCCGGGCGAGGCGCCCACGCTCGCTCCCTCGAGGGGCTGGCGGGCGGGCGCAAAGCTCCCCAACCTGATGGGCGTGTACCCCAGGAATCGACTGGCCTTCCGGTTGTTCACCTTGGATCCGAGGTTTGGCCGGTCTCGCGCTTCCCCTCGACAAGGCATCGGCATGGGCAGCGGGCCGGCTTGACTTGCTGGGTCGAGCAGGTTGAATTGACGCCCTCCCGCGGCCGGCTCGGGAGATGAAAACGGCAGTGCTGACGGCCGGATCGAACCGGCCCTCGACGAAAGCGGAACCCGCCCCATGCTCTCTCAGCTGCTCTATGGCTTCACCCTCCTCGGCGAGGAGTGGGTGCTGTGGATCCTGATCGGACTCTCGGTCATCTCCATCGCGGTGATGATCGAGCGCGCCATCTTCTTCTCCCGGAATCGGGTCCCCGGGCTGGCCGAGCTCACCCGCCGGCTGGCCTCCGGCGACGTCGACTACGCCCGCAAGGCGGTCGAGGGTCACACCGGGATGGAGGCAGCGGTGGTCCGGGTGGCGCTCAACTCCAGCGACCGCGGCTCGGAGGCGGTCGAGGAGGCAGTGGCCTCGGCCTTGGCCGAGGAGCGTCTGCGCTACGACGCCTGGCTGTCGGTGCTGGGAACCCTGGGCAACAACGCTCCCTTCATCGGCCTGTTCGGCACGGTGCTGGGCGTGATCCGCGCCTTCCACGACCTGGCCAACGCCCCGGCGGCGGCCAAGGCCAACGCCGACTCGGCGGTGATGAGCGGCGTCTCCGGCGCCCTGGTCGCGACCGCGGTCGGTCTGGCGGTGGCCATCCCGGCGGTGGTCGGCTTCAACCTCTTCCAGCGCTGGCTCAAGCGGATCAGCGCCCGCGCCACCGCCCTCTCCCACGCCTGGCAGAGCCACCTCAAGTCGGTGCGCGAGACCAAGGCGGCCTAAAGCCGTCGCCCCCAGGAGACCGCCATGGCCGCCGCCGCTCAGGACAACGACGATGACATGATCAGCGGGATCAACGTCACCCCGCTGGTCGACATCACCTTGGTGCTGCTGATCATCTTCATGGTCACCGCCACCCGCATCGTGCGCCAGACCATCGACGTCGACCTGCCCCGCGCCGCCAATGGCGGTGAGAGCGTCGGCGTGATGCTCAACATCGTGCTCACCAAGGAGGCGAAGACCTTCGTCGACGGCGTCGAGACCGACGAGGAGGGCCTCAAGCGCAAGGTGGCCGAGGCGCTCAAGAAGGACAAGGACGCCCGGGCGATCATCAGCGCCGACAAGCTGAGCCTGCACGGCGCGGTGGTGCGGGCCATCGACATCATCAAGGGCCAGGGCATCTCCAAGTTCGCGATCAACATCGAGAAGGACGCCGCGGCGGGCAACTAGAAGGTGGAAACCTCGTCTGCCAGCCCTCCCGAACCGGCCCGGGGACGCGCGCCCGGCCCCATGAGGGCCCGGAAGCGGCCGGCGCTTACCCGCGTCGTCCACGTCGAGAAGCTGCCGGAGCCGGTGAAGCCCGGCTCTCGCCTCGTGCAGGCGCTGGCGCTGCTGGGGTCGATCGGCTTCCACATCGGCCTCGGGCTATTGATCGTCCTGGTGGCGGCTGTCCAGGCGATGCTGCCCGCGCCCAGCTCCAGGTCGATCGAGATCGCGGTGGTGGAGAAGGAGAAGCCGCCTCCGCCTCCCGAGCCGCCCAAGCCCGAGGAGCCGAAGAAGATCGAGGCGCCCAAGGTGGTGAAGAAGGTGGTGGTCCCGCTGCCCAAGGACGCGCCGCCCCCGCCGCCCAAGGCCCCCGACCTGCCGCCGCCGCCCAACGAGCCCCCGCCGCCGGAGGCCAAGCCGCAGGCGCCGATCATGATCGGCATCAGCATGTCCTCGACCACCACCGCCGGCGGATTCGCCGCCCCAGTCGGCAACACGCTCTACGGACAGGCGCCCACCGTCGCCCCCAGCCCATCCGACGTGAAGCCCTATTCCTCGCCCACCGGCCGCTACGTGCCCCCGGCCAAGGTGACGCGGATTCCCGAGCTGGTGTCCGAGGTCAAGCCCGAGTACCCGGCAGAGGCGCGCAAGCAGGCCCTCGAGGGACAGGTGGTGCTGCGGCTGACCATCGACTCCACCGGCAAGGTTTCCAGCGCCAAGGTCCTCAAGGGCGCCGGCCACGGCTTCGACGAGTCGGCCCTCAAGGCGATCGAGAACTACAAGTTCACCCCGGGCTACGAGGGCGACGAGGCGGTGACCACCGAGATCACCTTCAACGTCACCTTCATTCTCGACTGAGCAAGGTCCGCGGGGCGCTGGCTAGGTCTCTGACGAGTCGACTCTCGAGGCCAACGAGAACTTCGAGTTCCCTCCACGCTCCGACGCGGTGGCCACCAGAATCAGCTTCACCGTCACCTTCATCCTCGACCGAGCCCCGGCGCTCCACTCCAAGAGAAGCGCCGCGGCCTCGGGGAATCGCTCCCCGAGACCGCGGCGCCCTGCCCCTGGCGGAGGCGTCTCTCTACGGCCCGTACCAGAAGAACTTCACGTTCTGGTTGCCATCGTCCCAGTAGCTGACCCGGACCCCGTTCTGCGGCGACAGCGCCAGCGAGCTGAACATGCCGACGCTGCCGGAGTTGTCGAGGGTGACCGCGGTGAACGGGCCGACGCCGTTGGAGTAGGCCAGCATCAGGCTCGTTTGGCTCTCGCTGCGGTAGCTGATCCGCGGCGCCCCGGTGCTGTCGAGCGCCAGCGAGATGTGGGTGCCGACATCGCCGTTGTTGTCGGCCACCTGGCTCGACCAGCTGGCGGCGGTGGTGCAGGCGCCGTTGCAGTTGGCGTAGCGCAGCCGGCGGATGCCACCCCCGCCGACGATTTCCATGTAGGCGATCCGCGGAGCGCCGGCTGCGGTGAGGTCGAGGCTGGCGAAGCGGCCGACGTCGTTGTTGTTGTTGGCACCGTTGTCGACCACCGCGCGCGCCCAGGGAGTGGTCGTGCCCGGGGTGCAGGCGCCGGTGCATTCGGCGTAGCCCAGGACGTTGCCGTTGTCGAAGCTGGCCAGGTGCACGCCGCCCGAGCCGTCGACCTTGAGCGAGGGCCAGCGGCCAGTGCGCACGCCGTTGGCGGGGGCCTGCACGTCGCTGGCAGCCGACCAGACCGGCGCAGCGCCGCCGCAGTTCGAGGTGCAGGCCGAGTAACGGTCGATCATGCTCTGCTGGATCATGCCGTTGTCCTCGAAGGTGTAGGCCAGCGCCGGCGCGCCGTTGCGAATGGCCAGACTCAGCCAGCGGCCGGCGTCGGTCTGGCCGCCAGTAGCGCCGTTGCGGTTGCAGCCGGTGCCCGTCTGGACGGTGGCCAGGTTCCAGGCGGTGCCGGTGAACGAGGCGACCTTGGCCGAGCAGTTGGCCATGCTGTGGTAGGCGACGAAGATCAGGCCGTTGGGGAGGATCTTGATGTCCACTGGCCGGGCGGTGTCGTTGCCCTGGTACGGCGGATTGCCCACCGTCCCGCCGACGTTGTCCACCACCGGCAGGTAGATCCAGTTCGGCTGGCCGCCGCCGAAGCAGTTGGCGGTGCAGCGGGCCACCTTCACCTGCTGCGAGTTGTTGTCGAGGTAGGCCACCACCGGGTTGCCGGAGGGATCCAGCGCCAGGGCGGTGTAGGGGCCGGCGCCGCGGTCGACGATCATGTGCGCCGCCGAGGCGTTGAGGGTCGCCGTCGCCGGCGCGCTCCACTGCACGCCGTTGAAGACCGACAGCAGGACCACGTAGGTGCCGTCGGCGTTGGGGCTGAAGCTGGGGTTGACGATGCTCCAGTTGTTGAAGCCGGCGTTGGCCCCGGCCGGCAGGGCGGCGAACTGCCAGCGGTAGTCGGTGATCGGCCGGGCGAAGCCGCAGGCGGCGTTGGGGTCGATGCTCCCCGAGCCGTCGAGCTGGGCGGTCATGTTGGTGGGCAGGGCCGAGGTGATGGCGGGCGCCGGCGCCACCGGGTAGGGCTGCAGCATGCCGATGCGCGCCACCGGGGCCAGCCCGCCGCAGGCGGCGGTGTTGAGGGTGGCGTAGGTCGGGAAGGCTTGGTGCCCGAGCGAATCCCAGACGTCGAGCTGGAACTGGTAGCTGCCGGCGACGTCGGGGACGACCGTCGGAGAGGCGGCGGACGGGTCGGACAGGAAGGCCTGGCTGCCCTGCGGCCGGCTGGTCATCCGCCACGCGTAGCGGAAGGTGCCGGTGTGGCTGCACTGCGGCGGGTTGTTGTCCGGGTAGCCGGCCTGGGCGGCGAGGGTCACGGTGGTGCCGATCAGCGGCGCCGTCGACGGCAGGCCGATGCTGGCGGTGGGATAGGCGGCGCCGCAGCTGGTGGTGGTCAGGGTCACGTAGGCCGGGGCCGAGATGCGCCCGGTGGAGTCGTGGACCTGGACCCGGAATTGGTAGATGCCGGCGACGTCGGGAACGAAGGTCGGCGCGGCGGCGCTGGGATCGCTGAGCACCGCGGTGCTGGCGTTGGGGCGGCCGGCGATGCTCCATCCGTAGACCAGGGTCTGGCCCAGGCTGCACGGCGGATTGTTGTCGGCGTCATCGCCGACCGCGGTCAGCGTCACCTGCTGGCCGGGGTTGGGGTTGGCGGAGGAGGCGCTGGCGGTGACCGTGGGAGTGGCGGTGCCGCAGAAGGAGGTGGTGAAGGCCACGCGCGCTGGCACTGAGGTCAGCCCGGCGGAGTCGGTGGCCACCACCTGGAACTCGTAGCCGCCGATCACGTCGGGAGTGAAGGTGGGCGCAGCCTGGCTGGGATTGGAGAGGATGGCGGCGCTCTGCGGCGGCCGGGAGAAGACGGTCCACTGGTAGGTGAAGGTCTTGGCGAGGTTGCAGCTGCCGCCGTTGTCGGCGCTGGTGGCCAGCGCGGTCAGGGTGACCTGCTGGCCGGCGTTGGGAGCAACCGGAGCGGCGGAGGCGCTGGAGATCACCGGGCGGGCGCCGCCGCAGGCGCTGACCGAGATCGTAGTGTCGGTGGCTTTGCTGGACAGGCCCGTCGAGTCGCTGATGACCAGGCGCACCACGTAGCTGCCGTCGATGTCGGGCGTGAAGGTGGGCTTCTCGACGGTGGCGCTGGAGAGGCGGGCGGCGCTGCCGGCGGGGACCGCCACCAGCGACCAGTGGTAGCTCAGCGCCTGGCCGGCGCTGCACGGCGAGTGGTTGTCGAGGTCATCGACCTGGGCCTCCAGCTGGGTCAGCGTGCCGATTCCCGGGCTGGCAGGGGTGGTCGAGACCGAGCCGATGGTCGGAGCGTTCCCGCCGCAGCTGGTGGCCGTCACCGACAGGTCCTTGGGGGCGCTGGAGCGGCCGGTGGAGTCGGTGACGATCAGGCGGACGAGGTACTCGCCGGCGACGTCGGGGGTGAAGCTCGGCGAGAGCGCGGTGGCGCTGTTGAGGCTGGCGCGGCTTCCCGGCGGCAGCGAGTACAGCGACCAGGCCAGGCGCTCACCCTGCGACAGGTTGCACGGCGCGGCGTTGTCGGCGTCGACGATCTTCGCGGTCAGCTGCACCGGGAGGCCGATCCCCGGAGAGGCCGAGCTGGGAGCGATCTCCTGGACCTCGGGGGCGTTGGCGCCGCACGAGCCGGCGGTCACCTTCAGATCCTGGGGGACGCTGGCCAGCCCGGTGGAGTCGGTGACCACGAGGCGGACCTGGTAGTCGCCCTCGGCGTCGGTGGTGAAGCTGGGGGCGGCGAGGTGCGGATCGTTGAGCGCGGCCTTGCTGCCGGCGGGCATGCTGATCAGCGTCCACTGGTAGCTGAAGGTCTGCTTGAGGCCGCAGCCGGCGTCGTTGTCGGCATCGGTGATCGGGGCGCTCAGCGAGATGAGGGTTCCCACTCCTGGCTGGCTGGGGGCCGCCGCCATGGTGCCGATCACCGGGGCGTTGGCGCCGCAGGTCTTGGCGGTCACCGTCACCGTCGCCGGATCGCTGGCCACCAGACCGTTGGACACCACCAGCTGCACCGTGTAGTCGCCAGGGACGTCGGCGGTGAAGCTGGGGGTCTGGGTGCTCTTGTCGTTGAAGGCGGCCTTGGTCCCGGCCGGGATCGATGCGAAGGACCAGGAGAAGGTCAGCGCCCGCTGCTGCGGGTCACTGCTGGCGCTGCCGTCGAGCCGGACGATCGAGCCGGCGTTCACCGACAGCGCCGAACCGGCCGACGCCACCGGCTTCTCCACCGACTTCGGGCAGCCCGCCAGGGCCACGGCGGCGATTGCACTCAAGGCATACAGGTTGCGAGTCATGTCCGTGGTTCTCCTTAGAAGTTGGCGTGCAGCGCCACGGCGCCGCCGTGGGTCGCGCGAAGGTCGTACTCGAAGGCCAGCAGGTCGCTCTGGAAGAAGGCGTCCAGCGCAAAGCCCGAGCCGAGCGGGAGGCTCACTCCGGCGACGAGGGTGGTGTCCGACTTGGGCGGCCCGAGGGCCGAGGCGCTGGTCCCGGGGGTGAAGTTCGGCGCCACCGCCGCTTGGCCGAAGACAGCCAGCGCCGGAGTCAGCGAGTACGCGAGTCGGGCCCCCAGCTCGAGGCCGATCAGCTTGGAGGGGAAGGCCTCGTTGGTCAGGAACGCCAGCTTGAGCGCCAGCGTCGGCATCGCCACCAGCTTGCCGGAGTGCAGCAGCATGCCGCCCAGGTCGTAGCCAGTGCCGAGGGAGAAGTCGGTGCGGGTCTCACTCAGGGTCGCCCCGGCGAGGCCGGCGCCGTCGAACGCCGGCTGCTTGCCGAGGTAGGCCTGATTGGAGAAGCGCAGGGAGAGTCGGGCGAAGACCGGGACCTGCTCGGTGGCGCGATAGCTGGCGCCGAGGGAGAGCAGGCCCACCGTGCTCGGGGGCACATAGGTTTGCGCGCTGTGCCCGGCGCCGGCCTGCAGCTCCAGCCCCCACGGCCCGAGCTTCTCGGGGCCCGCCGCAACCGACGAAGCGGGCGCCCGCTCGGCCGGGCGCTCATGGTCGGAAAATGCAGTCACGGTGCGGGTCTGCGCTTCGGCAGGAGGAGGCGGCGGCGGAGCGCTCTCGACGTGCGCGGGAGTGGGCCTGGCCGGCGAGACCAGCGAGGGCAGCGGCTCTTCCTTGGCCAGGGCCGGCAGGGGCAGCGGCACTCCCTCGACCGCCACCAGCGCGTCGGCGCCCGCAGAGGCCGGCCAGCTCAGCGTCGCCACGTGCTTGCCGGGCGGGACGGTCACCGGGATCGGCGTGGCCTTGGTGATCGGGCCGCGGTCGCCGTGGGCCTCGGGATCGGCCAGGGCGCGCACCGGCACCCGGGCGACTTGCTTGCCGTCCAGGTCCGCCTCGGCGATGACCGGCCGGGTGGGCGGCGCTCCTTCGACCCGAAGCTCGAAGCGCACGGTGGCCGGCCCCGTCACGTGGAGGGTGAGCGCCTTGCCGCGCTCGATCCTGAAAAGCGGCTGGGGCACGCCCCGCACCGTCATCGAGACGGACTGCGTCCCGGGCGCCACCTCCGCCGAGGCCGCGGACGCCGGGCCGGCGGCGAGGAAGAGCCCGGCGAAGAGTGTCAATCGAGTCATTTTCACCTCGGGGAGCGACGGCCCGATGCCGCAGTGCACAATGGCTCCGGACGACGGCTGCTGCCGTCTCCAAGGCAAGCGACATGCCTGAGGGAATTCGGGCGCTCGACGACCCAGGCGGCGCCCCAGTGCAAAAAAGAGACAGCGTCGGCTAGAAGAGAGTTTCAGTTACCCGTCCTTGTCGGGGAGGAAGCAATGCTCGCCGTCCTGCTGGCCGTCCTCACGCCGCTGCACAGCCCGCTGTTCGCCGCAGCCCCGAGCACCAAGGTCGCGGTGCTCCCGGTCTCCGCCGGCGAGGGGATCACCGACAAGACCGCCGCGGCGCTCAGCGACGCGGTGGCCGCCGAGCTCCGCAAGCTGCCCGGCCTGCAGGTGATCACTCAGCAGGAGATCGCGACGCTGCTGGCCTTTGACCGGCAGAAGGCGCTCGCCGGCTGCCAGGAGTCCTCGTGCCTGGCCGAGATCGGCGGCGCGCTGGGCGCCGATCGGCTGGTCAGCGGAACGCTCTCCAAGCTGGGCGAGAGCTGGATGGCCACCCTGAAGCTGCTCGACGTGCAGAAGGCCAAGACCCTGGGCCAGGCTGACCGGCGCATCCGCAACGGGACCATCGACGATGTGCTCGACCAACTGGGTCCGATGGTCGCCGAGCTTTTCGGGACTCCCCAGGCCGTGGTCGCCAGGCCCGCGCCCTCGGTCGCGCCCGCCACCGCCCCGCGCAAGGCGCTGGCGCCCCCCTGGACCGACGAACCGATGGAGGTGGAGAAGGCCAAGCTCAAGCTGGCCACCGACGGCAAGGGCCGCTATCTGGCCTGGCTGCCGGGCTCCCACGACACCTTCTGGGCCGGCGATGCCACTGGGCTGTGGGCGCAGCGGGTCATCGGCTACAGCGCCATGGGCGACACCGCCTACGACTACACGTTCTGGGAGCCGCGGGTGAAGGCGCGCTGGATGGCTTCGTTCGCGATGAAGGACGGCAAGTTCGAGCTCCACTGCGGCGAGAAGCCGCTTTCCCTCGAGCCGGTGGCCGACGCCGAGGCCGCCAAGCTCCTCTCCAAGATGAAGGTCTACCAGGTGCGCTGGAAGCGCCGGGCCCACGCCATCGCCCGCGACGACAGCGGCAACTGGTTCTACGTCGATCGCGCCCGCGAGCCCGAGGACAGCAGCGACTATCGCCTCTACGTCGGGCCGCGCGGCAAGGTCGAGGTCAGCGAGGTCTCCGAGGCCGTCTACGACGAGGGCGGCGAGCTCTACCTCACCGCCGCCGGCAAGCTGCGCGCCTCCCGCAAGGAGAACAACAAGTCCGAGGCCGAGTGGATCGCCGGCGCGATCAAGACCCCGCTGGTGTGGCTGCACGTCGAAGACAAGGCCCAGTTCATCTACTCCGAGCTGGGGGCCTACGCCGGGCAGAAGCTGGGGACGCCCTGCGACCCCGAGCTGACCCGGTAGCCGCTCTCCCGAGACGTGGCACCGCGCCTCGGGCCATGCCGGGGAGAGGCGCGGGCGCTACCATGCCCCAGTCGCCGCGGTCAGTGTCCAGGAGGCGCCCGATGCCCTTCCATAGCGAGGTCTACCGCACCTCCCTGGCGCTGCTCACCGACCTCTACGAGCTGACGATGGCCGCGGCCTACTTCAAATCGGGCCTGGCCGACCGCGAGTCCATCTTCCACCTCACTTTCCGGAGCAACCCGTTCCAGGGCGGCTTTGCGGTCTGCGCCGGGCTCGGCCCGGCGCTCGACTGCCTTTCAGACCTGCGCTTCGACGAGTCGGATCTGGCCTTTCTCGCCCAGCAGCGCGGCGCCGACGGAAAGCCCCTATTCGATCCGGCATTCCTCGACCGACTGCGCTCGTTCGAGCTTTCGCTCGACATCGACGCCATTCCCGAGGGCACGCTGGTCTTTCCCCACGAGCCGCTGGTGCGGGTGCAGGGGAGGATTCTCGAGGCGCAGCTGATCGAGACCGCGCTGCTCAACTTCATCAACTTCCAGACCCTGATCGCCACCAAGGCGGCGAGGGTATGCTTGGCGGCCAGGGGCGAGCCGGTGATCGAGTTCGGCCTGCGCCGGGCCCAGGGGATTGACGGCGGGCTCAGCGCCAGCCGCGCCGCCTACCTCGGCGGCTGCGCCGGGACCTCCAACGTCCTGGCCGGCAAGCTGCTGGGGATCCCGGTCGGCGGCACCCACGCGCACAGCTGGGTCATGCTCTTCGAGGACGAGCTCGAGGCCTTCCGCGCCTACGCCAAGGCCCTCCCCAACAACTGCACCTTCCTGGTCGACACCTACGACAGCCTGGAGGGCGTGCGCCACGCGATCGAGGCCGGGCGCGAGCTGCGGGCGAACGGGCACGAGCTGCTGGGAATCCGCCTCGACTCCGGCGACCTCGCCTACCTGTCGATCCAGGCGCGCCGCCTGCTCGACGAGGCCGGCTTCGAGAAGACGCGCATCCTCGCCAGCAACGACCTCGACGAGACCACCATCGACAGCCTCAAGGAGCAGGGGGCGACGATCTCGACCTGGGGCGTGGGGACGCGCCTGGTCACCGGCTACGATCAGCCGGCGCTGGGCGGGATCTACAAGCTGTCGGCGGTGAAGGGCGCCGACGGAATCTTTCAGCACAAGGTGAAGCTCTCAGAGCAGGCGGCCAAGATCTCCACCCCCGGCAAGCTCCAGGTCCGGCGGTTCAATCCAGCAGCCGAGTACGCGGGCGATATGATCTTCGACGAGCTGTTGCCCATGACCGGCTCGACCTTGTTCATCGATCCCGAGGACATCACGCACCGCAAGGCCATCCCCGAGGGAACTCCCTATCAGGATCTGCTGGTCCCGGTGATGCGCGGCGGCAAGCGAGTCGGGCCCGCTCCGACGCTGCTCGAGTCGCGCGCGCGCGCGCAGGAGCAGCTCGGCCACGTCCACTCTGGAATCAAGCGCTTCCTCAATCCCCATCGCTACCCGGCCGGCCTGGAAAAGGGCCTGCACGATCTCAAGACGCGCCTGGTGCTCGAGGCGCGGAGGCTTCCGGTATGAAGGAGCTCGCGGTCTTCTCCACGGCGTCCTACCGCTACCTGCAGCAGGCGCTCTGCTCGCGCAGGGGCTTCGTCCCCGGCGAGGTCGAGCGCCGCATCTTCCCCGACGGCGAGCGCTACCAGCGCATCCTCAGTCCGGTGCGCGATCGCGACGCGGTGCTGGTGGGCGGGACCCTGAGCGAGGCCGACACCCTCGAGCTCTACGACCTGGCCTGCGGGCTGGTGCAGGAGGGAGCGCGCAGCCTGTCGCTGGCCATTCCCTTCTTCGGCTACGCAACCATGGAGCGCGTCTCCAAGCCCGGGGAAGTGGTGACCGCCAAGACCCGGGCTCGGCTGCTGTCCTCGATCCCGGTTCCAGGCTCCGGCAGCCGGGTGCTGCTGCTCGACCTCCACTCCGAGGGAGTCCCCTTCTACTTCGAGGGAGCGCTGCGGCCTGTGCATCTGCGGGCGACCGAGGTGGTGGTCGCCGCCGCCCGTCGACTGGGCGGCGAGCGCTTCGTGCTGGCCTGCACCGACGCCGGGCGCGCGAAATGGGTCGAGACGCTGGCCAACAAGATCGGCGTCAGCGCCTCGTTCGTCTTCAAGCGCCGCCTCGACGACGGCCGCACCGAGATCGCCGGGGTCAGCGCACAGGTCGAGGGCGCCCACGTGGTGATCTACGACGACATGATCCGCACCGGCGGCTCGCTGCTCAACGCCGCCAGCGCCTACCGCGAGGCCGGCGCGGTGGCGGTGAGCGCCATCGCCACTCACGGGCTCTTTCCCGGCGACGCCCTGGAGAAGATCCGGCGCAGCCGCCTGATCGACGCCATGGTGGTCACCGACAGCCACCCGCGGGCGCTCGAGCTTGGGGGCGACTTCCCCCGGGTCGAATCGGTGGCGGGGATCTTCGCCGAGGCGCTGGCCACGCCCGACTGAGAAGCCCGGCCGCTCGGGGTCCTGCCGGTCCCCAGGCGAAGTCGCGCTTCCCGCCGCTTTGCAAGGGGTCAGTAGGGGGGGGTGGCCAGGGTCCGTTGGCTGCGCCCAGCTCGCCTCGCTAATCTGGACGCACACAGCCGCGAGGCTCTCCCAGGAGGTGGCACGCATGTTCCACAGGCACCCGCACGAGGTGGACGTCCTGGTTGCCGGCGCCGGGCCGGTGGGGATGTTCGCCGCGCTGCAGCTGGCCGAGCAAGGCCTCAAGGTCCAGCTGATCGACGAACAGAGCCGCCCCGCCACCCGAAGCTACGCCCTGGCGATCCATCCCAAGACCCTGGAGCTGCTCGACGTGGCCGGCATCTCCGAGGAGCTGATCGGCCTGGGGCGCAAGGTCGATTCGCTCTCCTTCTTCGACGGCAAGGAGAAGCAGGCCGGAGTCCGATTCTCCAAGCTGTCGGCCAACTATCCTTTCCTGCTGATCCTTCCCCAGGACGTGCTGGAGACCGCCCTGGAGAAGCGGCTGAAGGAGCGCGGGGTGAAGGTCGAGTGGAGCCACCGGCTGGCCGGCCTGCGGCAGGAGTCCGACCGGGTCAGCGCCCAGATCGAGAAGCTGGAGCGGGAGTCGGCCGGCTACAGCGTCGCCACCGCGACCTGGGTGGTCGGCAAGCAGCTCGAGACCTCGGCCCGCTTCGTCATCGGCGCCGACGGCCACCGCTCGCGGGTGCGCCGCAGCCTGGGCATCGAGTACGCCGAGGTGGGCCCGTCGCAGGTGTTCGCGGTCTTCGAATTCCTCGCCGACCGGGCGCCCTCCGATGAAGCCTGCGTGGTCTTCGACCAGGGAATGAGCAGCGTTCTCTGGCCGGTGGCCGACGGCAAGTTCCGCTTCAGCTTCGAGATCCCGGACGAGCACCTGGAGCTGGCGCGCGAGAAGAGCCGGCTGGTGGTGATGGTCGGCGACGACTCCTTCAACTACCTCGAGCCCGCGCTCCTCGATCGCCTGTTGGCCGAGCGCGCCCCGTGGTTCGGAGGCCGGCACGGCGACATCGCCTGGTCGCTGGAGGTCCGCTTCGACCGCCGGCTGGCCGAGCACTTCGGGCGCGGCAACGTCTGGCTCGCCGGCGACGCCGCCCACCTGGCGGCGCCCATCGGCACCTGGAGCATGAACCGCGGGCTGTTCGAGGCTGACGATCTGGCCCAGCGCATCGCCTCCTCGCGCACCGGAGCCAGCTCCACCGCGCTGGCGGAGTACGGGCGCTCCCAGCTCGAATTCTGGCGGTCGCTGATCGAGGGGAAGCGGCTCGACGCCGGCGCCGCCACTCCCTTCATCCAGCGCAACGCCAAGCAGATCTGCGAGAGCCTCCCCGCCTCCGGCGAGCACCTGTCGGCGCTGCTCGGCCAACTGGGCATCCGCGCCGGCTGAACTGCCCCGACCCGCCCGCTCCTGCGCAGGCGGGCCTCGCGTCGCCAGGGCAATCCGCCCTCGGCCCGCAGGGATCGACCGAGGGCCCGGTTGCCGCTCGCCTGTTGCCCGGGCGACACTGGGCCCATGTCCCGCTCCCTCGCGCCCGCGCTCGCTCTTGCCTCCTTGTCGGCGTGCGTGGCGGCCCGCCCGCTGCCGCCGCCGCGTCCGGCGTCGGAGGTCTTGGTGCTGGGGACCCTGCACCGGGCGCACCTGGACGCCTCGCTGCGCTACTCGCTGGTCGATCTGCGGGCCCAGATCCTGGCGCTGGCCCCGGACCTGGTCTGCGGCGAGGTGGCGCCCGACGAGTGGGACCGCGATCTCGAGGGCGGCACCAGCCCGGAGTCGGCGGTCGTCTTCGAGGCGGCGCGAACGCTGGGGGCGCCCTTCGAGCCGGTCGACGTCGGAGCCGCTCGCGATCGGAGCTGGGGCCGGCCCAGGCCGCTGGCTCCCGAGGCGCTGCAGGCGCTGCGCCGTCAGGACCCGGGGGCGTCGGCCTTCGATCTGTGGCACCTGGCGCGCTTCAGCTCGCTGGCGCGCGAGCTCGAGTCGAGCTTGCACGAGCCTTGGCCGGACGGGCGAGCGGAGCAGGTCGTCGCCCAGTGCCTGGCGGCGGCGAATCGGCTCTCCGCGCGCAGGGTGCTCTTCGTCTTCGGCGCCGGGCACAAGGGGCAGCTCGAGGCGGCGCTGAACAAGGCCGGCGTCCAGGGCCTGCCGATGGAGCGCCGCTTCCGCCCCTCGAAGGACCCGGTCTCTGGCCCGGTGGTGGCCCGCTGGAAGCGCAACGAGGATCGGCTGCGCAGGGCGGCCCAGGATCCGGATCCGCAGCTGCGCCGGCGCATCGAGGCCGGCGGCTGGCTGGAGGGGCTCCACGCCTTCATCGCCTCCGAGGGGCGTCCCTCCGAGTTGGCCCCCTGATCGCAGGCCGAGCCTTCGGCCGCCTGATCCAACGACCTCCTGTCGAGCGCGAACCGCGCAGGGGCATGGAATGGCTCCCGCGGACGTTCTGCGCGCCGCCGGAGGGCGCGCGCCCGACTGGCATGGAGGCAACGCGATGCACTCACTTTCGTCGAACTGCTCGCACCAGGCTCTTGCGAGCCGCCTGCTTGGCGCCTGCATGTTCTTCTCACTCCTGGCCGGCTGCGGGCCATCCCAAGGCAGCGGCAGCATCCCGCCCGACGCCGCCCCGGCGACTGACTCGGGCGTGCTCCAGTCCTCGCCGAGCGGCCAGACGGCCCTCTACTCCTACTGCGACCCGACGAGCGCCATCGCGCACTATCCCCGCTTCGGCGCCCAGGTCCCGGAGGTGGTGGCCCGGCTCTATCCCAGCGGCGGCGGGCGCGACTACCCGGTGATCGACGCCCACACCCATCTCTCCACCAGCCGCGACGGCGAGGCTGCGCTGCAGAAGCAGGTCGGCATCTACGCCGCGGTCCACGCCGCCTGGGACGCCGCCAGCACCCCCGCGCTGCGCGAGACCTACCCGGCGCCCAACGTGATCCAGTTCAACCTCGGGGCCTTCCTTTCCGGGTTCGACGAGTCGCAGGTTTCCTCGGTCCTGGCCGGATTCGATCGGCTGCAATCCGAGGGAGCCGGCGGCATCAAGCTCTTCAAGGATCTGGGGCTGGGCTACAACGACAGCTCGGGGGCGCGGCTGCGCATCGACGACCCGCGGCTCAAGCCGCTGTGGCAGAGGGCCGGCGAGAAGAAGTGGACCATCTCGATGCACGTCGCCGACCCGGACTCGTGGATGTCGAGCCGCTTCCCCAACAGCCCCTACTCGAAGCAGGACCTCGTCCGGCAGTTCATCCGCATGGTCGAGGACAACCCGACGACGGTGTTCGTGGCCATCCACCTGCTTGACCTGATGGACAGCACGGCCGAGCTCGACCAGCTCACCGGCTACCTGGATCGCTACCCGAACCTCTACGCCGACACCTCGGCCCGCTCGCAGTACCTGGTCAACCTCGACCAGGCCAAGGTGCGCGAGTTCATGGTCCGCAACCAGGACAAGCTGATCTTCGCCACCGACCGCGTCGGCGAGGGGGCCGCCAACTACGAGGAAGAACTCCGCTACTGGGAGACCGATCAGCCGACCCGGACCTTCTATCTGAATGGCCAGTCCCGCGGGCTCAAGCTGCCGCCCGAGGTGCTGGAGAAGCTCTACTACCGCAACGCGCTGCGCGCCTTCTGCGGCCACCTCTCCTAGCTCGGCCGTTCTCCGGGGGCTCGACCCGTAGCTCTGCCCTCTGCTTGGCGGAAGGGCCCTCGGGCCTTCGGTACACCGCCCAGAATGCAAGGCGGCGAGGCCATGCCTCGCCGCCTGCTATCCGAAAGACCTCTCTGCCAGATGGCGGACTCCCTGCCTCCCGATGGCTAAGGTGCAGCCGAGTGGCCCTGCGGGAAGAGGGCGAGGGAGGGGGCGGATGCAGAATCTCGACGCCACAAGCGCGCCGGCGCTCGGCAACCTGCTGATCGAGGAGCTTTCGCGCGAGGATTTCGACCGGCTCCAGCCGGAGTGGGACCGCGTCGCCCAGGCCGGCGGCGCCGACCAGCCGTTCTTCCGGCACGGATTCCTCAAGAACTACCTCGACACCTTCGAGCCACGCGCCGCGCTCAGGGTGTTCGCCGCGCGCCACGGCGGGCGGCTGGTGGCGGCGCTGCCGCTGATCGAGGAGCGCGCCCAGGTGCTGGGCCTGTCCATCTCTCGGCTGCGCGCCCCGGCCAACGTCCACTCCTGCCGCGCCGACGCCGTCTGCGAGGCCGGGCGCTCCGACGCCTTGAGGGCGATCTGGAGCCACCTGGCGCGGCGCGGGGGCTTCGACCTGCTCGAGATCCGCGACGTCGCCCCCGAGGGCCATGCGCGCCTGCTGCTCGAGCTGGCGCAGGTGTCCGAGAATCCGTCCGCCGTCGTCGAGACCTGGCGCACGCCCTACATCCGGTTGGACGGAGGCTGGGAGGCGTTCGAGCGCTCGCTCAGCGGGAAGCTCCGCGCGAACCTGCGCCGGCGCCGCCGGAAGCTGGAGGCCGAGGGGCGGGTCGAGATCCAGCGGGCCTGCGACGACCACGACCTCGACCGGCTGCTGGACGAGGGGTTTTCGCTCGAGGCCTCGGGGTGGAAGGGCCGGCAGGGGACGGCCATCGCCTGTGATCCCGCGGCGCGGGCCTTCTACCTAGGGCTGGCCCGGGAGGCGGCCTCGCAGGGGGAGCTGGTGCTCTACTTCCTGCGGCTGGACGGGCGACCAGTGGCGTTCCAGTTCGGGCTGGTGCGCGGCGACACCTACTTCGTCCCCAAGCTGGCCTACGACGAGGGGCACGCCGACTGCTCGCCGGGCCAACTGCTGATGGAGGAGGTGCTGCGCGACTGCTGCCGACGCGGTTTGGCCGAGTTCGACTTCCTCGGGCCATCGATGCCCTGGAAGCTCGAGTGGACCGATCGGGTGCGCGTCCACCACACCCTGCAGATCTATGGCCGCACCAGCCGCGGCCGGGCGCTGCACGCGCTGACCAGCAGGTGGATCCCCAACGCCAAGCGGTGGCTGCGCTGGGAATCCTGGAAGGGCTACCTGCCGCGGGCGAACCTCGGCGGAGAGCGCATCCACGCCCCCAACCCGAGCTGAGGCGATGAGGGAGCCGGGCGCCGCTCGACTCCCGGCGATTGGCCCGCGAGCTCAGGAGTCGAGCTCGCGGGCGATGGCATCCACGTCGGGGGCCCCGATGCGGCGGATCTCCAGCGGATCGGTGCCCGGGGTGTTGCGCCCGGCGATCGCCGAGACCGCGGCCCCGTAGTAGCGGCCGGTGATCTCCTTGACCGTCGGGCTGTAGCTGCCGAACGGGTAGCAGAAGTGGGTCGGGGCGTGACCCAGGTGATCGGCCACCACGTTTCGCGAGCTGGCGACCTCGCGCTCGACCTGCGCGCGATCGAGCTCGGGGAGGACCGGCCCGGTCAGCGTCTGCGAGCCGATGTCCATGCCCTGGGCGCGCAAATCGCGCAGCTCGTCCCAGCTCAGCAGCTGGTCGTCCTCTCCGGGCTCGACCGGGCAATTGGCCCGCAGACATTCCAGGATCTCGCCCCGGCGGGCGGGGCCGACGCGCAGCAGGTGGTCGCCGGCGATGCTCAGCCGCAGCGCTACCGGCAACTCCACGGCCAGGACCCCGGCCAGGGTCCTGTCGCCGCACACTTCGGCGAGCCTGGGCAGTCCGTGGGCCAGGGCCATGCGGGTCAGCTCATTGCTCCAGGTCCACTGGCGGGTCCCGACCTTGCCCACCGTGACGAAGATCGTGGCCGGGGCCTTGTGGCGGGCGAGCACCGGGTGGGCGAGCCGCAGACTGCGCCGATAGCCCTCCCCGAGCACCAGTGCCACCGCGCGCCGGGGCAACTGCCGCTTGCGCAGCCCCTCGACGAGCACCCTCAGTGGAACGAGCTCGAAGCGGCGAGCCAGCATCTCGATCTGGCGGGTGAAGGTCTCCACCCCCAGAGCCAGTCCGGCGTTTCTCTCGTCGGCCTCCGGGGTGCTGACCCGCTCGTAGAAGACGACGTGTGCCTGCGGGCGGGCCGAGACCAGGTCCAGGGCGTTGCTGACCGCCGCCCGCAGCTCGTTGCGAATGCGTCCGCCGGCGCCAGGGTCGGGTGCCGCGCCGCTTTCCAGCCAGTCCTTTTCCAAGGGAGCCCCCTCGCACCTGCCGGCAAAGCCGCTGCCTGCAGCTCCACCTGGCGAAATAGCTGTGGCCCGCCCGCTCGCCCGGCAAGGGCTCACCGATGACGCGCCTTCCCACTGAGGAAATGCCGTTCCCACGCGACACGGTCCCCGGGAAGCCGAGCCACCCAGCAGGAGTCTGGATGTTTCGAGTCGCCTGCCTTTCGCCCCGGCGACTTCGCGCCGGCCCGGCAAGCCGCAGGGTGAGTTGCCGGGCCTTCGGCTTGCAGCGAGGTCCGCCCGGGAACGCTCGCCGCTCCCCTTGGAGGATCCCGTGCTCGAGCCCAAGTCGCCCCCACCCCTCGCCCCCGTCCGCCCGCGCGGCGGCGTTTTGATTCGCGCCCTCCCCGGCTTGTCGCCCAGGGACATCGGCCGGGCGGGAACCAACGCGGTACTTGCCTCGCGCCCCAAGCCCTTCCCGCTCGGCGAACGCGGCGTCCAGCTGCTGTACCTGGGCCGCAACGCCGTCTGGCGCGCGCTGGCCGGGCTCGGGGCGACCCGGGCGACGGTGCTCATGCCCGCCTACCACCACGGAGTGGAGGTGGAGGCGGCGCTGGCGACCGGTGCCCAGGTGCGCTTCTACCGGATCGATTCGCGGATGCAGCCCGACCTGGAGGACGTCCGCCGCCTGCTGCGCCAGGATCCGCGGCCGCAGGCCCTCTACGTGACCCACTTCGTCGGCTACCCCCAGCCGCTCGACGAGCTGCGCGCGCTGGCGCGCGAGGCCCAGGTGCCGCTGATCGAGGACTGCGCGCTGGCCCTGTTCAGCGCCGACCGGCAGGGCCGTCCGCTCGGCAGCCGCGGCGACGCCGCGATCTTCTGCTTCTACAAGGTGCTGCCCGTGCCCGACGGCGGAGCGCTGTGGCAGCCGGCCGGGCCACTGCATGAGGTGCCGCTGCGCGCGCCGCCCTGGGGCTCGATGATCGCGCAGGCCGGCTCGAACCTTCTCGATTGGTGCTCCGGCGCCGGCTATCCCCGGCTCGCCGACGCGGGCCGGGCGGCGGTTCGCCTCACCAAGCGCGCCTTCGACGTGCGCTCGGCGCTGGGCGAGGCCGCGGTCGGCACCAACCACCTCAATGCCGCCGACCTGGATCTGGCGGTCTCGCCGCTGGCGCGGGCGCTGGTCCAGGGAGTCGACGTGGGTGCGGCGAGCGCGATCGTCGAGCGGCGGCGGCAGAACTTCGAGCGGGTGGCCCGGGCGCTGGGCGACCTGTCGCTGCTGGCGCTGCCGCCGCCGCCTCCGGGGACCTCGCCGCTGTTCCTGCCAGTGCTGGTGCGCGACGGCGCGAGCAAGGACGCGCTGATCGCCGGCCTGGCCGCGCGCGGCGTCGAGGCGATCAACTTCTGGCGAGTGGGCCATCCGCTGGCAGCGCGCGGCGAGTTCCCCGAGGTGGACCGGCTGCGCGAGTGCGTGGTCGAGGTCCCCATCCACCAGGATCTCGACGAGCCGCAGATCCGCCAGGTCGCTGCGGCGCTCAAGGAGTCGCTGGCCCGCCGCTGACCGCTGGCGCAGAAGTCGCCGTTGCCGAGTCGCTGACGCTCCGCTGCCAATCGGGCGGCGGAGCGCCTTGCGCTTTTGCTGATCGATCATCGACCGCGCCGCCCGTCGGCCTGACGAGCCTCGGAATGCCGAGCGCCGCCTCGGATCTGCCCTCCTCGCCCGAGCGTGCCGGTGAAATCCGCTCGAGGAAGAGTATTCGCCCCCGCTTGTTGCATGGGCCCCCGAAACAGGAGGTCTCATGCACCGTCGGATCATTGGATGCATTGCGCTTTTGGCATCGCTTTCGCTGCCTGCGCTGGCAGCGGCTGAAGTTCTCTGGAAGGGCGACTACGAGACCGGGGACATCTCGCAATGGACCCGCGCCCAGGAGATCGCCCCCGACCGGCTGCAGGTGGTCGAGTCGCCGAGGCACCAGGGGCGCTATGCCCTGCGCGCCGAGGTTCGCCAGGGCGACAACCCCATCGGCGCCAGCGGCAATCGCAACGAGCTGGTCTACATGTCGAACGAGACCGAGGGCGACGAGCGCTTCTACGGCTGGAGCACCCTCTGGCCGAACGACTACCCGCTGACCCCGACCTGGCAGTCTTCGACCCAGTGGCACCACTCCGGTAGCGACGGCGCCCCGCCGGTGCGCTTCATCCTCGGCTGCAGCGCCGCCGACTGCGGCGTGGGCCTGCCCGACACCCTGTTCTTCATCGTCACCGGCCACAACGTCTGGACCACCCAGCCGCTGCAGCTGGGCGTCTGGCACAACTTCGTGCTGCACATCAAGTGGTCGTCGGATCCCAGCGTCGGCTTCGTCGAGCTCTGGCTGGACGGCAAGCAGGTGGTCGCCAAGACCAACCTGGCCACGCTCTACGCCGGCCAGACGGTCTACCTGAAGCAGGGCCTCTACCGCGACGCCGCCACCGCGCCGACCGCGGTCCTGTACCACGACGGCTTCACCGCCGCGACCACCCTCAACGACGTGGCCGAGTTCATCGCCCCCGCGGACGCGGTGGGCACCAGCGGCGCCGCCAGCACCGCCGGCGACACCGGCACCAACACCTCGGGCGCCAGCTCCGGCAGCAACGGCTCGACTGCCCCCCAGGCGCTCCCCGCCACCGGCTGCAGCGCGGCGCCGGCGGCTCCCGCTGGAGCGCTGCTGCTGGTTGGGCTCTCGGCGCTCGGGTTGCGCCGCCGCAAGCGCTGACCGCTTGCTTCGTCCTGAGTAGTGCGAGCGCGGCGTCGGGTCTTCCCGGCGCCGCGCTCGCCTTTCGTGGGACTGCAGACCGACGTCCGAATTGCGGCCCCAGACACCGAGACAGACCGGCGCGGGTATAGTCCTGAGGGTGAATGACGAGCTGACAGTCCTCAGACTCGTAGCTGAGCGCCTGGAGGCGCGGGGCCGGCCTACATGGTCCGCGGCTCGATCGCACTCAACTTCTATTCCCAACCGCGCATGACGCGGGACGTCGACCTGGTCATCGAGCTCTCGGCTTCTGACGCAGCTCGGCTGGTGGCGCTGTTCGGGGACGATTTCTCGTGTGACGAGGACGAGATCCGGGAGGCCATCGCCAGGAAGAGGATCTTCAACCTGATCCACTTCGAGAAGGTGGTGAAGCTCGACTTCATCGTCCGCAAGGACGAGCCCTTTCGGCGAGAGGAATTCGCTCGCAGGCGGCGGCTGTCCTTCGACGGCTTCCAGTGCTGGGTCGTGTCCCCCGAGGATCTCATCCCTTCGAAGCTCGTGTGGGCGAAGGACAGCCACCCGGACTTCCAGCTGCGCGACGTCCGCAACCTCCTCGCCTCGGTTGCGGGACTGGACCTCGCCTACCTCGATCGCTGGGCGGCGCAGCTCGAGGTCGCCGAGCTGCTGGCGGAGGTGAAGCCGTGAACGACACCTCCCCCAGGGCCGAGAAGCTGATGCGCGAGCTGCTGATGAAACGCTCGGGCGAAGAGCGCCTGCGGATGGGCTTTTCCATGTACGACGCCGCTCGGGCCATCCTCGAAGCCGGGCTGCGCGCCGAGGGGCTGGTCGAGGGCACGGTGGAGTGGCGGCGGCGCTTCCTGGAGCGGATGTACGGGGACGAGCTGCGCCCCGAGGTCATCGAGCGCGTCGCCGCCTGGCGCCGATAGCTCGCCTGCTCGAACTTCCAGTCGCGGCCCCCTTTCTCGCTCGCCCTCGGCCCGCTACACTCCGCGCTCGTTCTCGCGCCGAGTCCCCTCCGCCATGTCGCGCCCACTCCTGCTGGCCCCTCTGTTCGCGCTGCTGCTCTCCGCTCCGGCGCCCGCCGAGGAGCCGCCGGCCCAAGAGATCCGCCGCAGCGAAAATCCTCTCGCCAAGCCGCCAGCCGAGCAGGCGCCCAAGAACCAGCTCACCAAGGCCCCGCAGCTGCTGGAGTTCGTCGAGGCCGACTATCCCGAGCAGGCGAAGGCCCAGAAGCTCACCGGATCGGTCGGGCTGCTGGTGGACATCGACGCCGCCGGGGCGGTGACCAGGGTCGAGGTGGCCGAGCCGGCGGGCAACGGCTTCGACGAGGCGGCGGCCGAGGCGGTGCGCAAGTTCCGCTTCTCCCCGGCGGAGATCGACGACCAGCCGGCCGCGGTGCGCATCGGCTACCGCTACAACTTCGTGCTGCGCGCCGAGGAGCCGGTGCGCGAGGAGCGCAAGAGCGTCGTCAACTTCAAGGGCGTGGTGCTCCAGCGCGGCAACCGCGCGCCGGTGCAGGGGGCCAGCGTCTCGGTCGGCGACGGCACCCTCTCCGCGGTCACCGACGCCGAGGGGCGCTTCGAGATCTCCGACGTGCCGCTCGGCACCCACGCCATGACCGTGACCGCGTCCGGCTTCGACCCGTTCCACACCGACGAGGAGATCGTCGAGGGCAAGCTGACTTCGGTGACCTACTACCTGCGCCAGCGCATCTTCAGCCCCTACGAGACGGTGGTGCGCGCCAAGAAGGAGAAGAAGGAGGTCGCCAAGGTCGAGCTCAAGCAGGAGGAGATCCGCCTCATCCCCGGCACGCAGGGCGACGCGTTCAAGGTGGTGCAGAACCTGCCCGGCGTGGCGCGCTCACCCTATGGCTTCGGAGTGCTCATCGTCCGCGGCGGCCGGCCCTACGACACCAAGGTCTACATCGACGGAGTGTGGGTCCCGATCCTCTTCCACTTCGGAGGGCTAACCGCGGTCTACAACTCCGACCTGCTGAGCGATCTCACCTTCCAGCCCGGCAACTTCGGCGGCCGCTACGGGCGCGCGATGGCCGGCGCGGTCGAGGGCGAGACCCGGGCCGGCTCCAAGCAGGGCTACCACGGCTACGCCAACGCCAGCCTCATCGACTCCACCGCCCTGGCCGAGGGCCCGCTCAACCAGGACTGGAGCGTGGCGGTGGCCGGGCGCGCTTCCTACGTCGACCTGGTGCTGCGCGAGGTGCTTCCGTCGTCGGTGCGCTTCCTCTCGGCGCCGCGCTACTTCGACTACCAGGTCAAGGCCGACTACCAGCCTGTGCACGGACCCGACCAGGTGCGGGTGATGCTCTTCGGCTCCAGCGACTCGATGAAGCTGGTCTACGACAGCCCGGCGTCCCTCGATCCCGAGGGGCGCTCTGAGATCGGCGAGTCGCTGGCCTTCCACCGGCTGATGACGGCCTGGACGCACACCTTCTCTTCCTCGACCCGCAACAAGGCCACCGCGGCGCTGGGCGCCGACCTGGTCCACGGCTCGCTGGGCAATGACATCTACGTCGATGTCGCCACCTTTAGCCTGCAGCTGCGCGACGCGCTGACCATCGAGGTCAACCGGGCCCTGTCGCTGGAGCTGGGGACCGACAACTACCTGGCGCGCTACCAGGGCGAGTCGGTCAACCCGCCGCTGCCGGTGCCCGGCGAGATCCCCGACGCGCTGGCCTCGCACACCCTCAAGCACACCGTGCAGCGGGGCGTGCTCGCCGAGCCCGGCCTCTACGCCGAGGCGGTGATCAAGCCCTTCGAGTGGACCAAGATCGTCCCCACCCTGCGCTTCGACTACGAGAGCTATCTCAAGGCCGCCACCGTCGATCCCCGGCTGGCGGTGATGCAGCAGGTGGCCGAGGCCACCACGCTCAAGGCCGCGGTGGGCATCTACCACCAGTGGCCCGACTACCGCGCCGGCCAGTGGACCCGCGAGTTCGGCAACCCCTACCTCAAGCCGGAGAAGGCGGTGCAGACCATGGTCGGGGTCGAGCAGAAGATCACCGACGCCATCGGCCTGGACCTGCAGCTCTACTACAAGAGCCTGAGCGATCTGTCGGTGCAGAGCTGGCGCACCGTCGAGCGCGACGGCCAGAGAGTGCTCGAGAACTGGGCCAACACCGGCGTGGGCCAGTCCTACGGCTTCGAGATCCTGCTGCGCCACGAGCTGACCCGGAACTTCTTCGGCTGGATCTCCTACAGCCTGTCGCGCTCGCTGCGCCGCAACACCCTCTCCGACGACCCCGCCCTCTACCCCTCGCAGTTCGACCAGCCGCACCACCTGGTGGTCATCGCCAGCTACAAGTGGCCCTACGACCTGGTCACCGGCTTCCGCTTCCAGTACTCGTCGGGGACGCTGATGCGCCCGATCGCGACCTCGGTCTACGACGCCGACGCCGACCTGGCGATCCCGGTTCCCAAATCCGGCGATCGCGAGCGGATGCCGTCCTTCGTCTCGCTCGACCTGCGCGTCGACAAGCGCTTCGTCTTCAAGGATTGGATGGCCTCCGCCTACCTCGACGTACAGAACGTCACCAACGCCGAGAACCCGGAGCTGATCCTCTACAACTATGACTACTCCAAGAGGCAGTACGTGCGCGGCCTGCCCATCTTCCCCAGCGTCGGGCTGAAGGCGGAGTTCTGATGGAACGCCTGCTCGAAGAGACTTTTCTCGGAGTGCCGGCGCTCCGTTCGCCCCGGGCGGAGGCCGAGCATGCCGAGGCTGAAATCGAGGAGCCCTCGACTCCGGGCTTCTGTCGGGCTGACCGGTGGGCGTTGGCGCTGGCGACGGCCGTGCTGCTGGCGAGCTGCACCGACGAGTGGCGCCCGGTGAGCTTCGTCGAAGGCCTGCGCGTGCTGGCGATCCGAGCCGAGCCGGCGGAGATCGCGCCCGGGGAGACCACCACCCTGACCGCGTTGGCGGTGGATCCACGCTCGCCCAAGCGCACCAACACCCTGCTCTGGTTCGCCTGCGATCCCGATCCCAAGCAGCTCACCCAGCCCGCCTGCGCCCAATACGCCACCTTCGACGACAGCTCGTCCCTGGGAGCGGCCTCGACCCTGCCCGAGGGCGTCCAGCAGATCGGCTTCGGCAACGCCGCCGTCTACCGAGCGCCGGGCAACGTCTTCTCCCAGCTGGCGGCCGGCGATCCGCAGCGGCAGAAGGGAGCGCTGGCCATCGTCATGCTGGTGGCCATCGCCCAGCCGCCGCCCGAGGACCTCCGCCAACTCCCGGCCCTCCTCGAGAAGGTCAAGAACAAGGAGGTGGACGCGGTCTTCACCATCAAGCGCCTGCTGGTCAGCGAGCGCCCGGCCCCCAACAAGAACCCGGCGCTCTCCACCGTCGCCGCCGAGGGCGAGGATCGCGGAGATCTCCTCATCTCCCCGTCGCGGCTGCTCAAGCTGCGGCCAGGCGCCGACTACACGCTCGACGCCAGCGCCGCCATCGGCTCTGCCCAGAGCTACCAGGGCTTCGACGTCGACGGGCAGCCGGTGAACAAGCAGGAGCGGCTGATGATCAGCTGGTTCACCACCCGCGGCCACCTCTCCCAGGCGCGCACCGAGGAGGGCCAGAGCCAGGGCTTCGTGATGCCGGTGCCGTTCGAGGAGATGCCCGCCAGCCGCGCGGCGACGCTCTTCCTGGTGCTGCGCGACGGCCGCGGCGGTGCGGCCTGGATGTCGCGCCCGATCTTCTTCTGCGATCCGCTGGCCGAGGCGCCGACCGTCGAGGCCGTCGAGCCGGCCGCGCCCGCCGCAGGACAGCAGTTCACCCTCCGCGGTCAGCGGTTGGAGGACGCGCTCGAGGTTTCCTTTGCCGGGGCCATCGTCGACGGCGGCTACGACCCAATCCAGAGGGCGTGGGTCGGCCAACTGCCCGAGCTTCCCCCTGGGCGCCCGCCGACCCTGAGAATCACCGGGCGCAGCTGTTCCGGGGATCCGGCGCTGTCCCTCGCTGCCGGCGGGCTTTGAGGCGAGCGGCCAACCGCCTGAATTCCAGGTCGTATTCCAGGCCTGAAAGCCGCCATCTGCCTCGCGGTTCGAGGGAGTGGGTAGGCGGCGACCGCGCTCCCGTGACGCCGATCACCGAGCGCCCGAAAGCGCCCGGCCCGATTGAAGAAATGGCCCGGCCTGCGCTACAATAGCGGCGCTCGATTCGACGAAGCTCGGGGTGTGTCCATGGAGATCGTCGTCCGACGGCCTCGCAAGACGCTGGCGTCCTTCAAGATTCCAACTTCCGCTCTGTTCGGCGTGCCGTACCCGCGGGCCCGCTGCGACCACCTCGGCTGCGAGGAGGTGGCGACGGAGCACTGCTCCGGCCATGGCGTGCGCTTCTGCCGCCGCCATTTCCAGGAGCACCGCGACGAGTGGCACTGCGGCTCTTCCTGGGAACTGCCGCTGCGCGTCGGCCAGTGCTGAGCGACGCCCGCTAGCGGCCCTTCAGCGATCCCACCGTCAGCGCCGGGGCCTGCCCTTTGCCGGCGCCCTGGCCCGGCTGAGCGCCTTCGGCCTTCTCCTGCTCTTCGATCCTGGTGACGTCGCCCTCGGTGAAGGCGTAGCTCTTGAGGGCGCGGCAGAAGGCGGGATCGTGGCGGCGGATCCACTCCAGCACCATCGAGGCGTGCTCCTTCTCCTCGTCGCGGTTGTGGGCCAGGATCGCCTTGAGCTCGGGGTCTGAAGTCGCGTCGACGCGCTGTTGATACCAGTCGATCGCATCCAGCTCCTCGGCCAGCGACACCAGCGCCCGGTGCAGGTCGATGGTGGACGGGGTCAGCTTCTCGAGGGGCTCGTGATAGTGCTCGCTGGGCATGCGCCCCAGGTAGCCACCCGGCGATACTCCGCCAGCGGCCCCGTTGGGCGAGCGAGGAAACCGCTACTTGGGCGCCTGTCCCTTCGCCCTCTCGATCAGCTCGCGCACGCGCGGGCCGCCGATCTCCCCGCCCTTGTGGCCGATCTCCTCGTAGAAGCCGTGGCCGCGCTCGCGCGCCACCCGCTCGCCGCCCTTGTGGCCGATCTCTTCGAAGAACTCGTGGCCGCGCTCGCGCGCCACCGCCTCGCCGCCCTTCTTGCCGAGATCCGAGTAGCCCTCGTGGCCCAGCTGCTCCTTGCGGATCTCCCCGCCGCGCTTGCCCGCCTGGCGCACCGTCAGGCCACCCTTCTCGCTGCTGTCCCCGGCCATGGCTGGCCGCCTCCCTCCAGGTCCTCTGGAGAAGAAAATTGCGCAGCCCCCCCTGCGGAGGCATCCGCCGGGACGGCTTGGGATGAACCGAGGCCGCGGGACGCGGGCCGAGACAGCGCCGCTAGTTCGACCGCCAGATGTTCGCGTCGGTGTGCGTCACCTTCTGCAACTCCCAGGCAGCCAGGGCGTCGACCACGCGCTCGAACTCGCTCTTGAGGCTCTTGGCGCGGGCCGAGCTCAGGTAGGTCTCGGCGAAGACCCGCAGCCGCTCGCCGAGGAAGAGCTTGGCCAGCGTCACCTCGGTCTGCGCGTAGAACTCCACGAAGCGGATGGCCAGCCCTTCGCGCCCCTGCCCGGTGCGCGGATCCGGGTGCTCCTGGCGCAGGATCTCGGCGTCGGCCTCGATCGCCGGCTCGGCCGCGTCGAGCTTGAAGCTGACGTGCAGCCGGGTGCCCACCGGCAGGAAGAAGCTGCTGGAGAGGAAGGCGCCGCTGACCGACAAGTTGACCGAGGTCAGGGTGGCGCCGAAGCTGCGCTCGCCCTCGCCGCCGATGGAGAGCGTGAACGGGACCGCGATCTTGGCGCGGGGGAACTGGCGGTGCTCGGAGCCCTCGCCCAGCTCTTCCTCGATCGACACCTGCATCGGCCCGCGAGCGGCGGGCTTGGCCGGCGCAACCGGGCGGACGGTTTCGCGCACCAGCGCGGGCCGGGGCCGGGCGGGCGGCACGATCTCAGCGGGCTTGGCTGCCTTCTTGGCCATGGCGGGCTCCCCTGACGCTCGAGTTCGGGCCCTCGCGAAGGCGGCCCGGCCGGCATTCATACACCAAGCCGGCACCTGCGCGACACCCGCCCACCGCCCAGCTGCCGGTTGCAGGCGCTGGCGGCTGCTGCCACCATCGCCGGCCGAGCAAGGGGAGGCGTGCCATGCGCAGGGTCAAGATCGTCTGCACCATGGGGCCGGCCACCGCCGGGGTCGAGCGGCTGCAACAGCTGATCGCCGCCGGCATGGACGTGGCCCGCCTCAACCTCTCCCACGGCGACCACGAGAGCCACCGCCGCATGTACCTCGACCTGCGCGAGGCGGCCCGGCGCTCGGGCAAGGCGCTGGCGGTGCTGCTCGACCTGTCGGGGCCCAAGATCCGCGTCGGCGACATGCTCGCCGGCGGCGTGGCGCTGGAGAAGGGCGCCCTGGTCACCCTCACCCCCGAGCCCGCCCTCGGCACTCCCCAGCGCGTCTCCCACAGCTACCTACCGCTGGCCCGCGACGTCAGAGCCGGCGACCCGATCCTGCTCGACGACGGGCTGATGAAGCTGTCGGTGGAGCGCGTCGAGGGCCAGGAGGTGGTGGCCCGGGTGATCGACGGGGGCACGCTCAAGAGCCACAAGGGGATGAACCTCCCCGGCACCGCGCTCTCGACCCCGGCGCTGACCGACAAGGACAAGGCCGACATCGCCTTCGGGCGCGCGCTGGGGGTGGACTACTTCGCTCTCTCCTTCGTTCGCCAAGCTGCCGACCTGGTCGAGGCCAAGGCGCTGGCCGGGCCGATCCCGGTGATCGCCAAGATCGAGAAGCCGGAGGCGGTGCAGAACCTGGAGGCCATCCTCGACGCCTGCGACGGGGCGATGGTGGCCCGCGGCGACCTGGGAGTGGAGTTCGGCCACGAGAAGGTGCCGCTGATCCAGAAGCGGATCCTGCGCGAGGTGCAGCCGCGCGCCAAGCCGGCGATCACCGCCACCCAGATGCTCGACTCGATGGTCCACAACCCGCGCCCCACCCGCGCCGAGGTCTCCGACGTGGCCAACGCGGTGCTCGACGGCACCGACGCGGTGATGCTCTCCGCCGAGACCAGCGTCGGCGCCTATCCGGTGGAGGCGGTCCGGATGCTGGCCTCGATCATCGAGGAGATCGAGCGCCACGGCGCCCAGGAGCTGGGGCCCCGCCAGCGGCCGCCGTCGGAGCGCACCTTCTCCAACTCCATCGCCGACGCCGCCGCCGAGGTCGCCGCCCACCTCGAGCTGGCCGCGGTCGCCGTCTACACCGAGACCGGCCGCAGCGCCCAGCTGGTCAGCGCCCACCGCCCCAAGGCCAATCTGGTCGCCCTCTCCCGCCACGACGCGGTGCTGCAGAAGCTGGCGCTGTACTGGGGCGTGCTCCCGGTCCACGGCGACTGGGTCCGCGGCGTCGACGGAGTGGTCGCCCAGACCGAGCAGCTGTTGCTTCAGGCCGGATTGGCCAGGCCCGGCGACAACATCGCCATCACCTTCGGGATGGTCCTGCGCGGCGAACCCTTCGAGACCAACATGCTCAAGCTGTGGAAGGTGACCGCCCGCTGACGCCCCGCCGCTCGCCTGCCGGCCGAGAAAGCTTCGACGGAACTCCCGTGCCCAGCTTTGCTGAATCGAGGTGGCGCATGGACAGGCGACATCCCCGCTCCGCGCTGGAGGAGCCGCTCGGGCCGGCCCCGGTGGGCAGCCGGCAGGGTGCCAACTCCGGCGTCGTCGACACCGGCCAGGTGCTCGATGAAAACCCGCCGCGCATCGCCGGCTGCTGGGCGCAGCTGCCGCCCGCCCCGGACGATGCCCTGGCCGATCCCGATGCCGCCGAGCGGCCCGGCCTGCGCACCGGCGAGCAGCGCTTCCTCCCCGAAGGACGCGGGCCCGGCGAGCGCCACGGGACCGCGCTGATGGGCCGGCGCGATCTCGAGGCGCCCTACCGCCTGCGCCCCGGCAGTTCGGACGAGCCGTGACCAGCGGGGCCGCCCATCCCATGCACCAGAAAAAGTCTAGTGACCACGGGGAGTTAGATGGGCGAGGCGGCGAGGCGTCGCCCGCGGGGCGGCTTGACCGTCGCGGGGCGGCGAGGTTAAGACAATCGAAGGTTTCACGCGGGGCAGCTCGGCAGGGTCCGCAGGGACCTGGGCCGGCTGCGCAGAAGCGAGGAGACGCCGATGGAGCGCGGCGCAGTCGGGCTGCCAGGCGGACCACTTCCGGGGGCGTCGCCCCGCCCCGCGCCCCCTGGAGCGGGGAGCTGACAGGAGCCGCCTTGGCCGAGCCCGACATGCTTCGCAACGCGCTCGCGCCCACGGCGGTCAAGCTTCACCTCGGGGTGATCGACGTCGGCTCCAACGCCCTGCGGCTGCAGGTGGCGCGGGTGTACGAGGACGGCGCCTTCTGCGTGGTCCACGACGAGCGCGAGCCGGTGCGGCTGGGGGAAGAGGTGTTCCGCACCCGCCAGCTTTCGGCGGCGGCCATCGAGCGGGCCATGAAGACCCTGCTGCGCTTTCTGGACGCCGCCCGCAAGCTGGGGGCGGAGCAGCTCAAGGCGGTGGCCACCAGCGCGGTGCGCGAGGCGGAGAATGGCCCGGCGTTCCTGGACCAGGTGGCGGCGGCCACCGGGCTGCGGATCGAGGTGATCAGCGGCAGCCGCGAGGCCGAGCTGATCGCCCGCGGCGTGCTCTCGGGGTTCCGCACTCCCACCCGGCGGGTGGCGCTGGTGGACGTCGGCGGCGGCTCGACCGAGATCACCGTGGTTGACCAGGGGGAGGTCACCTTCTGCGACTCGGTGCCGCTGGGGTCGGTGCGGCTGACCGAGCTGTACTGCAAGTCGGACCCGCTGGCGCAGCTCCACGAGCAGCAGATGCGCAAGGAGATCCGGGCGCGGCTGCGCGAGGTCACCGACTGGCGGCGCGTTCCGGCGTGCGCCACCGTGCTGGGGAGCGCCGGGACCATCGGGGCGCTGGCCAACTACATCCGCCGCAAGCCGAGCGCCCCGCGGGTGGTGGCCCGGACCCGCTCCACCTTCAACGTGCGCGAGCTGCAGCGCGCCGCCAGCGAGCTCAAGCAGATGGACCTGGCCAAGCGCCGCCAGCTGCCGGGGATCGAGGAGCGCCGCTCGGAGATCATCGTCGCCGGATCGATCCTGCTGGAGGAGGTCTGCCGGCAACTGCGGGCGCGGACGGTCAAGGTGGTGCGCCGCGGTCTGCGCGACGGGCTGATGCTGGAAGAGATCTGCCGGCTGGGGTTCGACAATCCCCGCGGGCCGCTGCCGGCGCTGCTGGCGGCCAACGCCGCCCCACCGCTCGCCCCGCGACGGCGTCAGGGGGCCTGAGGCGCCCTACAGCTCCAGGCTGCGGACCACCGACAGCAGGTGCTCGACGTCGAAGGGCTTGCCGACCCATCCCGCGGCGTCGATCTCCCGCGCGCGCTTGGCCGGATCTCCGGCGGCGGTCATCACCACGATCGGCACCCGGTTGCCGTAGCGGGCCCGGAATTCCTCGGAGAATTTCCAGCCGTCCATCACCGGCATCTTCATGTCGAGCAGGATCAGGTTCGGCATGCCGTGCAGGCCCAGGATGTCCAGCGCCTCCAGGCCGTTCATGCCGGAGCGCACGGTGTAGCCCTCGGTCTCGAGGAAGGCGGCCAGGGCGTAGACGATGTCCGGATCGTCCTCCACCACCAGCAGAGTCTTCCCCGGCCCTGCCATGAGCCCCCCGGCGCCGACCAGGTCCCGCACAGCATGCGGCCTGCCAAGAAAACTAGGGCCGCCGCCGGCCGAAGACCGGCGACAATGGTCGGGGAGCTCGCAGGCTCGTCGCCCCGCAGGACGAGGGGCGGCCCGCTCGCGAGGCGTTTCTCTCGGCATCGCCTGGTGGGGCGCGTCGGCCATTTAAGAATAAACGCGACCGCGCGGGGCTTTGCTGACTAGGACGGTCGCCGATGCTGCGCCCCGCGAGGCCAAAGCCGGTGAGGACTGCCGCCGCCGACGCTCCCCGGCCGGCGCGCCGGCCCGCCTCGCATTGCGGCCGCGGGCCGTCCGGCGGCACCGCTCGGAATGCCGAAACGCTGGCCGGCCGAGGAGCGAGGCCATGAGTTCGGCGCCAGGGAGCAGCGAAGCGGGCACTCAGCATGTCGGGCGTCCTCTTGCCGAGCCTGCCGAGGGCGATGGCCGCAGGGCATCGCCGAGGGACGCCATGAGCTCCCAGATCCGCATCTTGCTCCTCGAGGACTCGGAGGAGGACGCCGAGCTGATGGTGGCAGAGCTGCTCGCCGCCGGCATCGCCCTTGCCTGGCGGCGGGTTCAGAGCGGCGAGGAGCTGGCCCGGGCGCTAGAGGAGTTCCGCCCGGACATCGTCCTCTCAGACTTCCAGCTCCCAGGCTACGACGGGCGGAGGGCGCTGCAGCTGGTGCGGGCGCGCAGCCCTGAGACGCCGGTGATCATGGTCACCGGCGCGGTCGGTGACGAGCTGGCGGTGGATCTGCTCAAGGCTGGCGCCCGCGACTACGTGCTCAAGAACCGGCTGCCCCGGCTCCCCCTGGCCGTCGAGCGCGCCCTCGCCGAGGAGCGGGAGCGGCGGGGCTTGAGGGCCGCCGAGCTGGCCTTGCGCGAGAGCGAGCAGCGCTTCCGCGAGGTGTTCCATAACTCGCCCGACGCCATCTTCGTCACCGAGGTGACCCCGGAGGGCGCCTTCCTCCTTGGCCCGGCCAACCTCGCCTGGGAGCGGATGACCGGCCTCGCCAGCGCCCAAGTGCAGGGCCGCTCTCTCGAGGAGGTGATTCCTTGCGACCTGGTCGATTCCTGGCTCGCCCGCTGCCGCCGCTGCGTCGGCGAGGGCGCCACGCTCACCTGGGAAGAGCAGCGCTTCGTCGAGGGATTGCGCCACTGCTACCAGTCCACCCTCACCCCCTTGCCCGGCGAGGCGGGCGCGATCCGCCGCCTGCTCGGCGTCGCCCGTGACATCACCGAGCGAGCCAACATCGCCGCCGAGAACGCCCGCCTGCTGAAGCAGGAGACGGAAGCACGAGAAGCGGCCGAGGCAGTGGCGCGCATCAAGTCCGAGTTCCTCGACGTGGCCGCCCACGAGCTCAAGACCCCGGTCGCCGCCACCTCGCTGCTCATCCAGACCTGCCAGCGCCAGCTCGATCGAGGGATGCCGGTGAGCGCCTCCTCGCTGGTGCGCCTGCGCGGCCAGACGGATCGTCTTGCAGGCTTGGTGGACGAGCTGCTGAACGTGTCGCGGCTGGAGCGCGGGGCGGTCGGGCTGCGGCTCGCCAAAGTCGACTTGGTGGCGCTGATCTCTGAGGCAATCGAGCACGCCAGGGCCCGCGCTCCCCGCCGCTGTATCTCCTTCGACTTTCCCCGCCGACCCCTGGAGGCGGTGCTGGACCCGGGTCGGATCGGGGAGGTGGTCACCAACATCATCGACAACGCGCTCAAGTACACCCCCGTGGAAAGCCCGATCGAGGTGGCCGTCACCGCCCCGCCCGGCTCAGTGCAGGTGTCGGTGACCGACCACGGTCCGGGCATCCCTCGCGACCAGCAAGGCGCCCTGTTCAGCCGCTTCTACCGGGCCAATTCCGAGGCCACCCTGCTCCATCCCGGCCTGGGCCTGGGCCTGTTCATCTGCCGGACGCTGGTCGAGTTGCACGGCGGCGAGATCGGGCTGCGCAGCGTGCCGGGCGAGGGCTCGACCTTCTACTTCGACCTGCCACTCGAGGGCGCCCAGAGGCAGCGCGAAATGCCCGCCGAGGCGCCCGGCCTGCGCCACTGAGGCCGTGTGGCGGTCTCCCTCGGTGCCGCCCAACCGCCCCCTCACCTTCCCGCCGCATCCCTCCCCTCCGCCTCACTCTCGCCGGGAGCCACTTCCTGAGCGCAGGCTGCGCAGATTTGGCCGCATGCAGGGACGGCATCGGCCTCGAGGGCATCCGCGGCCCGCTTCGAGGAGCAGGAATAGACTGGTGTGCGCCCGGCCGCCGGTACCAGTCCCTGCCGTCGTCGCAATCGCGGCCCAAGCCAGCCAAGCGGAGGCACAGCCCCGACCGACGACCTCGAGCAGCGAGGGGTCCCACTGGCGAGGTGGCGGATGCTCCACCGGCTGAGCACGCTGGTGCGCCAGGTGATCGGCGAGCTGGCCCCGGACGCGACCGGCCGCGAGATCCACTGGCAGGTGCAGTCTCTGCCGGTGGCCGCCGGTGGTCGGGCCATGCTCCATGCCGTCATCACCAACCTGCTGGCCAATGCGCTCAAGTTCACCCGGCCGCGCCACCCCGCGCAAATCGAGGTAGGCTGGCAGCGTGGGGAGAAGGGCGAAGTGGTGGTGTTCGTGCGGGACAACGGAGTGGGCTTCGATCCCGCCTACGCCGACAAGCTCTTCGGAGTGTTCCAGCGGTTGGATCGAGCAGAAGAGTTCGAGGGCACCGGGATCGGCCTGGCCAACGTGCGGCGGATCATCGCCCGCCACGGCGGCCGGACCTGGGCCGTGGGGAACGTGAATCAAGGGGCGACCTTCTACTTCTCGTTGCCCCAGCTGCAGAAGGAGAAATGAAATGCCAGCGCTGCGCCGCATCCTGCTGGTCGAGGACGACCCCAACGACGTCGAGCTGACCCTCGAGGCGCTGAGCGAGTACAAGCTCGCCAACGAGATCGCGGTGGCGCGCGACGGCGTCGAGGCGCTCGACTACCTCCACCTGCGCGGCGCCCACGCCGGCCGGCCGGCGGGCAATCCGGTGGTGGTGCTGCTGGATCTGAAGATGCCGCGCCTGGACGGCATCGAGGTGCTGCGCCAGATGCGCCAGGAGGAGCAGCTGCGCCGGGTGCCGGTGGTGGTGCTCACCTCCTCGCGCGAGTCGCGCGACCTCGAGGAGTGCTACCGGATCGGCGTCAATGCCTACGTAGTCAAGCCGGTGCGGTTCACCGAGCTGGTGGAGGCGGTCAAGCACATCGGCGTCTTCTGGGCGATGCTCAACGAGCCGCCCCCGGGGATCTGACTCAGAAGCCGCGCCCGCGCAGCTCGCGCACCAATTCGGCGTAGAGGTCCTCGGCGTCGAAGCGCACCGACCACCCGATCTGCGCCCAGTGGTCGGCCTCGATCTCCTTGACCACCTCGCCCCAGCGCTGGGAGCTGGCCGGCACCAGCCCGTCGTTCAGGCCGGCGCTGTCGAAGACGTAGAGGTAGGCCGGCAGCAGCAGCGGGTTGAGCAGCAGCGCGCCCTTGTTCACCGACGCCACCACCGAGTGGTAGGAGACCCCCTTCACGTCGACGACCTTGCGGTTGAAGGCCGTCATCCGCTCGGTGGTCAGGTCGTAGAAGGCATCCAGGTCAACCCCGAACGAACCCAGCATCTTGCGCAGCTTGAGCTTCTCCCCCAGCACCCCGGTGCCGATGTCCGCCAGCGGGGTGCCGTGGTGCGGGGTGCCGATGGTGGTCAGCGAGGCCACCCGGTCCTTCAGCCCCAGCTCGCTGAGGGCGTAGCGGGCGTCGAGGCCGCCCATGCTGTGGGCGATGACGTTCACCTTCTTGTCGGAGAGCTGGCTGACCTTCTTGGCGAAGACCTCGGCGCGCTGGGCGATGGAGCCGATCGGCGGGACGTCGGGGCAGTAGACCTGGGCTCCCAGCTTGCGCAGCTTGGGAGCGACGCGGAAATAGGAGTGGCGCCGGCCGGCGAGCTTGATCTCGTCGAAGCCGCAGATGCCGTGGGCCAGGACCAGCGGGTGCTTGAGGCGATGCTCGCGGCGGCGCTTCCTGAGCCGAAGCTGACGGCGCCGCCAGAGCCAGAACGCCGTGCCGCCCAGGGCCAGCAGCCAGAACAGCGCCAACGCCAGCAGCCAGGGCCACAGCGTGCTCCAACCGTGCTTGGCCCAGGCCAGAGTGCCCGTCGTCGTCGCTGCCGCCAGGAGAGGATGCTGCATGGGGAGCCCGAGGGTAGCAGCTTGCGTCAACGCTTTCTTGGCAGGCTTGCGATCCCTCGTTCGCCTGGACTCAGCGGCGGCGCGGGGCCACTGGCGGCGGAGCAGCCGTCTTGGGGTCCTCGGGCCAGGAGTGCCGCGGGTACTTACGGCACAGCTCCTTGCGGATTGCCGGGTAATGCCGCTCCCAGAATCCGGTCAGGTCGGTGGTGACCTGCACCGCCCGGTGGTTGGGCGCCAGCAGGTGGAGCACCAGCGGGACCCTCCCGCCGGCCACCGCTGGCCCTGCCGCCAGCCCGAAGAAGTCCTGCAGCCGCGACTCGATCCACGGCGGCTTTCCGGTCTCGTAATTGATCGCCACCGAGCGGCCGCCGGGGAGCTTGATCCGCTCGGGCGCCAGACGCTCCAGCAACGCCAGCTGCTGCCCGGAGAGCCGCGCCTTGAGCGCCTCGAGCAGCCCTGCCTCGCGCAGCTCGGCGAAGCTGCGCCGGCCTTCGCACAGCTCTCCCAGGACGGCCTCGAGCTCCGCTTCTCTCACCGCCGGCAAGGTCCCCGCCCCGGAGGCTTCGTTGACGAAACCCATCCGCGCAAGCAGCCGCCGCAGCGCCTCGGGTTCGGCGAACGATTCGATGCCCTTGTCCAAGGCCGCCCTAAGCAGCACCTCGCGGGTCCTGGCCGGATCGGCGTTGGGGTTGCGGCTCTCTTCGATCACCAGGTTCTCGTAGAGCAATCGGGAGTGCGCCTCCACCCGCTCGCCCTGAGAATTCCAGCGGACCTCGACCTCTTCACGCACCCGCTCGCTAAAGAGATCGAGCAGCCAGTCCGGTTCGATCTCGCTGGCGACCCGGACCAGTGACTGACGGTGAGCGCCCAGCCCTCGCTCCTCGGCGTCCACCGCCACCAGGAAGGGCGCGTCGCGCACCACGCTCTGATCGGAGAGCTTGGCGGTGCCGCCGCCGACCAGCACCAGCTCGGCGCTCGGGGCGCTCCCCTCTCCCTTGCGCCGCCGCGCCACCCGATCCGGATAGCCAGCCAGCGTGGCCATCAGCAGCGGCCGGTCAGGATCGGGATCGCTGACCTCGCCCTTGCTCCGCACCAGCCGCGACAGGTTGCGCCGCACCCGCTCCACCGCCTGGGCGGCACCGATGTCCAACCCGCGCGAGCGCAGCGCCGCGGCGTCGAAGCCGGCCCGCTCGGCGTCGCGGAAGGCCTCCAGCGACTCGAGCAGGTCCGAAGGCCCGTTGACCCGCGCCTCGCGCCGGCCGCCGATGCCCCCGCGCGCCTCGAGCCGGATCTCGCGCTCGCCGAGCAGCGCCGCCAGCAGGCAGCCATCGTCTCCCCGTCCGCGGGCCTCGGCCTCGAGCAGCACGCGGGCCTGCCGCGGATGGAGCGGGACGCGCAGCATCCGCTTTCCCAGCTCGGTCAGCCCGCCGTCGACCGACAGCGCCCCCAGCCGAGAGAGCAACTCGTCAGCAGCGACGATCGCCGGCTCCTCGGGAGCCTCGAACCAGGAGAAGGCGCGCAGGTCGCGCACGCCGGCGCCGTGCAGCGCCATCGCCGCCTCGGCCAGATCGAGACGGCGCACCTCGGCCGCCTCGTGGTCGGGCCGGGTGTCGAAGTCGTGGCGGGTGTAGAGCCGCAGGCACCGGCCTGCGCGCAGTCGCCCGGCGCGGCCGGCGCGCTGGATGGCCGAGGCCTTCGAAACCCGACCGACCTTGAGCGTCGACAGCCCGGACCAGGCGGAGTGGCCGGCGATGCGCGCCAATCCGCTGTCGACCACTGCCACCACTCCCTCGATGGTCACCGAGGTCTCGGCGACATTGGTGGAGAGGATGACCTTGCGCTGGCCGGCCGGGCGCACCGCCTTGTCCTGCTCTGCTGCGGGCAGCTCGCCGTGCAGCGGAACCACCAGCAGGCCGGCGCGGTTGGCGATGGGCTCGCAGGCCTCGCGGGCCTTGCGGATCTCGGCGGCGCCGGGGAGGAAGACCAGCACGTCGCCGTCGAGTCCTTCGTCGACGAGGCGGCGCACCGCCGAGGCGACCTGCTGCTCGAGCGGCCGCTGGTCGGGGAGCTGCTGGTGCTCGACGGCGATGTCGAACTGCCGGCCTGGGACGAAGACCTGAGGCGCCTCGCCCAGATAGCGGGACACCGGCTCGGCCTCCAGGGTCGCGGACATCACCACGATCTTGAGGTCGGGCCGACCGCGCTTCTGCAGCTGGCGCAGCAGGGCCAGGCACAGGTCTCCGTCGAGGTGGCGCTCGTGGAACTCGTCGAGGACCACGATCCCGGCCTTGGGGACGCCGGACTCGGCGAGCAGCTTGCGGGTGAGCACGCCCTCGGTCATGAAGCGCAGGCGGGTGCGCGGGCCGGCGACCTCCTCGAAGCGGACCTGGTAGCCGACCAGATCGCCGAGCTTCTCGCCGTGCTCGTCGGCGATGCGGCGGGCCGCCAGCCGGGCCGCCAGGCGCCTGGGCTGCAGGACCCAGACCTCGCGGTCGCCGGCAAGCCCGGCATCGAGCAGCGCCCTGGGGACCCGGGTGGTCTTGCCGGCGCCGGGCTCGGCCTGGAGCACCAGGCAGTCGCTCTGGCGCAGGGTCGCGATCAGATCGGGGAGGAAGGGGTCGACGGGAAGCGGGGTGAGCATTCGGTTCCAACGGCCGCGGCGGGCGCTCGCTTCAAGGAGCGAGATTGATTCGCCCGCCTCTCGCCGGTATTTTGCGCCGCCAGAGGATACACGCACCCATGGATCTCGACGTCGAATTCAATTTCAGCTGCGCCCACACCCTGCCCTACTACAACGGGCCCTGCTCCCGCCTGCACGGCCACAACTACAAGCTGGTGGTCTCGGTCAGCGGCAAGCCCAACCCCAAGGACGGGATGGTCATCGACTTCGAGCTGATGCGCCGGGTCGTCATGGAGAACGCGGTGGGGGTGGTCGACCACCGCAACCTCAACGACTTCATGGACAACCCCACCGCCGAGAACATGGTGCTGTTCTTCTGGGAACGGCTGAAGGACAAGCTGCCCGGGCTGCGCGAGCTGCGGCTATGGGAGACTCCTGAGTACTCGGTCGCCTACCGGGGCGACTAGCGCTCTATCTCGAGACGCGACAGGGCCACCGTTCAGCCCGAGCTTGTCGAGGGCCCCTCGACAGGCTCGGGGCGAACGGCATTTGCGCGCGAGGCCAGGCCCCAGCCCTGGGCCGCCTTTGACCTCGCGCGCGCCCCTCCTCTAGCATGCGCCCGCTCCGCCGGCCGGACGGCCGGCGTCCACCCTTTCCCGACCTGCCGAGGACATCCATGGCGCGAATCGTCGAGTGCGTTCCCAACTTCTCCGAGGGCCGTCGCCGCGAGGTGGTCGACCAGATCACCGCCGCCATCCAGAGCGCCGGCGGGGTCACCCTGCTCGACAGCGAGATGGACGCCAACCACAACCGCGCGGTGGTGACCTTCGTCGGCGAGCCGGAGGCCTGCCTCGAGGGCGCTTACCGCGGCATCGCCAAGGCCCGCGAGTTGATCGACCTCACCAAGCACGAGGGCGAACACCCGCGCATCGGCGCCACCGACGTCGTCCCGTTCATCCCCATCTCCGGGGTCAGCGACCAGGAGTGCGTCGACCTCGCCAAGCGGCTCGCCCAGCGGGTCGCCGAAGAGCTGAAGATCCCCACCTACCTCTACGAGCAGGCGGCGACCCGCCCCGAGCGGCAGGACCTTGCGGCGATCCGCGGCCGCAAGCCCGCCGGCGAGTTCGAGGGGCTGCGCGAGTCGATCAAGAAGGACCCCTCGAAGAAGCCCGACTTCGGGCCCAGCGAGGTCCACCCCACCGCCGGGGCCACGGTGATCGGCGCCCGCTTCCCGCTGGTGGCCTACAACGTCAACCTGACCACCGCCGACGTGGACATCGCCAAGAAGATCGCCAAGGGCCTGCGGTTCAAGGACGGCGGCTTCAAGTACTGCAAGTCGCTGGGCTTCGAGATCAAGGAGAAGAACTGCGCCCAGGTCTCGATCAACATGACCAACTACGTGGGCACCGGGCTCCACCGGGCCTTCGAGTTCGTCAAGCGCGAGGCCGAACGCTACGGCGTGGGAGTGAAGGAGAGCGAGATCATCGGGCTGGTGCCGCAGCAGGCGCTCATCGACGCCGCCGTCTGGTACCTGCAGATGGACAGCTTCAACAACAACCAGATCCTCGAGAACAAGCTGGCCAAGGCCGGCCAGAGCATGTCCGAGTGGATCGAGGAGTTGGCCGCCCCGACTCCGACCCCCGGCGGCGGCTCGGCGGCGGCGCTCTCCGGGGCCATCGGCGCCTCGCTCCTGTCGATGGTCGCCGGCCTGACCGTGGGCAAGAAGGGCTACGAGGCGGTGTCGGCCGAGCTGGCCGAGCGCAAGAAGGCGCTGGACCCGATGCGCTCGCGCTTCAACGCCCTGATCGAGAAGGACGCCCGGGCCTTCGATCAGGTGATGGCCGCCTTCAAGCTGCCCAAGAACACCGATGCCGAGAAAAGCGCGCGGACCGAGGCCATCCAGGCCGCCACCAAGGCCGCCTGCGAGGTGCCGCTGGAGGTGATGGCCCTGGCGGTCGAGGCCCTGGGGCACGCCGCGGTGCTGGCCGAGAAGGGCAACAAGAACTCGATCACCGACGTCGGCGTCGGAGCGCTGGAGCTGGCCACCTGCCTCAAGGGCGCCTGGTACAACGTCGCCATCAACCTGGGCTCGTTGAAGGACGCCGCCTACGTCGAGGAGAAGAAGCGCGCCTCGGCCAGGCTGCTGGAGCAAGGCAATCAGCTGGCCGCCGCCGCCGAGAAGTCGGTGCAGGCCGGGCTGGGATGAGGCGCCCGGGTCACTTGCCCATCAGCCAGAACTCGTTGCCGTCGGGGTCGAGGAAGCGGCACTCGGCGCCCCACTCGTGCATCGTCGGCTTGACGCTGAACTTGACCCCTTTCTTCCTCAGCGCCTGGTAGGCCTTGTCGATCTTCTCGTCGACCGCGAAGACGATGCCGGTGTTCCCCTTCTCCAAGGGGGTCATCTCGCACAGGTGCAGCTGCGAGCCGCCGCGGGGCTGGCCGACGGTGACCCAGTGGTCCTCGTCGGAGAGGACCTTGAGGCCCAGCTTGTCGCGGTAGAAGCGCTTGGCGCGCTGCGCGTCCTTGACCACCACCGCCGCCGAGAACATCGACATCTTCATCGGAGCCTCCGAAGCGGGCCTGTGCCCCCCGAGCAACGCTCCCGCCGGATCCAACGATGCGGCTTGTCTGTCGCCGGGCTACTGTTCGCGCAGGACTGGACCCCGAAAGAAAGCCCATGAGCCAAGCCCAGAGCATCCTGCACGAGCTGGTGGCCATCGACTCCACCTCCCATCGGAGCAACCTGCCCATCGTCGCGGCCATCGCCCGGCGGCTGGAGGCGGCCGGATTCGAGCTCACCCGGCTGCCATACCGGGACAGCGCTGGAGTGGAGAAAGTCAATCTGCTGGCGCGCGCCGGCCCCGCTGGTTCTGGCGGACTGGCGCTGGTCGGCCACACCGACGCCGTTCCCTTCGATCCGGCCTGGGAAAAGGCGCTCACGCTCGAGGAGCGCGACGGGCGGCTCTACGGGCGCGGGGCCTGCGACACCAAGGGCTTCGTCGCCGCGGCCCTCGAGGCGTCCTCGCGCGTCGACCTGGCTGCCCTCAAAGCCCCGCTGCACCTGGTCTTCACCGCCGACGAAGAGGTCGGTTGCCAGGGTGCCAAGCACCTGGCGGATGCGCGTCCGATCGCACCTCACTTCGCCATCGTCGGAGAGCCCACCGACCTGTGCCCGGTGCGCGCACACAAGGGCTATGCCCTCGCCGACCTGGACGTCTTCGGAAGGGAGGCGCACAGCGCCTATCCGCAGAGCGGGGCCTCGGCGATCCTGGCCGCCGCCCAGCTTGTGCGCGCCATCGAGGAGTGTGCCCAGCGGCTCAGCCAGCAGCTCGACCGCGACTTCGAGCCGCCCTACTGCACGGTGAATGTCGGGCGCATCGCCGGCGGCACCGCCAACAACATCATCGCCGGCCACTGCTACCTCTCGCTCGAATGGCGCCCGCTTCCCGGACAGAGCCCGGAGCAGTTGCTGGACGAGGTCCGCTCCGCGGCGGCGCAGATCGGCAAGCGCTACGGGGTCGAGATGCAGCTGCGCCCGCAGCGCACCGAAGCCGCGCTGGGCACCGAGAAGTCGGCGACCCTCGTCCAATTCCTGGAGAAGCACAGCGGCCAGCCGGCGCGCACCGTGAGCTACGCCACCGAGGCCCCGCAGCTGGCCACGTTGGGAGCAGAGGCCGTGGTCTTCGGCCCGGGCGACATCAAGGACGCCCACAAGACCGGCGAGTTCGTCCCCAAGACGCAGCTGGAAAAGTGCGCCGACGTCCTCGAGCAGGCGATCCGGCGCTTCTGCGGATAGCGCCCCTGGGGCGCGGCGCTACTTCAATCCGCCCCTCTTGCCCAGGTCCGAGTAGCCCTCAGGGCCGAGCTGCTCCTTTCGGGCCTCTCCTCCCATCTTGCCGATCTCGGAGTAGCCCTCGGGGCCCAGTTGCTCCTTGCGGGCTTCGCCGCCCTTGTGGCCGATGGCCGAGTAGCCCTCGGGACCCAACTGCTCCTTGCGAGCCTCTCCGCCCTTCTGGCCGATCGCGGAGAAGAACTCGGAGCCGCGCTCCCTGGCGACGGTCTCCCCGCCCTTCTTGCCGAGCTCCGAGTAGCCTTCCGGGCCCAGCTGCTCCTTGCGGATCTCACCGCCCCTCTTGCCCGCTTCCCTGACGCTCATGTCGCCCTTGTCCCGCTCGGCCATGGTGAAGTCCCCTCTCGCTCGGAGCGCGATCTGCCTGCCTGACATCCGTCCCGTTCGTGCGTTCCGCCGCTGCCGTGCACGCCTACCTTGCGGCCGACCTCGCGAGCCTCCCGATCCCAGTGTCGATTCTCCGCAGGCAGCCCTCTCAGCCGTCGCGCACGCGATCGCCGATACCTCCCGGGGACATCGCACCGAAGCCTCGGCGCGATGTCCGCTTGCCAGCGAAGTTCGGCATCACGCTCTTCGTTGAGGCGTAGGGCCCCGGTGCCCGCCCTGCAAGCTTTCCCCTCTGGTCTCTCGGACTGCGCGGATCCCGAATCCGCTCCCCGCGCGACCGGGCTTGCGCCGGCTCACGCTGGCCATGGAGCCGGTGCCGCGGCAGCGGCCAATCTGCCCTCGGCTCAGGCCATCGAAGTCTTCTTGGCTGGGCTCGCTGACGACCGCCCGCCGATTCTGGCGAGCTCCGAGGGGGCTGGATGTACTGGCGCCTTCCGACGCGCGGCCTCGGTCATCGGCCGAGGAGATAAAGCACCATCACCGCCGCGATCAGGACCTGAAGGACGACCGTGACGATGGTGACCTCGCGCTGCGGGAAGAGGAACAGCCGCTCCGCAAGGTGGACCTCGAGCCTGTCGCGCATCTCGCGGCCCTTCTTCAGCGCCGCCCAGATCAGCCAGTAGCCGAGGAGCACGAAGGCGGTGGAGAGCACCCACACGACCCAGCGAGGCCATCCCTTGATCAGCAGCTCGGAGACCAGTGCCCCGCCGCCGGCGATCGCCGCTCCCGTCCGCACCAGCGCCAGCAAGGTGCGCGTCGCCGCCCAGTAGTTGGACTCGAGGGCAAGCTGCAGGGATTTGTCGCTCGAGGGCCGGGAGTCGCTTTCCATGGCCTCAGACTATCCGCGCAGCCTGCGACGCCTTCCCTCAGCCCGGGGAGGCATCGCGGAATTAACCCATTCCAGACTTCGCGGTCGCCGCCGCCAAGAAGCTTCAAGGGGAATCTGCCGAGGCATCGGTCCGTCGCCATCCACCAGCTCCGCTCGTCGCAGCCACACTTGCTCTGGGCTCGGCAAGCCGGGCTCCTGTGCGGCACGCTGGAGTTGTTCGTGCGCCCGGCGAGCCGCACCGTAAAGGTGCCCGGCGTCGGTCGAGTGGAATTCGGAGGACCGAGAGGGCCGCCGTGGATTTCCGGTCGAGGCGCAGAGCGCCTCGAGGAGGCCTCCACGCTCACTTCCGAAATTCTGGGAAGAAAGGGCACTCGGGTCGTCACCATCGGGCCGGAGTCGGAGCTGGTCGGTGCCGCACGAAAGCTCTCCGGGAACGGGATCGGCTCGCTGGTCGTCACCGGCACACGTTGAGCAGTCGTCGGCATCATCACCGAGCGAGAGATCGTCCGGCAGTTCGCGCAAGGGGGCCGGGCTAGGCACCATGAGCGTTCGCGACGCCATGGCCACCAACGTCATCTCCACCAGGCCGGGCGAGGACGTGGAGGTGGCCTTGAGGCTGATGTCCGAGCGGCGCATCTGCCATCTGCCGGTCATCAAGGACGAAAGGCCGCAGGGGATCGTGTCTCTCGGCGACCTGCTCCGCTTCCTGCGCTACGCCGCCGACTTGAAGCGGGGGCTCCTCAGCGACTACGTGTCCGGGAAGTACCTGCACACGTAGATGCCCGACCTCGCGCAATTCGGCCTTACTCGCCGTTTCGGGCGACGAGCCTCCATGCGCCCGGAAGCTCGAGCGCTCGACTTAGTTGCCTCGGTATTGGAGTCGGGCGCCGCGGTCAGGACCGGCGGGCTGGGGAGTTCGCTCGCCGGGCGAGACGATCGCCGGTCCTCCGCTCTTCGCGAACATGTCTCCGCCGTCGAAGACGTCGGTGAAGCGCTTCAGGGCCACGTAGGCGCCGTACCGCTGGAGGATGTGGTAGACGGCGTTCCAGCTCGTCGCCTGCTCCGGGTAGTCGCCGAGCTGCAGCAACTCGGGGATCGACAGATTGGCCGGAAGGACGTTGAGCAGGGCGCGCCGCGACCGGTTCTTCTCGGACACGCGCCACAGATAGTCGGCGGTCGAGAAGGTAGCGATCATCCGGAGCCGTTCCGCGTCGTGGGGATTTCCCGAGTTGTAGACCAGGGATCCCACGATGAACTGGTCGCGCAGCGGCAGGTCGGACAAAGGCGTTCTGCCGGCCTCCTTGAGCTTCCTGGAGGCGATCTCCTTCTCGTAGACGTACATCAGCGCCGTTCCGGCGATCGCCTCGCGAAACCGGAAGTAGCGATTGAGGAGCGGCTGTCCGCCCTGCCAGACCACGACGTCCGCCAGCCGCGTCCCCAGCCTGGCGTCGAGGCGGCTGACGAGGTCCTTGTATTTCGAAAACCCGGTGGCGATGTCGTCGAGTCCGATGCCGTAGATCGGGTGGATGTTCTCGAGCTCCTGCTGCTTCTCGCGCAGCAGCAGCGCGCCGCCTTCGGCGATGAACGTGACCGCGATCTCGGCATCGGTGAGCCGGACCGCCGAGTCGCGCTCGCGCAGAAATTCGTTGGCGATCGCCACCGAGGCGTGGACCGTCTCGCGGAGCACCTGCTCATACGGCGCGGTGTCCCACTTCTCGTCGAAGTAGCCGAAGTAGCGTTTGGGAAAAACGCCCGAGGTCGTGAAGGTCTCCAGCTTGAAGCACTCGTAGTCGATGACCGTTCGCCGGAGCTCATCGGGGGACAGCGACAGGCGCGCGCCGCGCGAATCGACCTCGCGGGCCTTGTCCTCGAGGTTGCGGGCGACGTTCACCACCAGCCGGCTCTCGATCTCGCTCGCGGGCACCTTTGAGAGCGCGGCGAGCGTTTTCGCGGTTGCGCCGGCTTGCTCGTCCAGGTGCTGGAGAAGCCGGTTGCGATCCTGCTCCGAAGCCCCTGAGAGGTTGGCCTTGATGCTGTCGAGCGGCGTCTGGGACGGCGCGGCGCGCGGCGGCCTCGTCCCGGCCGTGTCGCCCTGCTTCTCCGCTGCCGAGGGTATCGGCCTCGGCTGTGCGGAATCGGCTGCGGAGCGGCAGCCGGCGACGAGCAGCCCGAGCAACACGCTCACTGTGCCGGACCACTGCCTGAGAGCGACACTGCTTCGTCTACATCCAAGCCTGCGCATCGCTTCGCTCACCTTTCGTCCACCGGACACGGGAAGCCGAGAACAAATGCAAAAGCGATTCCGCACCTGGGCAACCCTCAGGCGTCGAGAAAGTGGGCGACGTCCCAACGCAATGCTGCTTTACGACCTGGAAGCTGACGTTGCGACCGCGAGACTGATTGACCCGAGCTGACCGATTGCTGGACTCTGGGGGCCGATTCTCGAATCGGAGGGAACATGATCCCCTGGACGATCAGCCTGGCCATCGCCTGCACGCTTGCCGCGAACGTCAGCAGCGCACAGGCCGCGGAGGGCGAATTCATCGGCCGCGCTGCCTCGCTGGGCGATGACCACGGCGCGCTCTCTTTCTCCTTGGCGGCCCCGGCAACGGGCGGTTCCGGATTGGGATTCTCCACGCTTCGGGCGACCGTCGGGGTGGGTTCATGGGTTCAGTACGGTCTTCGGGCCTCGGCAGCGAAGGAGCGCGACGGCGCGTGCCTGGCGATGGCAGTCGTTCCCACGGATTGCCGCGCGGCCTTTGAATACGGAGTCTCTTTCGAGGTTGACTTCGCCCTGTGGCGCAGCCCCGCCGCTCTATGGGCGATGGAGTTGGCTCTATTTTCCGGGCCTCGATACCTGGGCGGCGCGGCGGCTCGCATGGGAGCCCTCGCTGGCATCGCGGCCACCACGAGCGTCCGCCTCGGACAGCGCGGGCTCGCCTTCGCCACCCTGGGATACCAGGCCACCTACCTGGGGAGCACCGCGGCATACATCGGCGACCCGAGAGGATTTCAGCAAGCGCGATATGCTCCTGAGAACCAGGTCAACCGAGAGCCGCTGCTGCGGCATGAGCCAATGCTCTCGGTAGGTCTCGAGGCAGCGGTCGGGGCGTTGCATCCCTTCGCCGCGCTCAACTCGGGCATCCAGAAGGACCCGTTCATTAGCGGAGTGCGGCTCTACTACGGCGGGACGGCGGGGCTAGGGTTTCTCTTCTAGAGAATCCCGGAGCTGAGCGGGAGCAGGGTGGCCCTTCATCGCCGACATCGGCGGCGACCCGCTCTGCAGGGACTGGGGGCACAGTGCTCTCCCGACGTTTCAGCGGACCAGCAACATCGCCGTTGAGGGATAGCGCATCGCAATCGAGAGGGACGCGCCGTCCGGGTTGACGTGCAGCGCGCCCACCGCCTCGGTGCTCCCACCCAGCGTCGCAAGCACCCGCACGTCGCGGAAGGAATCGATCGGCCGGTCCTGGGGGACCGACAGCGTGTACAGCATGCCGTCGGTGGTCCCGACGTAGATCCGCGTACCGTCCGGGCTCGCCGCCACCGCCCCGGTGTAGCCGTTGAAGAAGCGCATCGTGAGTGGCGCCGTGTCGCCGGCGCGCAGGTAGAAGAAGCTGCGTTTGCGCTCATCGCAGTCGCCGACGGCCGTCCCCGAGCAGGAGGCAGCCACCACGGCCAACACCTGGCCGTCTCTGGAGGACGACAGCGCGCGCGTCGACCAGAAGCTGGGAGCGTCCTCGGCGCTCGCGGGCGCCGCCTCGACCACCGTCGCTCGGGCCTGGAGCGCCCCGCTCGCATCCAATTGGACCGCCAGCGTCGAGGTCGGACGGCCCTCGCCGTCGAGCTCGAGCCGATGCTGCCCGACCCACACCCGGCCCGCGCCCTCCGCCGCCGCGAAGGTCTCATGGCCGGCGGGCAGCGCGACCTCGCTCGGGAAGGGAACGAAGCAGCTGGTCGGTAGAAAGCGCGTCAGGTCGCCGGAGTCGGCGACCTCGCAACCCGGGCCCGCGCCGACGAGCTCGAAGCCGCTCGACTTGAGTGCCACCGCCCCATCGCCCCAGGGCTCCAGCCCCAGCACCGGCCCCGGGCCGGTGGTCAGGTACAGCGACGAGACTATCTGGGCGCTGGTGTCGCCCACGTGGCTGCGCAGGAACTCCACCGCCTCCAGCCGATCGTCCTGGGCGTTGCGCATACTCCCTGCCAGCGCGGTCGCCAGCCGGGTCGTGGTGCTCGCTCCCATGGAGAAGTAGTCGGTCCGGTGCGAGAGGGTCAGCCAAGCGAGCGGGTCGCCGGGCGAGCTGCCGAACAGCCAGTTGGCCATCGGGCTCAGCGCCGACATGGTGTCGATGGCGTCGACGTAGCCGGCCGTGGCGAGCGGATAGTCGAGCGAATACCGCGCGACCACCGCCCTGGCATCCCGGTCGACCAGCACCAGCCGACCGCTCTCGCGATCGGACATGGCGACGGAGACCCAGGCCATCGCCGACCGCGCCGGGTCCTGGACCATCCGCGGCACCAGCCCGACGGCCATGCTCCCGAGCGAGCGCTCCTGGTCGAGGTCGAGCTCGAACATCCCGGCGGGCGAGGACGCCCACAGCTCGCCGAACCTGCCCCGGTGCAGCCAGGAGGTCCCAGCGGGGAGATCGATGCGCCCGAGGAAGCCGTCGCCGACGGCCTTTTCGTAGACCAGCAGCGGGTCGCGCTTCCTGAGAAGCGCCAGCCGCGGGGTGGCCTGCGCGCCGATCAGCGCCACGTCCCGGATCGTCTCCTCGTCCGGTCCGGTGAAGGAGAGCACCGTGCGCAGGGGCGGAGTCTTGGTGAGGTCGTAGCGCTCGACCAGCGAGCCGGCGGAAAGCGAGCGCCGCACCGCCACGGTGTTGCCGTCCTCGCTCAGCGAGAGGCCGGGATCGACGTCGATCTCGGAGGAGGGAAGCGGATCGTCGACCAACGCCAGCTTCCAGTTGCTGTCGGGGGTGGGAATCTCGTCGGGGAAGCGCTGGGGCTGCGAGCCGGAGCAGTCCGGGAGGTCGCTCGTCGGGACCTCGAAGATTCCGCCCTGGCCGCCGGTGCGCACCCCCAGGATCGAGCCGGCGCCGTTCGGCCGGAGGGCGAGCCGTTGCAGCCGGCCCTGGGTCTGGGGCCGAGATTGATCGAGCTGTAGGTGCCGAACCGCGCGCCAGCCCTCCTCGCAGAGGGCAAGGGCGACCAGGCCCGTCGCGCTCACGCTCGACCCTCCTGCGGGACTTTGGACGCCGTAGGACACGACGGCCCGCGTGCCCGAAGGAAGCACGACCACGTCCTCGACCCAGGGCATCTTCGCGCGCCCATCGGGCAGCTTCACCCGGAAGGCGCGGGTCTGCTTCAGCTCGCCGGTATGGGCATCGACGATCAGAAGGCGCTCGTCCCATTCCAGATCGAGGACCATGACCACGCCGGCGCCCGCGCTCAGCTGGAAGGGGTCGACGCCGACGCCGGTGCGTCGCGGAGTTCCCTCCTCGGCGAGGTGCCCGATCCCGAGGTAGCGACCGGTGATCGGCTCCTGGCTGTCGCCGGCGCTGGTCTTCACCACCCAGCGCAGGTCGGCGTCGAAGGCCAGGCCGCCGGGAGCGGCGACGGTCAGCCGCTCCAAGCCGTCGCCGCCGACCGCCGCGGGCTCGAGGAGCCGCGCCGCCACGCCCTCGACGAAGATTTGGGCGCTCTCCTTCGCGGCGGCGCCGAGGTGCTCGCCGGTGAGGGTCACTCGCTGGCCGGCAAAGAAGTCCTTGGGCTCGACGCGCGCGAGGCTCGGGCGCGAGGGGGACGTCGGGAGGGCGGTCAGCGAGAAGTCCTGACAAGCGGCGCAGAGGACCAACGCCCCGATCCGCAACCACCTCGATGCTCGCATCTACCGCTCCGTCACCCCTCGGGACGGCACATCGTACCGCGCGGGCGTAGCGGCCGGCCAGTTTCGGACACCTCCGCTCAGGCGAGCGAAGTTTCCCTTGCTAGGGAGACTTATCTTGACGCTCCGCCGAGGCGGGAGAGCTCGAAGTGAAGAGCAGGGCTCGAGCTCCGCCTGTGCGTGCAGAACGCAGAGAGTCGCCAACGGGAAAGACCCGCCAGCGGCCCCTGAATTTGCGATAGGTCGGCGAGTCTCAGAACTCGTGAATCACCAGCCCACTGCGCAGCTTGGGCTCGAACCAGGTGCTCTTGGGCGGCATGATCTTTCCGGCATCGGCGATGGACATCAGCTGATCGATCCGGGTGGCGAACATCGAGAACGCCACCTTCATCTCGCCGGAATTGACGCGCTTCTCGAGCTCGGCGGTGCCGCGGATGCCGCCGACGAAGTCGATCCGCTTGTCGGTGCGCGGATCCTGAATCCCGAGGATCGGCGCCAGCAGGTTCTGCTGCAGGATCGAGACATCCAGCCTGGCGACCGGATCCTTCTCGTCGAAGCTGCCGCTCTTGGCGCTGAGCAGATACCACTTCCCGCCCAGGAACATCCCGAAGTCGTGCAGCTTTCCGGGCTTCTTCTCGCCGGTCGGCTTGACCGTGAACTTCTCCTCGACCTTCTTGAGGAATGCCTCCTGGCTCAGGCCGTTCAGATCCTTCACCAGCCGGTTGTAGTCGAGGATCTGCATCTGATCGTGCGGGAAGATCACCGCCAGGAAGGAGTTGTGCTCTTCGCTCCCGGTCGACTTCCCCTTGGCCGCGCGCGCCTGCTGCACCCGCGAGGCCGCCGCCGACCGGTGGTGCCCGTCGGCCACGTAGAGCGCCGGAATCGCCTCGAACTCGTTCTGCAGCGCCGCCACGTCCGCCTTGCCCTCCACAACCCAGAAGGTGTGGCCGATCCCGTCCTCGGTGGTGAAGTCGTAGGTCGGCTGGCCGGCGCACAGCTTCGACACCAGCGCGTCGATCGACTTGCGCGCCGGATAGGTCAGGAACACCGGCTCGTCGTTGGCGTTGAGCACGTCGATGTGCCGGGTGCGATCGTCCTCTTTGTCGGCCCGCGTCAGCTCGTGCTTCTTGATGAGACCTTTCTGGTATTCGGCCACGCTCGCCCCGGCCACCAGCCCGGTCTGCACGTGGGAGCCCATCTTCTGCCGGTAGAGGTAGAAGCACGGGCTCTTGTCAGCCTGCAGCACGCCCTCCTTCTTGAACTTCTCCAGGTTCTTCACGCCCAGCTCGTACACCTCGTCGGCGTGCGAGTCGGTGCCCTTCGGCAGGTCGATCTCCGGGCGCGAGACGTGGAAGAACGACAGCGCGTTGCCCTGGGCGTAGGCCCGCGCCTCCTCGGTGTTCACGACGTCGTAGGGCGGGCAAGCGACCTTGAGGACCTTGTCGGCGGGGGGACGCAGACCGGCGAACGGGCGGACGATCGACATGGGCAGACTCCCTGGTTGTTGCGCGCCTCCGTCAGGAGAGGCGCTCGAGGAAAGAGTGGCGGTTGCGGCCTACACCAGGCCGAGCTCGGCCAGCGCCTGCTTCAGCTTCGCCAGCGGCGCCTCGCTCAGGTAGGTCAGCGGCAGGCGGATCTCCGGGCCGAAGCGGCCCATCAGGTGCAGCGCCGCCTTGACCGGGATCGGGTTGGCCTCCAGGAACAGGCAACGGTGCAGCGGGTTGAGCTTCACTTGCAGCTCGGCGGCCCGCTTCACGTTGCCGTCGAGCGCGGCGTGCACCAACTCGCTCACCAGCTTCGGCGCGACGTTGGCCGAGACGCTGATCACGCCCTTGCCGCCCAGCGCGATGAACGGCGCGATGGTGAAGTCGTCCCCGGACAATAGCGCCAGCCGCTCGCTGCCGATCTTCTCGAGGATGTCCACCATCCGGATCATCGAGGCAGTGGCCTCCTTGAGCCCGACCACCTCCTTGATGTCGCACAGCCGCTCAATGGCCTCGGGCAGCATGTCCAGGCCGGTCCGCCCGGGGACGTTGTAGGGCACCAGCGGGAACCCGGGGTGCGCCTTGGCGATGGCCTTGTAGTGCTGGACCAGGCCATCTTGCGTCGGCTTGTTGTAGTAGGGCGTGACCACCAGCGCGCCGTCGGCGCCAGCGTCGCGAGCCCGCTGCACCGCCTCGATGGTCGCCGCGGTGGAGTTGCTGCCCGCGCCGGCGATCACCGGGACCTTGCCCTTGGCGACCTCGACCGCGGTCTTCACCGCCAAGAGCTGCTCGGCGGCGCTCATGGTCACCGCCTCGCCGGTGGTCCCGATCGGCACCAGGCCGTCGGTGCCGCCCTCGAGCTGATAGCGAATCAGGGCGCGGTAGGCCTCGAGATCGAGCGCGCCGTTCTTGAACGGCGTGGCCAACGCGACGAACGAACCGACGAGCTTCATTGCGACTCTCCTGACGGCGAAGGCCAGCTTTTGGACCTTCAAAAAGGATGCGGAGTCTAGCATCGCTCAAACACCCCACGCCTTTGATTCGTCCCTTGCGGTCCTGCTACTCTTCGGCCGCCGCGAGCGCCCGATCTCGGCCCCCCCTGTCCCGCCGCGCCTGAGCGGCGAGCACCTCAAGTACGGAAGCGAGGATTCCAATGACGCGCAATGTCATCTGGTCGATTGCCGCGGCAGTCGCCCTGACCCTTGCCGGCTGTTCCAGCAACAGCGGAAACGGCGATTCCGATGCCGGACAGCAGAGCTCCGGCGACGACGGCGGCAGTGGCTGCACCAACGCCTGCTCCGCCGGCATGAAGGCCTGCGAGGGCAACGGCTACAAGGTGTGCCAGACCGGCGGCAACGGCTGCACCGCCTGGACCGCGATCACCGACTGCAAGAGCACCGAGTACTGCGATCAGGGCAGCTGCAAGAAGAACTGCACCGACCTCTGCCCCTCCGCCGGCACCCAGGCCTGCGAGGGCAACGGCGCCAAGAGCTGCGAGCTGCAGCCCAACGGCTGCCTCGGCTGGAGCGCGGTAACCCCCTGCAACTCCAACGAGGTCTGCTCGGCCGGCCGCTGCAAGAAGAACTGCGTCGACAACTGCGCCGACGGCACCGGGCTGTGCGACGCCGCCGGCCTGCGCCAGTGCGTGCTGCAGTCCAACGGCTGCTACGACTGGGGCACCGCCGCCGGCTGCGGCGCCCAGGTCTGCTCCGGCGGCCAGTGCGTCCTCCGCTGCAGCAACCAGTGCACGCTGGGCTCGAAGATGTGCTCGGGCTCGCAGACCGTCGAGTGCAAAGCGATGGCGAATGGCTGCACCGACTGGGCCACGCCTGCCGGCTGCGGCACCGGCAAAGTCTGCTCTGCCGGCCAGTGCGTCGCCACCGGCAGCTGCTCCAACCAGTGCACCCTGGGCGCCACCAAATGCGGCCCCGGCGGCCTGGTGCAGAAGTGCGTGACCCTCGACTCGGGCTGCACCGACTGGACGCTGCCCCAGGCCTGTGCCGGCGGCGAGACCTGCCCCAACTCCAGCGATCACTGCCTGCCGGTGCCCTGCCAGCCCGGGACCCCGCGCTGCAACGGCACCCAGGTCGAGACCTGCGACACCAGCTACAACTGGATCCCCACCCAAAGCTGCCCGCAGGCCTGCAGCAACGGCCAGTGCGTGGCCAGCGCCTCCTGCACCGCCGGCGCGGTGCGCTGCAACGGCAGCAACGTGGAGATCTGCAACTCCGCCGGCAGCGCCTGGCTGTTCAGCCAGACCTGCGCCGTCGGCTGCAACGCCGGGGTGTGCACCGGCGCCTGCACCGCCGGCGACAAGCGCTGCAACGGCAACGTCCCGCAGACCTGTGACGCCTCGGGCACCAGCTGGTCCAACAGCACCGCCTGCACAACCTTCTGCAACAAGGGCAGCTGCGTCGCCGCCGACCTGGTGGTCGATGCGCAGACCGTCACCCTCGAGGGCGAACAGGTTTTCCAGAACAGCGTGGTCGTCAAGAACAGCGGCCAAATCAAGGTCGGGGCCTCGGGCTGGCTGTCGCTGAAGGCCGCCAACATCTCGGTCGACGCCACCAGCTCGATCATCGCCTCGGCGGTGGGCGACGTCGCCTGCAGCGGATCCGGCTCTCAATGGTGCTGCAACCAACCCAGCCACACTGGCGGCATCATCTGCTCCTCCAACAGCACGCCCCATGGCGGCGCCTACGGGAGCAAGAGCACTTGCGGCCCCGGCACCATCTACGCCACGGATGGCTGCAACTGCGTCGCCGCCGACGGCGACTACTCGTTCGGCACGATCACCGACACTGACATCTCCAAGGGGATGAAGGACGGCGTGGGGAACCTGGGCGGCGGCTTGGTGCAGATCCAGGCGGGCAGCGTCCTCCTCAACGGGCAGCTGGTCTCCAACGGGGCGGGCAACGCCTCCGGAGGCGGCATCCTGGTCGCCGCCGACAGCATCTCCGGCGGCGGCCCGGTGCAGGCGGCGGGCGGCGGCTGCGGTGGAAACGGCCGCATCAAGCTGCTGCACGGCAGCACTCTCAACCTCACCGGCTCGGTCACCGGCGCTCGCACCGACTCGGTGATGCCGCCGATGACGCTGGTTTCCGGGACGCACCCCGACCCCACCCGCTGGTACAACGACGGCCTGGGTGACTGGTCGGTGGCCTGGGACAAGCCGTTCCCCAACGTCAACGGCTACTACGTGCTGTTCTCCAACACCGCGGTCGATGTCCCCAGGCCGTCGCACGGCACCTTCCAGATCGCCGGCCAGGAGACCTACACCGTCCCCGCCACCTCGCTGAAGCAGGGCGGCAACTTCTTCCACGTGGTCAGCGTCGACGCCCAGTCGCTCGTCGGCACGGTGGAGCAGACCACCAAGGTGCAGGTCAACACCGCCCCGCCGGCGGTCTCTTCGAGCAGCCACGCGACCCAAACCACCTGGTACGCCGACCCGACGCTGATGGTCTCCTGGACCAACCCTCAGGCCGACGCCAACTTCACCGGCTTCTACTACCTTCTCGACCACTACGGCGACACTGTCTCCTCGACCACCAGCGGCACCTTCCTGGCCCAGGGTCAGAAGCAGCTGATCCTGCCCAACCTGACGCCTGGGATCTGGGTCTTCCACCTGGTCAACAAGGACACCCGCGGCGCGACCACCAAGGCGGCGGCCCACTTCTACGCGCGCATCGGTACCGAGCCGCTCAAGGGCAGCCTCTCGGGCACCGCCTTCGACGGCAGCAGCAGCAACGCGCCGCTGAGCGGGGTGAGCATAAGCGTCAACCGCGGCCTCTTGCCCGGTACCACCACCGCCAGCGTCGGCACCTACGCCTTCACCAACAACATCTACGAAGGCACCTGGGAGATCACCGCCTCCAAGGCGGGCTACGTCTCGTCCACCCAGACCGCCACCATCACCACCGGGCAGACCACCACCCTCAACTTCACCCTCGTCAAGGCGCCTTGACGAGCTGAGCGCGTTTCATCCGGGGCCGCGCGGGAGCTCTTCCCGCGCGGCCTCGGCGCGTCAGGCGTCCTCGCCCGTCCCAAGGTCGAGCCATCGGCGGGCGACCGGCCGAGAGGCTCGGCGCCGCGGGCCCACCGGGCCGGGCTTGGGGTCATGAGCCGCCCCCGGTAGACTCTTCTCACCCAACGCCCGGAGGTCCCCATGGCCGACACCGCCGAAACCGCTCGCACCGTCCTGTCCGGTGCCGCGACCACCACACCGATGCCCTCCATCGGCCCCGCCGTCGCGACCCAAGGGAACACGGTGCAGCGGACCACCGTCCTGCCTCACCTGCAGATGGAGGGCGAGCGGCCCTCGCTGGCCCTGAAGAGCCGCGAGCGCTTCGAGGAAGTGGCCCCGCTCGGCCAGGGCGGAATGGGCGAAGTGGTGCTGGTCAAGGACCACGACATCGAGCGCGCGGTGGCGCTGAAGCGGCTGCTCCCCAACGCCGACCTGGGGTCGATGCTCCGCTTCGTCGACGAGATCCGCATCGTGGGCAGCCTCGAGCACCCGAACATCGTGCCGGTGCACGACGTCGGCATCGACGACCAGGGGCGCTACTTCTTCGTGATGAAGAACCTCAAGGGCGAGACGCTCGAGGCGATCATCGAGAAGCTCAAGGCCGGTGACCCAGAGGCGCACCGCAAATACACCTTCACCGTGCGCGAGCAGCTCTTCCTGGGGATCCTCAACGCCGTCTCCTATGCCCACGGGCAGGGCATCATCCACCGGGACCTCAAGCCGGCCAACATCATGGTCGGCCCCTACGGCGAAGTGACCGTCATGGACTGGGGGCTCGCCAAGCGGATCGGCGTCAAGATGATCGAGCTCCCCGCCGGCGCGCCGATCCCGCTCACCGAGGAGGCGCGGAGCACCGGCCGCGACGTCTACAAGACCCAGGCCGGCATGATCATGGGCACCCCGCTCTACATGTCCCCGGAGCAGGCACGCGGTGAGCACCACCAGATCGACCAGCGGACCGACACCTACGCGCTCACCGTCATCCTCCACGAGCTGATGAGCCTCGGGCACTACCTCGACGAGGCCAAGCCGGTGAGCGAGATCCTCCAGGACGTCCAGACGGTGAAGCCGAGCGTGTTCTCGATGAAGAAGCACCCGAGCCAGTCGGTGATCCCCGCGGACATCGCCTGGTTCGTCGACAAGGGGCTCCAGAAGGACCCGGCCAAGCGCTTCCAGTCGGTGGCGGAGATGATCGCCCGGCTGCAGCGCGGCCTGGAGGGGTGCATCGCCGTCCAGTGCCAGCGCACGGCGCTCAAGCGAGTGCTGCACGAGGTCTCCCGCTCGGCCGACGCGCACCCGGTCGCCGTCATGGCCGGCGGGATGGCGGCGATCGGCCTCTTCATGGCCGCGCTCGTGAAGTCGCTGAGCGTGCTCCTGTAAATCCCGCGCGAGACTCATTCGGCGGGCGCGAGGGAGCAGGCAGCTGTGGCGGGAGGCAAAGCAGGCGATTCGCTCCCCGCCCCGCCATGTCGATCGGGAAGCTGGTCAGACGATGGCTGCAGTGAGCGCCGGCTCCGACGCCGCGCGTCGTCGACGAGCGTCCGCCTTCCCCAAAACCGTCCAAGCCCCTGGCCATCGGCCGGTGTATCTTCCCCGCGCTCGACCCGGGGCGCGGGTGCCTGGGGGCAGCAGCAGCGGATGGCATCGATCGCCCGCAATGTTGATGGCCAAAGGCTTGGCTCCAGCTGTCGCCCGGCCGCCATGCCACCGTCCAAGGAGTCGACATGAGCTTCGTCCTGCAGAAGAACGCCTTCTTCGGCCGCCGCCAGGGCCCGCTGGTCTTCGTGGTCATGGACGGCATCGGCCTGGGACCGGAATACCCCGGCAACGCAGTCAAGCTCGCGACCAAGCCCAACCTCGACAAGCTGCTGGCCACCAGCCTGTGGACCCCGATCGCCGCCCACGGGACGGCGGTGGGCATGCCCTCCGACGCCGACATGGGCAACTCCGAGGTCGGCCACAACGCCCTGGGCTGCGGCCGGGTCTTCGACCAGGGCGCCAAGCTGGTGGCCAACGCCATCTCCTCCGGGCGCATGTTCGAGGATCAAGGCTGGAAGGAGGTCACCGCCAACGCGCTGGCCTCCGGCGGCACCCTGCACTTCATCGGCCTGTTCTCCGACGGCAACGTCCACAGCCACCTCGACCACCTCAAGGCGATGGTCGCCGCCGCCAAGAAGGTCGGGGTCAAGAAGGTGGCGGTCCACACCCTGCTCGACGGCCGCGACGTCGGCGAGACCAGCGCCCTGGAGTACGTCGAGCCGTTCGAGAAGTGGATCGCCAGCGTCGATCCCGCCTACGGCATCGCCTCCGGGGGCGGGCGGATGAACATCACCATGGACCGCTACGAGGCCGACTGGTCGATGGTCGAGCGTGGCTGGAAGACGCACGTGCTGGCCGAGGGCCGCAGCTTCCCCTCGGCCTCGGCGGCGGTGAAGGCCTTCCGCGCCGAGAAGCCGGGGACCATCGACCAGGACCTGCCGCCGTTCGTGGTCGAGCGCGGCGGCAAGCCCTTCGCGCCGATCGTCGACGGCGACTCGGTGGTCTTCTTCAACTTCCGCGGCGACCGGGCGATCGAGATCAGCAAGGCCCTGGTCGGGCTGCCGGTCCCCTTCGACCGCAAGCGAATGCCCAAGATCACCTTCGCCGGGATGATGACCTACGACGGCGACACCAACCTGCCGCCGCGGACCCTGGTGCGCCCGCCGGCCATCGACCGGACCCTGGGGCAGTACCTGTGCGGCAGCGGGGTGCGCTCCTTCGCCTGCTCCGAGACGCAGAAGTACGGCCACGTCACCTACTTCTGGAACGGCAACCGCAGCGGCTACATCGACGACAAGCTGGAGAAGTACGTGGAGGTGCCCTCGGACCGGGTCCCCTTTGAGCAGCGGCCGTGGATGAAGGCCGCCGAGATCACCGACGCCCTGCTCGCCGAGCTGCAGAGTGGCAAGCCGGCCTTCGCCCGCGTCAACTTCGCCAACGGCGACATGGTCGGCCACACCGGCGACTTCTACGCCGCCCGCCAGGCGGTGGAGGCGGTGGACCTGTGCCTGGGCCGGATCGTAGGCGCGGTCAAGGCGCTCGGCGGCATCGCCATCTTCACCGCCGACCACGGCAACGCCGACGAGATGTTCGAGCTGGACAAGAAGGGCGGGGTGAAGATGGAGGGCGGCAAGCCCAAGGCCAAGACCAGCCACACCCTGAACCCGGTGCCGGCCATCCTCTACGACCCGGGCTTCGGCGGCGAGTACGAGCTCGACAAATCGATCGCCAAGCCGGGGCTGGCCAACCTCTCGGCCACCCTGCTCACGCTGATGGGCTACCGGCCTCCCGAGGGCTACGAGCCGTCGATCGTGAAGTTCAAGTAGCGGCCGCCGGCCCGGGCCTCGCCGTCGCGCTCAAGGCGGCGAAGCCGGCTCGCCGGCCGCCCAGCCGATCGCCTGGACGCTCTCCAGGTATTCGCCCAGGCGATCGAGCGTTTCGGACCATCCCTGCTGCATCCCCTGGCGCTCGGCGACCTCCTCCGGGACGCTGTGCACCAGGGTCAGCCGGGTCTTTCCGTCCACCGCCTCAAGGGTCACCGACAGCAGCGCCTCGTCGGGGAAGTCGGGGGCCATCCCGTAGCGCGCGGGAGGGACCTTGTTGCCCTGCTCGTCGGAGAAGTAGTCGCTGCTCACCAGCCGCTCGGGCGGGCTCACCTCCAGGAAGATCCCCTTGTTCCAGTGGTCGCGTCCGTCGCGCGAGCGCATGCAGAAGTGCATCGCGCCCCCGGGCCGCAGGTCGATCTGGACGAAGGGTACCGTGAACCCCCGCGGCCCCCACCAGCGGGCGAACTGCGGCGGGTCGGTCCAGGCCGCCCACACCCGCTCCCGCGGCGCGGCGAACTCGCGCGTCATCCGGAACATCCCCTCCGTGCCCGTTGCCTGGGCCATGTCCACCCCCTCGCCCGCACCTTTCGCAGGTCGCCCGCGCTCGGCCCTGCCGGTCGCCAGCGCCGGCCGGCCGCTCAGATTCGCCCTGCGATCTGGCCACGTCCCGGGATCCCGTCACCGGGCTGGCGACTCCTTGCACTGGAGCCCGCCGGGCGGACTGCCTCTTCGAACCCGGCGGAATACAAAATATTGGCATTCACAGTAAAAGAATTTTGAGCACTCTCCCGGCGGCCATTCCTCTCTCTCTTCCTGCCGATGAGGGGCCACCTCGACCTCCCAGCCAATGGCGCCGTCCGCTTCCCGGCGGCCCTGCCGGGGCGCAACCGTCTGCCATTCCTTGGCTTTCACAAGAACCTCCCGCCGCCTCCTGCCAGGCCGCGCCGCGCCCGGGATACGACCCCCTTTTTGGGCGCCATTTTTCTTAATGGGCCCCGTTAGTTTCCGGCCGCCTTTTTGCCTTATCCTTGCCTTTTTCGAGCCGTCCATCCCCGGAGATCTCATGAAGCCCATCCATTTGCTCAGTTCCCTCGCCGCGACCCTGGCGCTGGTAGCCCTGGCCGTCGGCGGAGGCTGCGCCACCACTGACGCCGGCGTGGCCGGCGATGGCAGCGACGCCGGAATCGACGGACCTCCGGACATCGGCTTCGACCCCTGGGCCGGCTACGACGGCGGCGCCTACCACCCCGAGGGCTGGTCGGATCCCTCCAGCCACGGCAGCAAGGCCAAAGGCGGTATCGCTCTGTGCCAGTACTGCCACGGCAACGACCTGACCGGCGGCTCGGTGGGCGTCAGCTGCGACAGCTGCCACACCGGCGGCTCGGCCTGGCGGACCAACTGCACCTTCTGCCACGGCGGCACCGACAACAAGACCGGCGCCCCGCCCCGCGACACGCAGGGCAAGACCGCGATCACCGAGGTCACCGTCGGCCACCACACCACCCACCTCGCCGGCGGCCCGCTCTCCAACCCCGTCGCCTGCACCGAGTGCCACGTGGTGCCCACCGACGTCCTCTCGCCCGGGCACATCGACGGCCCGCCCGCCGAGGTGACCTTCGGCACCCTGGCCAAGACCGGCGGCGCCAACCCCAGCTTCGACCGCGCCAGCGCCACCTGCGGCAGCGTCTACTGCCACGGCAACTTCTCCGGCGGCAAGACCACCAACAAGCCGGTCTGGACCGGCGCCAACCAGGCCGCCTGCGGCTCGTGCCACACCAACCGGCCCCTCAGCGGCCAGCACTGGCACTACCCGTTCCGCGCCAACTGCGACGACTGCCACCCCGGCGTCAACAGCAACGGCAGCGCGATCACCGACAAGTCCAAGCACGTCAACGGGATCAAGGACGTCGGCGGACCGGGCACCAGCATCGTCAGCTGGAGCCGCCCCTCCTGCACCCCGCAGTGCCACGGCCGCAAGACCTGGTAGACGACAGGCCTGAGTAGGCGAACGGCCCGCGGCGACAGCACGCCGCGGGCCGTTCTCTTTGCGGGGAGGTCGAAGGGTTCAGCAGCCGGTCTGGAGCATGGCCATGGCCACCCGCTGGATGAGCTGGCGGCGGATCTGGCGGCGGCAGTGCTCCACCGCCTGGCGCGGCGGCTTGTAGCTGCGGCTCTTGCGGGAGCGGGCGCGGATGGCGGTCTCGATCACCAGATCGATCTTGGCCTTCTCCAGGGCCATCAGCCGCGGCCCGTCCTTGGCCAGGAACCAGTTGATGCCGTGCTTGTGCAGCAGCTTGTCCAGCAGCTGGTTGGCATCGGTGAGCAGGGAGAGGTCGATCAGTTCGGCCATGGCGGTCCCCGGGCCCGACCCACGGTCCCAGGCTTCCCTCGAGTTGAGAGGCGAGTGTCGCGCGGCCCAGGCAGAGGCCGATCTCGCGGCAGCGCGGCCCGCCGTCGTGCTCCAGCGCGAGCCGCGAAGCGACTGTACGTTCACTCTCTCAGGGCGTCGAATTTTTGGCCGGGCCTCGGCCGCGCAGCGACAGGTAGCGCTCGCTGGCGGCGAAGCGGACCAGCTGGGCCAGCTCGTCGTCCGCCTCGCGCTTGGCCCGGAGCACCGCGACTGCCGGGGCCACGCTGCCGGCGGCCAGCAGCCCGGCGCGGTTGGCGGTGTGGCGGGCGGCGTCCCGCAGCGCCGGGACCTGCAGCTGCTTGCGCTCGAAGGCCGCCACCAGGTGCGCCAGCCGCTCGCGGGCCTTGGCGGGCAGCTTGCGGGAGAAGGCCCGGGCCGGCTCCGGCAGCTTCTTGTCGGCCTGGACCGCCAGCTTGAGCGCCGCCAGCCAGTGCTCGAGGAAGGGGACCGGCAGCAGCCGCAGCGCCAGCAGCTCCGGGCGGAAGGTGATCAGCGCCCGGGCGGCGAAGAAGCGCAGCTGCGCCGGCGGCAGCGGCCGCGCCAGCCCGGAGCGCGAGATCAGCAGCGACGGGGTCTTGAGGTTGACCGGGCGGATGGGCGGGCCGTCGAACTCGGCGACCTGGATCTCGGGAGCGCGCAGGCCCAGCACCCGGACTGCCGCCAGCAGGGCCTCGGCGGTGGCCGGGCTCTCGTCCAGCGAGAAGGGCCAGAGGAGGTTCAGCTCCTTGGTGGAGGCCGGCTCCATGGCGCACATCGCCGGCCCGGCCAGCGAGAAGAGCTCGGCGGCCGAGGCCCGCAGATCGCCGTGCTTGAGGGCCAGCCAGTCGTCGCCGGCGAGGGTGAAGCGCGGCGCCAGCGGCTCGGCCAGGGGATCGCCGACCAGCGCCTTGGCGATCTCCTCCATCAGCGCGCAGCGGGCGGCGTCGTGCTCGCGCTCGTAGAAGGCGGCCAGGGCGCGATAGCCGGCGGGCTCGAGCGGCTGCTCCTTGATCTTCTCCTGCAGCAGCTGCCGCTCGGCGGAAGGGCGGCGCGGGCGCTCGTCGGAGGAGGTGCGGCGCGGGACCCGGGCCTCCGGCCCGACGTGCGGCTGCCCGTGGACGTATTTGCCCTCGAGCTGCGTCGGCGACATCGCCGGCTCCTGCACCGGCACCTCGCTGGGAAGCTCCGGCTCCGGCGCCTCCTGCACCTCCAGGATGTCGCCGGTGCGAATCTCGACCGCCTCGTCGTCGACGGCGGCCGCGGGAATTTCGCGCTGGGTGGGCGGGGCCAGCGCGAAGTGCGGCGAGGGCAGCCGCGCCGCCGCGTCGAGCTCGCTGGCCGCCTTGAGCAGCGCGGCCTCTTCGGCGCGCGCTCCCCGGCGCCGCGCCTGCTGCGCCAGCTTCGCCAGCGAGCTCGCCTGGGCCGGCCGCTCGCGGCGCTCCAGCTGCCCGCACAACTCCGCCGCCTCCGGCTCCTTGCCC
>JBBIQS010000005.1:0-175453 GCA_037442205.1 Myxococcales bacterium
GCTTGCCAACGCCCTGTTCGAACACGCCTCCGCCACCTGCCTGGTCGGAGCGGACGGGAAGATCGAGCGAGCGAATGGGTCGTGGCTCGCGGCACACGGCGCGACCGGACAGCAGGCGCAGGGGCGTCCCTACGCGGAGCTCGCCCCCGACCACGCCACGGAGCTGGCCTCGGCGAAGGACCTCCAGCAGGAGCGCCTCCTCTCGCCCCACACCCACCGGGCCACAGGTCCCGATTGCTTTTTCGAGTGCCGGTTGGTCCCGGTGTCGCTGGCCGGCGCCGCCAAGGTGCTGGTGTTCTCGCGGGAGGTCACTCGCCAGGTCCTCGCCGAGCGCGCCAGGCGGCAGGGAGGAGGGCTGCTGGGCGAGGAACATTTGGCGCACGTCCGTTCGGTGATCGAGCCGATGCCGGCGGGGGTGATGGTCGCCGATGCCTCGGGGAAGCTGGTGTTCGTCAACCGGCTGGTGCTGGCGGAGTTCGGCGGGGCCATGGCCCCCGGGACGCCGCCCGAGGTGTGGCGGCTATGGGTCGGCTTTCGCCCCGACGGCCGGCTGTACGGCCCCGACGAGTGGCCGCTGGCGCGCGCGCTCAAGGGAGAGGAGGTGTTCCGCGAAGAGATCGAGCTGCCGCGCCCCGAGGGCGGGCGGCTGGTGCTGAGCGCCAACGCCGCGCCGATCCGCGACGCGGAGGGGAAGATCACCGGAGCGACGCTCCTGTGCTTCGACATCACCGAGCGGCGCCGGCAGGAGGCCGAATGGCTGCGGGCGCTGGAGGAGGCCCGGCAGCAGCAGGCGCTGCTGCAGACCGTCTTCGAGGCCGACCCGGCGGGCCTGGCCATCGTCGCCGGGCCGGACCTGCGCTTCCAGATGACCAACTCCGCCTACCGCAGCTACACCCCGCGCCCGGAGATCGAGCCCACCGGCTGGCGGGTGGAGGAGATCTGGCCGCCGACCATCGGGGCCGTGGCCCGCCGATATCTGGAGATGGTGCTGGCGGAGGGGGAGCCGGCGGAGATGGAGTTCGCCCTGCCGCTGGCCGGGAGCACGCGCCACTTCGTCTGCCACGCCCGCCGCATCCTGTGGAACGACCTGCCGGCGGTGCTGCTGGTCCATTGGGACACCACCGAGCTCACCGAGCTGCGGCAGCGGGCCAGCGAGGACGAGCGGGAGGCGCAGATGCGGGCCGCCGAGCTGGACGCGCTGATCGACGCCATCGCCGACGGGGTGGTGGTCCACGGGCCGAAGCTGGAGGTGGTGCGCACCAACCGCATCGCCGAGAGGATGCTCGGCGTCCCCGAGAGCGGGCACGCGGTCCGGGAGATGGAGCTCCTCGCGCAGGTCGAGAGGGTAGCGGGCGAGCGTGGGGTGCCGCTCATGCGGTTGGCGGCGGAGTGCCTGGAGCGCGGGGCGCCGGTGCTGGGGAAGGTCTTTCAGCTCAAGCTCCGCGACCAGCCGCCGCGGTGGGTGTCGGTGAGCTCGGCGCCGGCGGTCTTGCCGGACGGCAGCCTGAGCGTCATCTCGGTGCTCTCGGACGTCACCGAGATCCGCGAGCTGCAGGAGCGCGAGGAGGAGCTGGCGAGGGTCCTCTCCCACGACCTGCGGGCGCCGCTGAGCATGATCTCCGGGCAGGCGCAGTTGCTCAGGCGCCACCCCGACCGCCAGGTCAGCGCGCTGGAGGCCATCCTCAAGAGTTGCCAGCGCATGGACTCGATGCTGCGGGACCTGCTCTTCCTGACCGGCGTTGAGTCGGGCCAGGCCCGGCCGCCGACCGAGCACATCGGCCTGCGGGGCTTCGTCCTCGATCTGAAGGAGCGGCTGGGGGGCGAGCGGCTGCGCATCGACATCCCCGAGGGCCTGCCGGCGATCCTCACCAGCTCCGATCGGCTCGAGCGGATCCTGGTCAACCTCATCACCAACGCCTTGAAGTACTCGCCCCCGTCGACCGAGGTCGTGGTCGACGCCGGGGCCGAGAACGGCGAGGTAACGATCGCGGTGACCGACCGTGGCGCCGGCATTTCGCCCGAGGACCAGGGCCGCATCTTCGAGCGGTACTTCCGGTCCCGCCGGCACGGGCGCTCGGAGGGACTGGGCCTGGGGCTGTACATCGTCCGCAAGCTGGTGGAGGCCGAGGGCGGGACGGTCTCGGTCCAGAGCGAGGAGGGAAAGGGCAGCACGTTTCGGGTTGAGCTTCCGGCGGCCGGCGAAGTCACCGCCGAGCCGACCGCCCCGCCCCAGCCCTGAGGGCGCCGGTCAGCCCGATGGTTGGAGGGTCCGCTGGAGCCGGTCGAGCTGGTAGCCCTGCTCGCCCAGCCGGCGGAGGATGCCTTGGTATGTGGCCTCGTCCATGGTCGGGGTCCGGCTGAGGATCCACAGGTAGTCGCGGCTGGGATGGCCGACCACCGCGTAGCTGTAGTCGGGGGCGAGGTCGATGATCCAGTAGTCGCCCCAGAACGGACCAAAGAAGCTGACCTTCAGCTTGGCGTTGGTGGCGGGGTCGACCACCCGGGCCCGGCCCTTGGCGGTCTTCTCCTTCCCTTCCAGCGAGCCCTGACGGCAGCGGTTGAGGACCTCGATCTTCCCGTCGGAGCGCAGGGAGTAGCTGGCGGTGGTCCCGGTGCAGCCCTTCTGGAAGCTCTGCGGGAAGGAGGCGATCTCGTACCAGGTGCCCAGGTATTTCTCGAGGTCGACGTGGGGCACCGTCTGCAGCGGCGGCAGCCCCTGACGCGAAGTGGAGGTGGCGCAACCAAGGGCCATCAGCACCAGGCCCAGCAGCGACTTGGCGAACCGGCGCAGCATGGCAGCCTCCGGAGGGCCCCTTGGCAAGCGACAGCCTCGAGCTGAAGGTGGGGCCCCGGCGAGTCGTCGCCATCCGCCAACTCAGGCGATGGCAGGGCGCTTCGGCGGGCGCGATTTCTTCCGGACTGTGGAATAGTCCCCTCCATGAACACCCTCCTGCTCACCCTCGCCCTTGGCGCGATCTCCACCAGCAAACTGGGCCCCTACGCCCTGGCCGATCCCAACGACGGCTCGCTGACCCAGGTCATCGACGCCTGCCCGCGCATCGCCCACTGGCGCGTGCCCGACAGCGCCGTTGCGCACCAGATCGACAACTACAAGGCGCTGTGCCCCACGGGCATCGTGGTCCTGTCGGTCATCGTGAATCCGCCCGTCACCTACGACACGACGATGGACCCGACGACCTCGGCCCAGGACTACTGGAATCGGATGACGGGCAACCTCGCCGGGATCACCAGCACCCAGGTCAGCTGGCTCGAAGGGCCCAACGAGGACGAGGTTCTTCCCGGCTGGGGACAGGATCTGGCCAAGGCCGCCTGGTACGGCGACTTCTGGGCCCAGCTGGCAGGCCACATCAACAACGCGGGCTACCACCCGCTGGTCGGTTCCATCGGCGCTGGGCAGCCCGCGCTCGCAGGCGCGCTCGGTCCGAGCAGCCCCAACGCCTTCAAGCCCATCGCCGACAAGCTCAAGGCCTCCGGCCTGAGCTGGGGCTGGAGCTACCACGCCTTCTCCACCGACCTGACCAAGGACCTCGCCATCGAATCGCAGCAGTCCCTGCGCTACCGACAGATCCGCGACCAGTGCCAGCTGGCCGGGATCCCGATCGTGCTCTCCGAGGCGGGCCAGGCGACTCCGGGCTGGCTGAAACGGGGCACCACCGCCCAGGCCTACCTCGACTGGCTGACCTGGTTCGACCAGCGCCTGCACGAGGACACCGAGGTCCAGGGCGCCACCCTCTTCCAGTTCGGCGACCGCACCACCTTCGCCAAGTTCGACCTGAGCTCGCTGGCCGCCTCCTTCGCCGCCTACCTGACGAACCCGGGCGCCACCTGCGACGGAGGCCCCTGCGGCGCTCCCAAGGACGGCGGCTCCTCCAGCTCCGGCTCCGGCGGTTCGCTCGGAGGCGGCTCCGGCGGGCAGGCGTCCGAGGTGGACACCGGCGCCCCCAACAGGTGCGGCTGCCAGTCGGCGAGCGCCCCGGCGCTGCTGGCGGCGGCGCTGCTGGCGCTGCCGCTGGCGGGAAACCGGCTGCGGCGCCGCGCATCGTAGGTGCCTCCGGAGGCCCCCATGTCCGCCCATCTCTTCTCCCCCCTCGCGCTGCGGGGGCTGACCCTGCGCAACCGCCTGATGGTGGCGCCGATGTGCCAGTACTCCTGCGCCGACGGGATGGCGACCGACTGGCATCTGGTCCACCTCGGCTCGCGGGCGGTGGGCGGGGCGGCGCTGGTCTGCGCCGAGGCCACCGCGGTCGAGCCGCGCGGCCGCATCTCCCCGCACGACCTGGGGATCTGGAGCGACCGGCACCTCGAGCCGCTGGCCCGGATGACCGCGTTCATCCGCGAGCAGGGGTCGGTGCCGGCCGTTCAGCTGGCCCACGCCGGCCGCAAGGCCTCGGTCAGCCGCCCGTGGGAAGGTGGCAAGTCGGTCGATGCCGCCCACGGCGGCTGGCAGACGCTGGCGCCTTCGGCCATCGCCTTCACCGGACTGCCGGCGCCGCGCGCGCTGGAGCCCGCCGAAATCCCAGAGGTGGTGGCCGCCTTCAAGGACGCCGCGCGCCGCTCGGTCCAGGCCGGCTTCCAGGCGATCGAGGTGCACGCCGCCCACGGCTACCTGCTCCACCAGTTCCTTTCGCCCCTGAGCAACAAGCGCACCGATCGCTACGGCGGCTCGTTCGAGAACCGGGTCCGGCTGGCGCTGGAGGTGGTCGACGCCGTGCGCGCCGAGCTGCCGCAGAACCTGCCGCTGCTGGTGCGGGTCTCGTACACCGACTGGGCTCCCGGCGGCTGGGATCTGGAGCAGACGATCGAACTGGCGCGCCTGCTCAAGGCGCATGGTGTGGACGCCATCGATTGCTCGTCCTCAGGCCTGGTCGCCGAGGCCAAGGTGCCGGTGGGGCCCGGCTACCAGGTTCCCGGCGCCGAGCGCGTGCGGCGCGAAGCCGGGATCCCGACGGTGGCGGTGGGGCTCATCACCTCGGCCGAGCAGGCTGACGCCATCGTCCGCGAGGGGAAGGCCGACCTGGTGGCCCTGGCCCGCGAGGAGCTGCGCGACCCCTACTTCCCGCTGCACGCCGCGGTAGCACTGAAGGCCGACTTCGCCTGGCCGCCGCAGTACCTGCGCGCCAAGCCCGCGGGAAGCTGAGCCCCGAGGGCGCGGGAGCCCTTCGCCGCAGGTGGCTATCCTTGGCGCGGGAGGTTTCCCATGGCCGCGTCCGCCGGAGAGCTCAAGGAACTTCAGGATCTCTTGAAGGGCTATTCGATAGCCCTGCTGACGACCGTGGGCGAGGACGGCCACTTCCACACCCGGCCGATGGCCATGCAGCACCGCGACCTCTCCGACGGCCTCTGGTTCGCCACCTCCGAGGAGACGGAGAAGGTCCACGACCTGGCCCGCAATCCCCACTGCGGCGTGGCCTTCCACGAGGCGGCGTTCGGCTCGACCTACCTCTCGCTCTCGGGCTCCGCCGAGCTGATCCGCGACCGCAGCCTCATCCGGCGGATGTGGGACCACGCCTGGGATCCCTGGTTCCCCGGCGGCCCCGGCCAACAGGACGTGCTGCTGATCAAGGTCACCCCGGAGCACGCCGAGTACGTCCACCCCAAGACCGGCCGGCTGCAGGTGCTCTTCACCCTCGCCAAGCGGCTGCTCACCCGCGCCCATCCACACCCGGCCACCAAGTACCAGATCGACCTGCCGCACTGAGGCGTCCGGAGCCCCGGCCAGCCGGGACTCCTCCCGGCCTATACATAAGGAGGAGCGGGGCCTGCCAGCGGCGGCGTGCGGGCGGTCGAGCTGCCCGCGCTGGCGCCCCTGGAGAGCGCGGCCGGGCAAGCCCTTGACCGAGCCCAGGATTTCTGACATTTTCGCGCGCTCTTTTCTCGCCGGGAGAGCAATTCGCGCCCGGCGAGGCAGGGTTTTCTTCCCGCGGGAGAGTCTCCCGGGGATCTTCTGCGGCATCACGGCGCCGAGCGGGCTCGTGAAGGCGGCAGCATCGGAGGCAGCACACATGACGCGCATCGAGTTGAAGGGCAGCATCCGCAAGGAAGCCGGCAAGGGTCCCTCCCGCCGCCTGCGGACCAAGGAACTGATTCCCGCGGTGCTCTACGGGCGCCACACCAAGCAGGCCATCCACCTGGCGGTGAACCCCGACGAGCTCAAGGAGGCCATCGCCTCCACCTCGGCCAAGCTGAACACGATCCTCACCCTCAAGCTCGACGACGGCAGCGAGCGCACGGTGATGCTCAAGGACTACCAGACCGACATCGTCCGCCACGATCTGGTGCACGCCGACTTCCTCGACGTGAAGCTCGACGAGAAGGTCAAGCTGAAGATCCCGCTGATCTTCTCCGGCCTCCCGGTGGGCGTCACCGAGGGCGGCATCCTGCAGACCCTGCGCCGCGAGATCGAGGTCAACACCCTGCCCACGGCCATCCCCGAGAAGATCGAGGTGGACGTCAGCGCCCTCAAGATCGGCGGCTCGCTCCACGTCAAGGACGTGAAGCTGCCGGCGGGCGTGACCGCGCGCTTCGCCACCAACTTCGCCATCGCCTCGGTGGTCGCGCCGGAGAAGGAAGAGGTCGCGGCTCCGACGGCCGAGGCCGCTGCTGCGGCGGCGGTTCCGGGCGCTCCTGCGGCGGCTGGCGCGGCGGCTGCCGCTCCGGCGGCGGGCGCGGCCCCGGCGGCCGGCGCTCCGGCTGCTGCTGCCAAGGGCGGCGAGAAGAAGGAAGCCAAGAAGTAGCCTGGCTCAAGATGTTGAGCGGGCGCGCGCTCTCTTCACCGGAGCGCGCGCCCGTCACTGCGCATGAAGCTGATCATCGGACTGGGAAACCCCGGCAGGCAGTACGAGGAGACCCGCCACAACATCGGCTTCCGGGTGGTCGAGAGGCTGTCCCGCCAGTGCGACATCGCGCTCTCGTCGAGCAAGTTCGACGGCGAGTACGGCCAGGGACAGGTCGAGGGCGAGAAGGCAGCGCTGCTCAAGCCCCAGACCTACATGAACTGCTCGGGCGATAGCGTGGCTCCGGCCGCCCGGTTCTTCAAGGTGGAGCCACAAGACTTGATCGTGGTCCACGACGAGCTCGACCTGCCGTTCGGACGGCTGCAGGTCAAGGTCGGCGGGAGCACCGGAGGCCACAACGGGCTGAGCAGCATCGTCGAGCGGCTGGGGCGCGAAGACTTCGTCCGCATCCGGGTCGGCATCGGCAAGCCCGATCGCAAGGAGAAGGTGGTCGGGCACGTGCTGGGCGGTTTCTCCAAGGACGAGCAGGCGCAGCTGGACGAGGTGGCGGAGCGGGCGGTGATGGCGGTGCGGACCCTTTTGCGGCAGGGGCTGGCCAAGGCGATGTCGGAGTTCAACCGCAAGGCCTGAGGGCTCGAGACTTGAGCGAGCCGCTTCTCCCTTTGGACGGGAGGAGCGGCGCGCCGAAGACCTCGAGCAGAAAAGAGGCCTTCAGCCGTACCGGGCGGCGCATTGGGCGCCGAACCGGGCGGGCTCCTCGCCGCGGGCTCACAGTGCCGCGGCTCGAGCAGCAACGAACCGTGAGGAGAAGTGCCATGGCAGATACGCAAGCGTCGAAGATTCGCCTGCGCGAATACGAGACGTTGTTTCTGGTGAAGCCCGACCTGTCGGACGAGGTGGTGGACAAGATCAAGGAGCGCCTGCGCGCCGCGGTCGGCAAGGACGGCGGCAAGGTCCTCAAGTTCACCCTGTGGGGCAAGAAGAAGACCGCCTTCCCGGTCTCCAAGCAGCCGCGGGCGAGCTACGTCCACATGAGCTTCCTGGGCAACCCGGGGGTGGTGGCCGAGGTGGAGCGCAACCTGGCGATCACCGAGGACGTCACCAAGTACTTGAGCCAGTACATCGCCGGCGACATCGACCCCGAGACCCGGCAGGTCGAGGCCGACGTCAAGCTGGCCGGCGACGTGGACGAGAAGCCGCGCACCGAGCGCGAGGGCGCGCCCTACGAGGGCGAGCGCGGCGAGCGCGGCGAGCGCCCGGAGCGCTCCGAGCGTCGCGACATGACCGAGGGCTCCGCCGAGTAGGCGCGTTTCCCCAAGGGCTCAACGACAACCTTTTTGATGAAGAGGATCTGCAATGGCCAGATTTGAGAGCAAGGAAGGCGGCCCCCGCGGCGGCGGCGATCGTGGAGATCGCGGAGACCGCGGCGAGCACGGCGGCCGCGGTGGAGCGGGCGGCGAGGGCGGCGAGGGCCGCGGCGGCGGGCGCGGGTTCGGGCGGCGCAAGGTGTGCCGCTTCTGCGCCGAGAAGGGGCTGAAGGTGGACTTCAAGGACTCCAACACCTTGAAGTACTACGTCACCGAGCGCGGCAAGATCATCCCGCGGCGAATCAGCGGCAACTGCGCCAAGCACCAGCGGCAGGTGGCGGTGGCCATCAAGCGGGCGCGGATGGTGGCGATGCTGCCTTACACCGTGCTGCACAACGTCTGAGGAGAGCGCCATGAAGGTCATTCTGCGTGAGGATGTGCATGGCCTTGGCCGCTCCGGCGAGCTGGTCGAGGTTCGCGAGGGCTACGGCCGCAACTTCCTGCTTCCCCGGAAGGTGGCGGTGCTGGCCAACGAGAAGAACCTGCGTCAGCTGGAGCATGACAAGCGCGTGATCGGCGCTCGTCAGGCCAAGCTGAAGGCCGCCGCCGGCGACGTCGCCAGCCAGCTGAGCAAGGTGGAGATCAAGATCGCCCGCAAGGTCGGTGAGCAGGAGAAGCTGTTCGGGTCGGTCACCGCCCTGGACATCGCCGAGGCGCTGATCGCCAAGGGAATGAAGGTCGACCGCCGGCAGATCGTGCTGGCCGAGCCGATCAAGGCCCTGGGCAACTTCGAGGTGGAGGTCAAGCTCCACCACGAGGTCACCGGCAAGCTGAAGGTCGCGGTCGTCGCCGAGGCCTAAAGCCCACAGCCAGTGGAAGCATCTCCGGGCCGGCGCTCCTCAGGGGGCGCCGGCTCGGTGCTTTTTGATCCCGTCGTCATGCGGTCTAATCGATCGAAGCTGAGCCGAGGCTGGAGGGGCCACTGATGACAGCGCGCGCCATCGCGGAGTACCTGGAGAAGGAGTGGGCCGAGACGAAGCGGCAGTGTGCCACGAGGATCGCGCGGTCGATTGCCGCGGCCATCTTGCTTGCCGCGGTGGCACTCGACCTGGCGCTCACGCGCCTGCTTTTTGGTCTCTCCCCGAGCCTTCACTGCATGCGCCGCTTGCTGCTCGCGACCCCGCTCACTCTCGCCTCATCGGCCATCGGCAGTGCGGTGGGCATCCTTGCCCTGGCGGCGGCGCTCCTGGCGCTGGTCGTGCGAAGGCGAGGCAATCGGATGGAGGCCTACGTAGCTCTTGTGGCTGGTTTCATCCTCGCGCTTCACCTTCACGCCCTCGATGATGAGTTCTTTCCCAGCCGGTGGAGACCGATGCAGCACGTCTCGCAGGCGTCCTCGGACAACCCCGCGCAGCTTCCGGCCGGCATCGAGTAAAATCCGACAACCATGTCCGACAGCACTCGACTCCCCTCCGACCGCTCGCCCCAGGACCACTCCGCCGAGCGGGCGGTCCTGGGCGGCATCCTCGGCGACAACACGGTCTTCTCCGAGGTGGCCACCCTCCTGCAGCCGGAGGACTTCCACCAGCCGGCACACTCGGCGATCTACGAGGCCATCCTGGCGCTGCAGTCGGCGATCCCGCCCAGGCCGGTCGATCAGCTGACCATCACCTCCGAGCTCAAGAACCGCGGCACCCTGGGCGCCGCCGGCGGCATCGCCTACCTGGCCGAGCTGGAGACCAGCGTCCCCACCACCGCCAACACCCTCTCCTACGCCCGCATCGTCCAGGAGAAGGCCATCAAGCGCCGGCTGATCCAGGCCTGCGGCGAGCTGACCGACATCGCCGTCGAGCCCTCCACCGCGGTCGAGGAGCTGCTCGACGAGGCCCAGCGCCGGGTGTTCGCCATCGCCGAGCGCCACCAGGAAGGCGACCTGCGCGCCTTCGCCGACGTCCTCGACCAGACCCTGGAGCTGATCGACAAGCTGCGCGAGACCGGCGGCGGCGTCACCGGGCTGCCCACCGGCTTCGTCGACCTCGACCACATGCTCACCGGCCTGCACTCCGGCGAGCTGATCATCCTCGCCGCCCGCCCCGGCGTCGGTAAGACCAGCCTGGCGCTGAACATCGCCACCCACGCCGCGCTGCGCTCCAAGCGCGGGGTGGCGGTCTTCTCGCTGGAAATGCCGCAGGACCAGCTGGCGATGCGCCTCTTGTCCGCCGAGACCCGCATCGACATGAAGCGCATTCGCGAGGGCCGCCTCGGCCAGCCGCAGATGGAGAAGATCCAGCACTCGGCCGGCGAGCTGTGGAACGCCCCGCTGTTCATCGACGATTCGGGCTCGCTCTCCAGCTTCGACCTGCGCACCAAGGTCCGAAGGCTGGCCACCAAGCTGTCCACCATGGACCCGCCGCAGAAGCTGGGGCTGGTGGTCATCGACTACCTGCAGCTGATGCACCAGCGCGGCGCCGAGAGCCGCCAGCAGGAGGTCCAGGAGATCAGCCGCTCGCTCAAGGCCCTGGCCAAGGAGCTGGAGGTGCCGATCATCGCCCTCAGCCAGCTCAACCGGAAGGTCGAGGAGCGGCGCGGCCAGAAGGGCAAGCCCATGCTCTCCGACCTGCGCGAGTCGGGCTCGATCGAGCAGGACGCCGACGTGGTGATGTTCATCCACAAGGACCTGGACGAGCTCGAGGAGTCCGGCCCCCCGGCTCCCGGCCAGCCGATGGAGGTCGAGCTGATCGTCGCCAAGCAGCGCAACGGCCCCACCGGCAGCGTCTACCTGCTGCTGTTCAGCGAGTACACGAGGTTCGAAAACAAACTGAAGGAAGGCATGGTGCAGTAGACTGGAGCCTGCTGTCCGGTGGGGGCCAGGGAGCGCGGTGAGCATGCCGGGGTCCGAGACATTGGGCGGGCGGGTGGTGGTCGCCGACGACGACGGCCAGACGCGGAACCTGCTGCGCGAGCTGTGCGAGGGCTGGGGCTTCGAGGTGCTGCCGGCCCGCGACGGGGCCGAGGCCTTCTCGCTGTGCTGCGACGAGCGCCCCGACCTGGCGCTGCTCGACCTGATGATGCCCAAGCTGGACGGCTACGAGGTGCTGCGGCGCCTGCGGGCGCGCGACCAGACCCGCGAGCTGCCGGTGATCGTCTTGACCGCCATCGGCGACGTGGACGGCAAGATCCGCGGCATCGAGCTGGGCGCCGACGACTACATCACCAAGCCCTTCCGCATCGCCGACCTGAACGCGCGCATCACCGCGGTGCTCGACAAGCGCCGCCAGAAGCTGGCCCCTTCCGCGGGCGGCTCGGCACTCGACGATCCCCTGACGCTGACCGGAAGCATCCCCCAGCTCAAGGAGACGCTCGAGGCCGAGCTGGCCAGGGCCCGCGAGCGGAACCTGCCGCTGTCGGCGCTGATCGCCGCCATCGACGACGATCCGCTGGTGCTGGAGGGGATCAGCGCCGAGGCGGCCAACGAGGTCTTCTCCAAGCTGGGCCAGCTGCTCAAGCGCAGCTTCCGCGAGCACGACCGCACCTTCCGCATCGACATCGAGGCCTTCGTGGTGCTGCTGCCCCAGGCCAAGGGCGAGGACGCCACCCGCGCCGCCGAGCGGCTGGTCAAGTCGGTGCAGGACGCCCGACTGCAGGCGCCCGGGCGCCCCCATCACATGACCATCTCGGTGGGCGTGGCCGACTTCCCGGCCTTCGGCGGGTCGCGGCCGGAGGAGCTGATCCACGCCGCCTACCAGGCCCTGCGCCAGGCGCGGCGCGCCGGCGCCGCCCGAGTGGACCTCGCCCAGCCCGCCGCGGCCCAGGCCAAGTAAGGGCTGCCCGCAGGCCCTCTGCCCAGAGGGCCGGACCAGAACGCGATCGCCGTTGGATTCAGCCGGTCAGCCGCCGCTGGTGAGGACCAGCGGGGCCTCGATGTCCACCGCGTCGCCCTCGAACGAGGGGAAGACCACGCGCTTGGCCTTCTCCTTGAGGCAGGCGCCCACCGAGGACTGCTCGACGTCGGGGCGATCGATGACCGCGCGGGTCACCGTGCCCGAGGGGCCGACGCTGAAGGTGATGTTGACCTTGCCGCCCTTGAAGCTCGGGTTGCGGCGCAGCTCCTGCTCGACGCAGCCCTGGAAGGCCTTGAGGTTCTTGCCCACCACCTCGGCCACCAACTTGCTGTCCAGGTTGGAGGCGCCATCGACCGCCTGCTTCTCGAGCTTGTCGCTGCGGACCTTCGGGCCCTTGTGCATGCCGGGCAGCTCGTCGCTGGTGTAGAGCGCCTGGGCGCGAGCCTTGTCGGCCTCGGACATCGCCGCGGCCACCACCTTGGGCTTCTCGACCAGCGGCTTGTCGTCGCCGGCCTTGGGCTTGGGCGGATCGGCCTTGGCCACCTTGGGAGCCGCCGGCGGCGGAGCCTTGCCCAGCAGCTTGTCACGCAGGCTGGAGAAGCCGCCTTCGCCGAAGAGCGTGGTGGGAACAACCTCGCCTGTCTTCTCGTCGATGCGGGTCAGCTGGATCGGCTCGATGCCCAGCTGCGACAGCCCGTAGAGCACCGCCACCGGCAGGCCGATGAGCAGGAACACCGCCACGGCGATCTTCCAGGGCGGATTGCGCCGATTGACCCCCGCCTGCTTCATGAAGAAGCGGGTCTGCTCGCCGATCTCCGGCTTGGCGACGTTGGGGTTGTCGGGGACCGCGGCGAAGGGGTCGCCCGACGCCACGGCGAACGGGTCCCCGGCGCCGGGAACCGGCGGGGCGGAGTGGCGCTCGAGGTCGCCGGGGGCGATGGCCGCCAGATCGACGGCCTTGCCGCTCATGGTCGGCTCGCTGTCGAGTTCGCCGTCGAAGAGCTGGTTGAGGTCGCCGCCCTTGGGCTTCTCGGCCGGCTTCTTGACCGTCTCTTCGCCGCCGAGCTCGAAGGGATCGTCGGCCGGCTTCTTGGCGCCGAGCTTGTCGGCGAAGTCGTCCCCTCCCAGCGCCGACTCGTCGGCGCCCATGGCGGCAGCGGCGGCCGAGGCGATGGCCGGGGCCATCATCGTCGCCGGCTCGCCGTCGTCATCGACCGGCGGCGCGCTCGCCTTCTCGGCAGCGGTGGCGCCGTTCTTACCCTTGCCGGCGGGCTTGGAGACGGCCGGCGGGTCAGCGGGGTGCGGCGGGGGGGGCGGGGCGGCGGGCTTGGGGGCGAAGGCCGCAGCCAGCGCGGCTACCTCGCTGGCGCGCTTCCAGTCGCCCTGCCCATCGCGCCAAACGTAGGTGCGCTCGGTCAGCTTGCCCTTCCCGACCTTGCCGGTGAACTCGTCGGCGGAGAGCGGCCCCTGCTGCTGACCGTCGATGATGGCGTACCAGCCGTCGTCGATCTCCGGCTTGGGGGCCGGGGCGGCGGCCGACTTCTCCGTCGAGGCGCGCAGGGCGGCGTCGAGGTCGGCGATGTTGGCGACCCGGGTGCTCTCCTCGTAGGCCGGCTCGGGCTCGGCCAGGCTCTTGCCGTTGACGGTGATCCGCTGGCCGCAGCGGTTGCACTTCACCGCCACGACTTTGCCGCGGACCTTGTCGTCCGCGATGGTGTACTTGGCTGAGCAGCTGTCGCAGGTGAAGCGCACTTCCGACCTTCTTTTCGGTGCGCGGGCGCTGGCCGCCGCAGGGGGTTTGAGCAGCCACCGTACACGGAAACCTCCGCCGCTGCCAACCCATAGCCGGGCCTTTCCGCCGCCCTCTCCCTCGGAGGGCCGCGGCCCTGCCCCAGCCGTCGGCGCCCGCCCGGTCGGCGATCATGCGTCGCTTGACAAGTCCGGCGGCGGTTGGCTAATCAGGCGCGCCGACTCAGTCAGCGGTACCATCTCCAAGAGCGAAAACCAGACGGCGCGAGGTTGCTCAATGGCTGCGAAGGACCTTGGAACCAAGTTCACCTGCTTCAAGTGCGGCACCAAGTTCTACGACCTGAAGCGCCCCGAGCCGGTTTGCCCCAAGTGCGGCGCCGATCAGCGGGAGAGCCCGGCCCTGCGCGCCCCGGAGAAGCCCGAGCGCAAGAAGGCCATCCGCGCGGCGGTCGAGGAGCCGGTGGTCGAGGAAGAGGCGCTCGAGGAAGAGGCGGGGGAAGAGGAAGAGGCCGAGGAGCCCGCCGAGGACGACGACGACTTCGCCTAGCGCTCGCCCGCTGTCGCCGAGCGCTGCTCGAGCTGCCTGACGGCCGCGCGGATCTGCTGATAGAGCGCCGGCCCCATCGACTGGACCCCCAGGGGTTTCTTCGTCTGCCTTGCGCCCGGGCGGTGGCTCGTCGGTCTGGAATTGGCGCGCCTCATCATCGTCGGCTCCTGAAATGCGGCTGAATTCGCCTCGAGCTCGCCTTGCCAAGCAACCGAGGTGCCAGCGGGCGGGGGCCTCCCCCGGAGCTGGAATTCCGCAGTCGAAACGGCCGCCTGGGGGCGGGGCGCTCGGCGGCGGCCCGAGGTCGCCGGGCCTCGGGCCGGGGCAAATTCGACATGAGGGCGCCGAAATTCGAGGTCCCTCGCCGGGGCCTTGGCGTCCGGCGGGTCAGCCCCGGGCCAGGGTGCGGGCCAGGACCGCCACCAGCTCGTCGACCTCGAACGGCTTGCCCAGGTAACCCTCGGCGCCGATCTCCTGGGCGCTGCGGCGGGCGTCCTCGCCGGCGGTGAGCACGACGATCGGGGCCTGGCGGTCATAGCGGGAGCGGAACTCGCGGGCGAACTCCCAGCCGTCCATGCCCGGCATCCGCATGTCGAGCAGGATCAGATCCGGCATCTGCTCGGCCACCTTGAGCAGGGCTTCCCGCCCTTCCCTGGCCTTGACCGCGCGGTAGCCGAGGTCCGCCAGCAGCAGCTCGACCATCAGCGCCAGCTCGGCGTCGTCGTCAACCACCAGCACCGTCTTGCGCTCAGCTCCCACCGGCGCCTCCTTGGCTCAGGGGCAGCGAGAAGCAGACGGTCGTCCCCTCCTCCTCCTCGCTCTCCACCCAGATTCGCCCGCGGTGGCCTTCGATGGCCAGCCGGCTGAGGTACAGGTCCAAGGCCACCACCCCGCGGTAGCCGGGAGAGCCGGGCGGCTCGGGCTCGTAGAACGGTTCGAAGAGGTGCGGCTGGCGCTGCTTGGCGATGGCGGAGCCGCGGTCGCGCACCGACAGCCGCGCCTCGCCGGACTGCGCCCAAGCCCGCACCTCGACCTCGGCGCCCTGCGGCGAGCGCGAGGCGGCGTTGTCCAGCAGCCGCTCCAGCACCTCTTCGATCCGCTCCCGATCGCACTCGACGGAGACCGGGCCCGACCGCCGCAGCGCCAGCCGCGGCTCGCCGGCCACGGACTGCCGGCGCTCCACCACCTGGGCCGCCAGCTCTCCCAGGTCGAGGCGCTCGCGCGGCAGCTCCATCCCCGGCTTGCGCAGGCGGACCACCTCCAGCATCTCCTGCACCCGCCGGCCGATGCGGTGGGTCTGCTTGCCGATGACCTCGATGGCGTGCGCCTCGTGCCGCTGCCGCTCCTCGGGCGACCAGCGCCTGAGCAGGGTGGCGTAGCCCTGGATGGTGGTGACCGGGGTCTTGAGCTCGTGGGCGGCCGAGGCGATGAACTCGTCGCGCAGCCGCTCCTGCTCGCGCAGCGGGCTGATGTCGAGGAAGGCCCGCACCGCGCCCACCACCCGCCCCTCGGAGTCGCGGATCGGGGCCGAGTTCTCCAGGATCCAGACCTCGCGCCCGGAGCGCTGGCGCACGAGCAGCTCGACGCCGGTGACCGCCTCGCCCCGCAGCGAGCGGCTGAACGGGAGGTCCTGAGCCGCCACCGGCTCGCCGTTGGGCCAGCGCACCTCGTGGGACGGTCCGGGGGCGGCCGGGCTGAGCTCGGAGTTCCCGGGCGGCAGCCCGAGGATGGACTCGGCGGCCTTGTTGAAGAGCGCCGGGCCGCCCGAAGCCAGGCAGAGGCTGATGCCGAGCGGGGCGGTGTCGAGGACCGCCTGGAGCCGGCTGCGCTCTGCCTGCACGCCCGCCAGCAGCCGCTCGCGCTCCTGCTCGGCCTGCCGGCGGCGGGTGATGTCGGCGTACATCGCGAAGGAGCCGGCGAAGCGGCCCTGGTCGTCGAAGATCGGAGTGGCCGAGGCCAGGGTCCACACCTCGCCGCCGCCCCGACTGCGGAAGCGGCGCTCGTAGCTCTCGGCGATCCCCTGGCGCCGCACCTCCATCTTCCGGCGGTGGTCGGCCTTGTCCTCCTCGAAGAGGAAGTCTGCCATCGGCCTGCCGATCAGCTCCTCGACCGAGCAGCCGATCATCGCCGCCATCTGGCCGTTGACGAAGGTGGTGGTGGCGTCGGGCCCCAGCACCCAGATCCCCTCGGTGGCAGTGTCGACGATCCGGCGGTACTTCGCCTCGCTCTCACGCAGCGCCTCGTAGATGCGGGCGTTCTCCAGCGAGATCGCCGCCTGCGACAGCAGCATCTGCAGGAACTGAACCCGCTCCGCGCTGAAGGCCTCGGGGACCAGGTTGTTCTCGAGGTAGAGCACTCCCACCAGCCGGCCGCGGCTGAGCAGCGGGGCGCACAGCAGCGAGCGGGCCTGCTGGCGGCGGATGTGCGGCTCGCCGACGAACTCCCCGCGACTGGCGGCGTCGTCCAGCACCACCCACTCCTTGGTGCGGGCGACGTAGCGCACCACCCCCATCGCCACCAGCTCGCTCTCGTCCTGGACGGCCGGCACTCCCACCTGGGCCTGCCTGGCGCCGATCTCCATCCGCACCGAAATCCGGAAGTCCCCGTCCTTCTCCAGCAGCAGCAAGCCGCTCTGCGCCCCGGCGTTTTCGACGACGATCTCCATCAGCGCCGCCAGCAGCCGGTTGAGCTCCATCTCGGCAGAGACGACCCGGGTGGCCTTCATCAAGGTATCGAGATCGAGGGTCGCCGCCCCGGGCTCGGAGGGGTTCTCCGGCTTGCCGGCGAAGACGCGCGGGTACTCCTTGGCCAGCGCCTTCACCTTTCCCCACGCCTGCCAGCGGGTGTAGGCCTGGAGCGCCTTCTCCAGGTAGAGGCCGGCGAAGTCCTCCTTGTCCTTCGCCAGCCAGAAGCGCGCCGCCAGCTCGCAGGACAGGCCCTCGGCATAGTGGGCGTCGCTCCTGGCCGCGGCCTCGATCGCCTTGTCATAGAGCTGCACCGCCTCCATCCCCCGGCCCTCGACCCGGGCCAGCTCGGCGGCGACCGCCAGCTGAAGCGGTGCGAAGTTCTCCGGGCAGTGCTCCGCCCAGCGGGCCAGCTTCTGCTGATCCTCGGCGATGGCCGCCAGGTGGCGGGTCCGGACCTCGGGCGAAGCCCGGTCGCACTCCCGGGCCAGCACCAGGGCGTGGTGGAAGTAGTGCAGCGCCGCGTGCGGCTGGTCGGCGATGCAGGCCACGGTCTTGGCGCTCTCCTCGAGGATCGACGCCGCCTCCGCCCAGCGGCCGTAGGCCACCAGGGTCCAGGCCTTGAAGACGTTGAAGTGGGCGATGGCCGTGAGGAATCCCAGCTCGGTCATCCGCGCCATGAAGGCGGCCTCGCTGAATTCGGCGCTTTCCAGCTGACCCGGGTTCGACAGCCGCCCCTGGAAGCACAGGATCACGTGCTTGGGGATGAGCATCGCCAGCTGGAAGGCCCGGTCGTGGATCCTGACCGCGAAGGCCAGGGTGTTGCGGCACTCGGCCAGGGCTTCGTCGAGGGGCACCGCGGCGAAGAGCATGTTGCGGGAGATGCCCCACAGGCAGTTGAGGCCGTCGTTGAGGCTGCCGGACTCCACCGCCAGCCGGAAGCCCCGCCGCTGCTGCGGGATGGCGTCGCGCACCGGGTGGAACCAGGGATCGGCGCAGTTGGCGTAGAACATCAGCGCCTTGGCCTCCAGCGCCGGGTCCTGGCGGCGGTCGGTCAGCTCCCGGGCCACCCGGCTCAGCTCGCGCGCGGTCGGGTAGTCTCCCAGCGCCGACACCGAGACCATGGCCATCAGCACGTAGCCCAGCGCCGAGGCGTCGCCGTTCCCGTGCTTCGAGGACAGGGCCACCATCCGCGTGGTCAGCAGCGCCAGCAGGTCGTGGTTGGCGTAGTAGGCCACCAGCGACAGGTGCATCAGGAGGTCCATGCACGCCGCGGCCGCTGGGTCGGTCATCGGCGGCGCCTCGGCCAGCGCCGCCAGGTCCACCCCGCGGATGCTCTCCCGGTACTCGGCCAGCGCGGCGGCCGCCGCCTCGCGCATCGCCGCGCGATCGCCGGGTTCCGGAAGGTCCACGCCGAACAGGCGCAGCGCCCGCAGCCCGGCGTTGATCGCGTCTTCGAACCGGTTCTGGGTGGTGTACATCACCACCTGGATCGAGAAGATGCCGGCGCGGTCCAGGTCCGAGGCGGCGTGCCCCAGCGCCTGCGCCACCCGGCCCTCCGCCGCCGGGTGGTTGCCGGTCAGGTACTCGCACTCGGCGCTCTCCTTGTGGAGCGCCAGCGCCAGCCCGTAGTGGCGCTTCCAGCCGTCGGGAGGCAGCAGCCCGATGCCGCTGGCGAAGTAGCCGGCCGCCGCCGCGAAGGCGGCCGAGTCCCTGGCTCGCCGCCCCGCCTGCAGGTTCAGCTGCGCCAACTCCAGCCGCTCGCCGGGCTCCTCGATGAGCTCGGCACCGGTGTTCAGGTGGTCGGCGATGGCAAAGAGCTGCTGGTCGCGCTCGTCCTCGGGCAGGCACCGCAGCAGCAGCCGGCCGCTCTCCAGATGCACCCGGCGCTTGTCGACCTCGGGGATGAGCGCGTAGGCGGCTTGCTGGACGCGGTCGTGGACGAATTGGAAGTCACCGTCGAACGGGACGATCAGCCCCTCGCGCAGGGCCGGCCGCAGCTGCTCCAGGGCGGCGTTCTCCCCCTGCCTGGCGATGACGCTCAGGTTCGACAGGTTGAAGCGGAACCCCATGGCCGCCGCCAGCGGAAGCATCTGGCGCGGCTCGGGCGCCAGTTCGCCGAGCTTCCCCAGCATCAGGGTCACCACGTTGTCCGAGATCGCCATCTGCCGGAGGGCGGCGATGTCCCAGCTCCAGCCGCGGCGCTCGACGTCGAAGGTGATCGCCCCCTTCTCCGCCAGCACCTTGAGCACCTGCAGGGTGAAGAACGGGTTGCCGGCGGTCTTGGAATAGATCAGGCGCGACAGCGACCTGGACTTCTCGGCGTCGCAGCCCAGGGTCTCGGCGATCAGCTCGTCCACCGTCTGCGGCGGCAGGCTGGCCAGGGTCAGCTGGTCGATCTTCGCTTGGTCCTTGCGCAGGGCCTCGACGGTCTTCATCAGCGGGTGGAGCTCGTCCACCTCGTTGTCGCGGTAGGCACCGAGGACCAGCAAGTTCGCGGCGCCGCTCCCGCCGATCAGCGCCTGCAGCAGCCGCAGGGAGGCGGGGTCGATCCACTGCAGGTCGTCGAGGAAGATCACCAGCGGACGGTCGCGGGTGGCGATGGCCCGCACCAGCTCGAGGAAGAGGTAGTTGAAGCGATTCTGGGCCTCGGCGCCGCCCAGCCCCAGCGCCGGCGGCTGCGGCCCGATGATCAGCCCCAGCTTGGGAATGACCTCGGTGAGCACCCCGCCCATCCCGCCCAGCGCCGCCAGCAGGCTCTCTTTCCAGCGGGCCAGCTCGGCCTCGCTCTCCATCAGCAGGTGTTCGACGAACTCGCCCAGCGCCTGGATCCAGCCCGAGTACGGCACGTTGCGCTGCAGCTGGTCGAACTTGCCCTGGAGGAAGAAGCCGCGCGCCTCGAGCACCGGCTTGAGCACCTCGTGGACCAGCGCGGTCTTTCCCACCCCGGCGAAGCCGGCCACCAGCAGCAGCTCGCGGCCCCCGGCGCGCGCCCGCTCGAAGGCCGCCAGCAGCCGGCGCGCGTCCTCCTCCCGGCCGTACAGCTTCTGCGGGACCTGCAGCCGCTCGGGAACGTCCTCCAGCCCCGGCTCGAACTCTCCGACCTCTCCCTCTTCCTGCAGCTGAAGCAGGCAGCGGTGCAGGTCTGCCTCCAGCCCCCGGCCGCTCTGGTAGCGCTCCTCGGCCCGCTTGGCCATCAGCTTCAGCACGATGCGGGAGACGGTCGGCGGCACCGCCGGGGCGACCAGGTGCGGGGGCAGCGGGGTGGCGGCGATGTGGCAGTGGACCAGGCCCAGCGCGTCCTCGGCCTCGAAGGGAAGCCGGCCGGTCAGCAGCCGGTAGAAGGTCGCGCCCAGCGAGTAGAAGTCGGTGCGGTAGTCGACCGCCCGGTTCATCCGGCCGGTCTGCTCCGGCGAGATGTACTCCAGCGTCCCCTCCAGCGCCCCCGGCGGCTGCGGGGCCACCGTCAGCAGCGGCACCTCGTCGGCGAGACCGAAGTCGATCAGCCGCACCTGGCCGGTCGCCGGATTGAAGACCAGGTTGGCGGGACTGACGTCTTTGTGGACGATCCGCTGGCGGTGGATGCCCGAGAGCGCCTGCGCCAGCTTGATCGCCAGTTCGAGGAACTGCCGCAGCGGAAGCGGCCTGGCGAGCCGGTCGAGCGACCGTCCGCCGACATCCTCCTGGACCATCACCAGGCCGCGGCGGTGCTCCTCGAGCCCGTAGGCCTTGACCACAGACGGCAGTCCGAGCTCGGAGAGGATCTCGAACTCGCGCCTGGCGCGGGCCAGCTCGCGCGGATTGGACGCCTCGGGCTTGAGAACCTTGAGCACGACCGGCAGCCCATCGGCGAGTCGGCGCCCTCGGCAGACCAGCGTCCGCCCGCTCTCATAGAGGGTCTCGCCCGTCTCGAACTCGAGCAGCCTCGTCGCCATGAGCCATTCCCAGCTATCGCGTCAGCTGCATGGGCGTCTCCGCTACAGTTTCAGTGTCGATCTTCCAGCAATGCTGTACGAGCATTCTCGAGACTGGAACTGGCAGCCCCCTTGACTTGCGCCCTGTCCATTGGGCTGAACGTGCGCGCTGCCAGCTCGCGAAGATCAAACTCGTTCTCCCCCAGCGACAGCCGCGACTCGCGACCTGCCCTCTGCCCGAAAGGTCGAGCGCCGGCGGGGCCAGGGCTGGCAGCCGCGCAACGGACCTACTTGAGAACACGCATCCGCCATCCGACCATCGAGGAAAGGCGCACGCGGTGCCGGCGCTGCGGCAGCAACCACCCGGTGCACCGCGCCCGCTGCGCCCGGTCGTCGGTGCCTCGCGGCGATGGCCGCGGCCCGGCTCGCATGGCGCGCACCACGAGCACGGCCGCCCGAGGCAGGCTCCCTACTGAAGTGCGGGAGCGAGCTGGTAGAGCATCAGGTAGACCACCACCCCGGTCACCGACACGTACATCCACACCGGAAGCGCCCAGCGGGCGAGCTTCTTGTGGCCGTCGAACTGCCGCTTGAGGAGCGCCAGCTGGAGCGATCGCAAGATCAGCGGCAGCGCCACGATCGCCAACACGGTGTGCGAGCCGAGGATGGCCAGGTAGATCGCCTTGTCGAGGCCCGAGCCCGGGTAGCGGTGGGTCCCGGTGAGCGCGAAGCGGATGGCGTAGCTGAGCAGGAAGGCGGACGAGGTGGCGAAGGCCGCCAGCATCAGCTTGCGGTGGCGCTCCGGCTGCTTGCCGCGGATGGCCAGGAACCCCAGCCCCAGCAAGACCCCGGTGGTGGCGTTGAGCACGGCGTTGAGCGCCGGGAGGAAGGTGGCCAGGGACATCGATTCCTCGGATCGCCCGAAGCCGTCCGACCGCTGGCGCGGCGAAGGCGCTGGGCACGGCCGCTAGCCGAGATAGCGATCGACCACCATCGCGGCGAGCAGCAGGGTCAGGTAGAGGTTGGTGGACATGAAGAAGCTGCGCGCCCAGGCCGCCGAGGCGTCGGGCTTGAGCCCGCGGGAGGCCGCGACCAGCAGAGGCGCCGCCAGCAGCGCGGCTGCCGCCAGGTAGACCAGGTGCGCCGAGCCCACCGCGGCGAAGGAGAAGCTGGTGGCTACCAGCGCCAGCGAATAGCGGAACAGCTCGGCCCGCGCCGCCCGCTCCCCGCGCTCCGCCGGCAGGACCTTGTGCCCGGCCGCGACGTACTCGTCCTTGCGGTAGAGCGCGATCGCCAGGAAGTGCGGCACTTGCCACAGGAACAGCAGCAGGAACAGCAGCACCCCCGGCAGCCCGAGCGAGCCGGTCGCGGCCGCCCAGCCGATCAGCGGAGGCGCCGCCCCGGGGACCGCTCCCACCAGTAGCGACAGCGAGCTCTTCTGCTTCATCGGCGTGTACAGCAGCACGTACGCCAGCAGCGCCAGGGTCGAGAGGAGCCCGGCCAGCCAATTCACGCCGAGGCTGAGCAGCGCCGCGCCCAGGGCGGCCAGCAGCAGCCCGAAGGAGAGCGCGGTGCCCGGCGCCAGCCGGCCGGCGGGCAGCGGCCGGGAGCGGGTGCGGGCCATCAGCCGGTCGAGATCTCTCTCCAGGTAGCAGTTGAGGGCGTTGGCCGCCCCGACCACCAGCGCCGTCCCCAGCAGCAGGCGCAGGAAGGTCGCCAGCCCGGGCTGGACCGGGGCCAGCCAGTAGCCGGCGGCGGTGGCGATCAGGTTCAGCGAGGTGACGCGGGGCTTGGTCAGCGCGACCAGGTCGCGCCACTGGGCTGTCGTCGCCGCCGCTGAGACCGAACCCTGCATCGAGGCTCCTGCCGGGCGACCGCGCCCACGCGTGTGAGTCTATTAGATGCGCGCCCCGCCCCGTCGGACCACCGCGTGGCGGGCCGGAATCCTAGGCGCCACCGAGGCGAGCGGCGAGGCGCCCGGACGCCAGCATTCCGCAGCGTTTCACCGGCCAACAGCGAACCCAAGCCACCGCCACCACTCGGCTTTTCTGACCTCGACCCCTCAGTCGCCCTTGCCGAGCAGGTAGAGGGCGCCCAGGACGATGAAGACCCCGCCGGCGATCCGGTGGAGCCACTGCGGCGAGACGTAGCGGGAGATGAGCTCGCCGCCCACTACGGCGATGGCCGAGGTGAGGACCAGCGCCAGTGCGCTGCCGAGGAAGACCGAGGCCTTGGAGGCCCCGCCCGCCGACATGCTCAGGGCGGCGATCTGGGTCTTATCGCCCATCTCGGCGATGAAGATGGCGGCGAAGGTCGAGGCGAAGAGCTTCCAATCCATTGATTTTCCTCGGGCAGGCCCCCGGCGACCGCGCGCAGGCTAGCGGACCGAATCCCCGCGAATCAACCGGCGAGCTCAGGGAGCGCTCGCCGGCCGCAGCCCCGGGCTTCCGCGCAGCTTCCAGTGGAGGAAGGCCACCGCCACCAGCGCGTGGGAGATCTCGCCGCTGACCAGCATCGGGTCGATGGCCGAGGCCGGGACCTTGACCAGCTCGACCTCCTCGGTGCTGTCGAAGTGCGGCTCGCGGGTCTGGCGGCAGCCCAGCGCCAGGAAGGTGTGGGTGGTGTTGGGCATGATCGCCGGGTTGGGATGGATGGTCCCCAGCGGCACCACCTCGCGGGCCTCGAAGCCGGTCTCCTCGGCCAACTCGCGGCGAGCGGCCTCGATCGGCTGCTCGCCGGCATCGACCATTCCCCCGGGGATCTCCAGCGTCGGCTCGCCGGTGCCGAAGCGGTGCTGGCGCACCAGCAGCACCTCGCCCTGCTCGGTGAGGGCGACCACGTTGACCCAGTCGCTCGACTCGATCACGAAGAAGTCGTGCTCTTGCGCCGAGCGCTCTGAGCGGTAGCGATCCTCCCGGACCTTGAACACCCGGCAATCGGCCAGCTGCCGGCTCGAGAGATGAATCCAGCGAGAGAGCGTCATGCGCTGGCCTTGCGCGCGCCCTTGGCGGCCCGGCGCGCGCGGACCGGCTTGCGGGGCGCGGCATTCTTCTTGGCACCGCGCAGCGCCTCGCGGCGGTCGAGCGCGGCAATCACCGAGGTGCCGACTCGCCGGGTGAGAGCCTTGTTGGCGGCGCTGTTGACGATCACGCCCACCAGCGGCAGCGCCCGAGTGAGTCCCTTGCCCGCGAAGAGGATCGCCAGCCTCACGAAGAGCGCCCCGATCAGCTTCCCGAGCTGGCGCGGGGTGTAGTTGAAGACGGCGTCCCACTCGGCCTTGACCAGGTCGGCCAAGGCGCTCTTGCCGCTGCTGGCCTCGTAGGTATGGGCGGCGATGAGCAGATAGGCCAGCTGCCGCTCGCGCGCGTCCTCGATGTCGTAGCCGCGGATCGCCGCCAGCGACAGCGCCATCTCCACCTCGTACTTGAGGCAGAAGGTCATGTCCGCCAGCCCGCCGCCGACCAGCGCCGCCAGACTCCCCAGCCCCGGGATCAGCGCCGGCAGCGCCGCTGCACCGCCGGCGAAGGCGGTCCGATTGGAGTAGTCGGCGACGATGCGCCGCTCGGCGGCTCGCCGGACCTCGGCCTCGCTGGCGCCGCGGGGAAGCGACGCCCGGGCCTGGGCGATTCGCTCCTCGGCCGAGGCGCGAATCACCTCCGGCTTTTCGACCAGCCGCTCCACCGCCGACAACAGCGCCTTGCCTTTGCCGGCGTCGCCGGACTGACCGCTTTGCGCACGCTTTGCCATGGGAGACCTCCGCGGGGGCAGTCTAGCCCAACTGCCCCCGCGTGCCCCCTGGCGAGTCTCGAGCTACTTGCCGCGGATGCGGAACCGCTCGTCGAGCTTGTGGAGCTTGTCGGTGATGCCGGTGTACTCCAGCTCGGCCATCGGCAGCATCGCCGGCCCGAAGAAGCCCTGGCGGCGCATCTCGGTGGCCTTGTCGGTGACCTTGGCGCGCACCGCGTCCCAGAACGGATGGCCGAAGGCGTCGAGCGGCTCGCTGAGCTTGCCGTCGTGCATCGAGAAGGCGGCGCAGCTGACCAGCGGCGGCCCGTCGAAGTAGCTGGTGCCGCTGTTGAGGCCCACCGGCATCAGCGGCATCTGGTGCGAGCCGCGCATGCAGCCGCCGACGTAGTGGCCCAGCGAGTAGGGGGCCAGCACCTCGCCGGTGGCCGGGAAGTTCATCTGCACCCGCACCGTCATCACCGGGTCGTCCTTGCCGGTGTACTTGCCGGCGATGTTGTGCAGCCGCGAGGTGGCCACCGCCACCGCCTGCTCGCCGGTCGCCCGCGACCAGATCGACTCGACCACGTAGCGCTCCGGGTCGCGCAGCAGCGCCGCCAGGTCGTAGAGATCTTCGGGGGCGTTGAGCTCGATCACCCGGTCGGCCGCCACGTTGGCCACGTCCATGACCACGAACTTGAAGCCCTTGGACATCGCCGGCGAGAGGATCAGCCCGGGGGTGTTCATCGGGTCGGCGAAGGTCTGGTAGAGCGGCAGGTTGTAGGCGCCGGGGTCGGTCTTGTCGGCGGCGAAGAACAGGAACGGATCGGCGGGGCGCTCCTCGAACTCCATCTCCGCCACCGCCGGGCCCATGCCGCGCACGTTGCCGGAGAAGGAGTCCTTGAGCAGGTCCTGGCCGGCCCCGTACAGCCCCTGGGCCTTGGCGGCGCGGGTGCCCTCGGTGAAGGCGTCCCAGGCCAGCTGGTGGATCGCCCGATCGCCCGTCCCGCGGGTGTGCGTCATGAGGATGGCGATGTCGTCGCCGGTGTGGCTGATGTAGTGGTCGAGCAGCAGGCTCCCGCTGCGCTCGCGCACGGCAGATCGCACGGTCTCCAGCAGTCTTCGCGAGGGCGCGATGTGACCGCCGATCGACCCGATGTCCGCCTTGATGACGCTGAGCGTGGTCTTCATCTCTGTCTCCTCCCTCCGGCGCGACGGCAGATCGCTCGTGGCACTGGTCCAAGATCAGGTTTGGGACGGCGGAGCCCATCCGCGAGAAGCAGCCCGGGGATTCGGCCCGGCGTGCGCCCACGTCGGGCACCCCGCGGCGAGCGGTGCTCGCAGCCTGGAGCGCCTCCTGGGGCCGCGGACGGCCGCGTTGCGGTCCCGCCGCCTGGCGAGCGCGCGCGCAGGGCGCGAGCGCTGGCAGCGATGCTGACCTGGCGCGGGCCGCTCGAGGGCTCAACGGGGCTTCACCCGGCTTTCGCGCTTGTGGGCCGCGCCGACCTCCCCAACCTTGCCTTCAAACTCGGACAAGCGACCTGGCTCTCGGAAACCCGTCAGCCAGGAAGCCGAAGCAGAAAGGATGGAAGCCCCTTGGCGTCCCTGCCCCTCCCCAGCTCTCCCCAGATCCCCAGCGGCGACGGCCCGTCGAAGCAGGCCCCGCCCCCGCGCCCCGAGCTGGCCGGGCTCCAATCGCTGCACCTGATCATGGGGATGCAGTGCAATGTCGATTGCGTGATGTGCTACCAGACGCACCGCACCGCGCGGCAGAACATGCCGCCGGCGGTGTACGTCGAGAAGCTGGCCTCGGTCTATCCCTCGCTGCGCGCGGTCAAGCTGCAGGGGGGTGAGCCGACGGTGATGCGCAACTGCCGCGACGTCGCCCGCATGCTGGCCGACGTGCCCCAGGTGCGGATCTCGCTGAGCACCAACGGCATCCGCCTGGACGGGTTCTGGCGGGAGGCGCTGCTGCGCCAGGGAGGTCAGATCGACGTCTCGCTCAACGCCGCCACCGAGCAGACCTGCGCCAAGGTGGTGCTGAGGGGCGACTTCCAGCGGGCGGTGGCCAACGTGCGGGCTCTGGCGACTGCCCGCAGCGCAGGCCTGCCACGGCTGGGGATCTCGATGGTCATCCTCAAGGAGAACATCCGCGAGCTGGGCGACTTCGTGCGGCTCGGCCGCGACCTGGGAGTCGACAGCGTGAAGTTCGCCATCGACCCGGTGCTCAGCTTCCGCGGCCTCCCCAGTCCGACCGAGGTGGTCGCCGAGTTGGAGCGGGTGGAGCTCGTCAACCGCGACTCGCCCCTGGAGATCACCGGGCTCGACGGCCTGCGGCGGCGCTTCGGCCTGCCGGTGGCGAAGCAGCCCGCTCCGGCGGGGCACTGCCGGCTCCCCTTCGATCAGGCGGTGATCGACCACAACGGCGACGTCCGCGGCTGCGTGGCCACCTGGCAGGTGCTGGGCAACCTCCACCGCTCCTCGTTCGAGGAGATCTGGAACGGCCCGGCGGCGCAGCAGCTGCGCCAGCGGCTGGCCGGCAGCGACTACAGCCGCTGCGAGCCCTGGTGCCCGCACAACCAGCGGCCCGCCTCCAGCGCCCTGCTGCTCAAGTACGCCGCCTGCTGCACCCGCAACCCCGGCTTCTTCGCCGAGAAGCTGCGGCACAAGGTGCGCCAGCTGCGGCGGCGCAGCGCCTGAGCAGTCGGCGCAGCAACTCCAGCGCCGGCGGCGCTTCCCGCCGGTCATCCGCTCCACGGGGCGGCTGCTGGAGTCGCCCGGGCCAGCCCGGGGAGGGACCTGCATGGTGCCACCTAGCGACCGCGGCGGCTCGACCGAGGGGACCGCCCCGCCCTCCGGCCCGGTGTCCGACCTGCAGAACGCGCTGCTGGCCTCGATCGTCGACTCCTCCGACGACGCCATCGTCGCCAAGACCCTCGACGGGGTCATGGTGAGCTGGAATCGCGGCGCCCAGGAGCTCTACGGCTATTCGCCGGAGGAGGCGCTGGGCAAGCCGGTTTCCCTGCTCACCTCCCCCGACAGCCCCGACGAGATGGACGAGATCCTGGAGCAGATTCGCCGCGGGGAGCGGGTGGCGCATTACGAGACCACCAGGATTCGCAAGGACGGCACGGCCATCGCGGTCTCGCTGACCGTCTCGCCCATCTTCGACGGCAGCGGGGCCATCGTCGGGGCCTCGTCGATCGCCCGCGACATCACCAAGCGCAAGAGCGCCGAGAAGGGGGCCAGCCAGGCGGCGCTCTACGCCCGCAGCCTGATCGAGGCCAGCCTCGACCCTCTGGTGACCATCAGCCCGGAGGGGAAGATCACCGACGTCAACGAGGCCACGGTGAAGGCGACCGGCGTGCCGCGAAAGCAGCTGGTGGGGACCGACTTCTCCGACTACTTCACCGAGCCGGAGAAGGCGCGCCGAGGCTATCGCCAGGCCTTCTCCCGGGGCTCGGTCACCGACTATCCGCTCACCATCCGCCATCGCGACGGTCGGCTCACCGACGTCCTCTACAACGCCTCGGTCTACCGGGACTTCCGCGGCGACGTGCTGGGGGTCTTCGCCTCCGCCCGCGACGTGACCGAGCTCAGGCAGGCCTCGCAGTACGCCCGCAGCCTGATCGAGGCCAGCCTCGACCCGCTGGTGACCATCAGCCCGGAGGGGAAGATCACCGACGTCAACGAGGCCACCGTCAAGGTGACCGGCCTTCCCCGCGAGAGCCTGATCGGCACCGACTTTTCCGACTACTTCACCGAGCCCAACAAGGCGCGCGACGGCTACCAGCAGGTCTTCGCCCGCGGGTTCGTGCGCGACTACCCGCTCACCATCCGCCACCAGGCCGGCGGGACGCGCGACGTGCTCTACAACGCCTCGGTCTACCGCGACGCGCGCGGCAACGTGCTGGGGGTCTTCGCCGCCGCCCGCGACGTGACCGCCCAGCGCAAGGCCGAAGCCGAGATCGCCGAGCAGCACCGCCGCGAGCTGGAGCGGCTGGCCGACCTGGAGCGTTTCCAGCGGCTCACCGTCGGCCGCGAGCTGAAGATGATCGAGCTCAAGCAGGAGATCGAGCGCCTGAGGAACGAGAACGAGGAGCTCAAGAAGCGGGTTCCGCCCGAGGCGCGGGGACCATGAGCGACGCCCCCGCCTCCTCCTCCCCGACCGCCGGGGCCGGCGGCTTCGGGCCCGGCGAATACGTCCGGGCGGTGCTCAACATCCTCGAGGACAGCGGCGCCGAGCGCGACCGGCTGCTCGAAAGCCAGAAGGCGATGCTCAACGTCCTCGACGACTTCGACGTCGAGAAAGGCCGCCTGCTGGAGACGCAGAAGGCGGTCCTCAACATCCTGGACGACCTGGCGGCGGAGAGAGAGCGCCTCGAGCGCACCCAGCGCGAGCTGCTCCGCTCGGAGGAGGAGCAGCGCTTGCTGGCGCGGGCCGGGGTGGAGCTGTCCTTGACGCTCGACCTCGGAGAGACGCTGGCGAGCATCCCCAGGCTGTGCCTGCCCAAGCTCGGGGACTGGTGCATGGTGGACCTGGTCGAGGAGGACGGCCAGGTCAGGCGCTGGAAGAGCGTCGCCGCCGACCCGGCCGAGACCTCGCCCGAGCCGCCGGAGCCGGTCGTGCTCGACCGCAAGCTGCCGCACATGGTGTGGAAGGTCCTCGACTCCCGGCGGCCGGCGCTGCTGGCGGAGGTCTCGCCGGAGCAGCTCGAATCGCTCTCCGAGCAGCCAGCGCAGGTCGCCGCGATCTCCGGGGCCGGGCTCCGCTCGGCGCTGTCGGTCCCTCTAATCAGCCGCGGGCGCCTGCTCGGCGCGCTGACGGTGGCCTCGCGCCAGGCGGTCTGCCCCTACGGGCCCAGGGAGCAGCAGCTGGCCGAGACCATAGGCTACCGGGCGGCGCTGGCGATCGACAACGGGCGGCTCTACCGCGCCGCACAGCGCGCCATCCAGGCGCGCGACAACGTACTGAGCGTGGTGGCCCACGATCTGCGCAATCCGCTGGACGTGATCCTGATGCAGGCGGCGCTGCTGCGCCCGCGCACCGGCCAGCCGGAGCGGCTGCGCAAGCAGACCGAGACGATCGAGCGCGCGGTCTCCCGGATGAATCGGCTGATCCAGGATCTGCTGGACGTGGTGCGGATGGAGTCCGGCCGGCTGTCGGTCGAGGTCGGGCGCCTCGACGCCCGGCAGGTGGTGCTCGACGCGGTGGAGGGCCAGCGGACGCTCGCCACGGCGGCCTCGCTCGAGCTACGGGTCGAGCTGCCGCCGCAGCTCCCCGAGATCTCCGCCGACGAGGGTCGACTATTCCAGGTCCTGGAAAACCTGATCGGCAACGCCATCAAGTTCAACAAGCCCGGCGGCGACATCACGGTGGGGGCGCAGCCGCGCCCCGGCGAGCTGCTGTTCTGGGTGACCGACACCGGCCTGGGGATCGCCGCCGAGGACCTGCCTCGGCTGTTCGATCGCTTCTGGCAAGCGGACAAGACCAGGCGCCGCGGCGCCGGTCTGGGGCTGTCCATCGCCAAGGGCCTGGTCGAGGCCCACGGTGGCCGGATGTGGGTCGAGAGCACCCTCGACCAGGGGAGCACCTTCTTCTTCACCCTCCCCTGCGAGGGATAGCGGCGCGGCCGCTGGCTGGCCGTGCGGAAGGCCGGGGGCTTCAGGGCGGGCAACCCTCGATTCCGCCTGGGGAATCTACGTCGCACGCCGTGCAACGCCGATCTTGCCCCCGATTTCGCCGTTACAGGCCGTGTAACGCCGATCTCGCCCCTGATTTCGCCGTTACACGCCGTGTAATGCCGATCTCGCCCCTGATTTCGCCGTTACACGCCGTGCAACGCCGATCTCGCCCCTGATTTCGCCGTTACACGCCGTGCAACGCCGATCTCGCCCCCGATTTCGCCGTTACACGCCGTGCAACGCCGATCTCGCCCCCGATTTCGCCGTTACGCGCCGGTCATCGCGCTCCTGCGGTTGAAACCGTCCGGTCCCTGCCGATACAGTCGTCGCGCTCGTCGTCGAGGGGGAACCAAACCATGAAGAACCTGATCGACCAACACGCCCAGGGAGCGGCGGTGCTGGAGAAGTTCGCGCAGCTCAACGATCTGCCCGCGGAGCTGAAACCTCACCTGGACGCCTTCGGCAAGGCGCACCAGGCGCTCGAGGAGGCTGCGCGGGCCTGCGACGAAGCGCGCATGGCCCGCGACGCCGCGCTCTCGGTGGCCGCGGTCGCCGACGACGCGCTGGACGTGGCGGTGGAGAAGCTGGCGTCGGCGGTGGTCGGCGCCGGCCTGGGCAAGCGGACCGCACCGTTCGCGGGCCTCAGCCACTTCTCGCCTGCCAACCTCACGCGCCTGGCCTACCTCACCGAGGTCAAGGAGGTGCGCGTGCTGGTCGCCAAGGTCGCCGCCAAGGGCCCGCCGCAGGAGGTCACCAAGGTGATCGCCGAGTGCCTGCAGCAGGCGGCGGCAGTGGAAGCGGGGCTGGGGAAGCTCTCCGGCCCGCAGGCCGACTACGACCGCAAGCGCGCCGCGCGCGACGAGGCGGCGATGGCCTGGAGCAAGGCCTACGGCAAGCTGCAGCTCCGGGCGCAGGTGGCCTTCGAGGACGCCCCGGCGACCTTCCAGTCGCTCTTCGCCGGTCCCGAGGCGGTGCAGCGCCCGGTCAAGCACCTGAAGAAGAAGGCCTCTGTCACCACCACCAAGGACGTCCCGGCCTAGCCGGCGGCGTCCCAACTCACGGCGAGCGCCCTGGGCCCCGGCCTCCCTTGCGGAGACCGGGGCCCTCGCGTCGAGGCCCGAGGAAGAGGGCACCTATCTCGACATGGAACGCGCGGTCGAGAGCTTGCCCCGCCGGTGGGGAGCAATTCCGCAGGCACCCGGACTGCGGGATTCTCGCCGAGGGCTTCGCGCGCCCGGAGTGCGGCAGCTGGCCGACGCGTACTTCGGGCGAGCGCAGCGGGCGCCTACTTCGCCATCTCCGCGCTCAGCAGGAACTGCACCGGCTCGCCGCCCAGCCGCCGCAGCTCGACGGGCAGCGGCGACCTTCCCAGCCCGGGCAGCGCGATGGGCGTGCGCCCCTTGGAGACGCCGTCGATGGAGAGAATCGCCCACGGCTCGCAGGTGATCTTCGCGGCGAGGCCGTCGCCGGCGGGAGACCAGTCGAGCCCGACCGAGAGCTCGCCCATCTGACCGAGCATGACGTGACCGCCGGAGCCCGCGAGCGAGACCTTCGAGCGGCCGAATGGCCCCGAGACGCTCACCGTCGCGACCGGCGCGGCTGGGGTCGGGGGCGCCGACGGCTGCGTCACGACCGGCGCCGGCGTCTCCACCAGCTCGGCCGCGGCGACCTTCGGCTCCTTCTTCGGCGGCTTGCCGTTCTTGGCCGCCGTTGGCGGACGCGTCGCGGCCGGCGGCTTGCCCGGCGTCGGCTTCGGGTCCGGATCCTTCGCGGCCGCCGGGGCAGGCTCGGGTCCCTTGGCCGGCTCGGCCGGAGTCGTCGGTCCGGCGGCGGCGGTCGCCGGACCCGCATTCGCGCCCGGCACCGGCTCGGGAGGCTTCGGTTCCGCGGTCGCCTGCCCCGGCTCAGCGGCGGGCGGATTTCCCGGCGGCGGGGTCGGCGCGGGCGGCGAAGTCGGGCTCGCCACCGGCGCCGGCGAGGGAGCGATCGGCGCCGCCTTGCGCAGCTGGTCGGGCGTGACGACCTCGTCGAAGAGCACCGGGCGCAGCGCCACCCCGAGCACCCCCAGTGCGACCACGAACGCTCCCGCGGCGAGGACCGTCCCCCAGCGCCGCCGCGGTGCCGCCGCCGGTGCGCTCGCGCGCAGCCGAGTGGCCGGATCAGGGCTCGGCAGCAGGCGCGTCTCGGCGTTCTCGGCGCTCTCGGGCTTGGCGGCGGAGTGGAGCCGGGTCTCGGCGTCCTCGAGCGGCACCGCGTCCGGGGGCGCGGGATTGATCTCGGTCGCGTCGGCTCTGGGGGTGGAGGGATCGCGCTGCTGCGGCGTGGCCTTCAGGGCGCGCCGCGCCTCCGAGTCGCTCACCGAGCGGATCACCGCGGAGATGTCGTCGGCGAAGCGCTCGGAGACAAAGGGCCCCAGCCGCTTGCCGGCTCGCGGGAGCTGGGCCTTCACCGCCGAAAGCTCCTCGGCCGCCTCGTAGCCGTCGTTGAAGCGGTCCGCGGGCGACTTGGCGCACAACCTGGCAACCACCGGATCGACCACCTCCAGCACCGGGTCGAAGTCCGTGAGCGGCGGCAGCGGCTCGCTCTGGATGGCCATCACCGACTGGATGACGTCGGGCCGTGCGAACGGGTTCTTGCCGCTGAGCATCTCGTAGAGGACCACGCCCAGGGCGAAGAGGTCGCTGCGCTGGTCGAGCGGCTGCCCGCGGGTCTGCTCGGGCGACATGTAGAAGATCTTGCCCTTGATGGTGCCGCTCTCGGTGGCGTGGCTCTGCTCGGTGGACTTGGCGACGCCGAAGTCGATGAGCTTCACGTCCCCGGAGATCGAGAGCAGCACGTTGTGCGGGCTGACGTCGCGGTGGATGATCTTGAGCGGCGCGCCGTCGCGCCCCGGCGCCTCGTAGGCGTAGGCCAGCGCGTCGGCGACCTGGGCGGCGATGTCCACCGCCATCGCCGGCGGGATGCGCTCGTTCTGCCCCCGGAGCCGGTCGACGAGTGCGCGCACGCTGGTGCCCTGCACCAGCTCCATGGCCACGAAGTAGCCATCCTCGCCTTCGCCCAGCTCGTAGATCTGGCAGATGTTGCGGTGCGACAAGCGCGAGACCAGCCGCGCCTCGTCGAGGAAGAGCTTCACCAGCTCCCGCTCGGCGGCCATGGCCGGCAGCATCCGCTTGAGCGCCACCACCCGCTCGAAGCCCGCGGGCCCGCCCTGCGCGGCCAGGTGGACCTCGCCCATCCCGCCGACGGCGAGCCGGCGCAGCAGGGTGTAGCGGCCAACTTTCTGTTCCATCGCCTCGTCCTGCCTCGCGCTATCCGCGCCGGATGCGCGGTCGGCTCATCGTCGCCGATGAGCCGATGGGTTGCATCAGCCGGCGTCGCCGGCGCCGGGCCCGGCGTCGGGGCCCGCGTCAGCGCCGGGCGCCGGCCGGCACAGCCCGCTCGCCACGCACTGGTTGGGGCCGGCGTCGGTCTCCCCGGTGCACGTTCCCTGGGCGCACTGGGGGAAGCAGTTGCAGCTGCCGGAGACGCATTGGCAGGAGTAGCCCGGCCGGCAGTCGGAGGCCGGCGGTTCGCGCACGGCGCATTTTCGCAGGCAGAGCGAGGGCCAGGGCAGCTCGAGCCTGGTGACGTCGACGCAGTCGCCGACGATCGGGCAGCCGGCCGACGGGTCGCACGGGCGGGTGCACATCCCGCCGGGAAGGCCGGTCTGGCGCTCGTTGAAGCAGAAGGTGTTTCCCGGGCAGGTGCCGCGGCTGAGCCCGGCGTCGTCGAAGGGATTGCCTCCGGTGCACGCGGTTCCAAGCCCGTTGGCGGCCGGGCAGCTGGGCGTCTCGCCCGGCCTCACGCAGCAGCCGTTGGCACAGCTCGTTCCCGAGGGGCATTCGCCGTCGCTGGCGCACAGCAGCTGCACGCCATCGGGGATGGGAGGCATCTGGCAGGCGAACAGAGCGGACGAGAGGCCGAGCGCGACCAGACCTCGCCGCAGGGTCCCCGAGCCGAGCTCCCTGACCCCGGAGCGAAGCAGAGAGCGACGGTGGAGAGGGGTCGAGGGGAGCCTCATCGGTCGTCCTCCTCGGAGTGGCTGGGCGCGTTCCCCGGCCGCTGGCCGAGGAAGGCCTTCTCCGCCGGCAGCGCCTCGTCGGGCCAGGCGAGCCAGGCGATGGACCCGGCGGCGGCCAGGGCGGCGACGCCGAATCCCACGACGGCCAGCGTCCCGTAGAACTGGCCCTGGCGGTAGTTGGCGGCGGTGGCGAGCCCGTGATCGGTGCCGTTGCCGAACGCGTCCTGCAGCTCGCTCTTGTAGGACTGGTAGCCGAAGGTGGAGAGGCCGCCGACGCCCAGGCCCAGGCCGGCCAGCGTGAAGCCGGCGAAGGTCGGCAGCTGCGACCGAGCGCGGCGGGCCGGGGCCGCGGGGGCGGCGACCACCACCGGCGCGGCGGGCTCGGCCGGCCTGGCGACCGGCGGCGCGGCGCGGGGCAAGTCTCCGGAGTAGGCGGTGACCACGAAGGGCGACTCGGGCGAGCCGGCGCGCCCGGGGCCGTTGCCGTCGGAGTCGAAGGCCTCCAGGTAGTAGGCGAAGCCCGAGCTGGCAAGGGCAGCAGGGACACGCGCGGTGAAGAGACCGGGGATCTCGGGGATGGGAGCCATCGGCAGCCTGGTGTATCCGGCCAGCCCCTCCACCTGGACGAAGAGGTTGGCCTCGGCGACCGGGCTGCCCACCACGGTGGTGATGCGGGCGCGGACCTCCACGACCTCCCCGCGCTTGACCGCCGCCAGCGGCCGGTGCTCGACCTTGGGCGCCAGCTCGTCGGCGTGCGCCGGAAGCGAGACCAGGGTCAGCAGCGAGGCAGCGACCAGGCCTCTCATCGGCAGACCCCGTTCTGGCAGGTGAGGCCCTGGCAGCACTGGCTGGCGTCGCGGCAGGGATTCCATTGCGGCGAGCAGCAGTGATCGTTCGCGCACTGGCGCCCGTTGGTGCAGCACTCGGACCCGCAGGCGGTGCAGGGCTGGCAGTTCCCCTGGGGGTTGGTGTTGACCTCGTTGCTGCAGGCGCTCCCCGGGCAGCACTCCGCCGACTTGGTGCAGGTCTGATACTGCTTGGTGCAGCAGGCGCCGGCGTTGCAGGACTGGTCGGTGGTGCAGCAGTCCTCTCCGCAGGTCTCGGCGCAAGGCTCGCAGCGCGGGGCGTCGGCGAGGGGCCGGACCCGGCAGGTATTCGACGGGCAGCAGTCGGAGCGCGCCTGGCAGGTCCGGTAGGAGGCGAGGCAGTCCGCGGCGACGTAGCAGAAGCCGGTGGCCGCGTTGCAGCGCTCGCCCAGCAGCGTGCGCCCCGGGCCGCAGGACTTGGGAGCCGAGGCGCAGTCGGGGACGCAGACGCAGCTGGGCGGCGAGGTGTTGGCCGAGCAGTCGCAGCGCCAGCCGTCGCGGCAGTTCTGCCAGTCGCACGACTGCAGGCAGATCCCCGGGTTCCCCAGCGAGGCGATGATGGGGTGCGGGCCGGACGGGCAGTTGCCGCTGCTCTTGGACATGTCCCAGGTGCAGGCGCCCCCGGGCAGACCGAAGGCCTGCTCGGTGAAGCAGGTGCCGGCGTTCCAGGAGGGGCACAGGTCGCCGCACCCGGCGTCGCTGCAGCCCTGGGTGCAGCCGCGTCCGATGGCTTCGGAGCCCCCCCAGCTGCTGCCGACGTAGCGCTGGCAGCGGGGCGTCTCGCCGGGGCGGACGCAGCAGTTCTCGAAGCACTGCGTCCCCTTCGGGCAGCGGTCGTCGCCGGTGGGGGTGGGCTGCGACGGGCAATTGGGCCCGGTGCAGGGATTGACGGGGCCGCTGCCGTTGCCGTTGCTGTTGCGGTAGCTGTCGCAACGGACCTGGTAGCCGTCGTCGGGAGCCGGCGGCGGGCAGGCGCACAGGAGAAGGGCGAGCAGCGACAGGCGGCGGGCGCTCATGGCCGCACCTCGGCGGAGCTGGCGGCAGCGGCGCGGGGCGGCTCGGCCTCCGGCCAGAGGGCGGACGCGAGCGCGCCGACGAGCAGCGCTCCTCCTGCCGAGAGCGTGATCGCGGAGATCGTGCTCATGGTCTGCAGGTCCTTGTAGGAGCCGGTGTCATAGCCCCAGCCATGGGCCTGGGCGTCGGCGAAGTTCTGGCGCTCGTGGGCGACCTGCAGCTGCAGCACCAGCCCGACCCCGGCGCTGCTGCCGCCGAGGAACGCCAGCACGCCGGTGAGCGCGTGCGAGCGCGGCTCGGGGGGCGGCGCCGCCGGGGTCACCAGGATGGTGCGCACCTGCTGCGCCGGGGTCTCGGCGAGCTTGGGCGCGGGGGCGGCGACGGTGACGCGGAAGGGCGCTTCGGGCGAGCCGGCGCGCGCCGGGCCGTTGCCGTCGGCGTCGAAGGCCTCGAGGTAGTAGTCGAAGTCGCCGCTGATGAGGCCCTCGGGGAGCCGGGCGTGGAAGAGGTTGCGCACGGTGGCGTCGGGGGTCATCGCCACGCGGCTGAAGCGGGTGACGCCGGCCAGGCGCACGAAGGCGGTGGGCTCGGCGATGGGCCGTCCGATGGGCGAGCTGATGATCGCCCGCAGCACCACCGGCTCGCCCTGAACCGCCTTGGAGATCGGCTGGTGGTCGAGGTGCGGCGCCAGCTCCTGGGCGCGCGCGGCCGAGGAAAGAAGGACCAACAGCGCTGCACAGCCGAGGGCGGCTCGCGTTCGCCCGATGTCGACCATCGCAAGAACCCCGCTCGCGCGCCGCCCCTCGCGCCGCAACAAGCTCGCCCGGCATGCTATCCCAAACGCCTCCCCCTCGGAACGGAGACTCTCTCTCGAGGTGGCGGGCGAGGTCCAGCGGCGCTTCCTGGCTGCGGCGGTCCCGCTCGGCCGCTTTGCGGAGTGCACCGAGCAGGTCACCGGGCAGGTTCTTCAGCGTGAGCGATGGCCACTGACACGATCATCTGGTTCCACCGCGGTTGCGTGATGTCCTTGGGGGCGGCTCGCAGTGCGGGACGGTGCGGGCCCCTGCAACTCTGCCCTTGCGCCACGGGCATTGGCCGGCCCGCGGGCCAGACCGTCCGGTTTTCGAATGTCAGACCGTTCTGGTAGGGTCGCCGGCACTCGGAGGAGCTTCGCCGAGCAACCCGCGCACCTCGGCCGCGACGGCCGGGGCATCGACTGCGCGCCCCGCCCGCGACGGGCAGGGTATCGAGAGGAGAAGGCGTCATGGCCAGCGTCAACAAGGCGATCATCGTCGGCAACCTGGGCAAGGACCCCGAGGTCCGCTACACGCAGGGCGGCCAACCGGTGGCCAACTTCACCGTGGCCACCAACGAGAAGTGGACCGACAAGAGCAGCGGCCAGCTCCAGGAGCGGACCGAGTGGCACCGGATCGTGGTCTGGGGCAAGCAGGCCGAGCACTGCGGCCAGTACCTGAAGAAGGGCCGCTCGGTCTACGTCGAGGGGCGCATCCAGACCCGCGAGTGGACCAACAAGGAAGGGCAGAAGCAGTACACCACCGAGATCGTGGCCAACAACGTGGTGTTCCTCGGCGGCGGCGGCCGCGGCGAGGGCGGCGGCCGCGACGACTTCGGCCCGCCTCCCCCGGACTTCGAGCCCGCCGGCGGCCAGGGCGGTCCGGGCGGCCCCGGCCCCAGCGGCGGCGCCAAGGGCGGCGACGACGACATCCCGTTCTAGCCTCGGGCCTCCCCCGTCCCCGCGCCCCATCGGAGCGGAGGGCGGACTCGGGAGCGACGGCTCGCCGGCGGCTCGGCCGCTCGGCGAGCATTCTCGTTCCGCGACTCCGACTGCGGCGACCTATCCCCGCGTCTTCGCTTCGCTTTCCACGGCTCGACATCCGTCGCACTTGCCTGGGCCGCGATTGGCCGGTCGAGGCGCACGGGCGCTCGGCCGCCAGGCTGGCCTCCCGATTTGCCCGGGTGCGATCGCGGCCGGTACATTGGCCTGACAGAAAGTCGACGGTGCCCATTTCATGGCTGACGAGCTGGTCCGCCTGCATCTGAAAGAACCCGACCTGCTGGCGGTGGCGGTGATCTGCACCGACACCGCGCGCCACGCCTCCTCGCTGCACCGCTGCGCGCCGACCTCGGCCCAGCTGCTGGGACAGGCCTTCGCCGCCGGCTTCGGAGTGGCCGGGCTGCTCCACGGGCGGGCGCGCATCAACCTGCAGCTGACCTGCGACGGCCCGGCCCAGGGGCTGTTCGTCGACGCCGACGCCGAGGGGCGGGCCCGCGGCTACATCCGCAACCCCTCGGTGAACTTCGGGGCCGGCCCGCGCTTCGACCCGGCCCCGGCGCTGGGCAGCAACGGGATGCTGTCGGTCCTGCGCGAGCTCAAGGCCGGCGAGTACTACCGCGGCTCGGTGGCCCTGGAGCGCTTCGACCTGGCCCAGGACCTGGAGCGCTACTACCGCGAGTCGGAGCAGATCGAGACCGCGGTGGCGGTCGAGCTCGAGTCCTCGTCCGAGCTGCCCTTGGCCAAGGTGTCGGCGCTGCTGGTGCAGTCGATGCCCGGGGTGCAGGAGGGCGCGCTGCCGGCCGCCCGCGAGGTGATCGCCCGGAAGCCGGCCCACGCCGAGCGCGCCCTCGACCTGCTGCGCCCGCTGCTCGACCGCTTCCCGGGAGAGTGGGACCTGCTGGCGCAGTATCCGCTGGGGTACCAGTGCGGCTGCTCGGCCGACGGCGTGGTGCGGGCGGTGATCGCCATGGGCCGGGCCGAGATCGAGAACCTGCTCGAGACCCAGGGGCACGCCAAGGCCACCTGCGCCTTCTGCGGCACGGTCTACCAGGTCAGCGGCGAGCGCCTGCGCGAGATCCTCGAGGACGCCGAGGAGGAGTAGCCGCCGGCGATCCCGGGGCCGCGCGGCTGATCCGTCAGTAGGTCCAGCCGCGGAAGCCCGGGGTGAGCTCGCCCTGGGGCTCGCCGCCCTTGAACGGCGCGTCGCTCACCCGCAGCACCCGGCGGGTGCCCTTGCGCGGCGGCTGCCCCGGGCCCTCCGGAGGCAGCTTGTAGGTGTCGTCGTGGGCGGCGGCGAAGTAGCTCTTGCCCACCTCCAGGCAGTACTCCCCGGCCCAGGCGCTCGGATGCTCGGTCAAGTACTGCGCCACCACTTCCGGCACCTTGGCGTCGTGCCGGGTGTAGCTGCGCTGGAAGGAGGGCTGCAGGTACAGCCGCAGCCGCCGAGGCTCGAGCTCCACCCGCGCCCCGCCGGCCGCCAGCACCACCTTGGCCGTCGAGGCGTAGGCCACCGAGTAGCTGACCAGTTGCTCGCCCTCGCGCTGCCCGTAGGACCACTCGAAATAGCCGCAGGAGGCCTGCTTGAGGAAGCTGGGCTGGCTCGGGCCGAGGACCTTCACCTCGACGCTCTCGCCCGGCTCGAGCGAGGCCAGGAAGTCCTCTTCAGTCACAATCTTGGTGTCGGTGCTCATGGGCGACCTTTCGTCGCTGCGGGGAGTGCGCCCCTCGGTCGGCTGCGCGTGGGCGCAGCTGGCCGCCAGCCCGAGGACGGCGGCGGCCAGGCAAGTGAGGAAGCGGGGCGGGCGGGCCATGCCCGAGTATGTCCCGGGCGGCCGGCGCGGTGGAAGCGGAAGCTACTCGAGCTTCTCGATCTTCATGCCCTTGGGGATGACCACGATCCCGCTGTCGGTGACGTGGAAGCGCTTCCGGTCCTGCTCCGGATCGAAGCCGATGGTGGTCCCGGGAGGGATGTCGACGTTCTTGTCGATGATCGCCCGCCGGATGCGCGAGCGCCGGCCGATGTTCACGTCCTCGAAGAGGATCGACTCCTCGATGTAGCAGAAGCTGTTGACCCGCACCTTGGGCGACAGGATGCTCTTGTGGACGTGGCCGCCGCTGATGATGCACCCCTCGCTGACCAGCGAGTCGGTGGCCCGCCCCACCCGGTCGTGCGTCATGTCGAAGAAGACGAACTTGGCCGGCGGGTACGGCGGATGCGAGGTGAACACCGGCCAGCGGTCGTTGTAGAGGTTGAACACCGGGTCGATCTGGATCAGGTCCAAGTTCGACCAGTAGTAGGTCTCGATGGTCCCCACGTCCCGCCAGTAGCCGCGCTCCTTCTCGCTCTGCCCGGGGATCTTGTTCTGCATGAAGTCGTAGACGAACACCTTGGAGTATTTGTACATCTCCGAGATGATCGACTTGCCGAAGTCGTGGGCGCTGTCCGGGCGGTTGGCGTCGCGGACGATCTCCTGGACCATGGCCTCGGTGGTGAACAGGTAGTTGCCCATCGAGGCCAGGCACAGCCCGGGGTTGCCGGGCATGGGCTTGGCGTCCTCGGGCTTGGGCTTCTCGGTGAAGCCCACCATCCGCCCGTGGGTGTCGACCTCGATGATCCCGAAGCTGGCCGACTGGGAGATCGGCACCGGGATCGCGGCCACGGTGCAGTCGGCCTCCACGTCGCGGTGGAACTTGAGCATCTGCCGCACGTCCATGCGGTAGATGTTGTCGGCGCCGAAGACGAAGACGAACTCCGGGTCCTCGTCGGTGATGATGTTCAGGTTCTGGTAGATCGCGTCGGCCGAGCCCTTGAACCAGTCCTTGCCGGTGCGCATCTGGGCCGGCACCGATTCCACGTAGTGGCCGAGCATCCCCGACAGCCGCCAGGAGCGGGTGAGGTGGGTGTTGAGCGATTCGCTCTTGTACTGGGTGAGGACCTTGACCTTGAAGATCCCGGAGTTGATGAAGTTGGAGAGGACGAAGTCGATGATCCGGTAGCGGCCGCCGAAGGGGACCGCCGGCTTGGCGCGGTCGCGGGTCAGCGGGTCGAGTCGCTCGCCGCGTCCCCCGGCGAGAATCATCGCGAGCAGTCTGGCCATGGCTCCCCACGAAGTTGAGTGAGATCGGCGGCGAGCGTAAACCCCGTCCGGTGAGGCCGCAAGGAAAGTAGCCGGGCGTGCGAGCGCTCGCGAAGGGCGGCCGCGCCAGGGGGCTTCACCGCACGGGCAGGCCCTCCCACCTTGCCCGGCAGCGGGGAGGGGCGGCCGATGCGCCTGGGGGCCTACTCGAGGATGCGGGCGGCGGCGCTGGGGCTGCTGGTGCTCCTGCTGGCCCCGCCGCCAGCGGGGGCGGGCGAGCTGCGGCCGACCCGGGAGTGGGTCGAGGCCCGGCTGCGCGCGCTGCTGGGGATGCGCACCGCCAGCTGGGTGCAGCGGATCTGGGAGAAGAAGGCCAGCGAGGAGCAGACCATCAAGGCCCGCTGCTACTGGGCCGAGCCCAACCGGCTGCGGCTGGACATCGAGGAGGGCTACGGCAAGGGGGCGCGGCTGTACGTGCAGGGCGAGGACCTGACCATCCGGCCCCCGGGGATCTTGAGCGCGCTGACCCTGCACCGGCGGGTGACCGACCCCCGCTTCCGCTCGCTGCGCGGCCACGACCTGCGCCAGGCGGCGATCTTCGACCAGCTGGAGTTCATCCTGTCGCGCTGGGAGCAGGTGACGGTGACGGCGACCGCCGACGGGGCGGTGCTCAACTACCAGAACCGCGACAACCATCCGGTGCGGGCGGCGCTGACCCTCGAGCCGCTGCGCCGGCTGTACATCGAGGTCAGCGAGGGCGATCAGGTCGTCGAGCGCAACACCTACGAGCAGATCGAGCTCAACGCCCCGATCGACCCGGGGACCTTCGTGCCATGAGAGGCGCCCGGCTGGCCCTGCTGCTGCTGTTCGCCTGCGGCCCGGACACCGGCTCGCCGGGCGGGGCCAACCCGGGCAGCGTCAGCGGCACCGCCTTCGGCGCCGACTTCTCCTTCACCGCCGCCGCGGCCCGGGCCACCTTCGTCGCGGCCTCCTCGAGCGAGGGCCAGCTGACCCTCTCGCTGTGCGACGACGCCTGCCCGGAGCTGGGCTCGGCCGCGCCGCCGCCCAAGACGGTGCGCGCCTTCTCGGTCACCATCACCGCCCCCACCACCGACCTGCGCACCGGCACCACGGTGCGGATCGGGCCCCACGGAACCGGGTCCGCCTTCCTCCACCAGCCGGGCTCCACCCAGAACGACGACGCCGTCGCAGGCGAGGTGGTGATCGAGTCGAGCAACCTGACCGAGGGCGGCGCCACCGTCGGCAGCTTCCAGGTCGACCTGCGCTCAGGCGGCGCGCTGAGCGGCTTCTTCAACGCCACCACCCACCTCATGGGAACAGCCGCGCCCTGAGGACCGCTACCCGGCCAGCAGCTTGAGGATCTGGGCTCCGTACTTCTCGACCAGCTTCGGGCCCACGCCGGAGATCTGCATCAGCTCCGGGATGCTCTGGGGACGGCGTTCGGCGATCTCGAACAGAGTGCGGTCGGTGAGGATGCGGAAGGCGGGGACGCCGCGAGCCCGGGCCTGCTGCAGCCGCCACTCGCGCAGCTTCTGCGCCAGCTCGGGATCAGCCGCCGCTCCGGGCGCGGAGAAGGCCTTGGACGGGGCCTCACTGCGCCTGCGCACCTTGGGCGCCACCGCCGACGGCCGCGCCGGCGCCTCCCCTTCCACCTGCAGTTGCCCCTGCTCCAAGACCTTGCGGGCCCTGGGCATCAGCCCGGCGCGCTTGAAGCGGATGTTGCGGCCGTCCTTCTCGAAGCCGTCCTCGTACAACCGCAGCGCGCCGACCCGCACCAGCGCCTGCAGGATGCGCTCGAAGGCGGAGCGGTCCTCCGACTCCGAGGGGAAGAGCGTGCGGTAGAGCGTCCCGGTGGCCTGCCCGTCCTTTTCCTCGAGCAGCTCGATCACCCGCTCCGCCGTCGCCTGCTCGCGCGCGGTGGGCGCGCGGAAGCTGCGCCCCTGGGACTCCTCGGGCCGGCAGGCGTCGCAGCGGCCGCAGTTGGCGCGGTCGCGGGTCTCTCCGAAGTGGCGCAACAGGTGGACCATCCGGCAGCTGCTGCCGCGGGCGAACTCCAGCACCTCGTCCAACTGCGCCTGGCGGTGGCTGCGGATCGACTCGTAGCTGGGGCGCCAGTCGGCCTTGGCCGGCCGCACCACGTCCTCGGCGTCGATCGACACTCCGCCGTGGATCCACAGCTTGTCCAGCGCCGCCTCGGCCACCTCGAGATCGATCCCCGCCGCGCCCATCAGGCCCTCGCGCGGCACGCCCTGCGGCGGCACCGCGCTGCGCAGCGCCTCGAGCACCTGCGTCTCCGGGTAGTCGCGCTCCAGGAAGGTCTCGTGCAGCTTGCGGTCGCCCCAGGAGTAGAGCAGCAGCGCCCGCGCCAGCTTGCCGTCGCGCCCGGCGCGGCCGATCTCCTGGTAGTAGCCCTCCAGCGAGCCGGGCAACGCGGTGTGGACCACGCTGCGCACGTCGGGCTTGTCCACGCCCATGCCGAAGGCCACCGTGGCCACCACCACTTCCAGCTCGCCGGCCAGGAAGCTCTCCTGGGTCCTGGCGCGCTCGTCGGCCGACAGCCCGGCGTGGTAGGCGGCGGCCTTGAAGCGCTTGGCGAGCACCTCGGCCAGCTCCTCGGCGGCGCGGCGGGTGGGAACGTAGACCAGCCCCGGGCGGCGCTCGGCGGGCGCCAGGAACTCGACCACGTCCTGCGTCCGCTCGCCTTTCGGCCGCTCCACCGCCTCCAGGGCCAGGTTCTCGCGGCGGAATCCGCGGATGAAGCGCTGGGCCTGGGGAATCCCCAGCTGCTCGAGGATGTCGCCCTGGACGCGGACGGTGGCGGTGGCGGTCAGGGCCAGCACCGGCGCCGGGCGCAGCAGCGGCAGCCGCTGGCGCAACAGCCGGTAGTCGGGTCGGAAGTCGTGGCCCCAGTGCGAGATGCAGTGGGCCTCGTCGACGGCGATCAGCGTCGGCTTGCGCCGGGCCAGCATCTCCGGGAAACCGGGGACCGACAGCCGCTCGGGGGCGATGGTGAGGAAGTCGAGCTCGCCGTCGAGCCAGGCGCGGCAGGCGGCGCGCGAGGCTTCGCGGGAGTGGCCGGAGTGGATGCGCTCGGCGCGCAAGCCCATCGCCTGAAGCTTGGCGGTCTGATCCTCCATCAGCGCGATCAGCGGGCTGATGACCAGGGTGGTGCCGCCGCGGGCGATGCCCGGCAGCTGGTAGCAGAGCGACTTGCCGCTGCCGGTGGGCATCACCAACAGCGAGTCGCGCCCTTCGGTGACCGCCCGGCAGACCTCCTCCTGATGCGGGCGGAAAGCGTCGAAGCCAAACCGGTCGCGGAGAACGGCCAGCAGGTTGCCGTCGCCTTGCCTCGCTGGCTGGGGGCGGCCGAGGCCCAGCGAGAGCTGATCGCCCGCCAAACCGCGCAGGAGCAGATCGGTAGCCTGGCTCTGCCCTGCCGCACTGCGTTGGTCTTTCGTCCTGCCGCTCGACTCCATCCGCTTCCTTCCAGTGGGAAGCCGCAGGGTACCCGAGCGGAGCCGCTTCGTCTGCCCCGCCTCTGGCTCGGCCCCCTCCTTTGGGGCATCCAGGCCTTCGAGGGAACCCCGCCGGCCCAGAGCGCATCCAACCGACGCCTCGCGGGGAAGGCCCGCCTCAAAGGAGATGGCCCATGGTTCGATGGATTCTCGGAATGGCTGTGGCAGTTGCGCTGGCGGCTCCCACGGCGGCGCTGGCCTGCGACGGAGTGGGCGAGCAGGTCAGCGTCTGGCATCCGCCGGCGGCCAAGCCGGCGGTGAAGGAAGTCAGCATCACCGAGCTGGCCGAGCTGCAGGCCAAGAAGAGCGCCACGGTGGTCGACGTCAATGGCGCCGAGACCCGCGTGAAGATGGGTGTCATCCCCGGTGCGGTGTTGCTCAGCTCGGCGGCGCACTTCGAGGAGAAGGAGCTGCCCGCGGCCAAGGACACCAAGCTGGTCTTCTACTGCGCCAACACCCACTGCCGGGCCTCGCACGTCGCGGCCGAGAAGGCGGTCACCGCCGGCTACCAGGACGTGAGCGTGCTGCCGGTGGGCATCGCCGGCTGGCGCGAGGCCGGCAAGTCGACCTCGACTCCGCGCAGCTGAGCCGGCCGGGCACTCCGGGGCCCGCTACTCCTTCAGGGCCCCGGCGGTCAGCCCGCGCACGATCGGCCGCTGGCCGATGAGCACCAGCACCGCCACCGGCGCGGTGGCGACCACTGCCGCGGCGAGCATCAGCCCCAAGGGCACCTGATGCTCGCCGCGCAGCAGCGCGATCGCCACCGGCACTGTCTGATGTCCCGGGCCGACGGTGAACGAGAGGGCGAAGAGCAGCTCGTTCCAGCAGGAGACGAAGCTCAGGATCCCGGTGGCTGCCAGACCGGGGGCTGCGAGCGGCAGCATCACGTGCCGCAGCACCTGCAGACGGCTCGCGCCGTCGATCAACGCCGCGTCCTCGAGCTCGCGCGGAATCTGGCGGAAGAACCCCACCAGCAGCCACACAGTCAGCGGCATGGCGAAGGCGACGTAGGGCAGCACCAGCCCGGCGTAGGTGTCGATCAGGTGAAGCGAGCGCAGCAGCAGGTAGAGCGGCGCCACCACCGCGATCTGTGGAAAGACGCTCACCGCCAGCACGAAGCCCAGCGCCCAAGTCCGGCCAGCGAACTCCAGCCGCGAAAGGGCGTAGGCACAGGGCGTTCCCACCAGCAGGCAGACGAGGGTCGCCGAGCCGGAGACGATCAGCGAGTTGCGCAGCGGCAGCACGAAGGCCCGGGCGGAGAAGAGGGCCCGGTAGTTGTCGAGCACCAGCTCGTGCGGCAGGAGCACCGGACCGGCGAACAGCCGCGCCTCGGGGGTGAGCGAGGCCAGCGCCGCCCAGTAGAACGGGAAGGCGAAGGCCGCGCTGAGGACCAACAGACCGATGACCGACCAGCGGCTCATCCCAGCCTCCCGGTGAGCCCCTTCCCGAGCGTCTTGAGCACCAGCAGCGCCGTCGCCAGCGCCAGACCGAAGACCAAAATCGACAGCGCCGCGCCATAGCCGAAGCGCAGGCTCTGCAGCGTCGACTCGAAGGTGAGCAGTGACACCGGCTCGGTCGCTGTCCCCGGGCCGCCTCCGGTGAGCACGTAGACCAGGTCGAAGACTCGCAGCGCGTCCAGTCCCCGGAAGAGCACCGCAAGTGCGATCGCCGGTCTGAGCAGCGGCAGGGTGATGTGGACCAGCTGCTGCCCAGGGCTGGCGCCATCCACCTTGGCCGCCTCGTAGAGAGACTGGTCGATCCCCTGCAGGCCGGCGAGCAAGAGCAGGGAAGCGAAGGGAGCGGTCTTCCAGACGTCGGCGAGGACCAGCGGCACCCAGGCCGCGCTGGGCGAGCTGAGCCAGGCGAAATCCTGAGGAACGATCCCGAGCGACCCGAGCAAGGCGTCGGCGACGCCGGCCGATCCGAACATCAGCCGCCAGAGCATCGCCGCCACCACCGACGGCATCGCCCAGGGAACCAACACCAGCGCCCGCAGCGCGCCGCGGCCGCGAAAGGCGCGGTTGAGCGCCAGCGCCAGCACCAGCCCGACTGCGATCTCCAGCCCGACCGAGGCCACTGCGAAGAGCGCGGTGTGGCCGACCGCCTGCCAGAAGCGGAGCGACTTGGCGATTTCCCAGTAGTTCTCCAGCCCGACAAACGGCCGGCCGCGCCAGGGCATGCGCAGATCGTGCTCGTGGAGCGATTCCCAGAACGCCCACAGGAGCGGAAAGACCGCCACCGAGGCGATGGCCAGCAGCCCTGGCGCCGAGAGCAGCCACCCCGCTGCCGGCTCCGGCCTCCCGCCGCCCTCGGGAAGCCTCGGCTTGTGGCGGTGCACGAGGAGCAGCACCAGCGCCACCGCCCCCACCACCAGCGCGACTCCGACGACGATTTCGGCGATCCACCTTCGTCGCGCCTCCGGCGCCTCGGAGGCCGCGATGCGCTCCCGTATGGCCCGGGCCGCATCGCGCAGCGCGGCCTGCGACGACTGCTGGCCGGTCAAGGCACGGTGCAGGCGCGTCTGAAGGATCTCGGAGAGCTCCGTGTAGAGCGGCGTCACCGGCCTGGGAACGGCCGAGCGCACCACCTCGAGGACTTCCTGCGACAGCGGCGAGCTCTCGCCTTGACCATAGAGACTCAGCCGCGGGGGCAGCTGCCCGGCAACCTTCACCCGCTCCAGCATCTGCTCGGGGGCAGTGAGGAAGGCCACCAGCTCGAACGCCAGTGCCGGCTGCCGCGAGCGGGCGTTGACCGCCAGCTGCGAGCCGCCCAGCGCTGCCGTCGGGTGTCCCCCCGGGCCGGCCGGCATCGGCGCCACCGCGAAGCGCCCGGCGACCTTCGACGACGGCTCCTCCATCAGCGCGTAGGCGTAGGGCCAGTTGCGCATATAGAGCGCCTGGCCGTTCTGGAAGGCGAAGCGGGCGTCCTCTTCCTGCCAGCTGAGCACCGAGCGCGGGCTGAGCCGGTGCCCGATCGTTCCGCGCAGGAAGTCGAGCGCGCGCACTGCCGGAGGCGAATCGACCAGCACCTCCCCCGAATCGCCGAGGATGCGCCCGCCGAAGCCGCCCAGCACCTCCAGGTAGACCGTGGTCAGACCTTCGTAACGCGCGCCCTGCCAGACGAAGCCGTCGCGTACTTCCTTTCGCCGCAGCGCCTCCGCCGCCGTCTGCTGCAGCTCGTCCAAGCTGATCGGCGGACGGCTCAGCAGATCGGTGCGCCAATAGAGCATCCCCACATCGACGAACCAGGGGACGGCGTAGAGCGCCCCTCGCCAGCGATCGGCCTCGACGCTCCCGGGCAGGAAGTCGTCGAGCTGCGGCCTGAACGAGTCCAGCGGCAACAGCCAGCCGGCGGCGGCCAGCTCCGGAGTCCAGACCACGTCGATCTGCAGGACGTCCGGCTCTCCCACCCCCGAGTTGAGCCACTGGGCGAAGAGCTGATGGCGGGCATCGGCCGCAGCCGGGGCCACCCGCTGCTCGACCTTCACCCCGGGATGCAGCGACTCGAACCGGTGCAGTTGGCTGGCGAGGAGTTCGCCCTCGCGTCCCACCGAGCTGCCCGAGAAGGAGAGCCGCATCTCGGCGGTGCCCGGCCGGCGCTCGCAACCGGCGCCCAGCGCTCCCGCCGTGAACAGCGCCACTGCGGCAGCGAGCGCGCGCCTGGTCATGGCTTCGAAGCTGAGCAAGCCCACGCTCGGCCGCAAACGAGAAAGGCGAGCGGCCCCTCAGCGGGCGGCTCATCTCAGCGCCGGCGATGCCCAGTCTCTCGGAGAGCCGGGGGGAGAGCGAACATGGCTGCGAGGCACTTGAGTTTGGCACTGGCGGTGACGGCGCTCACCGCCTGCGGGAACCACTATCAGGGCGTCAGCGTGCCCAGCGGGCAGGGCTCGGTGACCGGGGCAGCGCTCAGCGTCCCCTTCAACTTCGCCGCGGTCCAGGTGACGGCGCTGATCGACGCCACCCACGGTCCCAACGTGCTGATCATCCAGATGTGCGAGTTCGGCTGCGAGCCGATGGGCACGCAGATCGCCAGCGACTCCCGGGCGGTGAGCCTGACGGTCCGCGCCAACCCCGCCGACCTGCACAATGCGGTGCAGTTCGCCATCGGCACCCAGTTCGCGGCCATGGCCATCTCGCGCTTCTCCGACACCACCAACAACTTCGACACCACCAAGGTCGACGTGGCACAGAGCGGGCAGATCGTCTTCGAGACCCTCGACGCACGGGCCAACGGCCAGATCAAAGGTAGCTTCGACCTGGCGATGCAGCGCGGCGGGGCGCTGCACGGCACCTTCGAGGCGCCGGTGAGCGCCACCGGCACCCCGGCGCCGTGAGCGGCGAGCTCAGCTCACCTTCTCGATCACTCGCGACAGCTTCTCGCGCACCGTCTTGGCCACCTCCTGCAGGGCCGGCGCGCCGCGGGCGGCGATGGTCTGCATCGGGTCGATGGCCATGACCGTGGTCCCGCCGCCGTCGTTCTCGCAGACCACGATGTTGCAGGGCAGCATCACCCCGACCTCGAGCTGGGTAGACAGCGCCTTGTGGGCCAGCGGCGGATTGCAGGCCCCGAGGATCTTGTAGCGGCGGAAATCCACGCCGATCTTCTTCTTGAGCGTGTCCTTGACGTCGATCTCGGTGAGGATCCCGAAGCCCTCGGCCTTGAGGAGCTCGGGCACCTGGGCCAGCACCTTTTCGTAGCCGCTGGCGACATCCTTGCGAATGGTGAAGTCGGACATGGGACTCTCCTTGAGGTTCCGCTGTTGGAGCCAGTCTCCTAACGAGAGGTTCCGCCGAAACCCAGCCTGTCTCCACCTCGAGCGCGCAGGCCGCTGCCCGGCGCCAGCCCGGCCCCTCGGCTGCTCTTAGGGAGCTACGCCGGGCGCGCTCCCCTCGCCAGCGCCGACGCCCGCCTCTCTCGCCTCCCGGACCGCGCGCAGGCGCAGCTGTCCAGACTCGACGTCGATCGCCACCGTGTCGTGCTCCTGCAGCTCCCCGCGCAGCAGCATCTGGCTGACTCGGTTCTCGACTTCCTTCTCCACCACCCGGCGCAGCGGGCGAGCCCCGAACTTGGGATCGAAGCCCAGCTCCACGAGCACCCTCCGTGCCGCCTGGCTGACCTCGAGCTCGATCTTGCGGGCGCGCAGCTTGCGCTGGGTCTCCTCGAGCATCAACCCGACGATGCACTCCAGCTCGCCTCGGCCCAGGCCCTGGAAGACCACCACCTCGTCGATGCGGTTGAGCAGCTCGGGGCGGAAGCGCTCGCGCATTGCCGCCAGCACCCGGCCGCGGACCCGCTCCTGCTCCTGGCCGCTGTCGTCGCGGTGGAACCCCAGCCCGCCCTGGTAGGCCAGCCCCTCGGCGCCCACGTTCGAGGTCATCACCACCAGGGTGTTGCGGAAGCTGGCGGTGCGCCCCTGGGCGTCGGTGAGCCGGCCGTCCTCGAGCACCTGCAGCAGCACGTTGAACACGTCGGGGTGGGCCTTCTCGATCTCGTCGAAGAGCACCACCGAGTAGGGCCGGCGCCGCACGGCCTCGGTCAACCGGCCGGCCTCCTCGTAGCCCACGTAGCCCGGCGGCGCGCCCACCAGCCGGCTGACGCTGTGGCGCTCCTGGAACTCGGACATGTCCAGGCGCACCAGCGCCTGCGCGTCGTTGAACAGGTAGTCGGCCAGCGCCCGCGCGGTCTCGGTCTTGCCCACGCCGGTGGGCCCGAGGAAGACGAACGACCCGATGGGCCGGTTGGGGTCCTTCAGCCCGGCCCGCGCCCGGCGCACCGCTTCGCTGATCGCGTGCAGCGCTTCGCGCTGTCCCACCACCTTGAGCCCCAGCGCCTGCTCCATCTGCAGCAGCTGCGCCGCCTCCTCCTGGCGCAGCCGGGCAGCGGGGATTCCGGTCCACTCCCCCACCACCTCGGCCACGATCTCGGGAGTGACGGTGGCCTCGAGCGCGCCCGGGGCCAGCTGCCGCTGACGCTTGAGCCGCTCCAGCTCGACCCGCACCTGGTTGATCTGCTTGCGCACCCGCAGCGCCTCTTCGTAGCGCTCGCCGGCCACCGAGGCGGCCTTGGCCCTGGTCAGCGAGGCGAGCCGCTCCTCCAACTGTTGGGCCTTCTCCGGGCCGCCGCGCGCTCCTAGCCGCACCATCGCCGCCGACTCGTCCATCAGATCGATCGCCTTGTCGGGCAGGCAGCGGTCGGTCAGGTAGCGCTGCGACAGCTCGACCGCGGCCACCATCGCCTCGTCGGCGATCTTCACCCGGTGGTGGGCCTCGTAGGCGTCGCGCAGCCCGCGCAGGATTTCGATGCTCTGCTCCGGGGATGGCTCGGCGACCGTCACCGGCTGGAAGCGCCGCTCCAGCGCCGCGTCCTTCTCCAGGTGCTTGCGGTACTCGTCGAGGGTGGTGGCGCCCAGGCACTGCAGCTCGCCGCGGGCCAGCGCCGGCTTGAGCATGTTGGAGGCGTCGACCGCCCCCTCGGCGGCGCCGGCCCCCACCACCATGTGCAGCTCGTCGATGAAGAGGATGATCTGCCCCTTCAGCGAGCGCACCTCGTCGAGGATGGCCTTGAAGCGCTCCTCGAACTCGCCGCGGTAGCGGGTGCCGGCCACCACTCCGCCCAGGTCCAGCGCCAGCACCCGCTTGCTCAGCAGCAGGTCGGGCACCTCGCCGGCGACCAGCCGCTGCGCCAGCCCCTCGGCGATGGCCGTCTTGCCCACCCCCGGCTGGCCGATCAGGACCGGGTTGTTCTTGCTCTTGCGGCAGAGGATGCGGATCACCCGCTCGATCTCCGCGTCGCGGCCGATGACCGGATCGAGCTCGCCCGCCCTCGCCAGTTGCGTCAGGTCCTGGGCGTGGCGGGCGAGGTTCGGGGGCAGCTCGGGCTCGGGAGGAGCCTCGGGGGCCGCCGGCGCCAGGGCCTCCAGGCGCTTGCGCAGGTCGTCCGCCTGCAGCCCGGAGAGGAACTGCGAGGCGAAGCTCTCCCCCTCCAGCAGGATCCCCAGCAGCAGGTGCCCCGGTCCGATGGTCGTCTGCCCGCCGAGCAGGGCCTGAGCGCGGGCCAGCTGCAGCACCTTCTTCACCCCGCTGGAGAGCGCCACCTTCTCCAGGCGCCGGGGCTGGCCGCGCGGGACGATCTGCTCCAGGTGCCCGGCGTAGTCGTCCACCGGGATGCCGGCTTCGCGCAGTGCCTGCTTGATCTCCGAGACCAGCTCCATCAGCGCCTGCAGCAGAAACTCGCTGATGACCCGCTCGTGCCCCCACTGCAGCGACAGCTCGGCGGCGCGGCGGACCGAGGCCTGCGCCATGTCCGACAGCTGGGCCAGCAGGTTCACCCGCTGCGGGCGCGGGGCGAACAACCCCTCGAGGTTCGCGTCCGGCGAACCGGGCGCGCCCGCCGGGGTGGCGCCGGTGCCGATCGTGCCCGCGCAGCGGTCGCACAGCCGCAGCATCGCCGGCTTTCCGCCGACCCGCGCCTGCACCAGGACGACGGCCTGCCTGACCCCACAGCTCTCGCACGCGGCCATCTGCGCCCGACCTCGTCCCAAAGTTAGGCTCGGAGCAGCCCGCGGCTGGCGCCCCACCCTTCTCGCCTTGCTCCTCGCGCCGCGTCCCCCCGAGTGCCCCCTGCCGACGGTCCGCAACATGTTGCGGGTGCGTCACGAGATCGTCACCGTGCGCGGAGAGATTGCCGGTGCGCCCGGGACGGTCCGGCGCCTGCCCGCCTGGATGGCTGGCTCAAGAAGGGGTTCCGCGATGCTCAAGAAGGCTCTCCTGCTGCCTGTGGTGTTGGTCGGTGCGCTGCTCGGCGCCCAGGCCCATGCTGCCGACACCCTGCTGATCAACGGCGCCGGCGCCACCTTTCCCTTCCCGCTGTACTCGAAGTGGTTTCACGCCTACCACCAGGCCAACCCCAACCGGCAGTTCAACTACCAGTCGATTGGCTCGGGCGGCGGCATCCAGCAGGTCACCAACGGCACCGTGGACTTCGGCGCCTCCGATGCTCCGATGACCGACCAGGAGCTGGCCAAGGCCCCGGACGTGGTCCACATCCCCACGGTGCTGGGGGCGGTGGTGGTGGTCTACAACCTGCCCAACGCCCCTGCGCTCAAGCTCTCGGCGGCGACGCTGGCCAAGATCTTCCTCGGCGCGATCTCCAAGTGGAACGACCCGGCCATCGCCGCCGAGAACCCGGGCAGCTCCCTCCCCGACGGCGACATCGCCGTCATCCACCGCTCCGACGGCTCGGGGACCACCGCCATCTTCACCGACTACCTCGCCAAGACCTCGCCCGAGTGGAAGGAGCGAGTCGGCCAGGGCAAGAGCGTCAAGTGGCCTGCCGGCCTGGGCGCCAAAGGCAACGAAGGGGTGACCGGGATGGTCAAGGGAACTCCCGGGGCGGTCGGCTACGTCGAGCTGGCCTACGCCGCTCAGAACAAGCTGCCCGTGGCGTCGCTCAAGAACCGGGAGGGCAGCTTCGTCGCCCCGACCATCGAGAGCACCAGCGCCGCCGCCGGCGGGGTGTCGCTCCCCGACGACCTGCGGGTTTCGATCACCGACGCGCCGGGCAAGAACGCCTACCCCATCGCCTCGTTCACCTACCTGCTGGTGCGCCGCGACCAGAAAGATCCGGCCAAGGGCGAGGCGCTGGTGCGCTTCCTGTGGTGGGCGCTCCACGAAGGCCAGTCGATGGCAGCCCCGCTCGACTACGCGCCGGTGCCCAAGGAAGCGCTGACCAGGATCGAGGCCAAGATCCGCTCGCTGACGGTGCAGGGGAAGAAGGTCGCGCTTGCCGGCAACCCGTGAGATGGCCGCCGATGGGTTCCCGCCGGTCGAGGCCGGCCAGGAGCTTCACGCACGCCGCCGGGCGGACCTTGCCTGGGGCGTGGGGCTGCAGCTCGCCGGCGGGCTCATCCTGGTCGTTGCCGGGGTTATCGTCGTCGAGCTGCTCGGCCTGGCGCGGCCCGTCCTGACCGCAGTCGGCCTGTGGAGTTTCCTCGCCGGCACCGACTGGGATCCGGTGGCCGGCTCGTTCGGCGCGCTGGCGTTCCTCTACGGAACGGTGGTGACCTGCCTGCTGGCGATGGTGGTGTCCCTGCCGATCTCCTTGGGAGTGGCGCTGTTCCTCGCCGAGATGGGCCCGAGCCAGCTGCGGCGGCCGGTGAGCTTCGCGATCGAAATCCTGGCGGCCATCCCCAGCATCGTCTACGGGCTGTGGGGCCTCTTCGTGATGGTCCCGTGGCTGCGCCAGTCGCTCGAGCCGCTGCTCAGGAAGGCCCTCGGTTTTTTGCCGCTCTTCAAGGGCCCGGCGCTCGGCCTGGGCTATCTCGCTGGTGGGCTCATCCTGGCGGTGATGATCCTGCCGACCATCACCTCGGTCACGATCGAGATCTTGCGCACCGTACCGCAGCCGATCCGCGAAGGCGCCCTGGCGCTGGGAGCCACGCGCTGGGAGTCGATCCGCAGCGTGATCCTCCCCCACGCCCGAGCCGGGATCCTCGGCGCGGCCATCCTCGGGCTGGCCCGTGCCTTGGGCGAGACCATGGCGGTCACCATGGTCATCGGCAATTCGCCCCAGATCAGCGCCTCGCTCTTCGCGCCCGGATATTCGCTGCCGTCGGTCATCGCCAATGAGTTCGCCGAGGCCACCGGAGAGCTGCACACCGGGGCGCTGGCGGGCCTGGCGCTGCTGCTGCTGGGCCTCACCTTCGTGCTCAACGCGCTGGCGCGGTTGCTGGTGCGCGCCACCTTCCGCGGTCCCGCGAGGGTGGCGGCATGACCGAAATGGGGAAAAGGCGAGCAATCGACCTGATGATGACGACGCTGTGCGCCATGGCAGTGGCGGTCGCGCTGGTGCCATTGGGCTCGCTGCTTTGGCTGGTCATTTCGCGAGGGGCGGCGGGCTTGAGCTGGTCGCTCTTCACCAGCCTGCCGGTTCCAGTCGGAGAGCCCGGCGGCGGGATCGGCAATGCGCTGGTCGGGACATTCATGCTGGTGGCCCTGGCCGCGGTCATCGGGCTGCCGACCGGAATCGCCGTCGGGATCTTTCTTGCCGAGCGCGGCGACGGAGCATTCGGCCGCGCCGTCCGCTTCCTCAGCGAGGTGCTCGCCGGCGTTCCGTCGATCGTGGTGGGCATCGTCGCCTACGCGCTGGTGGTCGTCCCGATGCAGCGCTTTTCGGCGTTGGCCGGAGGGCTGGCCCTGGCGCTGCTGATGATCCCCGCGCTGGCGCGCACCACCGAGGAGTTGGTTCGGGTGGTGCCGCACCAGCTCCGCGAGGCCTCGCTGGCGTTGGGCGTCCCGCCCTGGCGCACCAGCCTGAAGGTCGTGCTGCGCACCGCGCTGCCGGGAATCCTGACCGCCGTCCTGCTTGCCATCGCCCGCGCCGCCGGCGAGACCGCGCCGCTGCTCTTCACCTCGCTCAACAACCAGTACTGGAACTGGCGGCCGGATCAGCCCACGGCCTCGCTGACGGTGCAGATCTTCAACTACGCGATCAGTCCCTACGAGGAATGGCACGCCCGCGCCTGGACCGCGGCGCTGGTCCTGCTGCTGCTGGTGGGCGGGTTGAACCTGCTGGCTCGGCTGGCGACTCGCGAGCGGGTCCGCCAGGCGCGCTGATCAGAGGTGCACGCCGGGCAGGAGCATGCTGGAGAAGGCCCCGAGCAACGCCTCCCGTCTCTCGCCATCGCTGGAATCCCGCACCGCGTTGACGTACCCGAGCACCGCCTCGATCCACTCGCGGCGGGCCTCGCTGACGCTCGCGCTTACCGACGGCCGGCGCATGGCCAGCAGCCGGCCGCGCTTGGAGTCCCACTCCCTGAGCTCTCGGGCGGCCTCCAGCGCCGTGCTCACCAGCTCGAAACCCGTGCCGGCAGGCGTCTGGACCGCCTTCAGCAGCTCGCTTCGCGATGCCGTCAGCATCCCCTCAACCGCCAGGATCTGCTCGGCCTCCGCCGACCAGGAGAGGCGCTCCCGGCGCTCCAGACCGAGCTCCTCGATCAGCGCGAGCTTCTTCCGCGAATCGGCGTCGCTGGCATGCGCGCTGGCAGCCACCGCATCCTTGAGAGAATTCAGCGCCCCCCACATCCGCGATTCGGCCTCACTGGCCTTGGCCGCGATGAGGCGCACCTCTTCGGTCCCCACGATGTTCATCGTCGCGTCCAGGCGTGCGTGGGCCACTTCGACAATGGCCAGCCTCCGCGACACCTCAGCCAGCCCCTCGGCGGCGGATCGTCCCTCCGGGCGCAGCAGCCAGGAGGAGTAGAGGTACATCTCCTCCTCGCGCATGCGCCTGAGATCTTTCGCTGCCAGCGGCTTGCTCATGATGGACCTTTCGCCCGAGGTGCGACTCTGAGTGTAGCTCGATTCGACCTCTGGCTCAGGGCACGCCAGTCTCTCGGTCCGGCGGACGGGCCTCCAGGCGCTGATCGAGCAGCGTGCGAATCGCCTCCGAGTGGGACGCCGCCAGCTCCGCAACCTGGACGTCAGCGATCCCCTCCACTTTCAGCCGCTGGCCGCCGGTGATGCCCAGGATCGCGAACGGAGCGCCAGCCCGCCGGGCGGCCTCCTCGACCTCCGACTGGCGGTTGGGATCGAAAGAGACCAGCACCCGCGACGGCTCCTCGCCGAACAGCAGCGCCTCCGGGCGCAGCGACGAGTCGAGCTTCACCACGGCGCCGAGCGGACTCGGCTGGGCCAGCACGCAGCACTCGGCCAGTGCCACTCCCAGCCCGCCCTCGGCGCAGTCGTGGGCCGATTCGACCAGGCCTTCGCGGACCATCTCCCGCACCCCGCGCTGCACCGCCTTCTCGAGCTCCAGGTCGAGCTGCGGCGGACGGCCCTCGGTCTTGTCGAAGAACACCTTCAGGTAGTGGCTTCCCCCCAGCTCGCCGGTGAGCCTGCCCAGCAGCCCGATCTTTCGGCCCGCTGCGCGAAAGCCCATGCCGACCGCACGCTGGACGTCGGGGACCAGACCCACCACTCCGACGGAGGGAGTGGGAAAGACCGAGACTCCGTCGGTGTCGTTGTAGAGGCTGACGTTGCCGCTCACCACCGGGACGCCCAGGGCGGTGCAGGCCTCGGAGAGACCGCGGATCGCCTCGACCAGCTGCCACATGATCTCCGGCTTCTCCGGGTTTCCGAAGTTGAGGCAGTCGGTCAGCCCGAGCGGCTCGCCGCCGGCGCAGGAGACGTTGCGCGCCGACTCCGCCACCGCGAGCCGCGCACCCTGGTAGGGATCGAGCTGGCAGAAGCGGCTGTTGCAGTCGACCGACATGGCGAGGCCCAGCGTCCCGCCTTCCACGCGCACCACCGCGGCGTCCCCGGCACCGGGCCCCAATATCGTGCCCAGGCGCACCATGTGGTCGTACTGCCGCCAGATCCACCGCTTGGAGCCGAGCGAGGGATCGCTCAGCATCTCCACCAGCGCCTCGTCGGGGTCGACCGGGCAGCCCAGCGTGGACGGGTCGAAGGCCCACAGCTCCTCGAGATGAGCGGGGCGCGCGCGCGGCCGATCATAGAGCGGCGCCTCGTCGGCCAGCGGGCGCGTCGGCAAGTCGCCGACCAGCACCCCGCGCTCGAGAATCCGCACTCGCTCGGTATCGGTGACCGCTCCCACCACCGCCGCGTCGAGGTCCCACTTGGCGAACAGGTCGAGGACCTCCTGCTCGCGACCTTTCTTGGCGACCAGCAGCATCCGCTCCTGGCTCTCGGAGAGCATCAGCTCGTAGGGCGTCATCCCCTCCTCGCGTCGCGGCACGCGGTCAAGGTCGAGGTCGATGCCGCTGCCGGCGCGGCTGGCCATCTCGAAGGTGGACGAGGTCAGCCCGGCCGCCCCCATGTCCTGGATGCCGACCACCACGTCGGACTTGAACAGCTCGAGGCAGGCCTCGAGCAGCAGCTTCTCGGTGAACGGGTCGCCGACCTGGACCGTGGGGCGCTTGTGCTCGGTCTGGTCGTCGAACTGGGCGCTGGCCATGGTGGCGCCGTGGATGCCGTCGCGCCCGGTCTTGGCCCCGACGTAGATCACCGGGTTGCCGATGCCCTCGGCGCGGCCGCGGAAAATGCGGTCCGCCCGGCAGATCCCCAGGCAGAAGACGTTGACCAGGCAGTTGCCGTTGAAGCTCTCGTCGAAGCTGGTCTCGCCGCCGACGGTGGGGACGCCGATGCAATTGCCGTAGCCGCCGATCCCTGCCACCACGCCCTCGAGCAGCCAGGCGGTCTTGGGGTGCTCCGGGGAGCCGAAGCGCAGCGAGTCGAGCAGCGCCACCGGCCGGGCGCCCATGGTGAAGATGTCCCGCAGGATGCCGCCCACCCCGGTGGCCGCACCCTGGTAGGGCTCGATGTAGCTGGGGTGGTTGTGGCTCTCCATCTTGAAGACCGCCGCCAGCCCCTCGCCGATGTCCACCGCACCGGCGTTCTCGCCCGGCCCCTGCAGCACCTTGGGCCCCGAGGTCGGCAGCCCCTTGAGGAAGCGCCGCGACGACTTGTAGGAGCAGTGCTCGCTCCACATCACCGAGAAGATCCCCAGCTCCAGCAGATTGGGCTCCCGCCCGAGGATGGACTTGATGCGCTCGAACTCCTCGGCGGTCAGCCCATGCCGGGCCACGATCTCGGCGGTGATGGCGATGGAGCTCATGGCTGCGTCCTCGGGGAACCGGGCGACTGAAGGCCGCCGTCGGGCGCCGGCGCCGAGGCGACGAGCTCGCTCTGGTCGTCCACCAGCACCCGCCCCAGGCTCTGGTCGAAGGCCACCTTCATCAGCTCGCGCTTCTGCTCGAGGGTGGCCTTGCCGCGCACCACCAGCGCCACGCCCTGGTACGAGAGTGCGAAGCCGCTCACGCCCCGCTTCTTGAGCTCGGCGACGATCGCCGACAGCTGCACCTGCATCATCTCGTGCGAGAAGTTGAGCGAGAGGTCGCCGGCCAGAAAATCGTCGCTGGCGAACAGCGCACGCAGGGAATCGCGGCAGGAGGGACTGTCCACGCTCACCTCGAGCGCGCGCTTGCCTCCCTCGGCCGAGATCCTCATTCCCGGGCAGGACTTCTTGGTGGCCAACAGCTGGGCCTCGCTGGCCGGCAGCGCCGGCGGCTGGCTGCCTTTCTCGTGGATTCGCAGCCGCACTGCCTCGATGGCGTTTGACACCCACACCAAGACCAGCGCCCGGCCGGCGGCCTTGGTGGTGACCAGGACTTCCTCGGCCGGCAACTGCTCGGCGGTCGCCACCGCCGGGTCGTCCACCACCACCGCGCTCGAGTCGAGGTGGAAGAACTGCTCGGCGCCCACCGCGAGGTCGAGCACCCGGCTAATGGGGCGAGCCCAGGCCTGCAGCGGAAGCGCCAGCAGCGTGAGGCAGGTCAGGCAGGCAGGAGTTCTCATGAAAGAGCCTCGAAGATGCGCCGGCCGTCCACGCCGCCGAGCACCGCCTCGCTGGCGCGCTCGGGGTGCGGCATCATGCCGACCACGTTGCCGCGCTCGCTGCAGATTCCGGCGATGTTGGACACCGCGCCGTTGGGGTTTCCCTCGGGGCTGGCCTCGCCCCGCTCGTCGACGTAGCGCACGACGATCCGCCCCTCGCCCTCCAGCCGCGCCAGGCCTTCCCGATCGATGAAGTAGGCGCCTTCGGCGTGGGCCACCGGGAGACGGATGAGCTCGCCGGCCTGGTACTTCCGGGTAAAGAGGGCCTGGGAGCGCTCCACCCGAAGGCGAGCCGGCTCGCAAATGAACTTGAGCGAGCGGTTGCGCATCAGCGCTCCGGGCAGCAGGCCGACCTCGGTCAGGATCTGGAAGCCGTTGCAGATTCCCAGCACCGGGCCGCCCTTGTTGGCGAAGGCGACCACCTCTTCCATGATCGGCGACAGCCGGGCGATGGCGCCGCAGCGCAGGTAGTCGCCATACGAGAAACCGCCCGGCAGGATGATCGCGTCCGAGCGCTGCAGGTCCCGGTCCTTGTGCCAGAGAAACACTGCGTCCTGGCCGAGCACGTGCCTGGCCACGTGGTAGGCGTCGTGGTCGCAGTTGGAGCCGGGGAAGACGACGATTCCGAAGCGCATGGCGCTCCCCTCTGTGCGGCGCTCGGCGGCGCCGACCCGGTCAACCGATCTCGATCCGGTAATCTTCGATCACGGTGTTGGCGAGCAGCCGCTTGCACATCTCTTCGAGGCGCGCCTTGGCGGCCGCGGGGTCCTTTCCCTCGAGGCGCAGCTCGATGAGCTTGCCCAGCCGCACGTCTTCGACCTCGCCGAACCCCAGCGCTCCCAGCGACCGGGCCACCGCCTTGCCCTGGGGATCGAGGACACCTCGCTTCAGGGTGACGTAGACGCGCGCGTTCATGGCGGATGGGATAGCAAGCAGTCCAGAGCGGGTCAACGCGACTCGGCTTGACATCCATCAGGCACGCTCGTCGCTCTGCCCGGGAACGATCTCGTAGCGCACCCGCACCCGCTCGTGCTCGACCGCCTTGCGGTCAACGCGCCGCCCGGAAATCCAGTGGACCATCTCCGCCGGCTCCCAGGGACATGGCTCGCCGTTGCACCGCACCCGCCCCTCGGAGAAGGCCACCGTCACCTCGCGCAGCGGCAGCGCGCCCAGGTCGCGCATCATCGCCTCGAAGCGTCCCTGCTGCACCGGATCGACGAACTGGAAGTGGTACCGGGCAGTGTAGGCCATGTGGTACCAGGCCGGCCGATAGGTCAGCGCCTGCATTCCCATCTTGCGCGCCATGTGCAGCACGAACTCGCCGGCCTCGCGCGCCAGCCCCAGCCCGGGCATGCTCTGCCCCGGCAGCTGCGGCCGCCGCTCGCTGAATTGGGCCTTGGGATTGCGCAGCTCCAGCCAGTGCATGTAGAGAGCGTCCGCCGAGTCGATCTTTCGCCGCTCCAGCACCGCCTCCACCAGCACGTGCTCCACCCCGTCGGACTCGCCGATGAGGCGCAGCCGATCACCGGGATTGGCCGCTGAAGTCTCGACGTGGAAGTTGCGGTAGCCCAGCCGTTGCAGGTGCCCGAGGATTCCCACCTGGTGCAGCGCGAATTCGATGCCCTCGGCGCTGAAGAAGCCGAGCAACAGCCGGGTCCCGGCGCCTGTCCGCAACAGCGATTCGTCGAGGTCGGCATCGGTCAGGAACGGCTCGCTGCCCAGCTGCTCGGTGCCGAAGGTCTCCCAGATCTGGGCGTAGCGCGCCTCCAGCGGGTCAAAGTGCCTGGGGATGCGCGCCCGGGTGTGCCGGGTGAGCGCCAGCACCGTCCCGGCGAGGATCTTCCAGGCATCGCGGTGGTAGCCGCCGCCCGGGACCCACACGCTGGGAACCTCGCCCAGCGCCTCAGCCACCATTAAATCCCGGCGCCGGGCGCCGTCCAGGGTCAACCCGAGCCGGCCCATCCGGTCGCCGGCCAACACGTCGCCGCCGGCGATGACGAACGCGAGGTCGGGATAGGGCATGCGCGACAGCATTCCGCTCAGCGCCTCGAGGTAGCGCTCGTCGGGGCAGCCCTCGGGGAGAACTGTCTCGTCGACTTCGGGCGGAAGCTCGACCCAGCGCGAGCCGGACAATGAGCCGATCCAGGCTCTCGCGTCGCCGCTCAGGCAGGCCGCCGTGCCGTCAGGCGGGTGGGCGTCGAGGTCGATGATCACCGCCTGGCCGGTAAAGCCCTCGGCCCTGGCCACCGCCAGGGCGATGGCCAGGTCGTTGACCGGGCACATTCCGCCCGCCTTCTCGGGGAAGGCGTGGTGGAAGCCGCCGAGCAGGTTGACCACTGGGCCGCGGCGCTTGAGTGCCAGCCGGGCCGCCGCCACCGTGCCGCCCGCCGCCAGCCGCACCGAGCTCAGCGTCTCGTCGACCGGGAGATCGGAGGGATCGACCGCGTAGACCGAGGCCAGTGTCTCTTTGCGTCCCAGCGCCTCGAGCAGCTGCGGAGTGTGGACCAGCGACAGCTCGGAGTAGACCACTCGGCCCGGAACCCGCAGCTCCGAGGGGCTTATCACCTCGCGCATCAGCAGGTACCAGGCGACGAAGTCGGCGCGCCGCGGCTCGACTCCCCTCGCCGCTTCGATCGAGGGGAGCGGCAGCCGATAGTGCGGGTCGTAGAAGACCGGAACCGGATTGCTCCGCAACAGGCGCAGCCGGGCGACGTGGCGGTTGAGGAATCCCCGCCGCTGCCGCTCGAGCATCGCCACCAGGGCGGTCAGCCACTTCGGTTCCGCCAATTCGATTCCCAGGACGCGCGACCTCTCAGCCCTTCACGCCGCCTGCGGTAAGCCCACCGACGATGTAGCGCTGCAGCGCCAGGAAGAGCACCACCACCGGGGTCGAGACCAGCACCGCGCCGGCGGCGAAGTCGCCCCAGCGCACGCTCTTGGAGCCAATCGCCGAATTGACCACCACCGGCAGCGTGTAGTGGACCTCCGAGTCCATGAACTTGGCCGCCAGGATGTACTCGTTCCAGGCGGTCATGAAGGAGAAGAGCGCGGTGACGGCGATGGCCGGCGCCGCCAGCGGAATCACGATGGTCCAGAAGATCCGCGAACGGCTGGCGCCGTCGATGGTGGCCGCCTCCTCCAGCTCCTTGGGGATGGTGTCGAAGTAGCCCTTGAGCATCCAGGTGCTGAACGGGACCGAGGTGGTCGAGTAGACCAGGATCAGCCCCAGCTGCGTGTCGAGCAGGCCCAGGTAGTTCAAGAGCAGGTAGAGAGGGATCATCATCATCGTCCCCGGGAACATCTGGGTCGCCAGGAAGGCGATGAGCCCGGCGCGTCGGCCGGGGAAGTTGAAGCGGCTGAAGGCGTAGGCGGCGGTGGCCGACAGGAAGATGCCCAGCAACGCCGAGCCGGCGGAGACGGCGACCGAGTTCCACAGCTGCCGCCCGAACAGCCAGTGGCCGGCGGCATCGCTGTGTTTCATCAGGCGGATGAAATTCTCCAGCGTCACCTGGGTCGGAATCGGCGAGATCGAGAAGGCGAAGTCCTGGCCGGGCTCGAAGGCCATCTTCAGCACCCACAGCACCGGCCAGAGCACCGCCACGGTGAAGGCGATCAGCACCGCGTGGCGGGCGGTCATCGGAAGCCAGGACAAGCCTGAGCGCTTGTGCGCCAGCGGCGCCGGAGACGAGGGAGCGAGGGCGAGGTCGGGCGAGCTCATTCGAAGGCCCCCTCGGTGGCCTTGGTGATGCGGTTGGTGATCAGCGTGTAGCCCAGCAGGATCACGAAGATGATCGTGGCGTAGGCGGCGGCATAGCCGTAGCGGTACTGCTCGAAGGCGTAGCGGAAGGCCTGAGTCACCAGGATGTCGGTGGCGCCGTCGGGCATGCCGCCCGAGACGAGGTAGATGACGTTGAAGGAGAGGTTGAAGGTCCAGATGGTGCCCAGGATGATCGCCGGGATGAGCGCCGGCTTGAGCAGCGGCAGGGTCACGCTGCTGAACTTGCGCCAGCGCCCGGCGCCGTCGACGTCGGCCGCCTCGTAGAGCTCGCGCGGGATCGACTGCAGCGCCCCCAGCGCGGTGACCATCATGAACGGGAAGCCGAGCCAGACGTTGGTCGCCAGGTTGGCGAAGAAGGCGCTCACCGGGTGGTCGAACCAGGAGAAGCCCTGCAGCCCGAAGACCCGGTTGATGAGCCCGTACTCGGCGTTGAACATCGCCTTCCAGATCAGCGCGGTGATGTAGTTGGGGATGGCCCAGGGGATGATCAGCAGCACCCGGTAGACGTTGCGGAAGCGCAGCTTGGGGTCCTGCAGCACCAGCGCCAGCGCCAGCCCGATGGCCACGTGGAGGGTGACGTTGACCACGGTCCAGAGCGCGGTCATTCCCAGGGTGAAGTAGAAGCTGTGAGCGTCGCCCTGGCTGCGCGCGAGGATGATGTCGAGGAAGTTGGTCAGTCCGACGAAGCGCTCGCGGGTCGGAGTGACATCGTAGAATGCCAGCGAGAGCCCGTAGCCGAAGGGCAGGAAGACCAGCACCACCACCGAGGCGATGGCCGGGAAGACGTAGGCATAGGCCCCGAGATGCGGCGCCAGCTCACGCCGGTAGACCAGCGCCAGCACCGCCAGCGCCGCGAGCAGCGCGCCCAACACGTAGCGCCAGGTGTCCGCCTGCCGCACCGGGGCGCCGCCCCGCACCAGGGCCACGCGGCCGTCGGCGGCGCGCAGCGCTGCCGTCACCTCGGTCTTGTCCGCATTCCAGGCGAGGGCCGGCCCCGCCTTGGCGTCCGCGAGGTCGGCGAGATTGGCCAAGGCCTGATCGATCTGGCAGCCGCTTTCCTTGGCGAAGCCGCGCTGCACCGCCGAGCACCAGCGGCCCAGCGGGCCGGGCCCCTGCGACTCCAGCTTGAGCACCATCGCCTCGAAGCGCCCCTCGGGCAGCAGCCGCTCGGGATCGGCGGCCTGCGCCCGGGCCTTCTCAAGGACCTCCTCGGCGCCCTTGGCAACCACCTCCACCGGCTCGTCGCGGTCGCTCACCTCGACGTTGGCGACCACGCGCTTCTGGGCCTCGGCCAGCGAGCCGGCGGCGTCCTCGCCTCGGGCGATGGCCTTGGCCAGCGCGGCGTCCACTGGGGTCCAGACGTGGCGCATGGCCGGAGCAGTGGGCATCGGGATCGCCAGCTCGGCCTGAGCGCGGAAGCCCTGCAGAGCGGCGTCTTCGCTCCCCGCCCAGCTTCGGCGGTTGGCAACCGGCTGCCCGGCCTCGGCCAGGCGCTTCTTGGCGCCGGCGTCGTCGGTCAAGGCGAGCATCAGCGCCATCGCCTCGCTCTTGTGGGCGCTGCGCGCCGAGAGGATGAGCGCCTCGACGCCGAGGTAGGGCCGCGCCGGCCCCGCCGGACCCGCCGGCAGCGGCGCCACGCCGATCGGCCGTCCAGACTTCTCCAGATCGTGCAACACCCACGGCCCGGCGACGATCATCGCCGCCTTGCCGTCGTTGAACATGCTGGTGACCATGGCCCCGGTCACCTCGCGCGGCAACAGCCCCTCGTCGCGCAACGTTCGCACGAAGCCCAGCGCAGCGGCGTTGCCAGCCGAGTCGAGCGCCGGCCTGCCCGCGGGGTCGAGAATGGCGCCGCCGAAGGCATGGAGGAAGCCCGCCTCGCTGTAGGTGTTGGCCCAGTCGAAGACCAGGCCATAGCCGGCCACGTCGGTGAGGCGGCGCGCCTCGGCCTTCAGCTCGTCCAGGGTGCGCGGCGGCTGCGGCACCTTCGAGCGGTCGTAGATCAGCGCCAGCGACTTCATCGCCAGCGGCAGTCCGTAGAGCATCCGGCTGCCCTGGGGGAAGGTGAGCGCGCTCAGGGCCGACGGGAAGAAGCGGTCCACCGCGGCCGCGTCGAGGTAGTGCTGGATCGGCTCGACCAGCCCCTGGCTGGCCCAGCCGCCCAGCCGGTCGTGGGCAAAGACGAAGAGGTCCGGCCCCTTCCCCACGCCGATGGCCGAGGTGAGCTTGTCGGCGAAGGCGTCGTAGGGGATGGGCAGCGCGGTCACCCGGACTTCCGGGTGGCCGGCGGTCCACTCCGCGACGAGCCCCTCGAACACCTTCTGCTCGGCGCCCGAGTAGCTGTGCCAGAGGACGAGCTCCACCGGGCCGCGCGGCTGGGCGCTGGCCGCAGGGGCCTGGGCTGCCAGGGCGCCGGAGAGGAGCAGGACGAAGGTAGCGGAAGCCATCCGCGGCTCCTTAGAGCGCCTTGCCGTTGTCGCCGGGGGCGAAGAAGTGCAGCTGCTCGGCGGTGAGATAGAGCGTCATCTTCTGGCCGGCCTTGACCGGGGTGCGCGAGCCGGTGCGGGCCATCACCCGCGCCTTCTCGGCCCCGGGGACGATGCCCGCGACGTAGGTCTCCGAGCCCAGCGGCTCGACCAGATCCACGTCCAGCGCCACCGCCACCTTCCCCTCGCCCGGCTTCTCGTCGACGTGCTCCGGGCGAACGCCCACCACGCAGGGCCCGCTGAAGCCCTCGAGCCGCTTGGGCAGCGGCAGCGAGGCGCCGAAGGCCTGCACCGCGCCGCCGCCCGCCACTGCGTCGCAGAAGTTCATCCCGGGCGAGCCGATGAAGCCGGCGACGAAGCGGTTGGCCGGCCGCTCGTACAGCTCGAGCGGGGTCGCCAGCTGCTGCAGCACCCCGGCGTGCAGGACGGCAATCCGGTCGGCCAGGGTCATCGCCTCCACCTGGTCGTGGGTGACGTAGATGATGGTGGTCTTGAGCGTCTGGTGGAGCTTGGCGATCTCAGCGCGCATCTGCACGCGCAGCTTGGCGTCGAGGTTGGAGAGCGGCTCGTCGAAGAGGAAGACCTGGGCCCTGCGGACGATGGCCCGGCCCATGGCCACCCGCTGCCGCTGCCCGCCGGAGAGCGCCTTGGGCTTTCGCTCGAGCAGAGGGGCCAGGTCGAGCATCTGGGCGGCCTCGTTCACCCGGACGTCGATCTCTGACTTGGGCAGGCCGCGCATCTTCAGACCGAAGGCCATGTTCTCGCGCACCGACATGTGCGGATAGAGCGCGTAGCTCTGGAACACCATGGCGATGTCGCGGTCCTTGGGGTGGACCTCGTTCATCCGCTTGCCGCCGATGCGCAGCTCGCCGCCGCTGATCTCCTCCAACCCGGCGATCATCCGCAGGGTGGTGGACTTGCCGCAGCCCGAGGGCCCGACCAGCACCAGGAACTCGCCGTCCCTGATGGTCAGCGACACGTCGCTGACCGTCGGCGGGTTCTCGCCGTACCGCTTCTCCAGACGCTCGAGAGTGACCTCTGCCATGGCGCGAAAGTCTACCCCAGGACTTCGAGTGAGCAGCACCGTCTGCGGCCGGACATTGCCTGCCAGTCGGCAGCAGGCGCTCGGCAGCCCGGCTACTGGATGGTCAGGGTTCCTGCCTCGGCGGGAGCGAAGCCCACCCCATCGAGGCTCCCGTTCTTGCCGCAGTAGACCCAGCCCTGCAGGAAGCGGAAGCGATAGGCGTAGCGGTAGGTCCCGGCGGTGGCCGGCGCCTTGATCACCGCGCTGTATTCGTCGTTATTGGCCCCGCAGGTCGTGCAGGTCGAGTTGTAGCTGGCCGGGATCCATATCCACTTGTCGGTCCGGGGATCGCTGGATGCCGCGCCGCCCTCGGGTCCAAAGCCGAGCTGGGCGACGACGCGCGTGTCCGCCCCGGGGTTTGGGGTCACGCCGCTGATGTAGATCTGGCCGTAGATGGTCGGACTGTTCGCGCCGACCGCCGCCGTGGTCGATGCCGGGTACTGCAGGTCGCACCAATTGAGGTCGGTGCCCGCAGCGGCGACCGCAACCTGCGCGTTTTGCGCCGGCTGATAGCCGTTGGTGCTGCCGTCGAGGTCGGCGAGGAAGGTCTGGCCGGCCACGTGGAAGCGCATGGCAATGTCGACGCTGCCGGTCGTCGGAAGGGCAATCCAGCCGCCGTAGAGGTCATTGGCTGGCGGCGAGCCATTGCCGCTGTCTTCACGGTAGCTGGCCGCGGTCCAGGTCCAGCCGCTGCCCGAAGCGTCACTGCCGCTGGGCCCGTAACCCACCTCGGCGGTGACGCCAGTGCCCTGGCCCGCCGCGTCGGTCAGGGCACCGGAGTAGATCTCGCCGGTGACCAGGATCTGCGAGCCGCCGAGCTCCAGCGCGGACACCAGCGGCTTGAGCCCGACCCAGGGTGGATTGACGGCGAGCGCGCCCTGCTGGCTCGCCGAATAGGCTGAGCCGTTGTTGCCGTCGAGATCGCAGTAGAGCCAGTCCCCGCCCTGGTAGCGGAAGCGGTAGGAGATGGCCCAGTCGCCGAGGGGCGGCGCAATCAGCGCCGAGTACTCGTCGTTCTGGGCGATGTCGCCCAGGTAGGTCGCCGCGTTCCAGGTCCAGCCGCCGACGGCGGTCGACGCGTCCGTGCCGGAGGGCCCCACTCCCACCTCGGACTCGATCTGCGCGCCTTGCCCGGCCGAGTCGGTGACGCCGCTGACCAGCACCTGCGCCTTGACCTGCGACTTGCCGCCCAATCCGATGCTGGCCGGGATCGCCGCCGACAACCCGCACCAGTCGACCTTGCGACCACCGACGTGCAGCGTCCCCAGCGACATCGGGCTGAAGCCTCCGGCGCTGCCGTCGTTGCCGTCGGTGTCGCAGTAGAACGGCTCGCGCGAGCCGATGCTGAATCGGAAGGCGTAGGCGAGGTCTCCGACGGTCGCGGAGCTCGCGGTGGCCCGGTACTGGTCGTTGTTGCCGACGTCGCTGTCGTAGGAGGCCGCAGTCCAAGTCCACCCGGAGCTGGCACGCGGGTCGGAGCCGGTCGGGCCCACGCCCAGCTCCGCCGCCACTCCCGCACCCTGGCCCGCCGGCTCGGTCAGTCCGGGGACGTAGACCTGCCCGAGGATGGTCGCCGCTTCGTTGGGACGGACCGAGACCTGTACCGGCTGGACGTTGCACCACCCGATGGCCGGTCCGCCGGCGTCGGGCGTCGAGGCATCCTCGCCAGGCTGGCCGGCGTCGCTTCCGGGATCGCCAGAATCGGGCAGCTGGATGTCGTTGGCGTCCCGGCGCCCGGCATCGTGCCCGCCGTCGGCGCCTCCGGTCGGCTGACTCGAACAGGCCGCTGCCAAGAGCAGGACCGCTGCTGCGAACGATCGCACGGCCACCTCCGAACTGGAGCAGCCCTCAGCTGTTCCAGGAAATGTCGACCTTCAAGGGCTCGCTTCCCTCGCGGACGAAGAGCGCCCGGTTGCCCCGGCGCTCCCACTCAGTTCCGCCGCGCCGCTTCACCACCAGCTTGTATTCGTAGACCGAACCCTCGGGCAGCGACGCCTGCGCCCGCCCCTGGGAATCCAGCGGACCGAGGCCCATCTCAGGATTCCAGGCGCCCATCTCCGGGCCCGAGCCGACCAGGAACAGGTCTCCGTCGGCAGGCCCTCCAATGGCGTGCACCTGCACCAGCCGCTTGCGCTCCCCGCGCCGCGATTGCTGCCGCGCCTGGGCCGCGATCTCGGCGAAGCCACCGGGCCGCGGCGCCGTCTGCACCGCCACCAGCACTGAGCGCGCCGGGACCGGCACCGCCGACCGCCCCAGCTCTCGGCCCGAGCGCACGTCGCGCCAGACGCCGGCGAGCGCCTGGGGCGCCTCGACCTCCACCGCCGAGTCTCCTTGATTGACGGCGATCAGTGCCGCCTCGTCATTGGAGATGCGGGCGTAGGCGAACAGCGCCTCGCTGGCCGCAAGGACCCTCGGGGCCCCGCGCACCAGCGCAGGGTGAGCGCGGCGGGCGGCCAGCAGCTCCGAGATGTCGTCGCGCAGAGGCTGAGGGCCCTGGCACAGGTCGGCGCGATTCTCGGGCTCGCCCTTTCCTGCGGAGGCGCACTCGGTCCCCCAGGTCAGCGACGGCGTTCCCCGGGCGGTCAGCTGAAAGGCCAGCGCACGGCGGACGCGCGCCAGATCCCCGCCGCAGTCGGAGGCGATGCGCGGCAGATCGTGGTTGTCGAGCAGCGTCACCAGCGAGTCGGCATCGTCGTAAGCGCGGTCGGCGGTGAGGGCGGCACCCAGCTTGAGCGCGCTCTGGTCGCGGCAGAAGACGTCGACCAGCGCGAAGTAGAGCGGGAAGTCGAACATGGCGCCGAAGTGGCCCTGGCGCTGGACACGGGCGATGAGCGCCGCGTCGCCGTCAAGCATCTCCCCCAGTAGCAGGAACCCGGAGCCGGCGCGAGCGCGAACCGCGTCGTTGAACCGGGCCCAGAAGCTCTGGGGGACGTGCTTGACGGCGTCGAGCCGGAAGCCATCGGGGCGGGCGGCTTCGATCCAGCGGAGCGAGGCCTGGAGCAGGAAGTCGTAGACCTCGGGCTTCTCCTGCGCCAAATCCGGCAGCCCGTGGACGTCGCGGTTGACCAGTTGCTCGGGATCGCTCCAGTTCTCCAGCGCGCCCTGGCGGTGGAACCAGTCGGGATGAGCGCGAGTCAGCGGCGCGTCCATGGCCACGTGGTTGAGCACCAGGTCGAGCACCAGTCGCATGTCGCGGCGGTGGAGCTCGTCAGAGAGCTTGCGCAGCAGCGCCTCGTCGCCTAAACGCGGCTCGACCCGCGTCAGGTCCTCGGTCCAGTAGCCGTGAAAGGCGCCGTGCCCGAAGAACTTCTCGGTGCGCATCTGGAAGACCGGCGACAGCCACAGCGTCCCCACGCCCATCGCCTTGAGATCGTCCAGCCGGTCGATGACTCCCTGCAGGTCCCCGCCGTGGAAGGCCGCCGGATCGCTGAGATCGACCTTGCCGTCGTTGGTACGATCGCCGTTGACGAAGCGATCGACCATCACGAAGTAGATCGCCTGCGCTCGAGGATCGGCGGCGCTGCCGGAGGGCGAGGTGCCTTCGACCGAGCCAAGGAAGTCGTCGAGCAGTGCCCCGGCGCGGCGGGCGATGGCCCCGGCAGCCGTTTCCAGCGCCTGCGGCTCTCGCTCGTGCTCGTAGTCGAGGAAGGCCGGCTCGTCCACCATTGCCATGAGCGGGGCCACTCCATCCTTCCGAGCAGCGGTCATGCGCGCATAGACAGTCCAGCGGTAGCGGCCGTTGAGCGGCGAGAAGAAAGCCGCCTTGGTCTCCACCAGCAGCACCAGGCCAGCATCGGAGTTGGTGAGCTTGGCCAGACGCCGCTGGCTGTCGCGCACGTTCCGGAAGACCTTGGCGTAGCTGTCGAAGGCCAGCGACTTCACCTCCAGGCCGCGCTGGCGCAGCGCCTCCTCGACGTCGCGCCGCAGCCCCGCCGGGACGTCCGAGATGGAGCCGTCGCGATCGCCATCGACGACATAGGCCACCACCACCGTCGTCTTCTCCGGGGCGCGCATCACCGCCGGCCGCGGCAGGCAGGCGGCCAGCGCCACCGCCAGCAGCGGCAGAATTCGTTTCAGAACCATGCTTCGGCCTCGAGCGCCGCCACCACGTGCCAGTGGCTCTCGGTCGGCGCAAATCGGTTGAACTGGTCCAGGCTGTCGACGAACCCGTTTCCGTAGGCAGTCTGCTGGTTGGAGTGCTGCACGCCGGCCAGCAGCCGCAGCGAGGGCCGGGTGAAGACCCCGCGGCCGTTGGGGTTGAGGATGATCCCTCCCTTCACCTGCTGCGTGTCGCGAGTATCGCTGTCGCCGAACTGCAGACCGCGCGAATCGACCACGCCTTTGTCGTTCTGGAAGACCGAATCGACGTGCTGGCGATAGAAATTACCGTTGGTCGAGTGCTCGCGCGCCAGGCTGCCCTCGAGCAGCAGGTGGAGGTTGGCGGTGGCGTAGAGCTGCAGCCGCAGGACGGTGGAATAGAAGGTGCGGTTGTAGTCCCCGGGGGCGATGGCGTTGCTGAGGTCCCAGTAGTTGCCGTAGAGCACGCCCCAGACCGCGTCGAGCCAGCCGTCGACGATCCTGAGCTGCATCTCGTTGCCGACGTTGACCTGATAGCGCTCGTTGGTCAGGCCGGCCACATAGATGGTGTAGTCGCGCCCGTTGTAGTTCTCGACGTAGTTGCTGTCGGGGTGGAGCTTGAGGAAGTTGGCGAAGAGGTTGTTCCAGCGCAGCGGCCCGACCCCGCCGAAGCCGAGGTAGCCGACGGCCTTGAAGGAGGCATTGGAGGTCGCCACCGGGTTGGGGAACAGGTCCTCCTGTCCCGGATGGTTCTGCAGCCAGCTCTTCACCACCTCGTGGCGCAGGTAGTCCTCGTAGCCGATGCCCGGGGTCTGGTAGGGGGCGTTGCGATTGCCGGGGACCGCTGGCTCGTAGCGATATTGGCCGCCGGCGCCCAGCTCGAAGCCCTTGAGCTTGAGCTTGGCGGTGCCGCCAGCGGTGAGGATGGTCGAGTAGTTGAGATTGCGGATGGCCCAGCCGGCATCTCCGACTCCCACCAGCACCTCGTAGGACGGAGCGGCGTACTTCATCGATGCGCCGACGGTGTCGAAGAAGATCTCCGCCGGGCGCATGTCGTAGAGCCCGAGGTCGCCGAACTGGGTCCAGAGCGTCCCCAGCTGCCAGGTGACGTGCTCGAAGAGGATGTTGCCGGCCTGGACGTAGAGCTGGGTGGCGGCGTACTTGGCCAGGTTGCCGCGTCCGAGGTCGGTGTTGGCGAAGGAGCCGCCCTCGATCTTGGCGTGGACCGCCGCCCACGGGTCGGCGCGCCCCGGGGCCGCCTGCAGCAGGCTCAGCTGCAGCTCCAATGCGCCCCACGGACCTTCGTTGAGCAGCCGGCCGTAGAGGTTCCAGTACCCGAGCTTGCTGTCGCCGCCCTGGAAGTCGGGGCGGGTCATGATGCGGAAGTAGCCGCCGGCGCTGAATCGATCGGGCAGCACTTCCGCCTGCGCGCCTGACGGGAGGAGCGCCAGCAGGCCCACCAGCAGTCCCAGGCTTCTCGTCATGGTCCCTTTCACGGCACCGCCTCCAGGACCACGATGCTCCCGGTCTTGACCCCGTAGCTCGAGCCAACGGCTGTCTTGCCGTCGAGGTCGATGTTGCTGGAGGTGCGGGCGCCGGCGGCGGCGTAGTTGTCCATGTCGAAGGCGCGCTGAGTGTCGAGCCGGCGGACCCATTTCCGGTTCCCGGAGAGAGCCGGGAGGGTGAATGGCACCTCATTGGTTCCGACCGCGACATCGATCTCCACGCTGCCTTCCATGTTGATGAGCACCAGCAGCTCCGGCCCCCGGCTCGGGTCGTCGTAATGGAGCATCAAGCTCTTGCTTCCCCAGTTTGCCCCGCCGCCCGAGGGGGATTTCCAGGTGAAGTGCGCTCCCTTGCCGTAGTCCTCGGGAGCCAGAGCGTAGCCGTGGCTCTTGCGGAAACTGACCAGCTTCTTGACGAAGTCGAACATCCGCCACTTCTCGTCGCGGGCCTCCCAGCTTCCCCAGTCGAACCAGTTGTATTCGTTGTCGGCCTGGGTCGTGTAGGCGTTGTTGTTGCCGAGCTGGGTGCGCAGCCACTCGTCGCCGCCGTAGAGCATCGGAGTGCCCTGGCTCAGCAGCATCGCTGCAAAGGCGCCGCGCATTACCTGACGCTTCACCGGCTCTTTGTTCTGATCGGCCCAGGGATACCAGTAGCGGTAGCAGGCGTCCTTGTCCGGGCCCGGCGGGAGCGGGTCGCACTTGAGCTTGGGTACGTTCCCAACGACGTCGCCCCAGTTGCGCGAGCGGTTGTTGTCCTCGCCGCTGACGATGTCGCAGAACGGGCTGGTGGGCGAGGTGCAGCAGATCGAGTTGAGCGGGCTGCACTCGTTGCGCTTCTTGTCGTAGCTCGTCAGGTCGTACAGCGTGAAGCCGTCGTGGACGGTGATGAAGTTGATCGAGTGGTAGGGCCGGCGGCCGTTCCAGCTGAATAACGCGCTGGAACCGGTCACGACGGCGCCGCCGTCATCTCCCTTGTCACCGCCGACCTTGGTATTGAGGACCCAATTCGCGTCGTCGGTCACGCCGCCGGTTGGTTTCTCGCCCTTCTGGTTGAGGAAGCTGCGCCACCAATCGCGAAAGTGTCCGTTCCACTCGCCCCAGCCCTCCCCGGCCTTGTTGCTGGACGAGGGGAAGGCGCCGAGCTTCATCCCGGGCCCGCCGGCGGCCCACGGCTCGGCGACGATGCGGGTGTTGTACTTCTGCAGCACCGGGTCATCGGCGATCTTCTGCAGCACCGTCTTCTTCACGTCGTCCCAGTTGTTGTAGTCGCCGTCCTTCTCCCCCAGCACCGGTGCCAGGTCGAAGCGGAAGCCGTCGACGTGCATCTCCTCGACCCAGTAGTGCAGCGAGTCGAGGATCAGCTTCTGGAACGGTCGGGCGTTGCAGCGGGTGTCCTGGCCGACGCCGGTGTTGTTCCAATAGGTGCGCCCGTCGAATGACAGGGCGTAGTAGGCGGCGTTGTCCAGACCTCGATAGGAGTAGATCGAGGCCACCTCTTCGGAGTCGAGGTTGATCAGGTTGTCGGGAGTGGAGGAGTCGCGCTGCTTGATCTTCTCGCGCCACAGGCCGCCCTCGCCGGTGTGGTTGTAGACCACGTCGAGGATCACCTCGATGCCGCGCTTGTGCAGCTCCTCGACCATCCACTTGAACTCGTCGATGACCTGGGACTGCTCGCGTCGGAAGGCGTAGCTCTGCTCGGGGGCGAAGAAGTTGAGCGTCTGGTAGCCCCAGTAGCCGCCGTCGAGCGGCTTCTCGAAGACCGGCATCAGCTCGACCGCGGTCACGCCCAGCTCGGCCAGGTAGTCGGCCTTCTCCCCGAAGCCGCGGTAGCTGCCCGGATGATCGACCCCCGAGGCCGGGCTGGCGGTGAACCCCTTGGCGTGCACCTCGTAGAGGATCAGCTCGTTGCGGTTGTGCCCAGGGAAGCTCGCCTGCTGGCGCTTGAGGCGCCAGTCATCCTCGGCCGCGCCCCACTGGTAGCTGCTCTTGACCACTCGGCACTTCATTGCCGCGCCGTAGGTCTGCTGGGTCCGATAGGGCCCGGTACCGGCGCTGCCCTTGCCCCAGTCGTGATCGCGGTTGAAGACCTTGCAGTAGGGATCGAAGAGCAGCTTGTTGGGGTTGAAGCGGTTGCCCTGCGAGTCGACGTCGGACTTGAACCCCTTGATCGATCCCGGGAACCACTGCTCGTCGTAGGTCCAGTTCGGGCCGAAGGCCACGTAGCCGTAGTGCTGGCCGAGCCCGACGCCCTCGACGTAGAGGTTCCAGACGTCGTTCCCGAAGCGCACCATGTCGAAGGTGCGGGTGGCGCGGTTGGACTCTGGGTCGTCGAAGAGCAGCAGTTGCACCTTCTCCGCCCGCGCCGAGTAGACCCCGAAGTTTACTCCCTTGAAGACCCCGTCCACCTCCACCAGGGTCGGGCCTAGCTTTTCCAGGCCGAGGATCTCGTCTTCGGAGATCGTCGGGGCCCGATCGGTGGCCTGATAGAGCCTGGGGCCGGTCTGGCCGTCGCAGCCGGCTGCCGCCACCCACAGAGCCGGCAGGGTCCAAAGCCATCGTCGCGATCTCATCGGCTCTCCGTGGGGGTGCGTCGGGCGGGGGACATTATGGGCCAGCGGGGCAGCCGCTCAAAGCCTCCTGCTGCTCGCGAGCTATCGTCTTTTGGGCACCATCCGAAATTCGCCGCCGGCCCGCGGCGGAGGTAGCCTCTTCCCAGCGATGAGTCCGATCCTGCTGGCGGCTTCGGCCTTCCTCTTCGCGCTGCTCCACGCTTTGGCGGCGGCGGCCGAGTGGGCGCTGCTCTCCGCATCGGTCGAGGCGGTCAAGGGTTCGGGGGCCTCGCCGCGAGCGCTGGAGTCCTTCACCTCGCTCAAGTCCCGCCCCGAGGCGACCTTCGCCGCGGTGCGGGCCGCGCTGGTGTTCTCGCTCAGTTTGAGCGCCACCCTGGGTGCCGCCGCCGGCGCGCTCTGGCTCGGTCCCTGGAGCAGCGCCCATGCTCCGCACCTGGGCTCGCTGGTCGGGCTGATCGCCGGCGGCCTGCTCACCGCGGCCATCGCCACCGCCTTCGACGTGGCGGCCCGGGCGCTGGCCGACGCCAACCCTCCGCGGGCCGCGGCCCGGGCGGCGGCGCCGGTGCTGCTGCTGTCCCGGCTGCTCCAGCTGCCGCTGTCGCTGGCCGCTCGCACCATCGACTTGCTCGTGCGCCCGTGGGGTGGCCGGGCGAGCTTCGGACCGCCGCGGCCGGCGCTGGAGGACCTGCAACGGCTGCTGGTGGAGGAGGCGGGGCGCGAGGGCATCGACCCGCAGGGGCCGGGGTTGATCAAGAACATCTTCGCGATGAGCGAGCGCACCGCCCGCGACGTGATGATCCCGCGGGCCCGGGTGCTGAGCCTCGAGCTGTCGACCCCGCCGCGGGAGATCCTCGAGACCCTGGCCGAGCACGGCCACTCGCGCATGCCGGTCTACCAGGGCGACATCGATCACGTGGTAGGGGTCCTCCACGCCCGTGACCTGGCGTCGATGCTGGCCAACCCCGAGCTGATCGTGGTCCACGACCTGCTGCGGCCGGCGCACTTCATCCCCTGGAGCAAGCCGGTGGGAGAGCTGCTGCGGGAGATGCAGCGGCTCAAGATCCACATGGCGCTGGTGGTGGACGAGTACGGCGGGGTGGTGGGGCTGGTGACGCTGGAGGATGTGCTGGAGGTGATCGTCGGGGAGATCGGAGACGAATTCGACCAGGAGGTGACCGACATCGATCCGGCCTCCGACGGCTCCTTCCTGGTGCTGGCGAGCGTCCCACTGGAGACCTTCCGCCAGACCTTCCCGATCGAGCTGCCCGAGGGCGACTTCGAGACTCTCGCCGGCTTCCTCAACCACCTGGCCGGCTGCATCCCGGAGGTCGGCGACAAGTTCTTCTACGGCGGGCTGCAGTTCACGGTGCAGGACCGCGCTCCGCGGCAGGTCCGCCGGGTGCGGGTGCAGCGGCTGGCGTCGACGCCGTCCGGCGACCGCCCCAAGCGGCGCGAGCTCTCGGGCCGCTGATCCGCTGGCTCCGCGCAGTCCGGGCTCAGGGCTGCGGTCCCTCGTCCTCCTCGGCGCCGGCGTCGTCCAGGTCCCCTCCGCGCGGAGTGGACAGCCCCAGCTTGGCCAGCCGGTAGCGCATCGAGCGGAAGGTCAGCCCCAGCAGCCTGGCCGCTTCCTTCTTCACCCCTCCGCTGCGGTCCAAGGCCAGCTTGAGGAAGCGGCGCTCGACATCGTCGAGGTGGCCCTGCAGGTCCATCCCAGTGGCTGGTAGCTCCACCCTGTCCTCGCCGCCCAGCGCCGAGACGCCGCGGATCTGGGCCGGCAGCACCTCGGCAGTGATGGTCGGCCCTTCGGCCAGGGTCACTGCCCGCTCCACGGCGTTCTCCAGCTCGCGTACGTTTCCCGGCCACGGGTAGGCCTGCATCAGCGCCAGAGCCTCCGGCGCCAGCACCAGCCGCTCCCGCCCAGCCTCGCGGGCGTAGCGCTCGATGAAGCTCTGGGCGAGCTCGGCGATGTCCTCGCGCCGCTCGCGCAGGGCGGGCACGAAGATCTGGATCACGTTGAGCCGGTAGTAGAGGTCCTCGCGGAAGCGTCCTTCCTTCACCTCCTCGGCCAGGTCGCGGTTGGTGGCAGCGATGATGCGCGCGTCCACCTCCAGGTCCCGGGTGCCGCCCACCGGCTTGACCCGCTTCTCCTGGATGGCCCGCAAGAGCTTGACCTGGGCGGCCAGCGGCAGCTCGGCGATCTCGTCCAGGAAGATGGTGCCCCCGCTGGCGGCCTTGAACAGGCCGGGGCGGTCGGAGTTGGCTCCGGTGAAGGCGCCGCGCACGTGCCCGAACAGCTCGCTCTCCACCAGTCCCTCGGGGATGGCGCCACAGTTGATGGGCACGAACGGGCCGCTGGCCCGCGGCCCGCGCTGATGGATGGCCCGCGCCACCAGCTCCTTGCCCACCCCCGACTCGCCCACCACCAGCACCGTGGTCTTGCCGGCGGCCACCTTCTCCACCAGCGAGAAGATCTGCTGCATGGCCGGGCCCCTGCCCACCATGCCGTCCGGCCGCTCGCGGCTGGCCAGCCTGATGCGCAGCGACTCGTTCTCGCGGGCCAGCTCGCGCTTCTCCAGCGCCTTGGCCACCAGCAGCGACAGCTCCTCGTTCTTGAAAGGCTTGGTGACGTAGTCGTAGGCGCCGGCCTTCATGGCCTGGATGGCGGTCTCCATGGCCGCGAAGGCGGTGATCAGCACCACCTCGCAGCGCGGCTGCGCCGCCTTGAAGGACTTGAGCACGTCCAGGCCGCTGCCACGCCCCAGCTTCAAGTCGCTGAGCACCAGGTCGAACTCGTCCGAGTCGGCCAGCGCCACCGCCTGGGCCACCTCCGCGGCGAGCACCACCTCGTGCCCCAGCTTTCGCAGCAGCACCTCGAGGTACTCGCGCATCGACCGCTCGTCGTCCACCACCAGAATTCGCGCCATGGCGCGCTTTGCCTCCAGACTGTTGCTGCTCGATCTCCGAGAAGAGCTAGGCGCCCGCGGCCTGGGCCTGGGCCTGCACCGGCAGCCGCAGGCAGAAGGTGCTGCCGCGCCCGATCTCGCTGTGCACCGTCACCTGCCCTCGGTGCGCCTGCACGATGGCATGCACGATGGCCAATCCCAACCCGGTTCCCATCTCCTTGGTCGTGTAGAAGGGGTCGAAGATGTGGGGCAGGTCCTCGGGGAGGATTCCGCTGCCCTGGTCGACCACCGACAGCTCCGCCTCGGCACCCTTCAGCGCCCCGAGCACCGCCACCTCGCCGCCCTGGGGCATGGCGTCGGCGGCATTGGCCAGCAGGTTCCACAGCACCTGGCCCAGCTGGCCGGCGTCCCCCAGCACCGGCAGCTCGACCTCCAGCGCCGTCCTGACCCGCACCGCGGACCGGGTCGGGTCGTTGGCGAACAGCTCCAAGGTCGAGCTCACCACCTGGCGTAGGTCGATCGGCTCCAGCTGCGCCGGGGCCGGACGGGCGAACTGCAGGAACTCGCCGATCAGCCCGTTGAGCCGGTCGGCCTCGCGCAGCACGATGCTCATCAGCCGGCGCTCGTCCTCGTCGAAGACCTTGCTCTGGGCCAGCATCTGGATCGAGCCAGTCATCGAGGCCAGTGGGTTGCGCAGCTCGTGGGCCAGGCCGGCGGCCATGGTCCCCACCCCCGCCAGCCGCTCCGAGCGCAGCACCGCCTCCTCCATGGCGCGGATGGCGGTGAGATCCTGGAAGGCGAGCACGTGGCCGTGCTTCTGCCCCTGCCGGTCGAGCAGCGGCGAGGCGGTGAACCCCAGCCGCCGGGGCTCGCCGCTCACCCGGTGCTCCAGCTCGAAGCGCTCCAGCGGACCCCCGGAGCCCAGTCGCTCGGCCAGATCGGGAAGCAGCTGCGCCAGCGGCCGCCTGAGCACCAAGCTGAAGGAGGCTCCGGTCAGCTGCTCGGCAGCCCGGTTGAGGAAGGTCACCCGCCCGAAGCGGTCGGTGGTGACGATGCCGCTGGGGATCGAGCGCACGATGCTCTCGTGCAGCAGCTCCAGCGCCAGATACTCCGACTCGCGCACCGTCAGCCGAGCCCGCGCCGAGCGCAGCTGCTCGGCCAGATAGCTGGCCAGGGCCGCGGTGAGGAAGATCGCCGCCACGTTGGCCGAGGCGAAGAAGGCCAGCTTGGGCGCCGGCATGGCGGCGACCGCCGGAGCCCCAGAGGACGCTGGCAGCAGCCCGCCGTTGAGGGTCAGCGCCACTCCCACCAGCGCCACGCTGCTCAGCGCCGCCGAGACCACCGCCCCGCGCCGGTAGAGCAGCACCGCCGCGCTGACCACGGTCAGCGGGAACATGAAGACCACCACGCTCTCGGCTCCGCCGGTCATGTAGACCAGCGCCGCGGCGATGATCACGTCGCCGACGATCTGCGCCCAGGCTAGCGGCCGGTGCAGGTCGGTCGAGGCGCGCAGCAAGAACAGGTAGATCAGCGAGGCGACGTAGGTGGCCAGGATGACCCCGTAGAGCACCTGCTCCTTGGGGTCGAGTTCCCGGGCCTCCTGGCGCAGCAGCGACACCGTCGATGCCGCCAGCAGCAGCGTCACCAGCACGATCCGCAGCAGCGTCAGCCAGACCAGGCGGCGGTAGAGCCCGCCGCCCGAGTGCCGCTCAATATCCTCCGCCGTGTCCATGACCTCGCGGCGCCTCTCGCGGCCGCTGGGAGAGACCGACTACTTGATGGAGCCAGCGATGCTGAAGATCGGCAGGTACATGCCGATCAAGAAGCCGCCTACCACGCCGCCCAGGAAGACCATCATGATCGGCTCGATCATCGAAGTCAGTGCCGCCACCGCCGCGTCGACCTCGTCGTCATAGAAGTCGGCGATCTTGCTGAGCATCTGGTCCATGGCGCCAGTAGCCTCGCCGACTCCGATCATTTGGACCACCATCGGCGGAAATACCCCGGTTTCCATCAGCGGCGCGGCGATGGTCTTTCCCTCGCTGATCTTGGTGCGGGTGTAGTAGATGGCGGCCTCGACAGTGCGATTGCCGGCGGTCTTGGCCACTACGTCGAGAGCATCGAGAATCGGCACGCCCGAGCTGATCATGGTCCCGAGGGTACGGGTGAACCGCGCGACCGCCGTCTTGCGGACCACCGGCCCGAAAACCGGCGTCTTGAGGACGAACTTGTCCCACATGATCCGACCCTTCGGCCAGGCCAGGAAGGAGCGAAAGGCGACCACCACCGCGATGATGCCAACGACCAGGTGGACGATGTAGTGCTGCAGCCAGGTCGAAAGGTCGATGATGAACTGGGTCGGCGCCGGCATCGCTCCGCCGAAGTCCTTGAACATCTTCTCGAAGGTAGGGGTCACTTTGAGGAGCAGGACGGCGGTGACGCCGATGGCGATGACCAAAACGATGATCGGATAGGTCAGCGCGCTCTTGACCTTGCCCTTGAGCTTCTCGTTCTTCTCGATGAAGACCGACAGCCGGTTGAGGATGGTGTCGAGGATACCGCCCACTTCGCCGGCGGCCACCAGTTGGACGTAGAGCTCGTTGAAGACCTTGGGGTGCTCTTTGAGCGCATCGGCGAAGGTCGAACCGCCCTCGACTTTGCCTTTGACCGCCAGCAGCACGGTCTTCATCGACGGATTGTCGGACTGGCCGGCCAGCAATTCGAGGCACTGCACCAGCGGCAGGCCGGCGTCGATCATGGTGGCGAAGGTGCGGGTGAAGACCACCAGATCCTTGGGCTGCACGCCGCCGCCAAGACCTGGAATCGACGGCAGCTTGAGTTCCAGCGGCTTCTTCTTCACCTTGGTCGGCGAGTAGCCCAGGGACCTCAGCCGAGCGTTGACCGCCTCCGAGTCGGAGGCCTCCATCTCGCCCTTCTTGACCTCGCCGCTCTTAGTCTTGGCCTCCCATTGCCAGACGATGGCCTTGGTCTTGGCGGGTGCCGCGCGGGTGGCAGTGGCTGGTGCTGGCGACATGCGACCTCCGTCAGGTCATTGGGCGCGCCGGGCGCAGACGCGCTCCCCGGGGAGAGCCCGTCTCGTACATCCTAGCAGATAAGGCAAGTTCCCGGCCGCTCCCCCCGCGCGAGGGCCCGGAGCGCGGCAGTCGCTGGCCGTGGGACGGCCCACCGGCGACCGGTCGGCCGAGCCTCCTCCGGCTGAGCGTCTAGCGCGGCCCGGCCCCTGCGCCGGCCGGCCGCCCGGGTGCAGTCGCCGCGCCGCCGAGCATGTTGCGCAGTTCCTCCGGATCGCTGGAGCGGCCGAAGGCCTCCTCCACCGAGATCAGCCGCTTCTGCACCAGCGCCACCAGGCCCTGGTTGAAGGTCTGCATCCCGAACTTCTGCTGGCCGACCTGCATCTGCGAGTAGATCTGGTGGACCTTGTCCTCGCGGATCAGGTTCCGGATGGCGGGGTTGGGGATCATGATCTCCAGGCACAGCACCCGGCCCGGAGCCCCGTTCTTGGCCAGCAGCGCCTGGGTCATCACGCCCTCCATGACGAAGGAGAGCTGGGCGCGCACCTGCGGCTGCTGGTAGGGCGGGAAGACGTCGAGGATGCGGTTGATGGTCTGCACGCAGCTGTTGGTGTGCAGGGTGGCGAAGGCCAGGTGGCCGGTCTCGGAGATCACCAACGCCGCCTCGATGGTCTCCAGGTCTCGCATCTCGCCGATCAGGACCACGTCCGGGTCCTGCCGCAGGATATACTTGAGCGCGTACTTGAACGACCGGGTGTCGGCGCCCACTTCGCGCTGGTTGACCAGGCAGTTCTTGTGCGGGTGCAGGTACTCGATCGGATCCTCGATCGTCATGATGTGCTCATGGCGGTCGGTGTTGATCTTGTCGATGATCGAGGCCAGGGTGGTCGACTTGCCCGAGCCGGTGGGGCCGGTCACCAGGATCAGCCCGCGCGGCTTCTTCGACAGCTCGCTGACCACCGCCGGCAGGCCCAGCTCCTGGAAGGTGAGGATCTTGAAGGGAATGGTGCGGAATGCGCCGCCCACCGCCCCGCGCTGCATGAACACGTTGGCGCGGAAGCGGGACAGCCCCTTGACGCCGAAGGAGAGGTCGAGCTCGTTCTCCTCCTCGAACTTGTGCTTCTGGGCGTCGGTGAGGATCGAGTAGCACAGCTGCTTGGTCTCCACCGGGGTCAGCGGAGCGGTCTTCAGCGGCACCAGCTTGCCGTCGATGCGCAGCTGCGGGGGCGAGCCGGTGGTGATGTGCAGGTCGCTGGCGCCCTTCTCGACCATCGCCTTGAGGAGCTGGTGCAGGTTGGCCACGTCGGATCCCTTCGGTGAAATCCCTCGCCCGCCAACGCGGGGAGGTGAAACGAGCCAGGTTGCTAGAACTTGTCGGGAGCGGTGTTGCCCACCACTTCTTCCAGGCTGGTGACCCCGGCCACCAGCTTGTTCAAGCCGGCCATGCGCAGGGTCTGCATCCCCAGCCGAATGGCCTCCTGCTTGAGCTCGGCGGCCGAGGCGCCGTTGATCACCAGCTCCTTGAGGCCGTCCCAGAACGGCATCACCTCGTAGAGCGCCACGCGCCCCTTGTAGCCGCGGTCGTTGCACTTGGAGCAGCCACCCGGCTCGTAGAGCTGGAAGGTGCCGATCTTCTCCGGCGGCAGCCCGGCGTCGAGCAGGGCTTGCTCGTTCATCTCCACCGGCTTCTTGCACTCCTGGCACAGCTTGCGCGCAAGCCGCTGGGCGAGGATCAGGTTGAGCGAGGCGGTCACCAGGAAGGGCTCGATGCCCATGTTCAGCAAGCGGCTGACGGTGGAGGGGGCGTCGTTGGTGTGCAGGGTGGACAGCACCAGGTGGCCGGTGAGGGCCGCCTTGACCCCGATTTCGCCGGTCTCGAAGTCTCGAATCTCGCCGATCATGATGATGTCCGGGTCCTGTCGCAGGAAGCTGCGCAGGGCGGCGGCGAAGTTGAGGCCGATCTCCTCGTGCATCTGCACCTGGTTGATGCCGGCGAAGTTGAACTCGACCGGGTCCTCGGCGGTGCTGATGTTGTCGGCGACCTTGTTCAGCTCGGAGAGCGCCGAGTAGAGGGTGGTGGTCTTGCCCGAGCCGGTGGGGCCGGTGACCAGCACCATGCCGTAGGGCCGGTCGATGGCGTCCTTGAAGTGCTTGAGCGGCTCGGGCTCGAAGCCGAGCTTGGTCATGTCCAGCTGCAGGTTGCTCTTGTCGAGGAGGCGCATGACCACCTTCTCGCCGAAGAGCGTGGGGCAGACCGAGACGCGGAAGTCCATCTCCTTGCCGCCGCCCAGTTTGAGCTTGATGCGGCCGTCCTGGGGCAGGCGCCGCTCGGAGATGTCCAGCGAGGCCATGATCTTCAGGCGGCTGGTGATGGCGTTGCGCAGCTTCATCGGCGGCTTCATCACCTCGTACAGCACGCCGTCGATGCGGAAGCGGACCCGGAAGTCCTTCTCGTAGGGCTCGACGTGGATGTCGGAGGCGCCCTTCTTGATGGCGTCGAGCAGGATCAGGTTCACCAGCTTGACCACCGGGGCGTCGTCGGCGGCCCTGGCCAACTCCTCGCTGTTGGCGTCGGTCTCCTCCTCGGCCACCGAGACGTCGGCGTCGTCGAAGTCCTTGGTCAGGTCCTCGAGGCTGGGGCCCTTGGGGGCGTAGTAGCGCTCGATGGCCTCGCGGATGGAGACCTCGGAGGCGACCACGGTCTCGATGTTGTAGCCGGTGAGGAACTTCACGTCGTCCATCGCGAAGATGTTCGACGGGTCGCTCATGGCGATGATCAGCGAGGCCCCGGCGCGGTTGACCGGGATGATCAGGTGCTTGTCGCAGACTTCCTTGGAGACCAGCTTGATGATCTCCGGGTCGATGTCGAAGTCTTTGAGGTTGATCGCCGGGACGCCGTACTGCTTGGAGAGGAAATCGGTGAGCTTCGACTCCTCGATGGCCCCAGTCTTGATCAGGTGGTAGCCGATTCGGCCGCCGGTCTTGGACTGCTCCTCCTGGGCCTTCTTGAGTTGGGCCATCGAGATCAAGTTCTCGCGGACCAGCAACTCGCCAAGTCGACCGCTCATTCTTTACCTCAGCGATAGGGGGCAGCGCAGGGCTCAGACTCTATTCGGGCGCCAGCGAACAGGTCAAGGAGACGGCCCCGTTTCCGGCCTTGCCGCCGTGCGCAAAATCGCCTTGGGCGGCGGGCAAGTGCGCGCCCCAGTCAGCCGGTTGACAGCGTCGAGGGGCGGGCAGTATCGAACGCCGCGCAATGTCCCTCGCCACGGCCCCCTACGCGCCGGATCCCGAGCTGCGCCGCCGCTTCGGCCGCTACTACACCCCGCCGGCGCTGGTGGGGGCGGCCCATCGGCTGCTGGCGCAAGCGCTGGAAGAGGCTGGCCATTCCGTGGCGGGCAGCGCCCTGGTCGATCCCGCCTGCGGCCCGGGTGCCTTCCTCGATCGGCCGGAAGCCGCCCGCTACCGCCGCCGGCTGGGGCTCGACCTGGATCTTGAGGCGCTGCGCTCCGCCGAAAGCAGGCTGCCGGGCGCCAAGCTGATCGAGGGCAATGCGTACGGCGAAGGTCTCTCGCAGCTGGCATCCGAGCTGGCGGGCGAAGGGCCGATCGCGGTGATCGGCAACCCGCCGTATGCCGGGGACTCGCAGCTGCTCAAGAGCGGCCGCTACCAGGACGTCCGCGACCGGCTGCTGCCCTTCGCCCGCGGGGTGCCCAAGGGCAACAGCATCCGCGACGACTACGTCCTGTTCTTCGGAGTGGCAGATCAGCTGTTGGAGGCCGGGGGCGGCGGCGGGGCCATCGCCTTCGTCACCAGCGCCAGCTTCGTCGGCAACTTCCTCTACGCGCCGATGCGTCGCTGGCTGCTGTCGCGCTATCGACTACACGCGCTGATCGAGCTGGGCGACCGGCTCTTCGAGGGGACGAGGGTGACCACCGCACTGTCGGTGTGGGTCCGCCGCGAGGGAGGCCGGCGCGGAGAGCGCTTCGGCCATCTGCGCCTGGCGGGGACGCCGGAGCAGCGGCTGGCCAGCCTGGCGCACCCGCTCCCGCTGGCGCCCAGCGTTCCCCACGGCGACGCGCTGCTGCTCAATGCTCCGGGCGCCGGGGAGCGGAAGGACCTCGCCGCAATGCGGGCGGCGGGCGATCGGCCCTCGGAGATCTTCGCGGTCAGCTTTCCCGGGCTCAAGACCCGCTATGACGAGCTGCTGGCGGCGCCGACCCGCGAGGCGCTCGAGCGGCGGATGCGCGGCTTCTTCGCCAGCAAGTCCGCCGAGGAGGCGCTGCAACGCCTCGGCCTGCCGGAATCGACCAAGGGCAAGCTCGAGGCCGCCCTGGCTGCACGCGAAGGCATCGAATTCCGGCCCGAGGCGCTGCGGCTATTCGCGCGCTACGCCGGAGTGCCCCACCGCTTCAAGGTCCCCGCGGAGGCGATGGGCTTTGCCTACCTCGAGCCGGCCCTCATTCCCCGCGGGGACCATCGCTTCCGCGGCCGCTACGACCCGCACCAGGCGGGCCCCAAGCTGGTCTTCAACGTCCGCGAGCTGCCGCTGTCCAGCGCGGTGGTAGAAGGCGACGCCTGCGTCCATGCCTATCGCCACTCCCGATTTGCGCCGCTGTGGGCCCCGGAAGAGGTCGTGCGGTCGGGGCTGGGCGCCGCGCGCAAGGCCGACCTGAAGCGGCTCGTCCTCAACCTCTCGGCGCCTTGGGAGGAGGCCGCCAGCCTCTTCGAGCGCCCGGAAGACCTGCTCCACTACCTGTGCGCCATCCTCAACTCGCGCGCGGTGCAGGAGCGCTTCGCCCCCTGGGCCGGCGAGAGCGAGGAGGCGCCGGTCCCCCGCCCCGGGCCGGAAATCCACTCGGCCGTCGTGGCGATCGCCGCGGCGGCGCGCGCGACCCCAGCCGGCGGCGCCCTCCCTCCTGAGATTGAAGAGGCGATCGAGCAGCTCTACTTCGACCGAGCCGCGGGGGCGGCGGGGCGTTCGTCCCGCGTGTTGTGCGCGTGGTAAGGGATGACGGCAACAGCGATGCCCGGGCGCGCTCGGGCGAGGTCGGCTCAATGACGCAATCGCGGGAAACACCTCGGGTCCGCCTGGTCAACGCCTTCGCCCATCCGCTCGACAACGCGGTGGCCACCGCGCGCACCTGCTACAGCCCGCGCATCGTCACCGCCGAGGAGGTCGCCAGGGACGAGAAGTCGCGCTCGGTGCGCGACCGCATCGCCCGCGAGACCTACCAGGCCGGCCACCACACCACCCTGCAGCACGCCCACTTCCAATTCACCCTCGAGAACGTCTCCCGCCAGCTCGCCTGGTCCTTTCTGCACGCGCACCCCTTCTACAACAGCGAGCAGGTGAGCCAGCGCTACGTGGAGGTGAGCCCGGGGAACCTCCTGATTCCCAGGCTGAATCCGGACGACGAGGCGATCTTCCGCGGCTGCGCCGACGGGATGATGGCCAGCTACCACCGGCTGATCGAGCTGCTGATGGAGCCGGCGGAGCGCGAGTACTTCCGAGTGTTCCCGGCGCGGTCCAAGGAGAAGGACCGCTGGCGGCCGACGCTGAAGAAGAAGGCCCAGGAGATCGCCCGCTACGTGCTGCCGGTGGCAACCTTCACGCACCTCTACCACACCATCAACGGCCTGACCCTGCACCGCTACCACCGGCTGTGCCGGCAATACGACGTGCCGGCCGAGGCCTCGGCGGTGGTCGAGGCGATGGTCTCCGAGGTGAACCGGCTCGACCCGCTCTTCCTGCGCGAGATGGAGGACCCGCTCCCGCTGGAGCAGACGCTGGAGCACCAGCTGCTGACGAGCCTCGAGGTCCGGCCCGGCGGCAGCGACGCGCGCGCCTTCCGCGCCGAGTTCGACGCCTCGCTCGGCGATCGTCGCGCCAAGCTCGTCGACTACAGCGTCCATGGCGAGGAGGGGCTGGCCCAGGCGGTGCGCTCGGTCCTCGGGCTGCCGCGGGCGCGGCTCTCCGATGATGACGCCATCGCCGCCCTGCTCGCCCCGGAGCGCAACGCCTACCTCGGCCAGGCGCTCGCGCTCACCACCCTCTCGCCGCTCGGCCGGGCGATGAGCCACCCGCATTACACCTTCCGCAAGAAGCTCTCTCACACCGCCGACTCGCAGGATCAGCGCCACCGCATGGTCCCCGCCTCGCGCCCGGTGCTGACGGCCCAGTACGTCGGCGGCGAGCCCGACTTCATCGTCCCGGACCTGATCCAGCGCTGCCCCGGGGCAGCCCAGCTCTACCGCGAGCAGATGGCGCGGACCTTCGCCGACATCGATCGGCTGCTGTCGGCCGGAGCCTCTCCCGAGAGCGCGCTCTACCTGCTGCCCAACGCCTTTCCCATCCGTTTCGAGGAGTCGGGCGACCTGCTCCACCTGCAGCGCAAGTGGACCACCCGCCTCTGCTACACCGCTCAAGAGGAGATCTGGCGGGCCTCCAAGGAAGAGGTCGAGCAAGTGCGGCAGGTCCATCCGCGCATCGGCGCGAGCCTCATGCCGCCCTGCCAGCTGCGCGACCGCGCCGGACTGCGCCCGTTCTGCCCCGAAGGGCCGCGCTTCTGCGGCGTGCCGGTGTGGCGGCTGCGGCTCGAGGAATTCGCTCGCGTGCTTTGAGCCGACTGGCTCGGGCGTGTACCCTGCCGGGACACCTTCCGGCGAGCTGGCCTCCAGCTCGAGGGTTCAAGCCCATGAAGAACATCCGTTTCGCCCTGCTGCTGGCCCTCGGCCTGGCGTGCGCCGCCCCCGAGCCCGAGGGGCTGGCGCCTTCCCAGCCCGGCACCGGCGCCCAGGTGAAGTTCGACGTCTTCGGCAAGCCGCTGCCCGAGATCCCGCTCCCCAACGACTTCGCCACCCGCTTCGATCCGGGCTCGCCCACCGGCCGGCGCGTCAACGCCAGCATGGTGGCGCCCACGACCTGGGAGAAGACGGTCCGCAAGACCCTCGACGCCCTCGACGGTTGGAGCACCTTCGCCCCGATCACCGTCTCCTTCGACAGCCCTCTCGATCCCGAGGTCATCTACCAGCGCCACCGCGCCAACTCCGATTTCGGGGACGACGCGGTCTACGTGATCGACATCAGCCCGGACTCGCCCACCTTCTGCCAGCCGGTGCGCCTCGACATGGGAGAGGGCAATTTCCCCTACACCCTCGAGCGGCAGGAGTACTACCCGAACGATCCCCGAGAAAAGACCAACAACATGCTCTTCGAGGAGGTCGAGGAGGACCTGAACCACAACGGCATCCTCGACCCCGGCGAGGACACCGACATGGACGGCGTCCTCGACCATCCCAACTCTCGCACTCCCGGCGGCAAGTTCCCCGGCGACCTGCTCGCCTTCTACGAGCGCGAGACCAACACCCTGCTGATGCGCCCACTGCTGCCGCTGCGCGAGGAGACCACCTACGCGGCGGTGCTCACCCGCCGGCTGCTCGACGCCTCGGGACGGCCGGTCCGCTCGCCCTTCAAGTACATCAACCACACCCAGCAGACCGCCCAGCTGGCGCCGCTGCCCGGCTGCCTGAAGAAGCTGTCGCTGCCGCTGGAGGAGGTGGCCTTCACCTGGTCCTTCACCACCCAGACCATCACCCGCGACATCCGCGCGGTGCGCGACGGGCTCTACGGCACCGGCTCCCTCTCCTGGCTGGCCGACAAGTTCCCGGCCGAGATCACCGACCTGCCCAACGCCCGCGACGACGAGAAGAAGGCCCCCGGGGTCAACCTCAAGATCGTTAAGACCGAGCAGTTCCTGCAGCTCGCCGACTCGCTGATCCCGCTGATCTCGGGAATGGCCTCGAAGAAGGTGGTCGATCAGCTGCTGGAGTCGTTCAAGTACATCGACTTCCACGTGGTCGGCACCTTCACCTCGCCGCAGTTCTTCCCGCGCAAGGATGACGGCGGGCAGATGCTGCCCCTCGGCGAGCAGCTGTGGCGCGTCGACCCGCTCAAGGGCGAGGCCTACACCCGGCCCGAGAAGATCGCCTTCTGGATCACCGTTCCCAAGAAGGAGTACGCCAAGCGGCCGGCGCCGACCGTCCTGCTGGGCCACGGCTACGGCGGCAGCAAGCTCGAGCTGCCGCTGATGACCGCCGGTCTGATGGCCCGCAACGGCATGGCCACGATGAGCTTCGAGCACGTCAGCCACGGGCCGCCGGTGGGCGGCACCATGGTCGAGCTGATCAAGGGAGCCGCCAGCGGCGCCCATATCGGCCCGATGTTCGGCACCCTGCTGCAGGGCCGGGCCTTCGACCAGAACGGCGACGGCCAGCCTGACTCCGGAGCCGACTTCTTCACCGCCTTCGTCTTCCACTCCCGCGACGAGATCCGCCAGTCGGTGGTGGACATCATGCAGGCCACCCGGCTGCTGCGCAGCTTCGACGGCCACCGCCGGTGGAAGTTCGACGTCGACAACAACGGCGAGCCTGAGCTCGCGGGCGACTTCGACGCCGACGGCACGGTGGACATCGGCGGCACCGGGCCGATTCGCTACATGGGCGCCTCGCTGGGAGCGATCGTCGGCATGGTGGCCGCCGGCTCCGAGCCGGCCTTCGACAGCCTGGCCACCATCTCCGGCGGCGGCGGGCTGTTCGACGTCAGCTCCCGCACCGTCCAGGGCGGCGTGGTCGAGGCGGTTCACCTGCGCATGGTCGGCCCGCTGCTCATCACCTTGCCCAACGACCAGGGGAAGCTCGACCTCTGGGAGTACCTGCCCGACCTGAACAACGACGCCAAGCTCAAGTTGGGGCCCATCGACGGCACGCTGGCCGAGCGCGACACCGCCATCCTCAAGAACCTCAAGACCGGCGAGCACCGCTGCGCGCGGGTGCAGGCCGGCGGCCTGCTGCGGGTGGCGGTCCCCAGCGACGGCCCGCGGCCCGGCTACCTCCCTGGCAGCGACTCGGAGCTGGTCGATCAGCTCGAGCTGACGGTGTGGGACGGCCCGCTGGCGCCGCAGGAGCGCTCGGGCTGCGTCTACCCGACCTCGGGCACCCCCAAGGTCAAGGTCACCCGCCAGTCGGCCGAGGTGAAGTACCAGCAGATCGTCTATCCGGCTGGCGGCCCGCTGATCGCTTTCGGGGATGGCTTCGCGCTGCGGCGCGGCACCCCCGAGCTGCGCCGGTTCCTGGGCATCGCTCAGCAGGCGCTCGACCCGGGCGATCCCATCAACTACACCCCCTTCTACGAGCAGCGCTCGCTGCGCTACGACAGCGGGGAGAAGGTCGGCCCGCGGGCACTGATGATCGTCACTCTCGGCGACATGGGCGTGCCGGCCAGCACCGGAGTGGCAGCTGCCCGCGCCGCCGGCTTCGTCGACTTCACCAATCCCGATCCGCGCTGGGGCAAGACCCCGAACCAGGTGCTCATCGACTCTGGAGCGCTGGAGGCCGCCGTGCGCATCCCGCGCCACATCAACTCCAGTGGCCAGAGCGTGCTCGAGGACGTGGACTACCTGGCCGATATCACTACCGGCGTCGACGGCTTCGATGTGCCCCGGCTGACGCCCCCGCTGCGGCTGGTCAAGCCCTCGGAGCGGCTGGGCGGCTACAGCGGCGTGCTCTTCCCGATGATCACCCCCACCGGGCGCCACTTCATCGACGTCCCCAACCCGGACAAGCCCTTCGACGTCTCGACGCTGGTGCTCAACATCATCGCCCACTTCTCCTCGACCGCCGGGGTGGACCTCAACCTCGACCGCTGCAACGTCGACACCAGCTGCCCCTGGTTCCCCCCGCCGCCGCCTCCCGCGAACCAGTAGTCGCTGCAGCGGTTCGCTGGCTCCGGCCCCAAATGGCGGCCCGCGCCCGTCGTGTTGCTGGGGCTGGCAGCGCGAACCTAGCTTGGCTGCATGGAGCGACCGGGCGGCACAACCTCCAGTGAGGCCGCCGCAAGGCCGTGGCAGCTGCTCTCCCCCGAAGCGGTTGCCGAGGCGCTTCAGGTCACTCCCGCGGTCGGCCTGAAAGCCTCGGAGATCGGCGAGCGCCGGGCGCGGTTCGGGCTCAACGCCCTCCCGGAGGCCAAGGGGGCCTCGGCGCTGCAGTTGCTGGGGCGTCAGCTCAAGAGCTTCATCATCGTGCTGCTACTGTTGGCGGCGGCAGTGTCCTTCGCACTGGGGGAACGGGCGGACGCGCTGGCCATCTTCGCGGCGCTGCTGCTCAATGGCGCGGTCGGCTTCGTGATGGACTTCAAGGCCGAGAAGGCGCTGGCCTCGCTGCAGGCCCTCACCGCGCCGACCGCCCGCGTGCGCCGCGACGGACAGCAGGACTCCATCCCCGCCAAAGAGGTGCTCCCGGGGGAGGTGGTGGTCCTCGAAGCCGGGGACCGCGTCCCGGCCGACGGGCGCTTGATCGACGGCGCCGTGGACGCCGACGAATCGCTGCTGACCGGGGAGTCGGTGCCGGTGTCGAAGAGTCCCGAGGTGCTGGCCCAGCCCGCGCCGGCCCTCACCGATCGCAAGAACGAGCTCTTCGCCGGGACGCTGCTGACCCGCGGCGCCGGCACCATGCTCGTCACCGAGACCGGCGGCCGAACCGAGGTCGGGCGGATCGGGCGGATGCTGGCCGAGGCCCCCAACCCCTCCTCGCCGCTGGCCGAGCGGCTCGACTCCCTCGGAGGATCGCTGCTGTGGATCGTGGCGGTGCTCACCATCGCGCTGACCGCCATCGGGCTGGCGCAGGGGCGCGAGTTCTGGCCGCTGCTGGAGACGGCGGTGGCGCTGGCCATCGCCGCCATTCCCGAGGGCCTGCCCGCGGTGGCCACGCTGGCGCTGGCGGCCGGAGCCCGCCGACTGACCCGGCGCGGGGTGCTGCTGCGCCGCCTCGGCGCGCTCGAGGCGCTGGGGAGCGTCGGCACCCTGTGCATGGACAAGACCGGCACCCTGACCGCCAACGCCATGACCGCCCGGGAGGTGGTGCTGCCGGATCACGCGCTGACCGTCAGCGGCGAGGGCTGGGAGCCGAGCGGCGAGATTCTCGAGGACGGGCGGCCGATTGCGCCGGAGCGCCTGCCGGCGTTGGCCGATCTGGCTCGGGCCAGCCTGTCGTGCAACGAGGCAGTGCTCGAGCAGGAGGACGGGCGCTGGCACATCCACGGCGATCCGACCGAGGGCGCGCTGCTGGTGCTGGCGGCCAAGGCCGGGGTGCGCGGTCCGCTGCCGCGGCTGGAGACGATTCCGCCGGGCCAGGAACATCCGTGGATGGTGGCGGTCTGCCAGGGCTCCGGCGGCCGGGTGGCCTTCGTCAAGGGCGCCCCGGAGCAGGTGCTGGCCCGCTGCACCACCCTCCGCGCCGACTCGCAGACCCTCCCGCTCTCCGACGAGCAGCGCCGGCAGTGCGAGGCCGCCAACCTGGCGCTGGCCGCCAAGGCGATGCGGGTAATGGCCATCGCCATGCGCCCGGCGCCCGAGGGCACCGACCGCGCCGAGCTGGAGTCGCAGTGGGAGTGGCTGGGGCTGGTGGGCCTGTCTGATCCGCCGCGGCCGAGCGTGCGCGGGGTGCTGGCCGAGCTGCACGGCGCCGGGGTGCGCACGCTGATGATCACCGGCGACCAGCGGATCACCGCCGCCGCCATCGCCCGCGAGCTGGACCTGGCCGGCGGCACCGAGCCGGTCGTCCAGGTCGGCTCGACGCCCTCGGCGCAGGTGGACGTCTACGCGCGCGCCACGCCGGCCGGGAAGCTGGTGCTGGTCAAGGAGCTGGAGGCCGCCGGCCAGCTGGTGGCGATGACCGGCGACGGGGTCAACGACGCGCCGGCGCTGCGGGCGGCCACGGTGGGCATCGCCATGGGGCGCGGGGCGGACGTGGCCAAGGAGGCCTCGGACGCGGTGCTCACCGACGAGCGGCTGGAGTCGCTGGCCGCCGGGGTGCGCGAGGGGCGCACCGTCTTCCTCAACATCCAGAAGGGACTCGACTTCCTGCTCACCTGCTCGGCGGCGACGCTGTTCGTGGTGCTGATCACCACGCTGACCGGCCAGCCGCTGCCGCTGTTGCCGCTGCAGCTGCTCTACCTGAACATCCTGATGCACACCTTCCCGGCGCTGGGGCTGACCCTGGAGCCGGCGGCCAGCGACGTGATGCGACGCCCGCCGCTGCCCAAGCGCGCCTCGCTGCTGCCGCCGGGGAGGCTGGCCTCGCTGCTCACCCACGCCAGCATCATCGCCTTCGCCACTCTGCTGGTGGGCTTCCTCGGGCTGCGCCAGGAGGGCGTCAGCCACGGCCGGGCCCTGGTCTTCGCCACCATGGCCTCGACGCTGCTGCTCCACGTCTTCACCGACCGCTCGACCAAGCCCTTCGGCGGCTTCGGCGTGCGCGGCAATCCGATGCTGTTCGTGTTCCTGGCCGCCGCGCTGGCAATGCAGCTCATCGCCCTCTACGTCCCGCCCATCGCCCGGGTGCTGGACATGACCCCGTTCGATCCGCGGGACTGGCTCACCATCCTGGTGGCGGCGGTCAGCTCGCTGCTGGCGATCGAGCTCAGCAAGTGGGCGCTGCCGCCGGAGGCACGCCGGTTCGTCAATCCGTGAGGCGGCCTTAGCCGAACAGCTCGCGCACCCGCTCCGCGGCCAGCGGCAACGCCTGGAGCTTGGTCGCCCGCACATTCTGCCCCTGGCCGACGACAAGTGACGCTTCGAGAGAGCCCGCGGAGCAGCGCGGACAGCGGACCAGGTGGACCATCACGTGGGCCTTGGTCTTGCGCACCTGGCGGACCTTGGTCAGCGGACCGCGGGCGGCGACTTCTTCCTCTAGCTTGGCGCGGCTGCCGCTGATGGCCGCGGTCAGGATGGCCTGCAGGCCCTCGTTGGCGCTCTCCATCGACGACGCCGCCGGCAGCGCCGCCAGGTTGCGGGTCCGCTTGTAGATCCGGCAGGGGTCGCAATACGGCTTGGAGCGCAGGATGATCGGCACCATCGCCCCGCCGAATGCGTAGCCGGCGATCTCCAGCACCCGCAGGCCGTAGCCCAGCAGCCCCATCGGCTCGCCCAGCTGCCCATTGCTCTGCTTCCAGGCGAAGCCGCGCGACATGGCGTCGAACCACTCCCAGAAGCCGAGCGGCGAATCCTCGGGCACCATGAAGCGGAACTCCTCGTACTGCGCCACCAGGTACGAGGCCGTCAGCTCGGCCACCACGATCCAGGTCAGCCGGGCGTTCATCTTGAGCCCGCTCTGCCACGCCGCCAGCCCGTAGCCGCTGGCCGCCACCATCCCCACCAGGATCGCTCCCACCGGGATGATGTAGTTGGCGTACCACCCCAGGATGTTCTCGCCGGCGTGCGCCGCCGCCGCCACGCCGGCCAGCGCCAGCAACGTGGTGCCGCTTCCGGCGGCAAAGACGATCTGCGTGCGGAAGTCCGATTTCGGGGCTGCGGCAATGGGCTGGGCTGTCTCGCTCACAGGGGCACTCCTTCTTCTCGGGCTACCGGGGCCTGGACATGATACTTGCTCGGCCCCGTCTCTGGGACGGCTGTCCGCCGGCCGGGTTGCAGCGATTCCCGACAAAGCCTCGCTGACAACAGCGTCGCCGGTAGGGCGCTCAACGCTTGCCTGCCTGCTCGGGAGCGTGGTATCCGGACCCGCTTTGAATAGCGGAAAAACGCGCGTGATTTCGCGCAAGGAGCCATCCTTGAACCGCCTTCTCGCCGCCTGCGTGCTGGCCCTTTCCTCCGCCGCCCTGGCCCAGACCGAGGCCAAGCCGGAGCAGAAGAAGGAGGCGCCCGCCGAAAACGCCCTCTCTCCCAGCGAACGCGAGCAGCTCAAGCGCGAGATCATGGAGGACGTCCGCCGCTCGCTGGAGAAGAACAAGGAGGAGGTCCGCGACGAGGTGCGCGCCCAGGTGGCCACCCAGGCCGCCAACCGCACTCTGGAGGAGGAGTTCCAGTTCCACGAGGAGCGCAAGAAGCTCGAGCTGTTCGAGCTCGACGGCTACCTGCGGGTGCGCCCGGCGCTGTTCTACAAGCTGGACCTGAACCAGGGCCAGGACCCCAACGGCTTCCAGTTCTTCCCCACCTCGGGCGCGGTGCGCACCCTGGCCGAATCCGACATGCGCTGGCGGCTGGAGCCGACCCTCAACGTCAGCGAGGACGTGCGCATCCACTCGCAGATCGACGTCCTCGACCGGCTGGTGTTCGGGGCCACTCCCGACGGCGCCTTCGGCGGCGGCAGCGACCGCAATCAGCTCTCGATCTTCTCCCGCGGCCAGGCCTCGCCCTCCACCGACCGGACCTGGGGCAACGACAGCGTGGCGGTGAAGCGGGCCTACGGCGAGGTGACCACCCCGGTCGGCCAGTTCCTCTTCGGGCGCATGGGCAGCCAGTGGGGCCTGGGGATGCTGGCCAACAGCGGCAACTGCGAGGACTGCGACTTCGGCGACACCGTCGACCGCTTCATGTTCGTCTCCACCAAGGTGGCCGAGCACTACATCGTCCCGATGATCGACTTCGTCTGGGAGGGCCCGACCAGCCTCAAGCGCAGCGAGCTGTTCGGCCAGCCGATCGACCTGTCGCAGCAGGACGACGCCCGCGACTACTCGCTGGCGATCGCCAAGCGCGACACCGAGCTGGAGGTGAACCGCAAGCTGGGGGCCGGGCAGGACATCTTCAACTACGGCCTGTACTTCATCTGGCGCACCCAGCGCTGGGACGCGGTCAACTTCTACAACGGCACCACCCCCTACGGCGGCGACCCCAACGCCGACCTGCGCACGGTGCGCCGCGACGCCAACGTCTACACCCTGGACCTGTGGGGCAAATACCAGAGCAAGAAGCTGCGCCTGGAGGCGGAGGTCGCCGGGGTCTACGGCAAGATCGGCAATGCCGCCACCAGCGCCGACGCCACGGTCGAGGAGCAGCAGACGGTGACTCTGCAGCAGCTGGGCGCGGTGGTCCAGGGCGACTACCTGGCGCTGGAGAGCCTGCACGTCAACCTGGAGCTGGGCTTCGCCTCGGGCGACAAGACCCCGGGCTACGGCTACTTCCCCGGGCGCCCCGGGAAGGTGCAGCCGGGGGTCATCGACGGGTCGCAGTACTGCCTGGCCCAGGGCTGCCCGCTCATCAACAACTCGATCGACAACAAGATCAGCAACTTCCGCTTCAACCCCGACTACCGCATCGACCTCATCCTGTTCCGCGAGATCCTCGGCGGCATCACCGACGCCGTCTACGTCAAGCCTGGCCTCCGGTACGAGCTGACCGAGGGGCTGTCGCTGTTCGGAGCCGCCATCTACTCGCACGCGGTGCAGACCGAGTCCACCGTGTCGTTCAACCCCGCCACCGGGGTCGGCGACGGCAATCTCGGCGTGGAGCTGGACGCCGGGGCCCGCTACGACTCGGGCGACGGCTTCGTCGCCGGGGTGAGCTACGGCATCCTGTTCCCGCTGGGCGGGCTCAAGATGTACGCCGCCGGCCGCGACCTGGAAAACGCCCAGTCGGTGCGCGGCTGGTTCATCATCAAGTACTGATGGCGCGCGCCGCCCTCCTCCTGCTCGCGGCGTCGCTGCTCGCCCTCGGCTGCGGAGTGCGCGGGCTGCCGCGGCCACCGCACGCCGGGGTGCCCGCCGAGACCCCGGCCGACGCCGGCTGCGCGTCGTGCCAGGAGCGCGACCACTGATCCAGGCAGGCAGGTGACGCCATGCACCACTTCCGCTACCAGCGCGGGGCGCTGTGGGCCGAGCGGGTTCCGCTGGAGCGGCTGGCCCGCGAGGTGGGGACCCCGACCTACGTCTACTCGGCATCGACGCTCAGGCGGCACTATCGGGTGATGGACCGCGCGCTGGGAGGCGGCGAGCACCTGATCTGCTACTCGGTGAAGGCCAACTCCTCGCTGGCGGTGCTCGAGCTGCTGGCCAAGGAGGGCAGCGGCTTCGACATCGTCTCCGGGGGCGAGCTGGCGCGGGCGTTGGCCGCCGGCGCCGATCCGAGGCGCATCGTCTACTCCGGCGTCGGCAAGACCGAGGCCGAGATGGCCCAGGCCCTGGCCGCCGGCATCCTGATGTTCAACGTCGAGAGCGAGCAGGAGCTCGAGCTCTTGGAGAGGGTCGCCCGGCGAAAGCGGGTGAGAGCCCCGGTGGCCTTGCGGGTCAACCCGGCGGTGGACGCCAAGACCCATCCCCACATCTCGACCGCGCTCACGAAGAGCAAGTTCGGCATCCCGCTGGAGCGTGCCGCCGGCCTGTACCGGGCCCGCCGCGGCAGCCGCTGGCTGGAGCTGGTCGGGGTCGACGGCCACATCGGCTCACAGATGACGCAGCTCGGGCCGCTGCGGCAGGCGGTGGGCAAGCTGGCCGGCCTCTACCGGGCGCTGCTCGCCGACGGGCTGCCGCTGCGCTACCTGGACGTGGGCGGGGGCCTGGGGATCACCTACGTCGAAGAGAAGCCGCCCTCGCCGGCGCAGTACGCCAAGGCGATCCGCGAGGGCCTGGGCGAGCTGCCGGCGACGCTGATCGTGGAGCCGGGGCGAGTGATCGTCGGCAACGCCGGGCTGCTGCTGACCCGGGTGCTGTACCAGAAGCGCGGCGAGGCCCGGCGGTTCCTGGTGGTCGACGCCGCGATGAACGACCTCATCCGCCCGGCGCTCTACGACGCCCGCCACGAGCTGCTGCCGGTGAAGAAGAAGGCCGGGCGCAGGGTGGCGCAGGACGTGGTCGGGCCGGTGTGCGAATCGGCCGACGCCCTGGCGCGGGAGCGCCCGCTGCCGCTGCTCGAGCCCGGCGCGCTGCTGGCGGTGATGGGCGCCGGGGCCTACGGGATGAGCATGGCCTCCAACTACAACTCGCGGCTCCGCCCGGCCGAGGTGATGGTCGAAGGAAGCCGCTACCAGGTCGTGCGCCGGCGCGAGACCTACGAGGATCTGCTGAGACTCGAGAAGCCGTGAGCCTGACCGCGCGCGAGATCGCCCTGGTGGTCGCGGAGCTCAGGCCGCTGGCCGGCGGCTTCGTGCAGCGGCTGCACCTGCCCGAGCCGCGCACGCTGGTCCTCGAGCTGCGCCAGCCTGGCGCGAGCCACCTGCTGCTGATCTGCGCCGAGCCCGGACGCACCCGGCTGCACGAGGCGACCACCCGTCCCAGCTCGCCGGAGTCGCCGCTTGCCTTCCAGGGTCTGCTGCGCGCCGAGCTCATCGGCTGCGCCCTGGAGTCGATCGAGGCCATCCCCGGCGAGCGAGCGGTGGTGCTGGGCTTCCGCGGCAAGGAGCGGCGCGCGCGGCTGGTGGCGGAGCTGACCGGGCGGCACGGCAACCTGTTCCTGGTAGGCAAGGACGGACGCATCCGCGGCAGCGCCGTCCCCAACCTCTCCGAGAAGCGCGACAACCGGCCGGGACAGCCCTACTCGCCCCTGATTCCTCGGGTTTCGGTGCCCCGGGACGACCAGCAGTCGCGCTTTGCCGGCTCGGCGGAGCTCTCGCTGTCGCGGGCCATCGAGCTGGCCTACACCGATCGCGAGCAGAAGGAGATCGCCGCCGAGCGCAGGCGAGTGCTGCTCCAGCGGCACCGCGCCCGGCGCAGCAAGCTGGCGCGCACGGTGGAGAAGGTGAAGGCAGACGTGGCGCGCGCCTCGGCGGCCGAGGACCACCGCCGCCGCGGCGAGCTGCTCAAGGCCAACTTCCGCAGCCTGCGGCGGGGCCTGACCCAGATCCGGCTGGTCGACTACCGCGAGACCGGCCCCGAGGGGATCGAGGTCGAACTCGACCCGACGCTCACTCCGGCAGAGAACATGGAGAAGGAGTTCCGGCAGTACCGCCGACTGCTGTCGGGACAAGCGCGCGCGGCGGCGCGGCTCGCCCAGCTCGAAGCCGAGCTGGCGCAGCTCGATGCCGAGGCCGCGCGGATCGAATCCAGGTCCGACGAAGAGCTGGCGGCGATGCCGGGAGCTCCCTCTCCGCAGCCGGGAATGCGACGCAGGAATGCAGGTCCGTCGCTCCCCTACCGCGAGCACCTGTCCGGCTCGGGCCAGAGGATCCGCGTCGGTCGGGGGGCCAAGGAGAACGATGCCCTCACCTTCCGGCACTCCAAGGGAAACGACGTCTGGCTCCACGCGCGCGGGGTCGCCGGGGCCCACGTCGTCGTCCCGCTGGGGCGCGACGAGGCCCTGAAGGACGAGACCCTGCGCGACGCCGCGCTGCTGGCGGCGCACGCCTCCGAGGCCAAGGCCCGCGACGCGGTGGACGTCGCCTGGACCCGCGTCAAATACGTCCACAAGGTCAAAGGCACTCCCGGGGCAGTGACCTATTCCCAGGACAAGACCGTCCTCGCCCGGCCCGATCCCGAGCGGCTGGCGCGGCTGCAGCAGTCGCCTGCGACCGAGGACTGATCTCCTCAGCGCTGGCAGCGCGGGCAGTAGTGGGTGGTGCGCGCCGCCTGAACGATCGAGCGCAGGGTGCCGCCGCAGCGCGGACAGCGTTCGCCGGCGCGGCCGTAGACCAGGAACGGGTTCTCGCCACCCTCCTCGACGTACTCGAGCCCCTGGTCGAGCGGGGGCATCCCGGCCAGCGTGTGGGCGATGCTGTCGCGAACTGCCTGCGCGAGCCGCTCCAATTCCACGGCCCGGAGATCTCGAGCGAGTCGCAGCGGGGAGATCCCGGCGCGGAACAGGGCCTCGGCGGCCTGGACGTTCCCGAGCCCGCCGATGACCTGCTGATCCAACAGCGCCGGCTTGATGGGCCTCCTCGATTTCCCCAGCCGGGCCCCCAGGCTGGCGGCGGTCGGCGCATCCTGCAGCGCGTCAGGGCCCATGGCGGCGATCTCTGGGAGTCGCAGCAGCGCGCGGCGCGGGCAGAGCATCAGCCGGCCAAACTTGCGCGGGTCGCGCAGATGGACGGCCAGGCCGTCGTCGAGCTCGAGGTGAGCCCGGCTGTACTCGAGAGCCGAGCCAACCGGCAGGTGCACCAGCTTCCCCGTCATCCCCAGGTGCAGCAGCACGCCGGCGTCCTCATCGAAACCGAGCAGCAGGTACTTGCCGCGCCGCTCGACCTCTTCCAGCCGGCGACCTCGCAACGCCTGGGCCAGCCGCTGCGGCGAATGTCCGCGCAACACGTTGGAGCGCTCGGCGAACGCGCGCCGCACCACCCGCCCCACCATCCAGGCGCGCAGCTGCCGCGCGGCGTATTCGGCTTCCGGGAGCTCGGGCATCCAGGGAGGCGGCTAGAACGGCGGGTCGGTCTCGACCTGCTGGGCCCGCGGGGCGTAGGGCATGGCCAGGATGAAGCGGCTGTAGCGGCCCACCTCGCTCTCGACCCTTACCTTGCCCTCGTGCGCCTCGACGAAGCTCTTGACGATGGCCAGGCCCAATCCGGCGCCGCCGAACTGCCGCGTCGAGCTCTGATCGACCTGGTAGAAGCTCTCGAAGATCCGCTCCAGCTGGTCGGGCGGGATGCCGATGCCGCTGTCCTCGACCATCAGCGCGAAGGACGGCCGGGGGATCTCCAGCAACCCCGGCGGCGCGTCGGCCAGCACCGTGGCCCGGATCCGCCCTCCCTCGTTGGTGAACTTGAGCGAGTTGGCCAGCAGGTTCACCAGGCACTGGCGCAGCTTGTCCTTGTCCACCGAAGGCCGGCTCATCCCCGGCACCAGCCGCGTCTCCAGCGCGATGCCCTTCTTCTGGGCCTGCGGCGTCACCGAGGTCACCGCCTGCTTCACCAGGTCGTTGACGTCGCAGGGCATGAAGCTCAGCCGCACCCGCCCGGCCTCGATCTGCGTGATGTCGAGGATCTGGCTGATCAGCGACAGCAGGCTCTCGCCCTTCTCCAGGATGGTGTGGACGTACTCGTTCTGCTCCTGGTTGAGCTGGCCGGCCATCCCTTGCGACAGCATCTCCGAGTAGCCGATGATCGAGGTCAGCGGGGTGCGCAGCTCGTGGCTGACGGTGGCCAGGAAGTTGGACTTGAGCCGGTCGAGCTCGCGCAGGCGGGCGTTGGTCGCCTCCAGGTCGCGGTTCTTGGCCTCGATCTCGCGGAACGATTCGCGGGTGGCCTCGATGTGCACCTCGCTGGTCAGCCGCACCTTCTGCCCGGCGAAGACCAGGCTGTCGACGATGGCCGCGAAGTGGGCCATCACCCGAGCCACCGTGCTCTCGGGAGCCCGCCTCATCTTCTGCATCAGCTCGCGCGCCTTGCCCAAGTCGATGGACGGACCGCCCGAGGTCAACACGCTGGCCGGCACGTCCTTGAGGTCGTCGGAGACGAAGGGGCCGAAGACCACCCGGCCCAACACGTCGCCCTCGAGGCGGATGGGCATCACCAGGTAGCGGCAGCCGGCGAAGCATGGGACCGAGAGCAGTCCCTTGGGGCCGTCGGCGATGGGCTTGCCGGCCTCCGGGCCCTCGATCGGCCCGTCCTTGGCGCGGGTGGCCGTGCGCCCGCACAGCGCCCGGGCGTTGGGCGATTCGTAGAGGTAGGCGCAGTAGTCGGTGGCCTGGCCCTTGATGTCCACCAGCTTGGGGCCCTGCTCCTCGTAGACCTTGACCCCGATCCGGTAGAGCTCGGTGAAGCCCCGGCAGACCTCGGTGAAGCTGGGCAGGTCGAGCATCTCCGACAGCGTCAGCCGCCGCTGCAGGACCGAATCGCCCGACACGCCGTCGGGCCTCTTTGCCAACTCAGCCATGTTTCGCCTGCGGGAAGAGGGTCTCGAGGCTGCTCTGGCGCAGGTCGACGTTCTTGAAGACCTGGGCCAGGAACTCGCGCTCGGGCAGCTGGAACTTGTCGTCGAGGCCGAGCCGGGCGTTGAGCTGGCGGTAGACCAGCTGCAGCAGCCCGTGCAGCGTCTCCACCACCCCCTCGCCGCGGATGGCCACCGCCCCGAACACCGGCTCGCGGCCGCGCTTGCGCACTTCCTCGATCTCGGCCGGGGTGCGGGCGCCGGGCAGGTCGAGCTTGTTGAACTGGATCACCACCGGGAAGTCGTCGCGGGAGAAGCCGTTCTCGCGCAGGTTCTCCATCAAGTTCTTCCAGTAGCCGTTGTTCTCGCCGGCGGCGTCCTTGCGCCCGTCGGCGACGAAGACCACTCCGTCGGCTCCCTGCAGCACCACCCGCCGGGTGGCGTTGTGGATCACCTGGCCGGGGACGGTGAACAGCTTGACCTTCACCTTGAGGCCGCTCTTCGACCGGAAGAAGACCGGCATCATGTCGAAGAACAGCGTCCGGTCGTCGGCGGTGTCGACGGTCAGCAGCCGGCCGCGGGCGCTGTCGTCGATGCGCTCGTGCAGCTTCTGCAGATTGGTGGTCTTCCCGGACAGGCCCGGCCCGTAATAGACGATCTTGATCGTCAGCTCGCGGGCGACATGGTTGAACTGGACCATGGACCTCTTCAGGGGCCGCCGCGACCGGAAGCCGCGGGTGAAGAGGGCCAGTCTATGACGAAGCCCCAACGGCTGCCAACACGGCCTGGGGCCGAGCGGGCGGGTGACGGTCGAGGGCAGCCTGGAGCACCTCCTCGACGGTGCGCGCCAGCCGCACCTGGAGCCGGGCGCGGACCGCCCGCGGAACCTCGGCGAGATCCTTCTCGTTCTCCACCGGGACCACCACCGTCCGCACCCCGTAGCGGGCGGCGGCGAGCAGCTTCTCCTTGATTCCGCCCACCGGCAGCACCCGGCCGCGCAGGGTGATCTCGCCGGTCATCGCCACGCCCTTGCGCACCGGGGCGCCGGTGGCGGCGCTGACCAGCGCGCAGGCCATGGTGACCCCGGCCGAGGGGCCGTCCTTGGGAATGGCGCCGGCCGGGACGTGGATGTGCAGCTCGTTCTTGGCGAAGAAGTCCTCGGCGATGCCCAGCTCCCGCTGGCGCGAGCGGGCCCAGGTGAGGGCGGCCTGGGCCGACTCCTTCATCACCTCGCCCAGCTGCCCGGTGAGGGTGAGCCCGCTCTTGCCGGGCATGGCGCTGGCCTCGACGTGCAGCACCTCGCCGCCGTCGCTGGTCCAGGCCAGCCCGGTCGCCAGCCCGACCGCGTTCTGCTCCACCGCCGGCTCGCCCAGGAAGCGCGGCGGCCCGAGCATCTCCGGCAGATCGCCGGCGGCCAGGCGGGTGCGCGCGCGCGAGCCGGCGGCGACCTTGCGCGCCACCTTGCGGCAGAGCGAGGCCAGCTCGCGCTCGAGGTTGCGCAGCCCGGCCTCGCGCGTGTACTCGCGAATCAGGCGCCGCAGCGCCTGGGGCTCGAGCTGCAGCAGCGCGCGCGACAGCCCGTTCTCCGAGAGCTGCTTGGGGATGAGGTGCCGGCGGGCGATGGCCAGCTTCTCCTCCTCGGTGTAGCCCGACAGCTCGAGCACCTCCATCCGGTCGCGCAGCGGCGCCGGCACCTGCTCCATCAGGTTGGCGGTGGCGATCCACAGCACGCCGGACAGGTCGAACGGCAGGTTGAGGTAGTGGTCGCGGAAGGCGAAGTTCTGCTCCGGATCCAGGACCTCGAGCAGCGCCGCCGAGGGATCGCCGCGAAGGTCCTGGCCGAGCTTGTCGATCTCGTCGAGGAGGAAGACCGGGTTCCTGGTCCCGGCCTGCTTGATGCCGGCCAGGATTCGGCCGGGCATGGCGCCGACATAGGTGCGGCGGTGGCCGCGGATCTCGGCCTCGTCGCGAACTCCGCCCAGGCTGACCCGGACGAAGGAGCGGCCCAGGGCTCGGGCGATGGAGCGGCCAAGCGAGGTCTTGCCGACGCCCGGCGGCCCGGCGAAGCACAGGATCGGCCCGCGGATCTTCTTCTTGAGCTTCACCACGCCCAGGTGCTCGAGGATGCGCTCCTTGACCTTGGCCAGGCCGAAGTGGTCGGCGTCGAGGACGCGGGCGGCGCGGGCGAGGTCGATCTGGTCCGCGGTCTGGCGGTTCCAGGGAAGCTCGGCCAGCAGCTCGAGGTAGGTGCGCACCACCGAGGCCTCGGCGCCGTCCTGGTTCATCTGCTCCAGGCGCTTGAGCTGCTTGCGGGCCTCCTCTTCGGCCTCGGAGGGCAGCCGGGCCTGGTGGAGCCGGGCGCGCAGGTCGCGCAGCTCCTCGCCCTTGTCGTCGGACTCGCCCAACTCCTGCTGGATCTGCCGCAGCTGCTCGCGCAAGTAGTATTCGCGCTGGGTGCGGGACATCTCCTCTTGCACCTGGTCCTGGATCTTGCGCTGCATCGCCTGGACGGCCTTCTCCTTGCGCAGCAGCTCGTTGACCAGCCGCAGCCGGGCGACGGGGTCGGACGTCTCGAGCACCGCCTGGGCGTCGGCGACCTTGAGCCCCAGGTTGCTGGCGATCAGATCGGCCAGCCGGCCGGGCTCGTCGATGCCGGAGATGACCATCAGCAGATTCGCAGGCATGCCCTTGCCGGTGCGCGCCACCTTTTCCAGCAGCCCCTTGGCCGAGCGCATCAACGCCTCGGCCTGCAGGCTCGAGGCGGAGCCCGCGTCCTCGGGGAGCTGCCGGACGCGCACGCGGAAGAACGGCTTGTGCCTCAGGAAAGAGGCGACCTTCGCCTTGGCCAGCCCCTGCACGAGCAGCTTGAGGCGGCCGTCGGCGAGCCGGTTGGCGCGCATGATCATCCCCACCGTGCCGACCCGGTAGAGCGCCCCCTCGCCCGGCTCCTCTTCGGCGACCTCCTTCTGCGTCGCCATGAAGACCAGGCGGTCGCGCTTGAGGGCGTCGTCGGCCGCCGCCGCGCTCAGCGGGCGCGAGACCGACAGCGGGACGATCATGTAGGGGAAGACCACCAGGTCGCGCACCGGCAGCAGCGGCAGCACCTCGGGGAACTCGAGGGCTTCCGGGTCCTCGTGGCGATGGCGGGCGCGGGTCATCGAGGCCTCGGCGAAGAAGGTGAAAGCGGCTATACAGTGGCACGCGGCCCCGTCCGCGGGAAAGGCTCGAAGCCCATGACCAAGAATCCACTGGTGCTGCTGATGGCTGGACTCGCGGCGGCGCTGCTCTCGGTCGGCGCGCTCTTCTACGCGACCTCGAGCAGGGATCCGGCGGCGCAGGCGCCGCTGGCCCCGACCCCGGGCGAGGCGATGCGAGTGGCCACTCCTCAAGCCCCGCCCATCGAGCTGGCCGACCCGGCGGCGGTGGTCAAGCAGCTCGACGGCAAGACGCTCGCGCCCGGCGACCAGATCCTGGCCGACATCCTCAAAGCCGCTCTCAAGGCCGGCGAAGCGCCCTGCTACCGCGCCACCATCGACGCGCCCTTCCAGGACAACGCCGCGCCGGCGCTTCGCGACGAGCTGCGGCAGTGGATCGCCCGCAAGATGTCCTCGCTCGGCTTCGCCGATGCGGCCGGCAAGCCCTCGGTGAACTGGGTGGTCCACCTCGACCCGGGCCAGCAGGGCAGCTACACCCTCAAGGCGACGCTGCGCGCCGGTGGAGCCAGCCGGTTCGAACAGTCGTTCGACGTCCCGGCCACCGCCACGGCCGACCGCATGGAGCGCGTGCTGGCCGGCGCATTCTCGGCGCCGCGGTAGAGGGCAAGTCAGCCATGAAGATGATCGACGTCGGGGACAAGGAGAAGACGCGCCGGGTGGCGTTGGCCACCGGCCAGGTCTCGATGATGCCCGCCACGCTGGCGCGCATCCGGGCCGGCAAGGTCGAGAAGGGCGACGTGCTGGCGGCGGCGCGGCTGGCGGCGATCATGGCCGCCAAGAAGACGCCCGACATCGTCCCGCTATGCCATCCCATCGCGCTGACCCGGGTCGAGGTCGCGCTCAGCCTGCGGCAGCGTCCATCGCGGGTGGAGATCGAGGTCCGGGTGGAGACCACCGACCGCACCGGGGTGGAGATGGAGGCGCTGACCGCCACCTGCGCCGCCGCGCTGACGGTCTACGACATGCTCAAGAGCGTCGATCGGGGCATGAGCATCGGGAAGGTGGAGCTGCAGCACAAGAGCGGCGGGCGCTCGGGCACCTGGCAGCGGAAGCGCTGAAGGGACACCGGGAGGAACCATGGCTGAGCCGAAGACCAAGGGCGTCGCCCTCATCCACATGGCCGAGTTCATCCAGGAGACCTGGGGCGCGGACGGCTTCGCCCGCTATCTCAAGGCGCTGCCTGAGGATCTGCGCGGCCGGCTCCAGCAGCCCAACGCCACCGAGTGGTATTCGCTGGCTGGGCACGCCGAGTCCATCAAGCGCCTGGCCGACCTCTTCTACGGCGGCGACTACTCCAAGACCGACGTGGTGGGGGTGCACAACCTCAACAAGTCGGTGAACGGCGTCTACCGGCTGGTGGTCCGGCTGCTCGAGCCGGAGTTCCTGATACGCAAATCGGCGCGGCTGTGGAGCGCCTTCGTGGACACCGGCACCCTGCAGGTCGAACGCGTGGGAGAGCGCCAGCTGCGAATATGGCTCGAGGGCATCCGCTCGCCGCATCCGGCCTGGTGCCACAGCGTCGGCGGATCCTTCGTCGGGGCGCTGCAGGCCTGCCACGCCAAGGACGCCAAATCGGTCCACGACCGCTGCGTGGCCAACGGCGCCGCCGCCTGCGAGTACCAGGTGAGCTGGTCCTGAGACTTACGCCGCCGAGCCGCTGAGCAGCTCGCGATCGAGCCGCAGGAAGGCCAGGGCGTTGGCGCCCAGCGTGCGGCGGACGATGATCGGAGACAGGCCGGCCTCCTCGAGTAGCGAGGCGGTGCGCGCCAGCGCCAGGATGTCCTTGGTCCCGTCCCCGGCATCCGAGCTGATGATCAGCCCCTCGCTGCCCAGCTCCCGGACCAGCCTCACCGCCTCCTGAGCCTGCAGGTGGGTCGGGCTGATGGAGAGGCCGGCGAAGAAGTCGCACTCGCGGATCAGGCGCACCGTCTTGGCGTTGGCGTGCCCGACCAGGACGCTCTGTGGAGCCAGCCCGCTCTCGCGCAGCAGCGCCAGCGTCCGCCGGGTGATGCGCAGCTTGTCGCGCTCGGGAGTGTGGACCAGCACCGGCAGGTTGAGCTCGCTGGCCAGCTCCAGCTGCTGCAGGAAGACCTGCTCCTCCCGCTCGCCGCCCTTCTCCAGCCCGATGTCGCCGATGGCCACCAGCCGCCCGCTGGCCGCGCGGTGGGGAATTCCGGCGAGGATCTCCTCGACGCCGTGCCAGGGGATGCGCGCCGGGTGGATTCCCAGCGCCAGGTAGGCCTTGATCCCCGCGCGGTCGAGCCGCTTGCGCTCGCGCTCAGCCAGGGTATCGAAGTGCGCCAGCAGCTCCTTGGCCGAGGAGCAGACTGCGTCGCCCGCTGGCAGCAGCGCCCCCTTCACTCCGAAGACCGCCATGGACCTCAAGTCCTGATCGGAGAGGCCGTCGGAGTGCAGATGAGCGTCGAAGAAGAGGCCAGCCACCCGCTCACGCTACCACGCGCTTCGAAGGTTCCGCCGGCTTCAGTTCTGATCGATCAGAAGTACGACCTGGCGCTTGGTTGCCCGCGGCGGCCAAGCCGTAGGTGGCGATCCTGGAGGGGTTCTCGCCGAACGCCGGCTCGCACGTCCATTCCCCACGACCGCAAGGGACTGCAGCAGCTGGTGCGCAGCAGGCTGCGGCCGGCGCTCTCGACGAATCCCCCGATCATCTGAGAGCAGGCGCATTGCGGCGCTCAGGCCGCGAGCGCCCGCCGCTGCGGTGCCCGTTCCAAACGTTTGGAACGGCCTTCCCGGGGCCGCCGACGGGCAGGCCGGCGATTGCGCGCTTGCGCGCGTCGGCGACGTCTTGCTCCGGGCGCGGCGCCTCGACGGTTCGGGCCAGCTGGCGAGCGGAGCCGACGGTCGGGGTGCTTGAACGTCGTTGGCGGTTCAGCTCGGCGGCAAGGGCGGCGTCATCCAGCCTTTTGCGAAGCCAGGAGGTCAGAGACGACTCTCGCTGGCATCGGGTGTTGCTCCAGGACGCGTCCGGAATCCTGGTCCGGAAGCCCGGCGAGTTTCTCCAGAAGCAGCAAGCCATCGCGGCAGGCCGGACACCAGCAGAGCCGGAACAGAATCCGTTCGCCGCTCCGAGCCGTGTCTGCCCACGTGGACCTCGGGGCGATTTTCGAGAGGCTCGAAGTGAGCTGCGCTGCATTGGCGCGCGCCTCGCGCAGCTCATTGACCCCCGTCTCGTTGCCTGCGGGAACGTGCGCGAGGACGAGGTGGTGGTGGTAGCGATTGCACGAGCGGCAGAAGGTACGGCCGACCAACAGATACAGCAGGCCAATCACCCCGCCGGCGATAAAGGCGCAGAAGTCCAAGAGGCGGAACAGATAACCGAAAGCTCCGAGCGGTCGGTGCTTGTCGAAATGAATCAGCCGCGTGGACGCATCGAAGTAGCCCCAGAAGTCGAGAGGGTTTCCAGCGTCATCCACGACGCCGTTTGGATAGAGAACTCGAAATTCAACGTACTCCGCGCCCAAGAACCCTCCCGCCAGAAGCAAGGCGGCCGCGGCGAGGGAAGGTCCGCTCAATCGCACCCCGAAGAGTCTCGCGCCAATGGCGATGCCGCTCGACGCCGCGAGTCCGACGAGTGCAGGGCCCACCGGGATGATCAGGCTGACGTACCACCCCATGAGGTTGGTACCCGCCTTGGCGGACTCGTAAGTGAGGAGGAAGGCCGCGCCACTGGTGACCAGACCCAAGGCCATCGTTGCGACCAGCCTGATTGTGCCACCGACCAGGACCGAAGGCCTCCAGTCGTCCAACTTCCCAGCTGCCATGCCGACCTCCGCGAAATCGAATGCAAGCTACACCGTCCAGACGGCGGTTCTACGGACTGGTTGCACGGGAATGCGAGAAGAGAGCCGCCGGCTCTCCAGATTCCCAGCAGAGGCCAGCCCGGCCACGGAAGCGCTCCCACGCAAATCCTCAGACGAGCGGCCAGGCGATCAGCACCAGGAGATCCCAGAGGACGTGGGTGACGATGGCCGGCCAGAGCGAGCGCTGCATCACTCGCAGCAGCCCCCAGACCGTCCCGCAGGCAAAGGCCACCAGGGCCAGCGTCCACGAGCCCGAGGCGAGGTGGGCGGCGCCGTAGAACGCAGCGTGCCCGACCACCGGTAGCAACTGCCGCGGCCTGGTCAACCTCTCGGCAGCCCGGGCGCACTTCTCCAGGATCCGCCCGCGCCAGACGATCTCCTCGCTGCTGGCAACCACGCTCAGCAGCGCGGCCAGCGCCGGCCTCGAGAGTTTCTCGGCGCGCAGGATTCCGTAGAGCTGAACCACCTCCGGCCGCAGCTCCGGGACGGACTGGACCGCCCATACCCACAATCCCCAGGTGGCCGCCGCCATCGAGAGACCGGCCACCAGCCCCAACCCGAGCAGCGCTGCGCTCGGCCTCAGGAGCGGCCGGGTAAGCGGATCGCGCCAAAGCAGTCGCGCTGCCGCCAACGTCGCCGCCAGCGCCAGCGGCAGCCAGCTGCCGAGTCGCCCCACGGCCAGGAACCCTCCCGACCAGACGAAGAAGGCAATCGCAAGGTCGAGGCGGGAAGACATGGGCCGGCACTCTAGCCAACCGCAGCGCCGATCGCCCGGAGCTTCGTCGCGGAACAGGAACCACGCCATCCCTGTCGCTGTCTGTCAGGACACCTGGCCAGGGGAGCTTCGCAAGCCCCTGAAACATCTCCACTGTTCGGCATCGCGATCCAGGCACGTCCGCTGCAGCTGCCCCGGCATCCAGGAGCCCGCGCCATGTCCTTGACCGAACGCCGCCTGAGCCGCCGCATCCGCTACCGATCGCAGATCGAGTACTTCGTCTGGAACGACCGCAAGACGGCGCGGACGACGGACATCAGCGCCAGCGGGCTCTTCCTGGCCACCGAGGAGCTGTTGCCGCTGGGCGCGATGCTGACCCTGCGCCTGACCGTCCCCGGCTCCCCGCGGCCGTTCACGGTGCTGGGCCGGGTCAGTCGGGTGGTGCTGGGCGGGAAGGGATTCGATACCGGCCTGGGCATCCGCTTCCTCGACATCAGCCCCGACCGCGCCGATCTGATCGCCTCCTTCGCCGGCGCTCACGCCTCGGCCTGAGCGTCCTCCCCTCGATCGCTCGTGCTCTGGAAAGGCTTTCCACCGCTCGCGCCGGTTGCTGCTCACCATCCGTTTTGGAGAGCCTTCGTGCCCTCTGAGCAGACTCGGCCATTGCCCAGGTGGCGCTGTTGACGGGCAAGGAGGTGACTCCTATCCTCCGCCGCCATGTCCAGATCCATCGCTGCCGTCGTGTTGTGCGCGGGCAAGGGCACGCGCATGAAGAGCGCGCGCGCCAAGGTCCTCCACGAGATCCTGGGAAAGCCGCTCGCTTACTACCCGCTCCGCCGAGCCTTCGAGCTAGGCGCGAGCCCGGTCGTCAGCGTGCTCGGCCACCAGGCTGACGAGGTCGAGAAGGCCCTGGGCGAGGTCCTCCCCGGCCAGCCGCTGGAGGCGGCGCTGCAGGCCGAGCAGCTGGGCACCGCCCACGCCGTGCTGTGCGCCAAGAAGAAGCTCAAGGGCTTCGACGGCGAGATCGTCATCCTCTACGGCGACGTGCCGCTGGTACGCACCGAAACCCTCAAGGCGCTGATCAAGGCCCGCCGCCAGAGCGGCTCGCCGGTGGGGCTCATCACCACCCGGCCCGCCAATCCGCACGGCTACGGGCGCATCGTCCGCCAGGGCGGCAAGGTCTCCGCCATCGTCGAGGAGAAGGACTGCACCCCCGAGCAGCGGGCCATCGGCGAGGTCAACGCCGGGCTCTACGTCGTCGAGGCGGCCTTCCTGTGGAAGGCGCTGGAGCGGGTGGGCAAGAAGAACTCGCAGCGCGAGTTCTACCTGACCGACCTGGCCGAGCTGGCCTTCGCCGCCGGCACTCCGGCGGCCTCGGTCGAAGCCGACTTCGCCGAGGTGGCCGGAGTCAACGACCGCGCCCAACTGGCCCAGGCGGCGGCCGCGATGCGCCAGCGGATCAACGAGGCCCACATGTTGGCCGGCGTCACCTTCGAGGACCCGGCCACTACCTTCATCGACGAGGGCGTGCGCATCGGCCCCGACGCCCGCATCGGCCCCTTCTGCCAGCTGCGCGGCACCACCCGCGTCGGATCGGGCGCCCGCCTCGGCGCCGGCTGCGTGCTCACCGACAGCGAGGTCGGCGAGGGAGTGGATCTCAAGCCCTACTGCGTGCTGGAGCAGGCCAAGGCCGACAAGGGCTGCCTGATCGGCCCCTTCGCCCGCCTGCGCCCCGGGACCGAGCTCTCCCAGGGCGTGCACATCGGCAACTTCGTCGAGACCAAGAAGGCGCGCATCGGCCAGGGGTCCAAGGCCAACCACCTGACTTACCTCGGGGATTGCACCATCGGCCGCGGGGTCAACGTCGGGGCCGGAACCATCACCTGCAACTACGACGGCGTCCACAAGCACCCCACCGTCCTCGGCGACGGAGTGTTCGTCGGCTCAGACACCCAGTTCGTCGCCCCGTGCACCGTGGGCAAGGGGGCCTACATCGGCGCCGGCTCGACCATCGTCGAGGACGTGCCGCCCTACAGCCTGGCCATCGCCCGCGGGCGCCAGGTGACCAAGGTGGGCTACGTCAAGAAGAAGCGGGCCCAGGGTTGACCGGTTAGACCTGAATGCCCCAGGTGCGCGAATGTAGAAGCGCAGCTCGGGCACTACCCTGTTGCCGCTCGCCCGATTGAACCGGGCGCGAAGCCAAGAAGGTGTCCTCATGTGCGGAATCGTCGGCTACGTCGGTGAAAAGGACAGCGTCCCCATCCTCATCGGCGGGCTGCGCCGGCTGGAGTACCGCGGCTACGACTCGGCCGGGGCGGCGGTGGTCAACGGCAACCAGCTGCGGGTGCTGCGCTGCCGAGGCAAGCTCTCCAACCTCGAAACCCTGGTGGGCAAGGAAGGGCTGGCCGGGGCCCCGGGCATCGGCCACACCCGCTGGGCGACCCACGGCCGCCCCTCGGACGAGAACGCCCATCCCCACTTCCACAAGGGCGTGGCGGTGGTCCACAACGGGATCATCGAGAACCATCTGGCGCTCAAGGAGCAGCTGCGCGAGGCCGGGCACCTGTTCACCAGCGAGACCGACACCGAGATCTTCGCCCACCTGATCAGCGACGAGGTCGATCAGGGCAAGGACCTGCCGGAGGCGGTGCGCGCGGCGTTGGCCAAGGTCAAGGGCAGCTACGCGGTGGCGGTGCTGAGCGAGAAGGATCCCAACCGGATCGTGGCCGCCAAGAACTCCAGCCCGCTGGTGCTGGGGCTGGGCAAGGGCGAGAACTTCGTCGCCTCCGACGTGCCGGCGCTGCTGGAGCACACCCGGGACTTCATCTTCATGGAGGAGGGCGACTTCGCGGTGGTGACCCGCGAGAAGGTGTCGCTCTTCGACAACCAGGGCCAGCCGGTGCAGCGCTCGCCGCGGCGAGTGGACTGGACCCCGATGATGGCCGAGAAGAACGGCCACAAGCACTTCATGCACAAGGAGATCGCCGAGCAGCCGCGGGCGGTCTCGGACACCATCCGCGCCCGGGCCAGCATCGAGGAGGGCGACGTCTACCTCGACGGCGTCGAGGCTTCGGTGCTGCGCCAGGTGCAGCGGGTGGTGGTGCTGGCCTGCGGCACCAGCTACCACGCCGGGCTGGTCGGCCGGACGATGATCGAGACCTTGGCCAAGCTGCCGGTCGAGGTCGACCTGGCCAGCGAGTTCCGCTACCGGGAGATGCTGGTCGATCCCAATACCCTGGTGGTGGCGATCAGCCAGTCGGGAGAAACCGCCGACACGCTGGCGGCGCTCAAGGAGGCCAAGGCCAAGGGTTGCCCGACGCTGGCGATCTGCAACGTGGTCGGCTCGGCCATCCCGCGCGAGGCCAGCGCCTCGATCTACACCCATGCCGGCCCGGAGATCGGAGTCGCCTCGACCAAGTGCTTCACCACTCAGCTGGCGGCGCTGTTCCTGCTGGGAGTGAAGCTGGGGCGGGTGCGCGGGACGCTGGAGCTGGCCACCGCCCAGAAGCACCTGACCGAGCTGCGCCACCTGCCCAAGCTGATGGAGGAGGTGCTGCGCTGCGAGGACGGTGTCAAGGGCCTGGCGCGCGTGTGGCAGGGAACCAAGGACTGCCTGTTCTTGGGCCGCGGCGCCCAGTACCCGATCGCCCTGGAGGGCGCGCTCAAGCTCAAGGAGATCAGCTACGTCCACGCCGAGGGCTACGCCGCCGGCGAGATGAAGCACGGCCCGATCGCGCTGATCGACCCGACCCTGCCGGTGGTGGTCATCGCCACCAAGGGCCCGGGCTACGAGAAGATGATCGGCAACATCGAAGAGGTGCGGGCCCGCGGCGGCAAGGTGATCGCGGTGTGCAGCGAGAGCGACTCGGAGATCACCCGGCTGGCCGACCACGTGATCCGCATCCCGAGCTGCGACCCGCTGTTGGCGCCGCTGCTGACGGTGATTCCGCTGCAGCTGTTCGCCTACCACGTGGCCGACCTGCGCGGCACCGACGTTGACCAGCCGCGCAATCTGGCCAAGAGCGTCACGGTGGAGTAGCGGCCAGCGCCCGCAAGCAGCCGTCCTTCCTCCTTATTTCGGTGAGGTGGCCATGCTGCGCCTCTTCGTCGCCGTCACCCTTCCCCCGCCGGCGCTGGAGGGCTGCGCGCGCGAGCGCGAGCGGATCGAGCGGGCACTGGGCACCGACGCCCGGGCGATGCGCTTCCCGCGCCCGGAGGGGATCCACTTCACCCTGAAGTTCCTGGGCTGGGTGCCAGAGGGGGGCGAGCCGGCGATCCGCGAGGGGTTGGAGCAGGCGGCGGCGAAGTCGGCGCCGTTCGAGGTGGTGCTCAAGGGGCTGCATGCCTTTCCCAGCCCGAGGCGCCCGCGGGTGGTCTACCTCGATGCCAGCGAGGGCGGGCGGGCGATGTCGGAGCTGGCCCTGCTGGTGGAGGAGCAGATCGCCCCGCTCGGCTTCCCCAGCGAGAAGCGCGGGTTCACGCCCCACGCCACCCTGGCCCGGGTGAGCGATCCCAAGGCCGCGATGCGCGTCGGCCCCAAGCTGTCGGCGCTGGATCCGATGGAGGTGGCCCGCTTCCAGGTGACCGACGTGGAGCTGATGCTCAGCGAGCTGTCACCGGGAGGATCGATCTACACCTCGCGGGCGCGGTTTGCGCTCGGGGCGCCCGCCTGAGTCTGAGCGTCGGCACCCTCTCGAGCGAGTCTGGCCCAGGCTCCCTTCCCCGCCCTGCCCCGCGGCACGACAAAGAAATAGATGGCGCGGCGACCGAATGCCTCCCGGCCTCGGCCCGTCCGTCATTTCTGCCTGCGGTCCGACATCGGCTAGTTTCCAGCGCCTTTCGACGAGCGAGTGCCCCCATGCGACGTCTCCTCACCCTTGGTTCACTGTTGGTGGCGCTCTCCGGTTGCCCAGCTCAGCCGGCGCCGTGCGTCCCGGCAGCCTGTGTCGAGGGCACGAGCTGCGGGCAGCTCGACGACGGCTGCGGCGGGACGCTCGACTGCGGCGACTGTCCGGCCGGCCTGAGCTGCGGCGCCGGCGGCACGGCCAACCTCTGCGGCGCCTGCCTCCCCTCGCACGACTGCCTGGCGGCGGGCATCCAGTGCGGCCCGATGCCCGACAACTGCGGCGGCACCTTTCAATGCCCAAGCTGCGGCGCGGGCAAGAAGTGCGTCTCCGGCAAGTGCGTGTGCGCTCCCACCACCTGCATCCAGCTCGGCCTCAACTGCGGACAGGCGGACGACGGCTGCGGCGGCACGCTCAAGTGCGGCAACTGCCAGGGAGTGCAGACCTGCGGCGGCGGCGGTATCCCGAACGTGTGCGGCTGCACCAGGAAGACCTGCGAGGGCCTGGCCAAGAATTGCGGAACGGTCGGCGACGGCTGCGGCGGCACTCTGAAGTGCGGTACCTGCACCCAACCGCTCACCTGCGGCGGGGCGGGGACCGCCAACCTCTGCGGCCAGCCAGCGGCCGACAAGGTCTGCAGCGGCGGATGGTGCTGGGAATCGCCGGCGCCGCAGGGGCACTCCCTGGGCGGAGTGTGGGCCGAATCGGCGACCGACCTCTGGGCAGTGGGCGAAGACGGGACTGCGATCCGCTTCGACGGCTCCAGATGGTCGGCCTGGCCCACCGGCACCACCAGCGAGCTGCGCGCGGTGTGGGGAAGCGGGGCCAACGACGTGTGGGCGGTGGGCGCGGCGGGGACCATCCTCCACTTCGACGGAAGAACCTGGTCGCCCTCGGTGAGCGGCACCTCGGCCGAGCTCTATGCGGTCACCGGCACCGGCCCCAGCGACATCTGGGCCTTCGGCGCCAGCGGCACCGCCCTGCACTTTACCGGGACCTGGGCACCGACGGTCAGCGGCGCGAAGGGAACGCTCTATGCCGCGCACGCCCGCGCTCCGGGCGAGGTACACGCCGTCGGCGACGCCGGCACGGCACTGCTGTGGAACGGCACGGGTTGGGCGCCCAAGGGAGTGTTCGGGGCGACCCCCAGCACCAGGCTCACCGCGGTCTTCGCCCTGGGAAGCTCCGACGCCTGGGCAGGCGACAGCGCCGGCAACTTCTATCGATACTCGGGCTCCTGGTCGAAGGTCTCCTCTCCGGTGGCGCAGTTCGGCATCACCGCGCTGTGGGGCGCCTCGAGCGGCGACGTCCACGCCGCCACCGGAGACGGCTGGAGCGGCAACAGCCAGACCTTCCATTGGAACGGCAGCAAGTGGAGCGCGGCGTTCTACGACGGCGACGGGCTGGGAATGCTGCGCGCGCTCTCGGGAGCCTCGGCGAGCGAGGTCTGGGCGGTGGGCGGCCAGGGGTACCTGCTCCAGTGGAACGGCAGCGCCTGGTCGAAGAAGTCGGCCGCAGTGACGGCGACCCCGTTCTGGGACGTGTTCGCCGTCTCGCCGACTGAGGCCTGGATGGCCGGGACCTCCAACATGTGGCGCTACACCGGCGGCGGGATCGTCGCGGTCAGCCACGGCGCCGGCAACTTCTCCACCTGGGCTGACGGACGGGTCTGGGCGAGCGGCCCGAACGACGTGTGGGTCACCGGGGAGCTGCGATCGGGTCTCAGCTCCTGGGGAGCGGTCGAGCACTTCGATGGCAACAGCCTCACCATGACCGACTTCATCCTGTCCCCGACCACGCTGCTGGCTCACGACGTGTGGGGCAGCGGTCCGAATGACGTGTGGGTTGTCTGCGACGCCGGCGTCATCAATCACTGGAACGGGTTCGGCTGGTCCAACACCAGCAGCGGAGCCGCCGGTAACTTCTACGGCGTCTGGGGAAGTGGCCCGAGCGACGTCTGGGCGGTCGGCGCCGCCGGACAGGTGAGCCGCTGGAACGGCAGCCGCTGGAGCGCGAGCAACATCGGGGACAGCACCAACCTGACCAGCGTCGGCGGCAGCGGGCCAAACGACGTCTGGGCTGTCGGCGGCAGCGGCAAGATCTTCCACTGGAGCGGATCGACCTGGTCGCCCAGCCCAAGCGGCACCACCGATAACCTGGGCCGGGTGAGCGCGGCTTCGCCCACGGATGCCTGGGTCACAGGACCTGCGACCCCGCTGCACTGGGATGGGCGGGTTTGGACTCCGACGCCCGTCGCCGGGGGCATCGTGAGGATTCACGCGCTTCCCGGCGGGACCGCCTTTGCCGCGGGCAGCCACGCCACCCTGCTGCGCAAGCCGTGAGCGGACTTGCCGGCGCTCAACGCTTGCCCACCGGTAGCACCGCCAGCGGCTCCTCGCCGATCCCGAGCGCCTTCTGCAACTGGGCGTCGTCGAAGGCGCCGACGATGGTAGTCCCCAACCCCAGCGCCTCGGCCTGCAGCGAGAGGTTCTCCGCCGCTGCTCCCACCTCGATGGCCACGTAACGTCCGGCGCGCTTGCCATACTTGGCGGCGGTGCGCGAGGGAACCGCGCCGATCACCACGATAGCCGGAGCCTGGGCCAGCCACTCCTGGGCGCAGGCCGCCGCCACCTTCTCCCGCAGATCCCCGACGGCGACCCGCTCCAGGCCGTGGGATTGGGGCCGATAGTGGAAGACCCCCGGCTCCAGCCCGGCGACCCGGCCGACCACCGCGAACAGCTCCAGCGGGTAGAGCGCCCCCGCCGACGGCGCCGTCCGCTGCCCCTCGGCCCCGGTCACTCCCTGGGCCGCCCACAGCAGCTGGCCGAGCTGCTCCAGCGACAGCTCGGCGGCGGAGAACTCGCGCAGGCTCCGCCGAGCCTTGAGCGCCTGCTCCACCGAGATCGGCCCCTGCGTCCGCGCTGCCGGCAGCTTCACGATTTCCCCCGAGCTCGCGCCCAACACCGCCAGCGCCGCCAGTCCTCCGAAGACGCTCCTGCGCCGCATCGCCGCCCCTCCCGCAAGTGCCTGCTCGCTCAAATTGGCCAAGCGCCTGCCCTTGAGCAGCCTTCGCCCCCTCGACGCACCGCCAACCCTCCGCAACCTGGGCACTTTTGACGCGGCGCGCAAAGATTACTTTTTCCGGAGGCCGCGAGGTCGTATCTTCGTGCCCTTGGACGGGGAGCTGACGAGCGCTCGCAGAGGAGTCGGACACCACATGGCAAGCACCTTGACCCGGGACATCGCGGCCCTGACCTCGAAGACCTTCGACCTGTGCATCATCGGCGGCGGGGTCACCGGGCTGTTCGTGGCCCACGACGCCGCCAGCCGCGGGCTGTCGGTGGCCCTGCTCGAGCGCGGCGACTTCGCCGAGGGCACCTCCAGCGCCTCCACCAAGCTGATCCACGGCGGCACCCGCTACCTGGAGAACTACGAGTTCGGCCTGGTGCGCGAGGCCCTGCGCGAGCGGCGGATCCTGCTCCACCTCGCCCCCCACCTCACCAACCCGGTCCCGTTCATGATCCCGCTGTACAAGGGGATGCCGGTCCCCGGCCACCTGATCCGCGCCGGGATGGTCTTCTACGACCTGCTCAGCTTCGACAAGAACTGGCACGTGCGCGACGACAAGCGCTTCGGCTGGTACCAGCATCTCTCCGCCGGCAAGACCCTCGAGCTGGAGCCCGCGCTGGGCGCCGAGGGGCTCAAGGGCTCGAGCGTCTACTTCGACGGCCAGGTCCCCAACCCGATGCGGCTGTGCCTGGAGGTGGCCAAGACCGCCGCCAGCAGCGGCGCCCAGCTGGCCAACTACGTCAGGGTCCAGGGGCTGCGCCTGGAGAGCGGCCGGGTCACCGGCCTCGAGGCGGTCGACCGGCTCACCGGCAAGGAAATCACCGTCCAGGCGCGGCTGACGGTCAACTGCGCCGGGATCTGGGCGGTGGACATCATGAACATGCTCGGGGTCCCGGCCCCGGTGGAGCTCAAGCCCTCCAAGGGCATCCACCTCATCACCCGCCCGCTGAGCAAGAGCCACGCGGTGGTCAGCGTCTCGCCCTCCGGCCGGCGGGTGATGGTCATCCCCTGGCGCGGCAAGAGCCTGGTGGGCACCACCGACGACTTCTACGGGGGTGACCGGGACCGCATCCGCACCACCGTCCAGGACGCCACCACGCTGATCGACGAGATCAACGCCTTCCTCCCCTCGGCCAAGCTCACCTTGGACGACGTCGAGGCCTGCTACGCCGGCGCCCGCCCGCTGGTCTTCGAGCCGGGCAAGAGCGCCTCTGACCTGTCGCGCCACTACAAGATCATCGACCACGGCCAGGCCGCCAACCGCCCCGGGCTCTTGTCGGTGCTGGGCGGCAAGCTCACCACCAGCCGCAGCATGGCCGAGGTGGTGGTGGACCGCGCCCAGGGGCTGCTGGGCAAGTCCGGCAAGTGCATGACCGAGACCCTGCCCATCGGCGGCGGGGACATCGGAGTGGTGGAGGAGTACCTGGCCCGCCAGAGGGAGCACGCCACCGGCCTGGTGGACGACCAGGCGCTCTTGGAGCTGGTCCGCTCCTACGGCAGCGCCTACTCCGACGTGCTGGAGTACGTCCGCCAGGACAAGCGCCTGGGCGCCCGCATCAAGGCCGATCGGCCGTTCGTCCTGGCCCAGGTCCACCACGCAGCCGAGCGCGAGCTGGCAACCTCGGTCAGCGACATCGCCCTGCGCCGCACCGACGCCGGCAACCTCGGCGACAAGGACCTGGCGGTCGGACGAGCGATCGCCGACGAGCTGCAGAAGGTGCTCAAGCTCTCCGATGCCGACAAGCAGCGCCAGCTCGACGAGTACGCCGACGCCATCAGGATGGACGGGCTGCGCGACGCCCAAGATGAGCGGCCGAGGGGCGCCCAGGCCACTCCCTGAGCGAGCTGGCTCAGGCAACTTCCCCGCTGGCAAATAGGCGAGCGCGCGGCCGAGGCCTTCGTTAGCCTAGCGACGTCGTTGGACATCAAACGTTCCCCCCGGGGACTTCAAAAAGCCGCGCGACTCGGGCAAAAATCCGTCCTCTATGGAACATCTCGGTCTTCTCATCGCCACCGTGTTGGCGCTCGGCGCAGGAATGCTGGGCGTGGCCCTCAACCGCCGGCGCATCGAGCGGCGTGGCCGGCAGGACCTGGAGGTCGCCAAGGAGCGCAACCTCCACGAGCCGGCCTCGCTGCACCCGGTGATCAACCCCGACCAGTGCATCGGCTCGCTGAGCTGCATCAGCGTCTGCCCCGAGGGCGACATCCTCGGGGTGATCGAGGGGCGGGCCCACCTGATCCGCGGCGCCAACTGCATCGGCCACGGCCGCTGCGCGCTGGAGTGCCCGGTGGACGCCATCCGGCTGGTGTTCGGCACCAGCGTGCGCGGCGTCGACCTGCCCGAGGTGGACGAGCGCTTCGAGTCCAGCCGCCCCGGGGTGCACATCGTCGGCGAGCTGGGCGGGATGGGGCTGATCCGCAACGCCGTCCGCCAGGGCCTGGAACTGGCCGGCTACCTGGCGGAGATGCGCGGGCCGCTGGCGCGCGGGATGGTGGACGTGGCCATCGTCGGCAGCGGCCCGGCGGGCATCGCCACCGCCCTGGGCCTGCAGGAGGCCGGGGTCAGCTTCCGGATCCTCGACCAGAACTCGCTGGGCGGCACCATCGCCTGCTACCCGCGCCACAAGATCGTCCTCACCGAGCCGCTGGACGTCCCGTTCTACGGGCGGCTGACCCGGTCGGTGATGAGCAAGGAGGACCTGCTCGAGGCGATCCAGAAGTCGATCTCGAACGCCAAGTTCAAGGTCTACGAAGGCGTGCAGGTGATGAGCCTGGACGGTCAGGACGGCGACTTCACCGTCATGACCAACAAGGGCCCGCTGCGGGCGCGCAAGGTGGTGCTGGCCTGCGGCCGCCGCGGCACCCCGCGCAAGCTGGGCGTCCCGGGCGAGCAGTTGTCCAAGGTCACCTACCGGCTGATCGACGCCGAGCAGTACGAGGACTGCAAGGTGCTGGTGGTCGGCGGCGGCGACAGCGCGCTGGAGGCGGCGATCTCGCTGGCCGAGGAGAGCAACGCCGAGGTCACCCTCTCCTACCGCAACGCCGAGCTGGGACGCTGCCGCGAGGCCAACCGGCAGAAGTTCAACGAGCTGGTCCAGAGCGGCCGGATCCGGGCGCTGATGCCCTCGCAGGTCACCCAGGTCACCGAGAAGGACGTCGCCCTCAAGGCCGGGGAGAAGACCGAGACCCTCGCCAACGACTACATCATCGTGAACATCGGCGGCGAGCTGCCGCTGGAGTTCCTCAACAAGATGGGCGTGGGCGTCAAGCGCGTCTTCGGCGACGAGCCGGGCAAGTCCAGCGCCAGCCCCAAGTCCGGCAGCAAGCAGGAGAAGGAAGAGAAGTTCCGCCGCCGGCTGGCCTTCGGCCTGTTCGCCCTGGGGGCGGCGATCGTGGCCTTCCTGGCCTTCAAGGGCGGCAGCTACTACCTGGCCGAGCCGAAGGCCCGCCTCAAGCTGGCCGAGCACGCCTCCTTGAAGTCCGCCGGCCTGTGGGGCCACGGGGTGGGAGTGGTGGCCACCCTGTTCATGCTCTCCAACTTCCTCTACTCGGTCCGCAAGCGGTTCCGGGTGCTCAAGGGCACCGCCCCCATCCGCACCTGGCTGACCTTCCACATGTTCGTGGGCTTCATGAGCCCGCTGGTGATCCTGTTCCACGCCGCCTTCCAGTCGAAGAACATGGTGGCGGCCTACACCTTCGCCTCGCTGCTGGTGGTGGTGGTCACCGGGATCGTCGGGCGATTCCTCTTCGGCCTGGTGCCGAGCGAGAACGGCAAGGCGCTGGAGCACGCCGAGATCCGCGGGCAGATGGAGCGGCTGCGCAGCCAGGTGATGCCGATGCTGCCGGTGGGCCAGACCGGCACCGCGGTGCGGACCCTGTTCGAGCGCGTCACCGCGCCCCCCACCGGCCGCGGGCTGATCGGCGCCGTGCTCGCCTTCCCCCTGGAGCGCATCGGGATCTGGTTCAACCTGCTGCGTGCCAGGAACCTCTTCGACGAGCACGATCACTACGCCGCCTTCAAGACCTCGGTGGAGCGGCTGGCCAAGCTGCGGCTGCAGGTGGACTTCTACCGCAGCTTCAAGCGGCTGATGGGCGTGTGGCGCCTGTTCCACGCGGTGCTGGCGATCTTCCTGGTGCTGATGATCGCCGGCCACATCGGCCTCTCCTGGTTCCTCGGCTACCACTGGATCTTCTGATGACCTCCCGCGCCTCGCGCGCCCTCCTGTGCGCCCTCGCCGTCGCCCTGCCCGCCCCGGCCCTCGCCGACCTGTTCTCTCCCGGCGACCTGGCCCGGCCCCACGCGAACCTGGAGGGCCTGTCGCACTGCACCGACTGCCACGTCGCCGGCAAGCAGCTGTCCGAGGAGCGCTGCCTGGAGTGCCACAAGGAGCTGAAGGCCGACGTCGCCGCCAGCAAGGGCTTCCACGGCAAGCTGGCCCCTGACAAGCGCGCCTGCGAGACCTGCCACCACGATCACCAGGGCCGCGACTACCAGATGGTCGAGTGGCCCCAGGGCAAGAAGCAGTTCGACCACGGCGCCCGCACCGGCTTCCCGCTGCGCGCCAAGCACGCCGAGGCCGACTGCGAGAAGTGCCACGACCCGCGCCGAATCACCGATCCCAAGGTCAAGCAGCTGCTCAAGGACCAGCCCAAGCGCGCCACCTTCCTCGGCCTGCCCCAGACCTGCCAGAGCTGCCACTTCGACGAGCACCGCAAGCAGCTGCCGCTGACCTGCGAGAAGTGCCACGACGAGCGCGGCTTCAAGCCGGCCCCCAAGTTCGACCACGCCAAGACCGAGTACCGGCTCGAGGGCAAGCACGCCAAGGTGGCCTGCGACAAGTGCCACCTGAAGCAGGAGGACGGCTCGACTGCGGCCGACGCCTTCCCGGCCCCCAAGGTCGCCGCCACCTTCGTCAAGTACAAGGAAATCCCGCACGCCGCCTGCACCGACTGCCACAAGGACCCGCACCAGGGGAAGTTCGGCGACAACTGCGTCAAGTGCCACACCGTCGCCGGCTGGCGGGTGCTCAACAACCTGGAGAAGGAGCGCGGCTTCCACGAGAAGACCCGCTTCCCGCTGCGCGGGGCCCACACCACCGTCGACTGCAAGGCCTGCCACGCCCAGGGCCGCAAGTTCCGCGGCACCCCCTTCGAGCGCTGCACCCCGTGCCACCTCGACGCTCACTGGGGCACCATCGCCGAGGCCCAGGGGATCAAGGACCCGGACTGCACCGTCTGCCACGACGTCGAGTCCTTCAAGCCGGCCAAGTTCGAGCTCGAGCAGCACCAGAAGACCCGCTTCGCCCTCGAGGGCTCGCACAAGATCGTCGGCTGCACCCTGTGCCACACCCCCGATCCCAAGCTGGCGGCCAAGGTCACCGACGCGGTGCGCAAGGACCTCAAGAAGAAGGGGCGGCTGGAGCTGTTCAGCGCCGCGCGCCTGCCCATCCCGCAGGCCGAGACCTGCCACACCTGCCACCAGGACGTGCACGACGGCCAGTTCACCTCCGGCGGCGGCAAGCGGGAGGGCAAGGTGGCCCTGGCCTCGCTGACCGGGAACGCCGCCGGCCGCTGCGCCGACTGCCACTCGCTCGACTCCTTCCATCAGCTCAAGTTCGACCACCAGAAGGACAGCCGCTTCCCGCTCACCGGCAAGCACCTCAAGGTCGGCTGCGAGAAGTGCCACCTCGCCGACGCCGCCAAGGTGGTGCGCTACAAGCCGCTGGCCACCGACTGCGCCAGCTGCCACCGCGACATCCACCTCGGCCAGCTGGCGGAGAAGAAGACCACCCGCTGCGAGAAGTGCCACGTCACCGAGGACTTCAAGAAGGTCTCCTTCACCCACGCCCCGCCCTTCACCACCTTCCTGCTCGAGGGCAAGCACCAGAAGCTGGAGTGCCAGAAGTGCCACCCGCCGGTGCAGGTGGCCCCCGGCGAGATGTCCAAGCGCTACAAGCCGCTGCCCAGGAACTGCGCCGGCTGCCACGCCGACGCGCACAAGGGCGCCTTCGCCGGCCTGGAGCCGAGCGCCAGCGGCGAGCTGGTCAAGGTCGCGGCCAACAAAGGCAAGACCCGCTGCGAGGCCTGCCACAGCTCCGAGAGCTGGCTGGAGGCCAAGTTCGACCACTCCCGCACCGGCTTCGACCTCAAGGGACAGCACGCCCGGGCCATGTGCCAGCAGTGCCACACCACCGGCTTCGAGAAGGCCACCCCGCGCCAGTGCGCCGGCTGCCACCTCGACGTCCACCAGGGCCAGCTGGGCAAGCGCTGCGAGGGCTGCCACGACGAGTCGAACTGGCGCACCAAGTTCAGCGCCGACGCCCACCGCACCGGCAACTTCCCGCTGAGCGGCCGGCACGCGCTGATCCCCTGCCAGCAGTGCCACCTCGACGAGCGCGACCGGACCTTCAGCCGCGCCACCCAGGACTGCGCCGGCTGCCACCAGCAGGACTACCAGCGCACCGCGCTGACCTCGATGAACCACCAGGCCGCCGGCTTCTCCACCGACTGCCGAAGCTGCCACCAGCCCTTCGGCTTCTCGCCGGCGCGATTCCCGCAGCACGACGACTGCTTCCAGATCAGCGGCGGCCCACACGGCGCGATCCGCTGTCTGGACTGCCACTCGACGATGCCGAGCCTGACCACCGGCGCCACCTGCCAGACCGGCACCGCCGCCTGCACCCGCTGCCACACCCACTCCTGCGACCGCACCGATGGCCGCCACAAGTCGGTGCCCGGGTACCAGTGCAAGGACCGCAAGTGCTACGAGTGCCACCGCTTCTCCAAGGGAGGCGGCTGATGCGCCCCGCTGAGTCCCCCCGCCCTGCCGCCCGGAGTGAGCGATGACCAGCCTTCCCTTCCTGGCGATGGCCTTGGAGCTGCTGCTGGCGGCCCCGGCCGCGGACCGCGAGGGACAGGTTGTCTCAGCCAGCCGCCACCGCCTCTACCTGAACAAGGGCAGCCGGGACGGGCTCGAGGTCGGGGCAGTGCTGCACCTGCGGCGCGGACAGCGCTCCCAGGGGACCTGCACCGTGGAGTGGGTGAGCGATCGCCACGGCACCTGCACCGGCGACGGGATCAAGGTGGGCGACACCTTCTCGGTGACCCCTCCGACCCCCGCCCCGGCGCTGGCCTCGCTGCGCTCGTCGGCCCCGCTCAGCGCCTCGGAGCTGGAGGTGCGGCGGGCGGCGCTGGTCGAGGCCAGCATCCCCAAGGTCGAATTCAAGGGCCCCCAGAGCGGACTGGCGGTCCCGCTGCGGGCCGACGCCGCGCTGACGCACTCCAGCTGGGCCTCGGTCACCGCCACCGGCGGTCCGTTCGCGGTCGAGCGGCTGGACATGGCGGTCCGCGGCTACCCGATCGGCGGCGGCTTCAAGTTCCTCACCGACCTGACCCTGATGCAGTGGACCCAGCGCTCGATGCTGGACCGGACCTTCGGGGCCAATGGCTTCCGAGGGGACGAGCTGTCGACCTGGCTGTACGTGCGCCAGCTGGAGATCGCCTCGCACGACTCGAGCCGCTGGTGGCACCTGTCGGCAGGGCGGGTGCGACCCTCGGCGATGCCGGGCGTGGCCGGGCTCGACGGCGCCCAGGCCGGCTGGCACAACGCCAGCGGAACCGCCGAGGCCGGAGCCTACGGCGGCCTGCTGCCAGATCCGATCACCCTGGGCATCGGCAGCGCGGTTACCGCCGGCGCCTACTACTCGGTGGAGCACCGCGGCCAGCATGACGACACGCTGCGCTGGATCCGCCAGGACGCCCGGGTAGCGGTGCTGACCTCGAGCGCCATCGGCCAGCGGATCGAGGCCCAGGCCGGCTTGGAAGGCGCGATCGGCCCCACCGATCTGGCCGCCGACGTGCGCGCCGGGCTGGTGACGCCGCAGGGATTCGTCCTCTCCAATGCCCGGCTCGACTTCGACTGGCGCCTCGGCGAGTCGCTGCGGCTGCAGGCCTCGGGGCGGTGGATCGGGGAGCGCGACCCGGAACTTATCGCGGTCGCCTCCTCCGCCTACTCCGGCCGGATGCTGCGCGCCGACGCGGCGTTGCTCTACGACGTCAGCCGCCAACTGAGCGTGGGCTTCAACGTCGGTGCGATGGAGGATCTCGACACCGTGCTCGGCCGGGTCCTGGCTGGACCGCAGCTGACCCTGCCGCACCTGTGGTCAAACAAGCTCTCTTTGGGACTTGGCTACGAGGAGGAGTTCGGCTGGATGGGCGGCCGGGCCGCCTACCTGCAGGCGGTGGTGCTGCCGGTGGGCAAGTTCCGGCTGTTGACCCGGGTGTCCTACTACGCCGACATCCCCACGCGCGTGGGGGTGACCGACTGGACCGCCTCCGGCCAGGAGCTGGGCCTGTACTTCAACGTGAGTGCGCCCTTGGCCAAATGGCTGTCGGTCCGCGCTTCGTTCCTGGGCAGGCTCGACCTGGGGCAGCTGGCCTCGGGCGCGAGTCAGGCTGGGATGACCTTCAACCTGGGGCTGGCCGGGGAGCTGTAGCTCCCCGCCGCGGGCGCACCCGACTCCCAGCCAGCGCGGCGGGGATTGTGCCCTGTCTCACGGCCTCCTCCTCGCGGCGGTCTCTTCCTTGGCGCGCCTGAAGCCGCTGTGCTCTCCTCGGCGACGGGGAGGTGCTCATGCGAAGCCCCGCGCTCTTGACGCTGCTGTCCGTTGCCTGCACCCAACCTGCCGCCCGGCCTACAGCGCCGGAGCAGGTGGTTCACTTCCGCGATACCCCTGCCGACTTCGCCCAGCTCGGCCTGACCGCCCAGGTGGTCCCGCGCGAGGACGGGCGCCACACCCAGCCCGGCTCCGACGAATACGAGTGGTGGTACCTGGACGGCGTGGCCCAGGACGGCACCCTGGTGGTGGTCTGGTTCGGCGACAACTGGCTGGTGGGCACCAAGACCCGGCAGGTGGCGATTGAGGTTTCGCCGCCGGGGAAGCCCACGCGGAGCGCCCGCTACCTCACCCACGACCCCGGCGAGTTCTCGCGCGAGGCGGCGGACGTGCGCATCGGCCTGAACCGCCTCGCCGGCAATCTGGAGCGCTACGAGATCCACCTCGACCCTGCCCAGGTCGCCGGCGTGGGATGCGATCTCACCCTCACCCGGCGGGTGATCTCCTACCGCCCGGGAACCGGCTACATGGCCGCGGGAGCCGACTACTTCGCCTGGCTGGTGGCCGTCCCAGAGGGCGAGCTGTCGGGAACGCTGTCGATCGACGGAGTGAGCGTGCCGTTCACCGGCAGCGGCTATCACGACCACAACTGGGGCAATGTGCCGCCGTGGAAGCTGTTCCGCAATTGGTGGTGGGGGCGCGGCGACGCCGGCGGTCGGACGGTGGTGATGTCCGAGCTCCGCCCGGCGGTCGGCCGCGGCGACCGCCCGTTGCCGCTGCTGTTCATCGCCAGCAAAGAGGGAGTACAGCTGGAGGCCCACGGCGAGAAAGCCAGATTCACCGAAGGCCCACCGGCGCCGCATGGAGATGCGCGCCACCAGGTCTCGCTGGCGGAGAGCGTCGAGATCACGCCGCTGCCGCCGGCGGCCACCTCGCCTCGAGTGACCTTCATGCGCCAGGGCGCGCCCACCACCTCGGCCGACCTGCTGATGGAGAAGCCCGCCGCGGTTCGCTGGCTGGCGCGCGTGGCGGGCCGCTCTCCCTGGTACACCCGCTGGGCGAGCTCGATGGAAATCGAGATCGACGGCAACCGCACCCCGGGCACGGGCACCCTCGAGTTCATGGACTTCGAGTAAGGAATCCGCCGCGCGCGGCCGCAGGCGCGATGAAGATCAGTAGAAGGTGCGAACCATGAGGGCGCCGTTGAGGTCGAAGACAGCCGTCGAGCGGCCCGAGGGATCCCTGGCCAGTCGCGTCGCGTTCGTCTTGCGGCTGTCGCCCTGATCGAGCAGGTCCGGGGTCGTCCAGCCCGAGCCGGCAACGAAGGTGCTGAACCAAGCGTCGCGGCCCATCATGTCGCCGGCCACCCAGGTCAGCGACGGCGCCCCGCCGCCGAAGGCGAGCTGCGGGCTGGCGGCGGGCGCCGAGCCGGTTCCCAGCGACTGAGGGGTCGACCACCCTCCGCCTCCGGAGGCCTGGGTGACGAAGACCCGCTCTACGGTGCCGTCCGATTCGTGCCAGGCGACCGCGGTCTCGCCGTTGCGGTCCATCGCCAGGGAGTGGTCGAGCGCGTATTGAGCGCCGCTGGAGAGCTTGGCCTCCGCTTCCCAACCCTGGCCGGCGGCATGGCGCCGGCCATAGATGGTGCCGGTACCGGCGAAACGCCAGTAGGCGACGACGAAGTTGCCGCTGGCATCCATCGCCACCTGCGGATCGGAGCCGCTGGAGAGATCAACCTGCTCGGCGGCCGACCACCCGCCGTAGGACGAAAAGATGCTCGCCGAGACGTGGTTGGCCGAGCCGTCCCAGCGATACCAGACCGCCACCGCGCTGGTGCCGTCCGGCCTGCAGGCCAGCCAGGGCGAGCGCCCCGCCCCCAGCTCCACCGGCGCGCTCCATCCGCTGGCGGTGCGCCGCCTGGCCCAGATGCTTCCACCCTGCTCCCACACCGCGAAGCCGTTGCCCTGGTCGTCCATCGCCAGGTGCATGCCGTAGGTGATGCGGGCACTGCTGGTCTCCAGCAGCTCGGGCGCGCTCCAGCTCGTGCCGTCGTAGCGGCTGATCCAGGCGTTCTCCAGTCCGGCGCCGCCGTCCCAGCGGACCCATCCGGCGAGGGCGGTCCCGTCGGCGCTGGCGGCCAGCTCGAGGGTGTTCACGTTCACGGTCCCGGCCTCGATGGTCGAGGCGACGCTCCAGCCGGACGTGCGGCCGTAGGTGCTGCCGCGCACGCTGCCCGACTCTTGCCAGACCACGAACCCGGTCGAGGCGGTCGCGGTCGCCACCCGGAAGGCTCCGGAGATTCCGCTCGGCGCCAGCTCGACGAGACTGCCAGCGGGCGGAGGGCCTCCGGCATCGTCAGTTGACGCATCGGCCATTCCGACATCGGCGGCTCCGGCGTCCGAATCGCCGGCATCCAGACCGACATCCGAGCTCCCAGCGTCCGAGTCACTGGCGTCCAGTATGCCGGCGTCCGTCCCGGAGTCGGACAGGCCGGAATCGAGCTCCGGCGCCCCGCTGTCGGGCTGCGCCGAATTGCCGACGTCGGTCGAAGAGACCGGGGGCGACGAGCACGCCGCCGCCAGCAGGGCAACGGCCAAGAGAGCGTTGCGAGCGTTCATATGGGTCCTCTTGGTCCTCGCGATCCTTGCCATCAGCCTCTCGAAGCGCGCCCTCGGATCGTCTTCGGCCCAAGACCCCGAGCCCTTAACCCTCGGCCCGCTGGGGCCCGCGGGCGGGAGCGACATCAGGGTCCGCGGCCTGACGCGGTCGCTCCGAAGTTGCGGCCCCCAGAATCCTGGGGTGTCGGAGAGGGAGAGGGCCGTCCGGTGGCTCGATGGTGAGGGATTTCTCTCGTGGTGACGAGTGGCATGGTAGCCTAGGCCCGACTGCGATGGCTATCTGCCCCACCTGCAACGACCCGGTGCCCGAGGGCGCGCGGACCTGCCCTCGAGACGGTACTGCGCTGAGCGCGCCGCTGGTGGGCACGGTCCTGGGGGACCGCTATCGCATCCTCTCGGTCCTGGGCGAAGGCGGGATGGGCACCGTCTACCGCGCCGAGCACGTGATGCTGGGCAAGCGGGTGGCGGTGAAGGTGCTGCGCCCCGAGTTCAGCCAGCGCGAGGACCTGGCCCAGCGCTTCCAGCAGGAGGCGATCGCCGCCAGCCAGATCGGCCAGGAGAACATCGTCGACGTCACCGACTTCGGCCGCACCGGCGAGGGCTCGCTCTACTTCGTGATGGAGGAGGTGCTGGGCACCAGCCTTTCTTGCTTCGTGGCCCAGGGCGGAGCGATGCCCATCCCACGGGCGCTGCCGGTGCTGGCGCAGATCTGCAAGGCGCTTGGCGCCGCCCACTCCCGGGGCATCGTCCACCGCGACCTCAAGCCCGACAACGTGATCGTCACCCAGCGCGACGACGGCTCCGACCTGGTGAAGGTGCTCGACTTCGGCATCAGCAAGGTGGAGAGCGCCGCCGAACGCCCCAACACCAGCCGGCTAACGCGGCAGGGCGTGATCATGGGGACCCCGGAGTACATGGCCCCTGAGCAGGCCGGCGGCATCCAGGTCGATTCCCGCGCCGACATCTACAGCTGGGGCGTGGTGGCCTACGAGCTGGTCACCGGGGCGCTGCCGTTCAACGGCGAGACGGCGATCGCCATCTTGATGCAGCACCAGTCCAAGCCGCCGGATCCGCCCAGTCAGCGCCGCCCCGACCTCGAGTTCCCACCGGGGTTCGAGGCGGTGATCCTCAAGGCGCTGGAGAAGAATCCGGAGAAGCGCCAGCTGTCGATGGCTGTGGTGCTCGAGGAGCTCGCGGGCTGCATGGCCGCGCTGGGCCTGTCAAACCAGTACCCGGCGCCGGCAGCTGCCGCCGCGCTGCGCACTACTTCCCCGGCGCCGAGGCGAATGACAGGCAGCGGCACCCTCTCACTCTCCTCCCAGGAGATCATCGCCGCCCTGGCGCTGAAGAGTGCCCCGGGGTCGCGGCCTTCCCAGGAGGACCTGGCTGCCGCCGGGCTCGCCGGAAAGGGCTTGTCGAAGGGGCTCAAGCTCGGCCTGGCGCTGGCACTGCTCGCGCTGGCGGCGGCCGCGGCCGGATTGTTCGCGCTCAGGCCTGCGGACCAGAGTGCCGCCTCCGCCATCTCTGCCATTCCCGATCCCACGCCGTCGCCCGGTCCGACTCCCCTGGCGCCGCTGCCTCCGGCTCCCGTCGCCGAGCCGGTCCGCCCGCCGGTGCCTGCGCCCCCGCCGGTGCCGGAACCGCCCAAGGCCGCCGAGGCCCCGGAACCCCGCACCGTGCAGCTCAAGAGCGAGCCTCCGGGGGCGACGGTGCTGGCCGGCGGCAAGAAGCTGGGGGTCACGCCGCTGGAGGTCCAGCTGCGCGAAGGCGCCGACTACCGCTTCGCCCTCGAGGGCTACCGCCCGGCCCGCCACAAGCTCCGGGCGACGGAGTCGGAGGTCACCGTCAAGCTGGTGAAGAAGCACGAGGCGCCGGCCCAGGCCGCTCCCGCCGAATCCGACAATCCTTACGAGCAGATCGACGATCTCAAGGAAGCCCCCTTCTGATCGCCGGCCGCCGGTTGGCTGGTCGCGGCGCCAATCGCCGGTGGCGCAGTCCGGTCAGGTTTGCGAAACTGTTCGTTCGCGACCGGAGGTCTGCATGAAAGCCGTATTCGCCCTGCTCCTCGCGGCAGCGCTCGCCCCGGCCCCGGCGCAGGGCGCCGAGCCCGCCAGCGAGCGCACTGCCGAAGCCAGATCGCACTTCAAGCAGGGCTCCGACCTCTACAAGCGCGCCCGCTACCAGGAGGCCATCGCCGAGTTCGAGGTCGCCTACCGCCTGCGCCCCCACGGCGTCATCCACTACAACATCGCCCAGTGCCACGAGAAGCTGGGCGACATCTCCTCCGCCCTGCACCGCTACCACCAGTACCTGCGCGAGGTCCCCGGGGCCAAGGACCGCGCCGTGGTCCAGGCGGCCATCTCCAATCTCGAAAAGCGCATGAGCGACAAGGGGTTGCAGGCGCTGCTGGTCTTCTCCGAGCCGCTGGGCGCTGAGGTGGCGGTCGACGGCGCCGCCCGGGGCAAGACCCCGCTGGTCGCCGAGCTCAAGCCCGGCAAGCACTCGCTGACCGTGTCGCTGGCGGGCTACCAGAACGCCACCCGGGAGATCACCCTGGAGGCCTCCAGGTCGCTGCAGGCCGAGTTCACCCTCCAGGCCGGAGCCGCTTCCGCCGAGGCGCCGCCCCCTCCTCCGCCTCCTTTGACGCTGCCGCCGCTGGTCGCCTTGAAGCCGGCCGCTTCGTCCCCGGCGGCCGTCCCCCCGCCACCTCCGCCCCCTCCCGCTGCCGCGCCGTCCACGCCCCCTCCGTCCGACGCCCCGGTTGCCTCGGCGCCGCCGCCGATCGACGACTCTTGGTCCAGGCCCGGGAAGATCATCATCGAGAAGCCCGCGGCGGCAGTGGCCCAGCCGGCTGCCGCCCCAGGACGCCCGATCACCTGGGCCGCGCTCGCCGGCGGCGGCGCGCTGGTGGTGGTGGGAGCCGTCCTCGGAGTGATGGCCAAGAACGCCAGCGACGAGATGCTGGCCAGCCAGCACTCCAAGGCCGAAGTCCAGGCGCTGCACGACCGGGCCCGAGGGATGTCCACCGGGGCCAACGTCCTGTTCGTGGTCGGTGGCGCCGCCGCCGCCACTGGCGGGGTGCTCTATTTCACGGGGAGGTTCTGATGTTCCGCTCTCTCGCCAACCTGGTCGCCGCCGCCCTGGCCCTCGCCCTGACCTCCTGCTCGGTGCCGCTCTCCGGTGCCCCCTGCACCTCCGACGAGAACTGCCCTGCCGGCCAGTTGTGCACCGACGGCAAGTGCTCCGAAGGAACCCCCAGCAACTGCACCAGCGATCCGGCCTGCACCAGCGCGGGCGCCGCCGCCTGCGACCCGGCCGGCAGCAACCAGCTCGGGACCTGCGCCGACCTCGGCGGCGGCTGCCTGCGGCTGCGGGAGATGAAGGCCTGCCCCTCCTCAGCCCAGACCTGCCCCGCGGGCAAGAGCGCCTGCCTTTGCCCGGCCAGCGCCTGCACTCCGGGCGCCTCCCGGTGCAACAACGGCTCGCTGGAGACCTGCCAGGAGGAGGCCCCCGGCGGCTGCGGGACCTGGTCGGCGCCGGCGGCGTGCCCCGCTCACATGAAGTGCGAGAGCGCCGAGCCCAGCGCCCGCTGCGCCTGCGACAACAACCCCAGCTGCGCCCACGACGGCCTGACCTTCTGCGATCCGGCCAGCGCCGGCGCGCTCTCCACCTGCGCCACCGACGCCAACTCCTGCCTCTTCGCCACCGCGGCGGCCTGCGAGCTGGGGAAGGTCTGCGTCCCGGGCACCGGGGGGGCCAGCTGCCAGTGCCCCGCCACCGGAACGGGCCTGGGCCAGGGCTGCACCGGCGGCAGCACCACCTGCGATCAGGATCGGCTGATTCGCTGCACCAGCGTCGGCGGCTGCCAGAAGTGGGAGCTGAAGCAGGACTGCGCCGCCAACGGCGGTGTCTGTGCCTCGCTCACCAGCGGCCAGGCCAGCGGCTGCTGCCCGACGCCGGGAAATGACGTCGGCCAGGGATGCGGCGCCGCCAACGCCCTCTCCTGCAGCCGCGACCTGACCCAGGTGCTGAGCTGCGCCAGCGACTCCAGCGGCTGCCTGGTCTGGTCGGCGGCCAAGAGCTGCTCCAATGGCCTGGTGTGCGGCAGCGGGACCTCGGGTACCACCTGCACCTGCCCGGCCAACACCGGGACCGACTTCCATGCCGACGCGAACGCGCCCAGCCTGCCCTCCGGCGCGCTGCGCACCGGCGTCGCCTCCCCCAGCTCCTGCCGCTTCACCACCCTCTCCGACGCGCTCGCCGAGGCCAGCAGGCACGCCTCTTCTCGGGTGGTGACCATCGGCGCCAGCAACGTCTATCCCGGCTGGCAGGCGCTTCACGCCTACGGCGCCGGCGACCGGATCACGCCCAGCTCCCTCAACGGCTCGGTGTACCAGGCGCAGGCGGCCGGCACCAGCGGGTCGGCCGAACCGAGCTTCGGCGCGGGAACCATCGCCGACGGGACGGTCACCTGGGCTCCGGTCGCCAGCGAGGTCCATGAGATCTTCGCCAGCGAGACCTTCCCGCTGCGGGTGCCGAACGGAGTGACCGTCATCAACAACGAATGCGCGCTCAACAGCGCGGTCGGCTGCGATCCCCGCGCCTATGTGGTGGCCTTCAACAAGAACGCCGGCAGCGCCGTCGACGTCAGCGGCGGAGGCGCGGTCACCGGCCTGGGCGTCGCCTATGTCGGCGGACCGACCCCCTCGCCGCTGATCCACTGCACCTCCGGCTCCGCGACGCTGGATCGGGTCCTGGCTGGCAATCCGAGCACCACGGCCGGCGTCGGCATCCTCGCCTCCGGCTCCTGCTCGCTGCAGGTGACCCGCGCCCTCCTCGGCCAGCTCACCAGCGGGCTGACGGTCAACGCCGCCGGCGCCCAGGCCACCCTGCGCGAGAGCGTGCTGTGGAGCAACCTCACCGGGGTCACCGTCACCGATGGCGCGGCGACCCTCGACAACCCCAGCGGCCTGCAGGCGAAGCGCAACCTGCTGCTCGCCAACACCACCGGAATGGCGCTGCGCTCGAGCAACTCGGCGACCGCTACCCCCTCCCTCAACGCCGACAGCGCGGTAGTGCTGCTGAGCGTCAACGAGGGGCTCTTTGTCTCCACCCTCCTCCCCTCGCTGGCCACCGCCACGCTGACCAACTGCGAGATCCTCGGCCGCGACCAGGCCAACAACCACCCCGCCAACGCCAGCGGGGTGCGGGCCAATGCCGGGACCGTCCGGCTCACCAGCAGCGTGATCAGCGACGCCGGCGGCCCCGGGCTCTTCCTGGGAACCGGAGCGAAGGCCTTCCTCGCAGACACCCTCGTCGAGAAGGGCGACGGCATCGGCGTGCACGTGGTCGGCGGCGCCCTGGAGGTCTCGGGGGCCAGCCACCTGCAGCAGAACGGCTTCGCCGGGCTGCGGTTGGAGTCGGGCTCGGCCTCGCTCTCCGGCCCGATCTCGGTCACCGGCAACGGCCCCGGGACCGGGATACTGGCCACCAAGTATCCGGGGATCCACCAGGTCGGCGGCACGCTGATCCTCACCGGGAGCAGCAGCCATTCGCTCGCCATCAGCGGCAACGGCTCCCATGGCATCTGGACCACCGGCGGGACCGCGCTGACCGTGGCCGGCGTGGACATCAGCGCCAACGGCAGTTCGGGCATCAGCGTTGAGCTCGGTTCGGGCCAGACCCTCACCGCCGCGCTCTCCAACACCTTGGTTCACGGCAACGCGGCCGCGGGTATCAGCTTTGGCGGCCCAGGGAAGCTTTCCGAGTCGCTGGTCGGGATGGACGTCTACGCCAACGACAACAACGTCTTCATGGCCACCTGCGGAGGAATCTGCTTCGTCACCAGCTCCTCGCTGTCGAACTTCGACGGCAACTCGATCCACGGCAACGGTGGAGCCCAGGTCGGCTTCTCCGCCGCGCCTGCCGGCGGCGGCAGCTGGGACCTGCGCGGTTCGGGCTGCGCCGGGACCCCGAACCGCATCTACTGCTACAGCGGCACCCTCATACCGATCTCGGTGGGGGTGGCCACGAACGGGAACGTGGACGCCCGCGGCGTCTCCTGGGCCAACTCCCCTCCGACCTCGGGAACCGACTTCTCCGCCTCCAAGGGCACCGTGACCGCCATCCCCTCGTGCGCCGCCACGGTAAGCAGCTGCCCGTAGCTCGAAATCCGCCGCAGCGCCGACAGCCACCGGTCGCACGGGCGCCTCGTCATCAGCCGATCGAGCCCATGCTTCTCCCTTGATCGCCGGGGATGCCTCCCCGATGATCCCGGGCCCTCTCGCGCGCCTGGCTTGAAAGGACTCCGGTGCTCACCCGATCTCTGCTGCTGCTTTCCCTCGTGGCCCTCGTCGCCTCGCCGGCGCTAGCCCAGCCGCTTCAGGCCGCGCCATCCGCCGCCGAAGCGAAGGGCCAGCCGGGCGCCTCGGCGCGCCCCGCCCCTCGGACCGAGGACCCCTTCGCTGCCGAGCTGGAGTCCCTCGCCGCCGACGCCCGAACCAGGGCCCGCTCGCCCGAGGCGGCGCTGCCGCTGCTTCGGGCCTTCGCCCTGCGCGACAAGCTCGCCAGCCCGGTGCCGCTGGTGCACCTCTACTCGTCGCTCATCGACACCGCCGGCTCGCCGGAGGTGCGCTCGCTCGCGCGCTTCCTACTTGCCCAGGTGGAGACCAGCCGAGGGCGCCTTGCCCGGGCCAACGAGCAGCTGGCCAGGCTCGGGCTGCTGACGCGGCTGTACCTGGCCGGCCCCTTCGACAACGAGGGGAAGTCCGGCTGCAACACCGCCTACGGCCCGGAGAAGGAGCTCGACCTGGCGGCCCGCTATCAGGGCAAGGTGCGCGAGATCGGCTGGCGCAAGATCCCCGAGGTGAGCCGCGACGGATTCATCGATCTCGACGCCCTGCTCTCTCCCTCCAACGAGACGGTGGCCTACGCGCTGGCGATCGTCGAGGCGGCGCAGGACGAGAAGGCGGTCATCCACCTAGGCCACTCCGGCGCCTCGCGGCTGTTCGTCAACGGCACTCGCGTCCTCTCTGAGGATCGCTACCACCCGGCCCGCTTCGACCAGGCAGCGGTGGCGGTCTCGCTCAAGAAGGGCGCGAACCGCATCCTGCTCAAGGTCTGCCAGGACAGCGGGCCCTACGGCTTCTGGCTGCGAGTCTCGGGGGCCAATGGCGACGCGCTCTCGGGCCTGCAGAACCCGCTGCTGGAGACTCTGCCCGCCGCGCCCAAGGGGACCGTCGCTTTCGAGGCGGTGACCCCGCTGGTGGAGCACTTCCGCCGCCGCGCCGAGGCCAACAAGTCCGACGCCAAGGCCCGCGCCGAGTACGCCGAAATTCTCTTCCACAAGCAGGCCTTCGACATGAAGGACCGCCGCGACGCGGCCGAAGCCGCGCTGGCGGCGAAGATGGCGCCCTCCGACGCCTCGCTCCAGCTGCTGGCCGCGGCCACCGCAGAGGACTCCAACGAGCGGCGCCGGTTCGTGGAGGCGGCCCTCGCCGCCCAACCCGGCAATCCTGCCGCCGCCGCCCAGCTCGCCCGCATCCAGATCAACCAGGAGTATCCACGCCGAGCCCTGGCCACGCTCGAGCCGGCGCTGGCCCAATCTCCGGGCTACTTCCCGCTGGTGCTGGCCAAGGCGCGGGCGCTCGAAGACATCGGCCTCTCCTACCAGGCGGGCCAGGAGTTCGATCGCATTCACGCCCAGTTCCCGGATCGGCCGGAGGTGGTGCGCGAGGCGGCGCGGCTGGAGCGCCGGCGCGAGCACCTCGCCGAGGCGGCCAGTCTCTACCGGGTGGCGCTCGGCCTGCGCTACGACGACCTCGAGGCCCGCCGCGCCCTCGCCTCGCTGCTGACCGAGATGGGCGAAGTCGACGAGGCCCTCAAGGAGCAATCCGAGGCCCACGTGCTCGACCCCTGGAACGTGGCCTCCTGGCTGCGGACCGGCGAATTGGCAGCGGCCAACGGCAAGCCGGAGGTGGCGGTCAAGGCCTTCGCGCGCGCCGAGCTGCTCTCGCCCGACGACGCCGACGTCTTCGAGCGCAAGGGGCGCGCGCTCTCGTTCGGCGGCGATCGCGCCGTGGCCAGGGCTGCCTTCGAGCGCGCGCTCTCGCTCAAGCCGCAGAACCCGGCCCTCAAGGAAGCCCTCAAAGCGCTCGCCGGTGAGGGCAAAGGCTTCGGCGAGGACCTCGCCTACGACGCCAGCCAGCTGCTCTCCTCCGCTCCGTCCGCCGCCGGCGAAGACTCGGTGGTCCTGGGCGAGCTGACGGCGATCAAGGTCCTCCCCAGCGGGCTGGCGCAGCGCTTCGAGCAGTCGGTGATCCGGGTGCAGACCGCCCGCGGGGTCGAGCAGCAGCGCGGCCAGTGGATCACCTTCTCGCCCGACCGCCAGGACCTCAAGATCCTCAGGGCGCGGCTGATCAAGCCCGACGGCTCGGTCATCGAGACCCACACCGAGTCGGAGCGCTCGCTCAGCGACGGCGACACCCGCCTCTACTACGACGCCCGCGGCCGGATCGTCGGCTTCCCCAACCTCGCCCCCGGCGACGTGGTGGAGCTGGCCTACCGGCTGGACGACACCGCCAACGACAACCTGCTCTCCGACTACTTCGGCGACCTCCAGCACCTGCAGGGCGACGCCCCCAAGGCCCGCTTCGACTACTACGTGCTGGCCCCGCCCAACCGCCCGCTCTACGCCAACCAGCCGCCGCTGCCGCTGGAGAAGACCGAGCAGCTGCAGCCCGACGGCAGCCGGCTCTACCACTGGTCCGGCAAGGCGCTGCCCAAGCTGGTGCCCGAGCCCGGGATGCCCGGCCGCTCGCAGGTGAGCCCGCCGCTGCACGTCTCCACCTACAAGGACTGGGACTCGGTGGGCCGCTACTACTGGGGCCTGGTGCGCGACCAGCTCACCCCCACCGACGAGATCAAGACCGCCGCCCGGCAGCTGACCTCCAAGCTGCCCCAGAGCGACGAGCAGGCGGTCATCCGCGCGGTCTACGACTTCGTGGTCAGCCGCACCCGCTACGTCGGGCTCGAGTTCGGCATCCACGGCTACAAGCCGTACAAGGTGGACAAGGTGCTCTCGCGCCGCTTCGGCGACTGCAAGGACAAGGCGTCGCTGATGCACGCCCTGCTCGAGGCCTCGGGCATCGACAGCCGGATGGTGCTGCTGCGCATGCGCCGGCAGGGCAAGATCGGCGCCGAGCCGGCCTCGCTCTCCATCTTCGACCACGCCATCCTCTACGTGCCCAAGTACGACCTGTGGCTGGACGGGACCGCCGAGCACTACGGCTCGCGCGAGCTGCCGGTCGAGGACCGCGGGGCCACGGTGCTGGTCATCGAGCCCAACGGCGGCAGCAAGCTCTCCCAGATCCCCTTCGGCAAGGCCGGGGACAACCTGACCCGCTCCGACTACGAGCTGTCGCTGTCGGCCAGCGGGGCGGTCACCATCCAGGGCAAGACCACCGTCTCCGGCCTGGGCGCCCCCGACTACCGGCGCACCTACCAGCAGCAGGCGACCCGCAAGCAGAGTTACGAGCAGGGCTGGGCCCGCGCCTTCCCCGGCCTGTCGGTCAAGGAGCTGGAGCTGTCGGACCTGACCGACATCGAGAAGGATGTCTCGCTGCGCTACACTCTGGAGATGCCGCGCTACGCCCAGTCCGAGGGCGGGCGGCTGACCTTCTCGGCCTTCGGCGAGGGAGCTTCCTACGTCGAGAACTACGCCCCGCTGTCGGCGCGCCAGCACGAGCTCGACCTGCCCTATCCCTGGACCAACCAGTCCCACTACCGGTTCAGCCTGCCCAAGGAGCTCGCCGCCCAGGTTCCCGCCGACGTCGAGCTCAAGAGCCCCTTCGGCGCGCTCACCCTCAAGTACCGCGCCGGGCCCGGATCCCTGGAGCTGACCTCCGAGCTGTCGGTGTCAGTCCCGAAGGTCTCGGCGGCCGACTACCCCGCCTTCCGCGCCTTCCTCGCCCAGGTCGATCAGGCGATGCAGCGCAAGGTCGTCCTGGCGCCGGCCCTGAGCGTCCCCAAGGAGGCCAAGGCCCCCTGAGCGGCTCCTGGCGCGAACCGTCTCGCGCCGGGAGCTCGCCGATCGGCAAGCGATTCGCAGCTTGAAGCCGCGCGGGAACAGCCGGAATCTGCCGGCATGCCCGACGCCCCTCCGCTTCCGCCCTGGCTCGCCTCGCAGCTCCCTTTTCGCCGCTCGCTGATCGACCTCGGCGGCGTGCGCCTGCACCTGATGGAGCAGGGCCAGGGCCGTCCGGTGCTGCTGGTCCACGGCAACCCGACCTGGGGCTACCTGTGGCGCAAGGTGGCCCGCGCGCTGGAGGGAGCGCCGCTGCGGCTGCTGATTCCGGACCTCGTGGGGCTCGGCCTCTCCGACAAGCCGGGCCTCGAGGCCCACACGCTGGAGAACCACCTGCGCTGGATGGGCTCGCTGGTGGAGGCGCTCGACCTCATCGACGTCATCGCGGTCGGCCAGGACTGGGGCGGGCCGCTGGCGCTGGGAGCGTTCCTGGGGCGCGAGCGGAGGCTGGGCGGGCTGGTGCTGGCCAATACCTCCGTCGGGCCTCCCTCGGGCGACTTCCGGCCGACGCTCTTCCACCGCTTCTCCCACCTGCCGCTGGCGAGCGAGCTGGCCTTTCGCGAGCTGGCCTTCCCGCTGTGGGGCCTGGGGCTGGTGCAGGGGAAGCGGCGCAGCATCGGGCTGGCCGAGACGAGGGCCTATTTGTGGCCCCTGCGCCACCGCCGCGACCGGATCGCGCCGCTGGCCCTGGCGCGCATGGTGCCCGACTCGCCGGATCATCCGTCGGTGCCATGGCTGCAGCGCACCCAGGCCCTGGCGGAGGCTTTCAAGGGCCCGGCGGCGCTGGTGTGGGGCACCCGGGACCCGATCCTCGGGAGGCTCCATCGGCGCACCGCGCGGGCGCTGCCCCAGGCCGGCGTGACCCTCACCGAAGCCGGGCACTTCCTGCAGGAGGAGGTGCCCGACCAGATCGCCCAGGCGATCCGGCGGGTTGCCGGGCTGGCCTAGCGCGGCGCCCAGCCCTCGTCACTGGCACTGGTAGATGAAATAGGTGGCGTTGGTGAGGACGCAGCTTTGGGTCGCCCCGCACACCGTGCCGCAGGTCGAGCAGTTCTGCTTGCTGGACAGGTCGGCGCAGGACCCGTTGCAGCACCAGGGACGCCCGCCGGCGGTGCAGGTGGTTCCGCAGGTGCCGCAGTTGAGCGTCCTGGGCCCGGAGCCGGTGCCGCTGGCGGTCCCGACGTTGAGGTCGACGCACTTGCCCTCGCAGCAGCCGATGTTTCCGCTGGTGAGGACGTTCTTGCACACCGCGGCAAAGGTGGTGTTGCCGCAGCTGCCGCAGTTGTTGACGTCGGTGAAGGTGTCGACGCAGACGCCGTTGCAGCAGGCCGGCTGGGTGCCGGTGCAGGCCTTGCCACAGCCGCCGCAGTGGTTGATGTCGGTGCGCGGGTCGACGCAACCATTGCCGCAGTGCAGCAGCCCCTGGGTACAGCTGAAGGTGCAGGCGCCGTTGACGCACGGGCCGGTGAAGCAGGGGTTGCCGCACTGGCCGCAGTTGGCGGAGTCGATCGCCAGGTCGACGCAGCTGCCTCCGCAGTTGGCCTTCCCGCTCGGGCAGCACTTCCCCCGGCTGCAGCCCTCGTTGACGGCGCAGGCCGTGCCGCAGGCGCCGCAGTGCGACGGGTCGTTGGTGACGTCGGTGCAGGCTCCGCCACAGGCGGTCTGCAGGGGCGCGCAGGTCGGACCGCCGTCGCCGGTTCCGCCATCCAGGCCGCCGTCGGCTCCCGGGTAAGAACCGCCGTCCACGCCTGCATCCACCCCGGCGTCGGTCCCGGCGTCGGGAAGCTCGCAGCGGCCGAAGACGAACTGGTCGCCGAAGTCGAGGGCCTCCTCGAACAGCGGAAACTTCTTGTCGAACAGCTCTCGCGAGACGTCGGCCACCTTGTGGCCCAGCACCTTCACCGTCCCGCCGCCCTTTCCCTTGACGTAGAGCTCATGCTTGAAGACCAGCCGGCCGTCGGGCAGGCCCGAGGGGAGGCCGCTGGGGCAGCGCTCTTCGTAGGTCATCGAGGCCCGGCCGCCGCCCTCCATGGAGAGGTAGGGCCCGAGGGCGGCGGCCAGCTTCCAGCTGAGCTTGGGCTGCAGCCCGCAGCTGAGGGCGATGGTCCCCGCCGCCCGGGTGAAGCCGTTGCCGATGGCGTTGACGCCGTAGTCCGCCGAGGACAGCGAGCTCCAGCCGACCGGGTCGTCGTAGGCGAGCCCCAGGCGCAGGTTGGCCTTGCTGGCCACTCCCTTCTCGTACTCGATGCTCGCCTTGAGCGAGGCGGTGCAGACCACGTTGATGCTCACCTCGATGGTGGTGGGAACTGGGCCTAGCGCCGGGCCGGCGACCTCCACGTCGAGGAGGTCCGGGGATTCGAAGGAGGGATTCTGCTTCGGGTCGGAATTGGCGGAGAGGGCATCCGCGATCTTCTGCGCCAGGCCGATCCGGTCCTCCTCGTTGAGATCGATCTTGAGCGAGCTGCCGATGCCCAGGGCGAGCGTCGCCTTGGCCAGCACGGCGATGTCGCTGGCGCCATCGAACAGCAGGTGGAAGTGCTCCAACTGGCTGGGAATGAAGCCGCCGAGCTTGAGCCCCAGGTCGAGGGTGGGGGCGAAGATGAACTTGGCCTGGGTGAGCTCCAGCGAGCCCTCGACCACGATCTTCACCGGCAGCCCGTTGATGCTGGTCTCCTTCTCGAAGGAGACGCTGGGGAGCTTGATCGGCCCGAAGTCGCCGCCGAAGGCATGCTGGAACTTCAGGCCCTGCTTGAGCTGGCCCTGCTCGACCTGCCCCGGCAGCAACGGCAGCTCCTCGAGCTGGTCGAGGGAGACGCTGGTCCGCAGGTCGGCCTTCTGGAAGATGTCCTCGAGCGAGACGTCGCCGGCGGTGTGGACGACGATCTGATCGCCCGCCGTCTCGACCGAGGCGACCTTCCGGGCGAAGCCGTAGCGGTTCGTGGCGGCGCCGCTGCTGGTGCGGTCGCCCACCAGCACGTCGCCCTCCTTGAGCGCGAGCAGCCCCTGGTTCCCGGCGCTCGGAAACGCGACCTGATCGCCGGCGACCACCGCGGCCTCGACCTGCTCGCGCGTGGCCACGGTGACGTTGGGCTGGAGCAGGTAGTCCTGCGTCGCCACCCAGCCGGCATCGGCCGCCGCGGGCGCGGTGTTGTTGCATCCGGTTGCCAGGGCCAGCAGCCCCAGCGGAGAGCCCATCAGCAGCGCAAGCGCGATCTTGTTCATGTTGCCCCCGGGCGTGCCTTTGTCGGCTACGCGTCAGAGCGACACTACCAATGTCGCTTGAGAGGCGGCAACGGCGCGGGGCCTTTGTCCCAAAGATCGCGCCCGGGGCCGGATTGGGCGAACATGGTGGTGTGAGAAGGCCCTCGAGCAAGAGCATCCCCGCCGTCGGCCGATTCGGCCGGTTCACGCTGCTGCGCAAGTTGGGCGCCGGCGGGATGGGCGAGGTGTGGCTGGCGCTGCGCCCGGGCGAGGGCCGCCAGAAGTGCGTGGTCAAGAAGATGCTGCCCCACCTCGCCGAGGATCCCTCCTACGTGGAGCGCTTCCTCGACGAGGCCCGCATCCTGGTGCAGCTGTCGCACCCCAACATCGCCCAGACCTACGAGATGGGCGAACTGGACGGCGAGTTCTTCATCGCCATGGAGTACGTCGAGGGAGTGCCGCTCAACCAACTGGCGGCCCGGCTGCGCGAGCAGGGCCGGCAGATGCCGCTGGCGCTGTCGCTGCTCATCGGCCTGCGCGCCTGCGACGCCCTGGAGTACGCCCACCACAAGGCCGACTCCGCCGGCCGGCCGCTGCGGATCGTCCATCGCGACATCAGCCCGGCCAACCTGCTCATCAGCCGCACGGGCGAGGTCAAGGTCATCGACTTCGGCGCCTGCCAGTCGGCCCTGGCCGACTCCCGGACCGCCCCGCGGGTGGTCCTCGGCAACCTCGCCTACATGAGCCCCGAGCAGGCGCGAAAGCGCCCGGTGGACGGGCGCGCCGACCTCTATTCGCTGTGCGTGGTGCTCTGGGAGCTGCTCAGCTGGCAGCCTCTTCCGAGGGCCGGCGAATCGGCGGAGCGCTGGCGGCGCGCCGCCTTCCCGACCTTCGTCTCCCCGTCCCGCCACCGGCCGGAGATCACCCCGGAGCTGGACAGCATCATCATGCGCGGGCTGGCCCCCGATCCCCGCGACCGCCCGCAGCGGGCCGAGCAGCTGCGCCAGGAGCTGGAGAAGGTCTTCGCCGGCCTGGGCAGCGCCCCCTCGGAGCCCGAGCTGGCGGCCTTGGTGGCCGAGCTCTACCCCGAGGGCGGCGACCTGCACCCGCCGCCGGCGGCGCCGCCCTCGCCCCAGGACGCCACCGCTCCCGCGCGCCTGGGCGACGACGAGCCGCTGGCCGCCGCCAACTCCTCCAGCTCCACCGTCCAGGAGTCGCTGCCCGCCGCCGTCAAGCACACCACCGAGCCGGCGCCGCTGCCGGGTCCGCCGGTCGCCGAAGAGGAGGACGAGGTCGACGGCGGCACCCTGCGCGACAACGAGGTCCCGGCGGCCCGCAAGCGCGACCCCGGCGACTACGAGCTGGCCGACGCCTCCGGCCCCTCGACCATGCCCGACCCGCCCGAGAGCTGGTGGGAGTCGCGCTGGGCGGTGCTGGGCCTGGTGGCCTTGGTCGCCCTGATGCTGGCGCTGGTGGTCGGGCGCCTGGTGCTGGGCATCGGCGCCCCGCCCCCGGGCGCTCCCTAGCCGCGGAGCGCGGGAGATTCTCGCCCGCTCAGCAGCGAGACAGGCCGAGTGTGCCAGTGCTGAGCGCTCAGCAGTGAGGCGGGCCCGAATGCGCCGGCGCTGAGCGCTGCTGTCAAGGTGTCCGGCGCCACCCCGGTTGGGCTCGGCTCCGTCCACTTTTTGAGGTTGCGCGCCGTTTCGCGCCTGTGCTATCTACGCCGCCTTTATACGGGCCAGTTTCCCCGAGTGATTTCGAGGAGTTTCAGGGCGCCTGTCTAGCAGCTGACGCGAGGTGGCCTTGGCGGACAGCGACGACAAGCGCGGCAGCGACCAAGACGAGACGGGGATGTCCAAGACCGCCTCGGCCTACCGCAAGGCGGCGCCCATCCTGGACGCCAGCTGGCAGATGGCGGGAGCGGCGGCGCTGGGCTCGCTGGGCGGTTGGTGGTTGGACAAGAAGCTGGGGACCTCGCCCTGGCTCTTGGTGAGCGGCGCGATGTTGGGGATTGGCGCCGGGTTGTACGCCTTCCTGAAGGCGGCGCTGGCGGCGTCCAAGCCTGGACGTCCTCAGGGCAAGGATGACGGCCCCCACGGCGGGGCCAGTGGCCGCGGCTAGAGCCCGCGGCGGTTGGTGAGATGCAGAACTTGTTCGGACGCAGCCTGATCCTCTTCGCCGCCTCGACCGTGGCCGCGCTGGCGTTGTCGGCGTTGGCGCAGGGCGGGCTGCGCTCCGGCGCGCTGGCGGGAGTGATCACCGCGACGCTGTCCACCTGCTTCTCGCTGGTCCTGCTCAAGCTGACCTTCGAGCGGGGCGTCAAGCAGGTGCTGGCGGCCATCTCCGCCGGCTTCCTGCTGCGGATGATGGCGGTCGCCGCGGGCCTGCTGGTGGCCCGGGCGCTGGGCGGCGAGCTGCTCGCCTTCGCGGCGGGCTTCTTCGGGCTCTATCTGGTTCACCAGACGATCGAGATCGCGGTGGTCGCCCGGCGCACGCGCGCCCGGGCGGTGGAGAGCAAGGCATGAAGCGCTTTGGCCTCGTCGCATTGACCACCCTCTGCCTGCTGGCCTCCCCGGCGGCGTGGGCTGAGGAAGTTGTCGAGCACGCGCAGGGCGCTGAGGCCGCAGCCGAGGCCGCGCCGGCCCACGGGGCTCCGGCTCCCCAGGCCGAGCAGGGCCAGGTTCACGAGGCGGCCCCGGTCCACCAGGCGCAGGCGGTCCACGCCGAGCCGGCCCAGGGCCATGAGGCGGTCGCCGAGCACGGCGAGGCGCACGGCAACGCCCACGGAGGCGGGCACGCCGCGGGCCGCGCCGAGCAGAGCGAGCTCAGCTGCGAGCAGATCCTCTCGATGCACGAGGCCGAGGAGGAGAACCCGGCGGTGGCCGACGTGATCCTCCACCACGTCAGCGACACCTACAATTTCGAGTTCGAGAGCCCCTTCAGCCACACCAAGGTCGGCACCAACCTCAAGCAGGTGCAGTGCAAGATGTTCGGCTGGAACGGCGTGGTCCACCTGGGCACGCTGGCGGTGGACCTGACCCCCACCAAGCACACGGTGTGGATGTGGATCGCCGCGCTGATCCTGATCGCCATGTTCTGGGGCGCGGCGCCGAAGAAGGGCCAGATCGTGCCCAGCGGAGTGGGCACGCTGCTGGAGATCATGGTGGTCTTCGTCCGCGACGAGATCGCCCGCAAGAACATCCCCGGCAAGGACGCCGAGCGCTACACCCCGTACCTGCTCAACGTCTTCTTCTTCATCCTGGTCATCAACTTCCTGGGGCTGGTCCCCTACGCCGCCGCCGCCACCAGCAACGTCTCGGTGACCATGGCGCTGGCGCTGTTCACCTTCGTCTTCACCCAGATCGCCGGCATCCGCGCCGCGGGCTTCGGCGGCTACCTCAAGCACCTGACCGGCGGGGTCCACCCGGCGCTGTGGCCGATCATGATCCCGGTCGAGGTGCTGGGCCTGTTCACCAAGCCCTTCGCCCTCACCATGCGCCTGTTCGCCAACATGGTCGCCGGGCACATCGTGATCTTCTTCCTGCTCGGGCTGATCTTCATCATGAAGACCATGGCGCTGGCGCCGGTGTCGGTGGCCTTCGCCTTCGGCATCTACCTGCTCGAGATCTTCGTGGCCCTGGTGCAGGCCTACGTCTTCACCATGCTCAGCTCGCTGTTCATCGGCATGGGCTCGGCCATGGCCCACCACGACCACGGCGGCGACCACGGCGCGCAGGGCCACGGCGAGCCGCAGGCCCACCACTGATCTTCGGAAGTCGTCTCACCGGAACACGTTTCACCCGCTACAACCACACGGAGGAAGTACCCCAATGACTCAGCTCGCTCTTGCTTACTTGGCTGCCGGCCTGGGTGCCGGTCTCGCGGTGATCGGCGCCGGCGTCGGCATCGGAAAGCTGGCCGCCTCGGCCATGGACGGCACCGCTCGTCAGCCTTCGGCCGGCGGCGACATCCGCACCTCGATGATCATCGCCGCGGCGCTGATCGAAGGCGTGACCCTGTTCGCCGAGGTCGTCTGCATCATCCTCGCGACCAAGGCCTAAGTCGCAAATAAGGTCGCGCGCGCCGGCCCCACCGCTCCGCCTGGCTTTCGTCCGGGCGGGCAGAGCGGGCCGGCAAAATGACCAGAGCAGTCGTGGGGCAAAGGGCGGCGCCTTCAAAACGGCGCCGCTCCTCCCCGCAGGAGATTCTCCGATGTTCCTGCCGCTTTCGAATTTCGCGGTGCTGGCCAGCCTGATCGACGTCAACCCCGGGTTGACCTTCTGGACGATCGTCACCTTCCTGGTGGTGTTCGTGGTCCTGCGCTGGAAGGCGTGGGGGCCGATCCTGCAGATGGTGCAGGAGCGCGAGAAGGCCATCCAGGAGGCCATCGACGCCGCGAAGAAGGAGCGGCAGGAAGCGGAGAAGATGCTCGGCGAGCAGAAGCAGGCCATCGCCGAGGCCCGCAAGGAGGCCGCCGAACTGGTCAAGAAGAACCAGGCCGAGGTCGAGAAGGCCCGCGAGGAGCTGATCGCCAAGAGCCGCAAGGAGGCCGAGCAGCTGCTGGCCACCGCCACCCGGCAGATCGACGACGCCAAGCTCAAGGCCATGGCCGAGGTCCGCGGCTACGCCGTCGACCTGGCGCTGCAGGCCGCCAACAAGCTGGTGGAGAGCTCGCTCGACGAGAAGCACCAGCGCGAGCTGGTCAGCGACTTCATCAAGAAGCTCGAGACCGACAAGACCGCCAAGGCCTAGTCTCCGAGAATTCCTGAGTATTTCGACGCCGGCCGCGGGCATCCCCGCGGGCCGGCGTTCGCATTTCTTCGAGAGCCTTTCCTCGCGCCCCCGGGGCGCTCCCTCGCGCTCAATCGCGTCGGGCAAGGGTCTGCTGGATTGACCTTCGCCCTGGCGTCCCTGCCGCACGGCGTCAATCAGATTCTGTTCATCGCGTCCAATTGACCGATGCGATCGCTCGGACGCTTGGTTGCGCAACGAAATACAATGTTGTGCATCGCGTGCCGGCTCGACCGCCGTCGCGCACCCTCTGTGCGGCGGGAGCCTGGCATGCGGAGAGCGGCTGCGATCCCGACCACCGGCGCGCTCCAGTCCGGCCAGGCGGCGGTGGAGACGGCCATCGTCATGCCGCTCTACATCTTCCTACTGCTGGGCATCCTGCAGCTGGGGCTGATGAACCAGGCGCGGCTGCTGACCAAGTACGCCGCCTACCGCGCCGCCCGCGCCGGCTCGCTGCACAACGGCCGGGTGGCCAAGATGGAAGAGGCGGCGCTGTTGGCGCTGCTGCCCGTCCTCAGCCGCCCGGGCCAGGGCTCGGAGGTCATCGCCCCGATCAGCAACGCCTCCACCTTCACCGCCAAGTGGGAACAGATGAAGGCCAACACCATGCCCGAGCTGCCGAGCATGAAGCTGGTCGAGGTCACCATCTGCTCACCGACCAAGGAGATCCTGCCACCGGGAGCCAAGGAGGTGGAGTTCGACGACCCGGCGATGGCCGCCTCCGAGGACTGGAAGGAGAGCCAGCGCACCAAGCTGTCGGTGCAGCTGACCTTCAACTACCGGATGCCCATCCCCTTCGCCAACTGGATCATCTACCGCATCGCCGCCGGCCAGGAGCTGGCCGCCAACCTCAGGATGGGCAACCACAGCGGCGCCAGCGGCTTCACCGGCGAGTACCCGTTCCTGGCCAGCGTCGGCACCTACGTGCTGCCGATCCGCGCCAGCTACACCATGCGGATGCAGTCCAACCTCTACGTCAGCAAGGCCCCGATCCCGGAGTCGAACCAATGCGTCGTCCCGTTCGCCAAGCGCTAGCGCGAAGGCAGCGCGGCCAGGCGCTGGTCCTGGGCGCGCTGTGCATGCTGATGCTGGCCCTGACCATGGCCGCCAGCTTCAACCTGAGCCAGGCGCTGCACGAGAAGATCCGGCTGCAGCAGCACACCGACGCCAGCGCCTACTCGATGGCGGTGGTCGAGGCGCGGGCGATGAACTACTTCGCCTACTCCAACCGCGCCATGGCCGCCGCCTACGCCGCCATGACCAGCCTGCACGCCTACATGTCGGCGATGAGCGTCACCGGCGAGATGATGAAGGCCGCCAGCAGCAACTTTCAGCAGATCGCCGGCATCGAGTTCGCCCTCTGCGCCCCCTGCTGCTGCAACAAGGCCTGCGGCTGCGCCACCTGCAAGCACTGCCTGCACGGGATCAAGGCGCTCAGCATCTCCGGCAAGTTCAGCCGCCAGGGTCGCAGCCTGGCCAGCTCGGCCAGCGGCCTGGACAGCACCTTCGAGTCGGCGGTCAACGATCTCGACCGGATGATCGACGCCATCCACCTCTCGCAGCTATCGGTGCTGGCCTTCACCGCCAATACCCTGCGCGGCGAGAACCTGGCTCGGCTGCGCGAGGTCAACGCCCCTTCGGCCCAGGCGATGCCGGCGGCGGTGGGGGCCATCAACATCAACGAGCTGGGTTGCGCGCTGGAGGGGACGCTGATTCCCTGCCTGGCCAACGGCCGCGACCAGACCCCGCGGACGAACCGCAGCCAGATCATGACCGAGGTGGCCAACGCCGCCCGGCCGCCGTGGGCCGCGCGCCGGGACAGCGGCGGCGGCAGCGCCCTGCCCCTGCACCTCAACCCCAGCTTCCTGATGGATCTGCAGTTCGACATCCAGGGCGAGGACATGACAGTCATCACCAGCCACAAGGGCACCGCCAAGGTGACCGACAGCGCCAGCGCCGGCAGCCTGCGCTCGACCGCCTCCGGCAACGAGGGACTGGTCGTCGGCGCCGAGGAGCACGGCTCGCTGTTCAGCGTCTGGAAGGACGGGGTCGGCAGCTCCAGCTATTCCACCGAGGTCTACTCCGACTCCAACGGCGGCAGCCACAAGCCCGGCCGCGCCCACTCCGGCAACCACGACTTCGAAGGGGTGCAGGCCCAGAACAGTTGCGTGGCCAGCGGCAACTGCTTCATCAACTTCCGCTCCACCGACGACAAGGACAAGGACTTCGGCCAGCCCCACCTGTTCGCCTACTTCCGCCAGGATCTGGGGCTCTTCGACTACCTCACCAGCGGCACCGCCAGCGCCTCGGCCACCACCGAGGTCCCCTGGGCGCTCAACTCCTCGGGCTCGGTGGCGGTCACCCACGGCGACCAGGGCGAGGGCAAGGTCGACCTGCTGCCGGGCCAGGGCGCGGCGATGAGCAACGCGATGGTCTACTACCACCGCCCGGGGAACTGGCGGGAGCACCCCAACCTCTTCAAGCCCTACTGGCGCGCCAAGCTGCAGCCGTTCACCACCGCCGAGGCAACGGCGGTGCTCAGCGCCGCCGGCGATTCCGACGCGGCCGCGCTGGCCGCCGCCGCTCCTCCCCACTAGCCATGCCGAGGCCCACCATGTCTGCCAGAGCTGACAGCGAGAGCGGCGCCGCGGCGGTGGAGATGGCGCTGAGCCTGATCGTGCTGGTGCCGCTGATGTTCTACACGCTGTTCCTCGACGACCTGCTGCGCTTCCGGCTCGACGCCCAGGAAGCGGCGCTGTCCACGGTGTGGGACACGGTCAACCTCGACTACTCCCAGGCTCCCAAGATCGGCAGCAGCGAGGACGACAAGGAGGGCGACAAGGTCGGCAAGATGGCCCGGCTGCAGTTCTGCGACCACACCTCGGCCTACGACAGCTTCGACGAGGCCTACGATTGCGAGGGAGACCGCCACCACGTGGCGGTGTCGGCGCACGTCTGCTGGATGGTGGGCGAGGCCAAGCAGGTCTCCTGCTGGGGCCCGGACAAGAGCGTGGGGACGGCCAGCGACTCCACCGCCAGCGGCTTCGGCGGCCAGTTCACCAAGGGCGGGATGATCACCTGCAGCGCCCGGGCCGCGGTGCTCAACTACCTGCTGCCGCAGCACTTCCTGCAGGAGTTCGAGCGCGGGGTCGAGGTCACCGACAAGGACAAGTTCAAGGGCTCGGTGCACTCCAACGCCGGCACGGCCAACTCCCAGAACGCCTTCCTCTTCGGCACCGAGCGGCTGGCGATCCTCACCGACACCTGGGCCCTGCTCGACGTCCCCGACCTCGCGCCGACCTCCAACAACGGCCAGAAGAAGGGACCGATCTACGACCGGGTGGCCAACATCTACCAGGGCAATCCGATGTACGGCCTGTTCGCCGCCGACGCCACCTCGTTCATCAGCCAGGGTTACTCGGACATGCTGATGCCGGGGCTGCAGTTCATCGCCGACAACCCGCTGACCCCCAACGTCTCAATCGCCGCCGGGACCGACAGCAGCCCGCCGCCGCCGATCAGCATTCGCCAGAGCAGCGGCACCGGCAGCTACTACGCCACCCCCTGGCTCGACTGGGACCAGAACCGCCCCCAGTCCACCTGGAACGCCCGCGGAAAGTACTACATGGGCTGCACCGAGCAGGAGGGCTGTTGAGCCAGAACGGCGCCAGTGCTGCGCGGCCGTCTGTCCGCTGGGTCGTCGCCCTGGGGGCGATGGCGGTGTGCGGGCTGCTGGCCGGCTATCTGCTCGAGCGCGGGGTGGCCAGCTACGCCCACACCAAGCCTCCGCCGCGACCGACGCTGGCGCTGCCCGCCGCCCCATTGCCGGCCGCGGCTGCGAATCAACCCTTGGCGCCGCCGAGCGCCGACGCGCCGACCGACGACGGGCTGCTCCCCCTCTATCCCGGTGCCCAGCCGCTGCCGAGCGACGCCGAGGTCAGCGCCCAAGGCAGGCCGCTGGCGCTGCGGACCCTCGCCACCGTCGATGCTCCAGCTGCGGTGCTCGACTTCTACGAGAAAGCGCTGGTCGAGAACGGCCTGCCGGCGGTCGGCCACCGCTTCGGCCCTGATGCCGGCTATGTCGGCTTCCTCGATCCCAAGACCTACCTGATGCACAACGCCTCGGTGATGCGGCTGGGGAGCCAGACCCTGATCACCCTGTCGTCCACCGATCCCGAGGAGATGCTGTCGACCACCGAGGCTGCGCCGGCCTCGGTGCCCTCCCCCCCCGGCGCCAAGGGAAACCTGGTGCTGCGCTTCACGCAGCAGGGCGCGGCCCACCTGTCGCTGTTCACCACGGTGCCCGACCAGAGCGCGGCGGCGGTGGCGGAGTTCTACCGGCGCGGGCTGGCCGAGCGCGGCTGGCAGGTACAGCTGGAGAGCGGCGCCGACGGCAGCGTGCAGCTCGAGGCGATCCGCCCGCGCGAATCGGCCACAGCGGTGCTGCGTCCCCAGGGGGCGGGCGGCAAGGGGACAGCGGTCTACATCACCTTGATCACCGGGGCCTGAGCCCCACGAGGAACCAAGGAGCGCTCATGAAGGAAGCACTCAAGGCCGCCGCGGCCGCGCTGCTCTGGCTGGGGCTGACCTCCTCGGCGATGGCGGCCGGGCGCGGCCCCAGCTGCGACGAGCAATGCGCCGAGGATCTGGACACCTGCAGATCGGCCTGCCGCAAGAGCGCCGGCGCCGCCGCCGATAAATGCGTTGGGATGTGCGAGAAGGAGAAGCCCGAGTGCCTGAAGGAATGCGAGAACCCGCCCCCGCGCCGAAGCAGCCAGCGCAGGCCGTAACCAAGCTGCTGACCTCTCGTCGCAGCCTGAGCGTCGGCCGCGAGAGCGGCCAGGCGATGGTGGAATACGCGCTGATCACCGCCGGCTTCCTGGTAGGGGCCACGGTGGGCTGGCCGTACTTCGTCCAGCTGCTCAACGCGCTCAACACCTACTACCGCTCCATCTACTACGTGATCGGCTCGGCGGCGCTTTAGCAGGCGGCTATTTCACGTAGAAGGGCATGCCTTCGTCCGAGACGCGCATCCAGTCTTCGCCGTTCTTGCGCAGGACCATGGTCCCTTTGAACGAGCCGCTCGAATACTCGTAGAGCACGCACTCATCCTCGCCGTGCTTCTCGCAGCTGACCCACCGCTGGAAGGCGTAGGTGACCTGATCCGCCGGCGGGGCGAACATCCCCGCCGGCCCCTTCGCCCCGCGGAATCCGTACGGATAGCAGCGCATCAGGTCGGTGGCCGCCGGCTTGGGCCGCGCCGAGCTGCTCAGCGCGACGATCAGCACCCCCAAGGCCAGGATGCCCCCGGCCCCGAGCGCGAAGAAGCGCTGGGAGCGGGTGCTCGAATCGACCATCGCCTTCATCCGCGAAAGCGTGCGGCTGCCGACGCCCTGCTCTTCGAGGTCCTCGCCCTGGCCGGCGTCGGTCCCCTGAGCAAGGGCGCCCTTCGATCGCTCGCCCACCGGGTCGGTGTGATCGTCCGGCGCCGGGCTGCGCGGATCGGACGCGTCGGCGGGTTCGGCGCGGGCGAGCCTGGCCGAGGTCGAGCTGCGGCGTTTGGCGGCCGGAGAGGCGGCGGCCGGGTTGGTATCGTCGCTCTGGCCGGGCCTGGCAGCGCGAATGGCCGAGCTCGTGCCCTTGCGCGCCGGAGGGGGGGCGGCGGGGTTGGTCTGCTCTTCGGCGACCTTGCGAATCGCGCTGCCCGTCCTTTTCGGCCCGGGGGCGACCGGAGCCGGGCCCATGACCGTGGCGTCATGTGGACCCGCAGCGCCGGCCGGAGCAGCCGCGGCAGAAGGCGCTGGTCCGGCGAAGGTCCCGGCGTCGTCCCGCTTCTCGAAGATGGCCGCCCCCGTCACCTTTCGAGCCGACGGAGCGGACGGAGCGGGCGAAGCCGGGGTGGTGATGGTCGCGTCGTCGCGAACCTGGCTGCGGTTCTCCGGCTCCGCCTTCTTCGGCGCGCGCGCCGCGGGGATGTCGGCGCGGCTTTTCGCCACCCGCTGCGAGGTGCTCGCGCGGGCCACCGGTCCGGGCCTGTCGTCTCTGGCGTCCTTCGACGAGGCGCTCGGCCGGGCAATGGTCGCGGGACCGTCCGCCTCCAGGTCGGCTTCGGCGGCGCGCAGCGACTGAGGCAGCTGCCCGGCGATCGTAGACACTCCGGCGTCGGTCTCGATCTCGTTCGGCTCGGCCAGATGCGGCGGCACCGGCTGCGACAGCGTGGAAGGCTCCTCGTCGCCCTCGCGATCCGGATCGAGCGCCGCGAGATCCGCGGGGACACCGCCCTGGAACGTCGCCGGCTCGTCGTCCTCCGGGACGGGAGGCGTGAGCGGCTCCGGTTTGGTCTGCGGCTGCTTCGTCCGGCTCACGTGGCGACCGCTCCGGGCTCGGTTGAAGTTCGTCGGCTGGCTTCGCCCAGAGTACAACAGCCGGCGCGCGCCTTGGAGGGCCACGCGCCGGCTGCCGGCAGCAGACGCCGGCGGAGAGGGCCGGCGCCAGCACTACTAGGAGGAGCTACTCGCCCGCCTGCTTGCGCAGGAAGGTGGGGATGTCCCAGCGGTCCTCTTCGCTGGCGTCGCCGGCGGAGAGGGTGAGCGCCTCGTCCTCGCCCGGGGTGGGCGGGCGGGCGGCGCTCTTCTCGACCAGCGAGGTGGTTCGGGTCGAGCGCGAGGAGACGGCCAGCGACTTGAACTCCTCCTGGCGCGCCTGCGGCGGCGGGCGGGTGGCCATCGCGCTGCTGGAGACGGAGCGCTTCTGGCCGTCCTTGGGCGCGAAGCCGGTGGCGATGATGGTGATCTTCACCGCCTGGCAGTTGGGGTCCTCGTTGATCAGCGAGCCGAAGATGATCTCCGCCTCGGGGTCGGCCGACTCCTGCACCAACGAGACCGCTTCGTTGATCTCCTGCAGCGAGATGTCCTTGGGGGCGGTGATGTTGATCAGCAGCCCGGTGGCACCGTCGATGGTGGCGTCCTCGAGCAGCGGGCTGGAGATCGCCTGCCGCATGGCCTCCAGCGCCCGGGATTCGCCGGTGCCGGTCCCGGTGCCCATCAGCGCCAGGCCCTTGTCGGCCATGATGGTACGGGCGTCGGCGAAGTCGACGTTGATGTAGCCGTTGTACTGGATCAGATCGCTGATGCCCTGCACTGCGTTGAGCAGCACTTCGTCGGCCTTGCGGAAGGCATCGAGCAAGGGCAGCCGCTCGTCGTTGAGCGCCAGCAGCCGCTGGTTGGGGATGGTGATCAGGGTGTCCACCGCCGCCTTGAGCTCCACCAGCCCCTGCTCGGCCTGCTTGCGGCGCTTGTTGCCCTCGAACTGGAAGGGCTTGGTGACCACGCCGACGGTGAGGGCCCCCAGGCTCTTGGCGATGTCGGCCACCACCGGCGCCGCCCCGGTGCCGGTGCCGCCGCCCATGCCAGAGGTGACGAAGACCATGTCCGCGCCCTCGAGGGCGGCAGCGATCTCGTCCTTGGACTCCAGCGCCGCCGAGCGGCCGACCTCGGGATTGGCGCCGGCGCCCAGGCCGCGGGTGATGCCGGTGCCGATCTGGATCTTCTTCGGCGCCCGGTTTGCGGCGAGCGCCTGGATGTCGGTGTTGCAGGCGATGAACTCCACCCGCTCGACGCCGGAGTTGATCATCGTGTTGATGGCGTTGCAGCCGCCGCCGCCGACGCCGATGACGCGAATCCTGGCCGCCTGCTTGATCTCCTGAAACTCGTTCATGACTTTTCCTCTTCTCGGGGTTCGCTCTCTCGAGCCGCCCCGGGGCCCCTCTCGAGGCCTTTGGGTTGGTCCCCGCCCCGCTCTCACAGGGCGGGCAAAAGGGAAGACGCCACTCGGCCTAGAAGATCTCCTCCAGCCAATCCTTCATCCGGTTGCGGACCTTCTTGTAGATGTTCTCCTCGCGGATCTTGAAGAAGCGGCTGTCCTGGTGCTTGGCCCCGTAGAGCACCAGGCCGACGCCGGTGGCGTACATCGGGCTCTTCACCACGTCGACCAGGCCGCCGATCCCCTTGGGAGTACCGCGGCGCACCGGCAGGCCCATCACCTCTTCGGCCAGCTCGGCCATGCCGGGCAGCAGCGAGCTGCCGCCGGTGATCACCACGCCCGAGGCCAGGAGCTCCTCGTAGCCGCACTTCTGGATCTCGCGGTGCACCAGCTGGAAGATCTCCTCGATGCGCGGCTCGAGGATCTCGCACAGGATCGAGCGCCCGAGCACCCGCGGCTGGCGGCCGCCGACGCTGGGCACCTCGATCTGCTCGTCCTTGTCCACCATCGACGACAGCGCGCAGCCGAACTTCTGCTTGATGCGCTCGGCCTCGTGGGCCGGGGTGCGCAGGCCGATGGCGATGTCGCTGGTCAGGTTGTTGCCGCCCAGGGCGATGACCGCGGTGTGGACGATGGCCCCGCCAGAGAAGATGGCGATGTCGGTGGTGCCGCCGCCGATGTCCACCAGGCACACGCCCAGCTCGCGCTCCTCCTCGCCCAGGCAGGCCTCGCTGGAGGCCAGCGGCTGCAGCACGATGTCGGCCACGTTCAGGCCGGTGCGGTTGGCGCACTTGACGATGTTCTGCGCCGAGGAGACCGCCCCGGTGACGATGTGGACCTTGGCCTCGAGGCGGACCCCGGCCATGCCCAGCGGCTCCTTGATGCCGCCCTGGTCGTCGATGATGAACTCCTGCGGCAGGACGTGGATCACCTCGCGGTCGAGCGGGATGGCGATGGCCTTGGCGGCGTCGATCACCCGCTGGATGTCCTGCTCGCGGACCTCCTTGTCCTTGACCGCCACGATCCCCTGGCTGTTGAGGCCCTTGATGTGGCCGCCGGCGATGCCGGTGTAGACGGTGGTGATCTCGCAGCCGGCCATCAGCTCGGCCTCTTCGATGGCCCGCCGGATCGACCCGACGGTGGCCTCGATGTTGACCACCACCCCCTTGCGCAGCCCCTTGGACGGATGGGTGCCGATGCCGATGATGTCGATCCCCTCGTCGGTCATCTCGCCGACGATGGCGCAGATCTTCGTCGTGCCGATGTCCAGGCCGACGACCAGCTCTCCAGACTTCTTGGCCATGGAGTGTGTCCTTCCTGCTTCGTCTCGGGATTGCCGGGCTCTCGTCCGGCTGCTGTCCCCTTTTTCCCTCGTGCAGTCGAAGCGGGCTCTCGCCTGCTTCCTCGCCGTACCGGGGCACCGTTGCCCCCAAGGCTCTCGCCCGGGCGCTGCGCGAAGCTGTCCTCGCTACTGAATCTCGCCGCCCCCTTGCGCCAGCTGGACCGCTACCCAGCCCGGCCGAGTGCGGTTGTCGAGGCGGATCACCTCGGCCCTCGCACCCCGCCTCGCCAGCTCCGCGAAGAGCTGCTCGAGGCGTGCAAACTTGTCGCGGTACTCGCCCGTCCCTACCCGCACCGCCATCGCGTCCTTGCCGACGAAGAAGGTCAGCCCCTCCAGCCGGTTGACCCTGACCTCGCTGAGCGCCGCCTTCTTCTCCGTCCCCAGCTCCCGGTACTGCTCCACTGCCGCGAGCGCCTCGCGGAACAGCGCCTCGGTCTCCTCCTCGTGCGCGGTGTACTCGTCGCGGCCGACGCCGGTGAGCAGCGGCAGGTCCGCCTCCTCGCCGGCGGCCAGCTTCTTGAAGGCCTTGCCCTGGGCGCTGACGAAATACAGGCCGCCCAGGTCAGCCAGCGCCGCCGGCTCGTGCTCGATGACCCGCACCACCAGCGTCCGCGGGTACTCGCGCTCGACAGCCACCCGCCGCACCCACGGGTGGGCGGCCATCGCCTTCTCGGCGGCAGGCAGGTCGGCCTGGAAGAGGTTGTCGCCGAGCACGATCCCCGAGACCCGCGCCAGCTCGTCCTCGTTGGCATGGGTGACGCCGATGAATTCGAGCTTCTCGATGGCGAAGGTCGGCGAGGTGGTCAGCCAGGCCCGCCCCCAGGCAGCGCCGTAGGCGCTGACTGCCATCACCAGCACCAGGCCGGCGATCACCGCGATCCCCTTCACCGTGCGCACGAAGAGCGAGGTGGCGGCCTGGCGCACGGCCGCTTGGTCGACGCGCCTTCGGTTCTTCCTCGCTCGGAGCATGCGAGACCTCTCGGGTGAAGGGGGTTGAGGGAGCTAGCCCTTGAGCGAGGCGCCCATCAGCAGGCGCTCGCAGAGCGCGGCGAAGTCGATGCCCTTGCCGCCGGCGATCTTGGGAAGCAGGCTGGCGCTGGTCATGCCGGGCAGGGTGTTGATCTCGAGGATCGACAGCTCGCCGTTGGGCTCGAGGATCAGGTCGGAGCGGCTGGCCCCGGAGCACCCCAGCGCGCGGTGGGCGGCCAGCGCCAGCGCGCAGGCCCGCTCGTACTGGTCCGGCGGGATCGGCGCCGGGAACAGGTACTTGGTGGTGCCGGCCTGGTACTTGGCGTTGTAGTCGTAGAACTCGTTGGCCGGGACGATCTCGATAGCCCCCAACGCCTCGTCATCGAGCACCGCCGCCTGGATCTCGCGGCCCTTGACGTACTTCTCGATCAGGATGTTGCCCTTGAGCTTGCCGGCCTCCTGGGCCGCGGCCTTGAGCTGCTCCACCGTCTTGACGATGGTCACCCCGACCGAGCTGCCCTCGCCGCTGGGCTTGACCACGGCCGGCAGGCCGAAGGGCATGTCGAAGCCGTGCTTCTCCAGCCCGGCGTAGTTGGGGAACTGCTTGTAGGGCGGCGTCTTGACGCCGTGGGCGACGAAGACCTGCTTGGCGAAGATCTTGTCCATCCCCAGCGCCGAGGCGAGCACGCCCGAGCCGGTGTAGGGGATGAACATCGACTCCAACAGCCCCTGGATGCAGCCGTCCTCGCCCCACCGCCCGTGCAGCGCGATGAAGGCCACCTCGACCCTGGCCTCGGCCAGCGCCTTCGCTACATCCCGCTGCACGTCGATACGGTTGACTACGTAGCCTTTGGATTCGAGAGCGTCGGCGCAGGCCTTGCCGGTGCGCAGCGACACCTCGCGCTCGGTCGAGAGGCCGCCCATCAGGACGCCGATCTTCTTCTGCTTCAGCTCTGCGGAAGTGAATGCCACTGTCGCTCTCCTCGCCAGGCCGCTAGGCCGCCGGCTTCTCCAATCCGCCGATGCCCCGCGGAAGCCGCGCAGGGTCGAACTCGCCCAACAACTTCACCTCGGGAATCAGCAGCACTCCCGACCTCGCCAGCACCGCCTCCTGAACCTGCAGCATCAGCGCCGCCACGTCGGCGGCCTTGGCCTCGCCCCTGTTGACGATGAAGTTGGCGTGCATCTCGCTGACCTGGGCCTCGCCCTGCGAGAGCCCCTTGAGCCCGGCGTCCTGGATCAGCCGCGCCGCGAAGTCGCCGGGCGGGTTGCGGAAGATCGAGCCGGCGTTGGGCTGATGCAGCGGCTGGGTCCGCTTGCGGTAGGCGAGGTCGGCCTCCATCTCGCGCCGCGAGGCCGCCAGCTGCCCGGCGTCGCCCGAGCTCAGCTCGAAGCGCGCCCAGCTGACGATCGCGCCCGGAGGCAGGCCGTTGCCGCGGTAGACGAAGCCGATCTGCGAGCGCTCCAGCGTCCGCGCCCGCCCGCCCTCGCAGATGCCGATCTCGGCGCAGACCTTCTCGGTGGAGCCGGCCTTGGTGCCGGCGTTCATCACCACCGCCCCGCCCACCGTCCCAGGGATGCCGGCCAGGAACTCCATCCCCACCAGGCTCTTCTCTCGAGCGATCGAAACCAGCCGGGTCAGAGGCTGTCCTGCGGAGAGGGTGATGCTCCAGGTCTGGCCCCGCTGTTCGATCGACTCCTGCACGAGTTTGGCGCCGATCTTGAAGACCACTCCGCGCACGCCCTCGTCGGCGACGATGGCATTGCAGCCGCCGCCCAGCACCAGGAACGGAGCGGCCGCCTGCTGGCAGCAGTCGACGGCCCGGGCCAACGCCGCCTCCGACTCCACCACCGCGAACAGCTCGGCCGGCCCGCCGACGCGCATAGAGGTCCGGCTGGAGAGGTCCACCCTCTCCTCCACCGCGCTCTCCAGCGCATTCTCGAGTCGTGCCTTGAGGCTCATTCGCAGTCGTGCTCGGGCGGCGCGGGCCGCTCGCTCACTTCCCTTCCTTCAAGAGAGACAAGAGCTCGGGGCCGCACTGGTTGATGTCGCCGGCGCCCTGGGTGATGACGATGTCGCCGGGCTGGATCCGCGCCCTAAGCGCGGTCGCCAGCTCCGAGCGCGAGGCCACGAAGGTCACATCGCGATGCCCGCAGGCCCGCACCGCCTCGGCCAGCCGCTCGCCGGTGGCGCCCTCGATCCGCTCCTCGCCCGCGGCATAGACCTCGGTGACGAACAGGACGTCGGCGTCGTTGAAGCAAGTGGCGAACTCGTCCATCAGCAGGTGGGTGCGGGTGTAGCGGTGCGGCTGGAAGGCGCACACCACCCGGCGGTTGAAGGCCTGCTTGGCGCCCTTCAAGGTCGCGCGAACCTCCATCGGATGGTGGCCGTAGTCGTCGACCACGGTGACTTCCTTCTCCTCGCCGCGGACGGTGAAGCGCCGCTGCACGCCTCCGAAGTTGGCCAGCGCCTCGCGCACCACCGACAGCGGGATGTGCATCTCCTCGGCGACGGCGATGCAGGCCAGCGCGTTCTGGGCGTTGTGCCGCCCCACCATCCGAACGCTGAACTCGCCCAGGTCCTCGCCGCGCCGGTAGACCTTGAATCGGGTCATGAAGCCATCGAGCCGCACCTCGTCGGCGCGGTACTCGGCCTGCGCCGAGAAGCCGTAGGTCACCACCCGCTTGTCGATCAGCGGCAAGAGCGCCTGGACGTTGGGATGGTCGAGGCACATCACCGCCAGCCCGTAGAACGGGACGCGGTTGGTGAAGTCGACGAACGCCTCCTTGAGCTTCTCCAGGGTGCCGTAGTGATCGAGGTGCTCGGGATCGACGTTGGTGACCACCGCGATCGCCGGGGAGAGCTTGAGGAAGCTGCCGTCGGACTCGTCGGCCTCGACGACCATCACCTCGCCCTTGCCCAGCTTGGCGTTCGAGCCCAGGGAGTTGAGCTTGCCGCCGACCACCGCGGTCGGGTCGAGGTCGCCGGCGGCAAGCACGGTGGCGATCATCGAGGTGGTGGTGGTCTTGCCGTGACTGCCGGCGATGGCCACCCCGTACTTGAGGCGCATCAACTCGGCCAGCATCTCGGCACGCGGGATGACCGGGATCTTGCGCGAGCGGGCGACGACAACCTCAGGGTTGTCCTTCCTCACCGCCGAGCTGATCACCACCACGTCGCACTCGCCGACGTTCTCGGCGCGGTGCGGGCCGGCGTGGATCACCCCGCCCAGGGACTCGAGCCGGCGGGTGATCTCCGAGGCCTTCAGGTCGGAGCCGCTGACGGTGTAGCCCAGGTTGAGCAGCACCTCGGCGATGCCGGACATGCCGATGCCGCCGATGCCAACGAAGTGGACCCTCGCCTTCCTGTCGCGAACCGAGACCATCTAAGCCTTCCTTCCGCCCTTGCCCCAGCGCTCCGTCGCCTTCTCGAACAGCACGTCGGCGATCTCCCGCGCCGCCTCCGGGTGCCCGAGCGAGCCGGCGGCCTTCTCCATCTGCTTGCGCCGGTCCGGGTTCATCAGGGCGAAGATCTCCTTGGCCAGCCGCTCGCCGGTCAGGTCCTTCTCCAGCACCATCACCGCGGCCCCGGCGTCCACCAGCGAGCGGGCGTTGAGCTCCTGGTGGTTGTCGGCGGCGGCGGCGAACGGGACCAGCACCGCCGCCTTCTTGGCGACCATCAGCTCGGCCAGCGAGGTGGCCCCGGCGCGGCAGACGATGGCGTCGGCGCGGGCGTAGGCCCCGCTCATGTCGCGGATGAAGTCCACCACCTCGGCGTTGGCGCTCTTCTGCGCGTAGCCCTCGCGGACCCGGTCGACTTCCTTCTCTCCGGTCTGGTGGACGATGGCCAGCCGGTCGCGGACGCTGTCGAGGAAGGGGACGGCCCCGATCATCTTCTCGTTGAGGATGTGCGCGCCCTGCGAGCCGCCGAAGACCAGCAGGTTGAACTTCTCGTGCGGGACGCTGTTCTTGAGGAAGTTGTCGAGCAGCGCGCGGCGGATGGGATTGCCCAGCTGCTGGACCTTCTTGGCCGGGAAGTGCCGGCCGGCCTCGGGGAAGGCGGTGAAGCAGGCGTTCACTATCTTGCCGAGGATGCGGTTGGTCATCCCGGGGAAGGCGTTCTGCTCCTGGATGGCGGTGGGGATGCGCATCAGCCAAGCGGCCAGCACCACCGGCCCGCTGGCGTAGCCGCCGACGCCCACCACCGCGTCCGGCTTGTAGCGGCGCAGGATGGCCATCGACTGAAAGAGGGCCTTGGGCAGCCGCCACAGGTTCTTGAACAGGCGCACCAGCCCCATTCCCTTGAGGCCACCGACGTCGATCAGCTCGAGTTTGAAGCCGCTCTGCGGCACCACCCGCGCCTCCAGGCCGCGCTCGGTGCCGACGAAGAGCACGTCGTTGGCCTTGGGGTTGCGGGTGACGATCTCCTCGGCCAGGGCGATGCCCGGGAAGAGGTGGCCGCCGGTGCCGCCGCCGGCAATCAGGATCTTCATCGGGCACCTCCGGTCTGCGGGCGCAGGAATCCCCCGCGGCCAGTGCCCACCGAGAGCAGCAGACCCGCCGCCGTCATGCTCACCACCAGCGAGCTGCCGCCGTAGCTGATGAAAGGAAGAGTCAGGCCCTTGGTCGGCAGCATCCCCATGGCCACCGCCATGTTGACCACCGCCTGGATCCCCAGCAGCACCGTGGTCCCCAGCGCCAGGTAGGCGCCGAACGGCTCGCTGGCGTTGAGGGAGGCGCGGATACCGCGCCAGATGACGATCGCGTAGAGCGCCAGCAGGAAACCGACGCCGATCAGCCCCAGCTCCTCGCCGATGATCGAGAAGATGAAGTCGGTGTGGGCCTCGGGCAGGAAGAATAGCTTCTGCCGCCCGTCGCCCAGCCCCAGGCCGGTCACCCCGCCGGAGCCGATCGACATCAGCGACTCGGAGATCTGGTAGCCGACGTCGTGGCGGTGGGCCCAGGGGTCGAGGAAAGCGACGATGCGCTTCCAGCGGTAGGGCGAGCTGGCGACCGCGTGGTAGGCGAACGGCAGGGCCACGAAGATCGCGCCGACCAGGTAGCTGATCTTGGCGCCGGCGGCGAAGAGCAGCGCGAACAGGATGAGGCCCATCGCCACCGCGGTGCCGAAGTCGGGCTGGCGCAGCGACAGCCCGGCGAGGACCCCGGTGATGATCAGGTGCGGCAGGAAGCCGATGGAGAAGTCGCGCACTTTCTCGCGCTTCTTGGCCAGCGAGTAGGCGAGGTAGACGACCAGCGCCAGCTTGGCCAGCTCGCCGGGCTGCAGCGAGAAGCCGGGCAGGCGAATCCAGCGGCGGGCGCCGCCGGCGGTGGTCCCGATGCCGGGGATCAGCACCGCGATCAAGAGCGCGATGGCCACCAGCAGCGCCGGATAGGCCACGAACGCCAGCCGCCGGTAGCCGAGCTTGAGCACGGCCACCATCGCGCCAATGCCGAAGACCGCCGCCACCAGCTGGCGCTTCAGGTAGAAGGCCGCGTCGCCCAGCTTGTCGGCCGCCGAGACTGCGCTCGACGAGTAGACCATCACGATGCCCAGCGCGCTCAGGGCGAAGACCGCCGCCAGCAGCACCACGTCCAGCCGCGCGGGCGAGGCCGCGGAGCTGGTGCGCGTGTTGCCCGCGAAGGTCGCGGTATAGGTGGCCGCCATCTCCATCGCTAGGCCTTGCTCCCTGCGCCCGAGTTGCGCTCCAGCTCCTTCACCAGCTCCTTGAACCGGGCGCCGCGCTCTTCGAAGTTGTTGAACTGGTCGTAGCTGGCGCAGGCCGGCGACAGCAGCACCGTGTCGCCCGCCGCCGCGCGCCGCGAGGCCAGGGCGATGGCCGAGGTCAGGTCACCGGCGTCGATCACCTCGCACACTCCGCGGTAGGCCTCGGCGATCTTCGGCGCGTCCTCGCCGATGGTCAGCACGCCCTTCACCCGCCCCTTGGAGACCTCGACCATGGGCTCGTAAGGCGCGCCCTTGCCGCGGCCGCCGGCGATCAGCCAGACGCCCTTCTCGAAGGCCTTGAGGGCCACGATGCTCGAATCGACGTTGGTGGCCTTGGAGTCGTTGATGTACTCGACCCCGCCGACGGTGCCCGCGTACTCGATGCGGTGGGCCAGCCCGGGGTAGGCGTCGAGCCCGGCCTGGATCTTCTCGCTCGGCACTCCGGCCAGGCGCGCCAGCAGCACCGAGACCATGGCGTTCTCGAGGTTGTGGTCCCCGCGCAACGCGCGGTTGGCGATTCGGTAGCGCTCCTCGCGCCCGTCGAGATCCACCACCATCTGCCCGTTGCTCCATCGGGCGCCGTTCTTCACCCGCTCGCCGAAGCCGAAGGTGATGGCCCGGCACTTCTCGCCTTCGACCATCTTCAGCGTCGCCGGGTCGCGGGCGTTGACCACACCGAAGTCCTGGGCGGTCTGGTTGCGGAAGATGCGCTTCTTCGCCGCTGCGTAGGCCTCGTGGTTGGGATAGCGGTCGATGTGGTCCGGGGTGACGTTGGTGACGCAGGCAGCCTTGGGGCGCAGGGTGTCGATGCCCTCGAGCTGGAAGCTGGAGAGCTCGCAGACCACGAAGTCCCACGTCGGCGCGCCCTCGAGGACCGCTTCGGAAAGCGGCCGGCCGAGGTTGCCTCCGGAGAAGGTCTGGTAGCCCGCGGTCTGGCACAGGCATCCGGTGAGCGCAGTGACGGTGCTCTTGCCATTGGTGCCAGTGATCCCGATGAGCGTGCCGGGCAGGAACCAGCTCGCCAACTCCACCTCGCCGACGACCCGCACGCCGGCATTCTTGGCGGCCTGGATCGCGGGGATGGCCAGCGGGACGCCGGGGCTGACCACCAGCAGGTCCTGGTTGCGGAAGACCGCCTCGTCGTGCGGCCCGAGCGCCAGGGTCACGCCCTCGGCGGCCAGCTTCTCCCCGGTCTCGCCCAGCTCTTCGGCACTGCGCCGATCGGCGGCGGTGACGATCGCGCCCTTCTGCTGGAGCAGGCGCACCGCGGCCAGGCCGCTCTTCGCCAGTCCGACCACCAGGGCCCGCTTCTTGGAGAGGTTCTCGCTCATCGCAGTTTCAGGCTCACCAGCGCCACGCCGGCGAGGAGGGTGGAGAGGATCCAAAAGCGCACGATGATCTTGGGCTCGGCCCAGCCGGCCAGCTCGTAGTGGTGGTGCATGGGCGCGCGCAGGAAGACGCGCTTGCCGGTGCGCTTGAACCAGAAGACCTGGATCACCACCGACAGCAGCTCGGCCAGGAACACGCCGTGGAGGATGGCCGAGACCACCTCGTTCTTGGTGAGGATGGCGACGGTGCCGAGCGCGCCGCCGATGGCCAGCGCCCCGAGGTCGCCCATGAACACCGAGGCCGGGTAGGTGTTGTACCAGAGGAAGGCCACCCCGGCTCCGACCAGCGAAGCGGTGAAGACCGCCAGCTCGACCGCCTCGGGGATGTGCGGCACGTAGAGGTAGTCGGCCAGGTGGATCACCTGCCCGCCCTTGGCCACCAGCAACCCGGCGCCGGCGATGTAGGCGAGGATGGTGAGCGTGGTCGCCGAAACGACGCTCGGCCCGATCGCCAGGCCGTCCAGACCATCGGTGAGATTGACCGCGTTGGAGGTCCCCACCACCACGATCCAGGCGAAGGGCAAGTAGAGCCAGCCCATCTCCCAGTTGAAGAGGTGGGTGGCGACGAACGGCAGCGTCAGGTGGGTGTCGATGGCGAACGGCCAGACCCAGCCGCCCTCGAGCCGCAGATTGAGAGCGAAGGCCAGGAACAGGATCAGCGTCTGCCCCAGCAGCTTGAGCTTGCCGGCCAGCCCCTTGGAGTTCTTCTTGGAGAGCTTGAGATAGTCGTCGAGGAAGCCGACGAAGCCGAAGCCGACGAAGACCAGCAGCACCGTCCAGACGTAGCGGTTGGTCAGGTCGGCGAAGAGCAGCGTCCCCAGGACGGTTCCGCCCAGGATCAGCCAGCCGCCCATCGTCGGCGTGCCCTTCTTCTTCTGGTGAGAGTCGGGGGTGTCCTCGCGCACGTTGCTGATGCCGTGCTGGCGCAGCCGCAGGTGGGCGATCACCGGCGGGCCGATGACCATCCCCACCACCAGCGAGAAGATGAAGGCGCTGACGATGCGGAACGACGGGTAGCGCAGGACGTTGAAGAGCGCGACCTTGTGCGCCAGTGGGTAGAGGAGGTTGTAGAGCATTAGTGCCCTCCTCCCTTCTGACCGGTCAGCGCATCAACCACTCGCTCGAGCTTCATTCCACGGCTTCCCTTCACCAGCACCACGTCGCCCGCCCTGAGATGTCCTTTGAGGAAGTCCACCGCCCCGGCGACCTGGGTGGTGTCTGCCTGGTGGAAGGCCTCGCCGCGCAGCGCTCCAGTCGCGGCGGCGAAGGTCTCCCTGGAGCGCGGCCCGAAGGCCACCAGCACCTGCACGCCCGAGCGAATGGCCTCCTCGCCCAGCGCGCGATGCAGCGCCAACTCCTGCGCTCCCAGCTCGAGCATGTCGCCCAGCACCGCCACCGTGCGCCGGCCCTTGGCGACCTCGCGCAGGGTGGCCAGCGCCGCCGACATCGAGGCCGGGTTGGCGTTGTAGCAGTCGTCGATCACGCTGACGCCGCCGGGAGCCTCGCTCAGCGAGAGCCGGTGCGCCCAGGGACGCGCCGCCTCGAGCCCGGCCACGCACTGCTCCGGGGTGCAGCCGAGGGCGATGCCCATCGCAAAGGCGGCGCACGCGTTGACTGCGTTGTGCTCGCCCAGGAACGACAGCCGCACCGGATGCGAGCGGCCCTCGAAGAGGATGCGGGCCTGCAGGCCGCGGGCATCGTGAGAGACGATCTCGCCCAGGCGCACGTCGGCCTTCTCGGCGCGGCCGAAGGTCATCAGCGGGCGGCCACTGGCGCGGGCCCGGTCCATGATCAGCGCCGAGTCGGCGTTGGCGATGACCTTCCCGTCACGCGGGAGTCCCGAGTAGATCTCGGCCTTGGCATCGGCCACCGCCTCGATGGTCCCCATTCCCTCGAGGTGGGCGGGGGCCACCGAGATCACCGCAGCGCACTTCGGCTCGGCGTAGCTCGACAGCCGCCGCAGCTCGCCGGGATGGTTCATTCCCATCTCGATGATCGCCCCGGCGTGCGAGCTCTCCAGGCGCAGCAGCATCAGCGGAACGCCGACCTCGTTGTTGAGGTTGCCCTCGGTCTTGAGTGCGGGCCCGCGCGTCGCCAGGATGGCGCCGATCATCTCCTTGGTGGTGGTCTTGCCGTTGGAGCCGGTGATCGCCCCCAGCGGCATGGAGAAGCGGCGCCGGTAGTGGCGGGCGAGCAGCCCCAGCGCCACCAGGGTGTCGTCCACCTCGAACAGCGGGAAGCCTGCCGGGGCCTCGACCTTGGCGCCCTTGGCCACCAGCGCCGCGGCGGCGCCGGACTTGGCGGCCTGGGCGACGAAGTCGTGCCCGTCGAAGGTCTCGCCCTTGAGCGCCACGAACAGCTGGCCAGGGGCGACCTTGCGCGTGTCGGTCGAGACACCGTCGACCGCAGCCACCGCGGCTCCACTCTCGCGCGCGCCGGTGGCCTCGATGATCTCCTGGCGAGTGAAGTGGGGGCTCATGCGCTCACCCCCAGGGCCCGGCGTGCCTCTTCGCGGTCGTCGAAGTGCAGCTTCTCGGTCCCGATGATCTGGTAGTCCTCGTGGCCTTTGCCGGCGAGCAGGATGGCGTCGCCGGGCTTGGCCAGTGACACCGCCAGCTCGATCGCCCTGCGCCGGTCGCTCTCGACCAGGTAGCCGCGGCCGCTGCGCGCCTGCTCGAGGGTCAGCGCCGCCGAGCCGGCCTTGGCCAGCCCGGGCAGGATCTCCTCGATGATCGCCTTGGGATCCTCGGTGCGCGGGTTGTCGCTGGTGACGATGACCAGGTCGCTGCCGCGCGCCGCCGCCTCGCCCATCATCGGTCGCTTGCCGCGGTCGCGGTCGCCGCCGCAGCCGAAGACGGCGATCAGCCGGCCCGAGGTCAGCGGCCGCAGCGCCGCGGTCGCCCGGGAGAGCGAGTCGTCGGTGTGGGCGTAGTCGACGAAGACGTGCAACCCCTTGCCGCTCACCCGCTCCAGTCGGCCGGGCACGTTCTTGAGGCTCTCGATTCCCTTGATCACCGCGTCGAGCTCGAAGGCGGCGCCCATCACCAGCCCGGCGGCGGTGAGGATGTTCTCGAGGTTGTGCAGGCCCACCAGGCTGCTGCGGAAGCGCCGCTCGCCGCGCGGGGTGACCAGCGTCCCTTCGATGCCCTCGATGCTCTGGCTCGGCTCGCGAATCGTGAGGTCGGCGGTGCGGCCGCGGGTGGAGAACGCCCAGGAAGTGCGCCCTTCCCGCCCCAGCTCGTCGAGCAGCCGCTGCCCGTAGGGATCGTCGGCGTTGACCACCGACATCCCGGCACACATCTCCAGCAGCAGCCGGCGCTTGGCCGCGAAGTAGTCCTCCATGTCGCGGTGGTAGTCGAGGTGGTCGCGGGTGAGGTTGGTGAAGGCGGCGCTGGTGAAGCTCAGCCCGTGGACCCGCTCCTGGGCGAGGGCGTGGCTGCTCACCTCCATCGCCACCGCAGTGGTGCCCGCCGCCTTCATCTGCGCCAGCAGCTCGTGAAGCTGGGTGGACTCCGGGGTGGTGTTGGGCGCGGGGATGTCCTTGCCCGCGTAGCGGTAGCTCACCGTGCCGATGACCCCGGTCTTCTCGCCGGCGGCGGCGAGCATGGCCTCGGTCAGGTAGCTGGTGGTGGTCTTGCCCTTGGTTCCGGTGACTCCGAGCATGGTCAGGGAGCGGGCGGGCCGTCCGAAGAAGTTGGCCGCCGCCACCGCCATGCAACGCCGTCCGCTGGCCGACTGCACCAAAGGCACCGGCAGGCCGTCGATGGGCTTCTCACTGACCACCGCGGCCGCCCCTCGCTGCGCCGCCTGCAGGGCGAACTGAGAGCCGTCGGCTTTGGCTCCTCCCAAAGCGAAGAAGAGGGCGCCCGGGCGCACCTGGCGCGAGTCGCAGGTCACCTGTGCGATCTCGAGGTCGGCCACGCGGCCGTCGAGCTTGCCCGCTCCTGCGCCAGTGAGGATCTGCCCCAGCTTCATCGTTCGCTTCCTCGCCCTGCCCTTCCGCTTCCCTTTTTCGACTGCAACCTGCCTGCCGACCCGCTGCGTCCCCAGAACCTGCCGTGGTGCCTGGTTGTTTCCTTTTTGGGCATCGCGAGCCGTGGCCCGTTTGCCGCGCTAGAGCTTCGCCTCCAGCCGCACCGATACCCGGGCGCCCTTGCGGACGCTCGAGCCCGCGGGAGGCGTCTGGCCAATCACCTTTCCGCTGCCCAGCAGCGCCGGCTCCAAGTTGGAGGCGGTGAGCGTCTTGACAGCCTGCCGGGCGGTCATGCCCAGCACGTTCGGCACCGCCTCCGATTGCTCCCCTTCGCCTGGCTCGTCCTCGATGAAGCCCTCGCTGGCCATCAGCGTCGGGTGCACCGCAGCCATCGCGAAGGCGCCCGCAAGCCGGGACGGAGTCACCTCGACCGGCGCGTCGCTGGCCACCTTGGCCGAAGCGAGCTTCGCCGAGCCCGAGGACGGCGGGACGCCGAGGTGGGCCAGCGTTCCCTGGGCGATCTCCTTGAACGCCGGCGCGGCCACCAGACCGCCGTAGACGTCGCCCTTGGGCTCGTCGATCACCACCAGGATCACCAGCCGCGGCGAGTCGGCCGGCACGATGCCGACGAAGCTGGCGGTGCGCTTGTCCACCGAGTAGCCACCGGTCTGCGGGTCGGCCTTCTGAGCGGTGCCCGTCTTGCCGGCGACCTCGTAGTCGTCCATGCGGGCCAGAGGAGCGGTGCCTTCCTTCTGGACCACCAGCTTCATCATCCGCAGGACCTCTTGCGCGGTGGCACGGCTGACGACCTGGCGCACCTTCTCCGGCTCGCGCTGCGTGATGACCTCGCCGTCGGGATCGACCACCCGCGAGACGACGTAGGGGCGCATCAGCGCCCCGCCGTTGGCGATGGCCCCGAAGGCGGCGGCGATCTGCACCGCCGAGGCGGTGACGCCCTGCCCAAAGCTCTGGGTGGCCAGGGCGATGTCGGCGCGCGGGTACGGCAGCGAGCCGCGGGCCTCGCCCGGCAGCCCGGTGCCCGGCTTCTCGGCGAAGCCGAACAGCCGCTGGTACTTCTGCAGGCCGTCCCGCCCCATCTTCTCGGCGATCTTGGCGGCGCCGATGTTCGAGGAGACCTGCAGGATCTTGCCCACGTCGAGCGAGCCGTAACCGGCGTGGTCGTGGACGGTGTGCTTGCCGATGTGCCAGGCCCCGTTCTCGCAGGAGAAGGTGTCGCTGGGGCGAATCACCTTGTCCTCGAGCGCGCCGGCGATGGTGAAGACCTTGAAGGTCGAGCCGGGCTCGAATTGATCGACCACCGCCCGGTCGCGCAGCGCCTGCTTCTGGTAGCGGCCGGCGTCGTTGGGGTTGAAGGTCGGGACGTTGGCCATGGCGAGGATCTCGCCGGTGGCCGGATCGAGGACCACCGCCATCCCCGCCGCGGCGTTAGCCTTGGTGACCGCCGCCGCCAGCGTCTTCTCGGTGAGGTACTGGATCGCCCGGTCGATGGTCAGGGTCACCGAGGCGCCGTCGAGCGCCTCGGCGGTCACGGTCCCTTCCACGATGGCCTGGCGGCCGCGGGCGTCGCGCAGGCCGGCCAGCGTCTGCGGCTTGCCCTTGAGCGAGCCGTCCAGGGCGAGCTCCACGCCCTCCAGCCCCTCGCCGTCCAATCCGCTGAAGCCGAGGATGTGCGCCGCCAGCTCGCGCTGCGGGTAGAAGCGCCGCGGCTCCTTGACGAAGCCCACCCCGGGCAACTCCAGCGCCTTGACCGCCACCACCTCTTGCGGAGTGGCTTGCCGCTGGATCCAGGCGAAGTGGCGGCCGGAGGTGAAGGACGAGAGCAGCCGCGCCTCGTCGCCGCCCACCGCCTTGGCCAGCTCCCGGGCCGCCTTCTTGGGATCGGTCAGCTCGCTGGGATCGATGAAGATGCTGTCGACGTCGACGCTGGCCGCCAGCGCCGCTCCGCGCCGGTCGAAGACCGCTCCGCGCCGCCCGGGCAGCGTCACCTGCCGCAGGTACTGCTCCTGGGCCAGCCCCGACAGCTTGCTCCCCTGCACCACCTGCAGCTGCACCGCTCGGTAGAGCAGCGCACCGAACAGCGGCACGAAGAGTAGCCCGAGCAGGGTCAGGCGCACACGAATCCAGCGGACCGCCTTCGGGTCCAAGCCTCCTGAGGTGCTCTGGTTTCGTGCCATCAAGTCGTTCGGCTCTCGCCTGCTACAGGGCTGTTGTCTGCGGGGCGCGGCTGCGCCCGAATCGGGATGAAAGTTTCTTTACGGGGTTCGACTGGCGACGGCGGGCCGGGCCACCTGGGCCACGGTGCGGTCCTGGGTCGCCGGGGAAGCGGGGGCGCCGTGGACCGCGATCAGCTGGCCGGCGGCCGGCGGGGCCATTCCCAGGCGCGCGCGGGCGAAGGCCTCGAGCCGCGGCGCCGAGCGCAGCGTGGCCCGCTCCATGCGCAGGTGCTCGCGCTCGCGCAGCAGCTCGCGGTACTCGCGCTCGACCTTGCCCAGCTCGTAGCCGGCGCGGACCACCGCCACCCGGCTGGCGGTGTGGAAGAGGCCGACCGCGGCGAACATCGTCGCCACCAAGGCCGCGAAGAACACCGCCCGGGCCTGGCCGGCGGTGATCGCCTTGCGAACGGAAGAGCGCGCGCTGCGCTTGAGGTCGTTCATCGCACCTTCTCCACGGCCCTCAGGTGGGCGCTGCGCGCGCGCGGGTTGCGCGCGACCTCCTCGTCGGAGGGATCGATGGGCTTGCGGGTGAGCACCTGGAAGCTGCCCTGGGCGCCGCAGGCGCAGACCGGCAGCTTGGGCGGGCAGGTGCAGTGGCCCTCGAGGTCGCGGAAGGCCTGCTTCACCTTGCGGTCCTCGAGGGAGTGGAAGCTGATGATCGCCGCCCGCCCGCCGACCTTGAGCAACTCCGGCAGGCCGGCCAGGAAGGCGTCCAGCTCCTCCAGCTCGCGGTTGACGGCGATCCGCAGCGCCTGGAAGGTCCGGGTGGCGGGGTGGACGTGCTTGGGCCAGGCCTTGCGCGGGATGGCCCCAGCCACCAGCTCGGCCAGCTCGGTGGTGGTCTCGGGCAGCGGCGAGGCGGTCTTGATGGCCTTGGCCACGCGCCGGGCGAAGGGCTCCTCGCCGTACTCGCGCAGCACCTCGGCCAGCTCCTGCTCGCTCAGGCGCTCAATCAGCTCGCGGGCGGTCTCGCCGGTCGCGCCCATGCGCATGTCGAGCGGGCCCTTCTGCGAGAAGGCAAAGCCGCGGGCGGCCTCGTCGAACTGGGGCGAGCTGACGCCCAGGTCGAGCACCGCCCGGTCCACGGCGGCGATGCCGCGGCGAGTCAGCACCTCGCGGGCGGTGGAGAAGGTTGCCAGCTCGGCGTCGAAGCGCTGGCCGAAGCGCGCCAGCCGGGCGCGGGCGGCCTCGAGGGCGCGCGGGTCGCGGTCGAATCCCAGCACCGTCGCCCCCTTCTCCAGCAGGGCTTCGGAGTGGCCACCGCCACCGAGCGTACCGTCCAGGACCAACGCGCCCTCCAAGGGCTCTAAAAGCCGCGCGACTTCCTCACGGAGCACCGTCGCGTGGCGAAACTCCAAGGCCGCCTCCGATTACCCGCGCACCAGCGCCAGCGCCGGCGCCTCGACGAAGGCCACCTTGGCCTCCTCGGCGCTGGCGTACATCTCGAACTCCTCGTCCAGCCCGGCGGCGCGGAAGATCGCCGCCAGGTAGGGCGACAGCCCGGCGAGCTTCAGGTCGCCGCCGGCGGCGCGCAGCAGCCGCGCCCGGGCAGCCAGGGGGCGCAGGCCGCGGTAGTCGACGTGGTCCACGCCGGCCAGGTTCAGCACCACCTTGCGGCAGCCGCGATTGGCCAGGCGGAACAGCTCCTCGCCCAGGTGCGACAGCTCGAACTCGCCCATCTCGCCCTCGCAGCGCATCACCGCCACGTCCAGGCTCGAGAGGAGGGCCGCGCCTTTCTGCGAAGCCACGTTGCGATCCAGCGTCATCGGTTCTCTCCCTCGTTCCTTTGCGTTTCTCAGCCGCCCAGCTCGCGGAAGACGCGGGCGACGTCGTCGGCGTGCTCGCCGCCCAGGGCGTCGGCGCTGGCCTTGTCCCAGCCGGTCTTGGACCAGAGCTCCATCTGCTTGATCTGGCCGACCCACACCACGTCCTTCTCCAGCCCGGACCAGGCGCGCAGGTTGGGCGCCAGCAGCACCCGCCCCAGCTTGTCGACTTCGACCTCGGTCGCGTTGGCGACGTAGGTGCGGAAGATCTGCTTGACCCCCGGCTCCTGCGGGCTGCGCTCGCCCAGCTTCTGCTCGAAGGCCTCCCAGGTCTTCAGCGGCAAGACGTGGAGGCAGTGATCGAAGGCGGTGGTGACGATCAGCTTGTCGCCGAAGTTGGCCTGGAGCACCTCGCGGAAGCGCGCGGGCACACTGGTCCGACCCTTGGGATCGATCGTGTGCTCGAACAGACCGCGGAAGAACATCCGATGCCCCGCTGGCGATGGCCGTCCACCGCCTGCCCTGTCAGACCGCCGCGGTACACTCTGCGCCGCGACTTACCACTTCATCCCACTTTTTGCCGCACTTTAGCGGAGCGGCCCCCGCTGTCAAGAATTCCGGCCTGCTTCCGGGAACCTGCGCGCGCGGGCAGTCCCAGCCCTTGGGGGGGCGCGGGCGGCCGCACTACCACGGGGTGTGCGAGAACTGTCAGCGGACGCGACCGCGGTGCCGCGGGGCTGGCAAGAACTGCAAGGCCCCGGGCCCCTGCCCGGTTGCTAACCCCCTGATTTTGCTGATCCCGCGCCGTCCGCCGGCGGCGGCATGTCGGCTGCATGTGGTATGGGGAGCATCCCAGGCCGAGTCATCTGGAGCTTCGCCGTGCACAGCCGAACCCACGTCAACCACCCCGTCCGCCCGCCTCCGTCCCAGGGACGTCATCCGCTCCCCGAGTCGCAGGTGGTGGTCGACGAAGAGGCGCTGTGGGCCTGGCTGCGGGGCGAATCCGCCGAGGCCCCCGAGGTCGTGCCGGCGCCGCCGCCCGCGCGCGCCGCCAGGGTCCGCACCCAGGGTTGAAATCCGGCCGGTGCCGCCGCACCGGCCTGCCGGGCGCGGCGCACCTCTGCGGATTGGCGTCTTCGAGCTCGATGCTGCCGACTCCGGCACCCCACCCGCTGCCGGTTCGGCGGCTGAAACGCTCAGGTCAGGTTGATCACCGACTCGCGGGCGCCATGCTTCATCGACAGCAGCGCCATCACCCACTTCTTCAGGTAGATCGGCGGCAGGAAGTTCTCGGTGACGTACTGTTTGGCGTTGCGGCCCATCTGCTCGCGCAGCTCGGGGTTGCCCAGCAGCTGGCGGATGCGGAACGCCGTGCCCTCGACGGTGTGGACCAGGTAGCCGGTGCTGCCGTGGAGGATCTGGCGGCGGATGCCGCCCACCGCGCCGCCGATCACCGGCTTGGCTTTCCACATCGCCTCGGTGACCACCAGCCCGAAGCCCTCACGCAGCGACTTCTGCACCACCACCGTGGCCCCGCGCTGCAGGGCGTTGATCTCGCGGTGAGCGTTGGGCGGCAGCGCCAGGATGTGGATCCGCGAATCGGTGCCGGCGGCCTCCCGCACCTCGGCCAGCACCCGCTCACCCTCGGGATCGTCGCTGGCGCCGCCTCCGGCCAGGATCAGTTGGCAGGGGTGGCTGTGGACCACCAGCTTGAAGGCCCGGATCACGCCCACCGGGTCCTTGAGCCGGTCGAAGCGGCTGACCTGCAGCACGATCGGCAGCTTGGGATCGATCTGGTACTTGTCGAGGACGGAGCGGATCTCGCTCGGCTCCATTTCGGCGTTCTTCTCGGTCATCGGGTCGATGGCCGGAGGGACCACGTTCTGCGGGATCGACAGCTCCTTGGCGTAGTCGGGCAGGTGGAAGATCGCCGCGTCGTAGCGATCGACGAACGGCCGCAAGAAGCCCCACACCCGCAGGTCGGCCTCGGACAGGTCGATGTGGCAGCGCCACAGCCAGTTGCCCTTGCCGCCGCGCGCCTTCACCAGCCCCACCGGCTGCGGGTCGTGGATGGCCTCGAAATCCACCCCGCTGCGCAGCAGGCCGATGTTCCTCTCGGTGGTGTCGAGGAAGGCCCGGTACATCTCCGGGGTGATCTCGTCGGCGCCGCCGTGGAGGTTGTTGTGGAAGGACTTGGTGACCGCGAAGAACTCGGGGTTGCCGGTCATCACGTCCCACTGGGCGTCCATTCCCAGGTCGCGCATCAGCGGGATCAAGTAGCCCAGCAGCTCGGCCACCCCGCCGCCCATGGCGGTGGAGTTGATGTGCTGGATGCTGGCGCCATGGAGGTACTTGGCCAGGGTGCGGATCTCGCGGATCTCGTCCGCTCCGACGAAGCGGGCGTAGTCATCCAGCGACTTCTTGGGCAGTTCGATGGGCATCTCAAGCTCTCCTCGCGGCGCCTCAGAGCAGCTCGGCGATCTTCCCGCCGAGCTTGAACAGGTCGGTCTCGTAGGGCGAAAGGGCGCGGATCCGGGCGGCGGCCTTGTCCAGCCCCAGCTCGCTGGAGAGCCAGCTGGAGAAGTCGTTGTCCTTGGTCCCCAGCCGCAGCGGCGCCACCACGAAGTGGTAGAAGATGCTCTCCGCCGGCGCCTTGCGGACCTCCTCGCGGAACTGATCGGCTGAGGAGACCACCTGGCCGGTGGGGAAGGTGAACGACTGGCCTTCCTGGAAGTAGAAGCGCTGCCGGGCGCCGACGGCGTGCCCGTAGTCGGCCTGACCCAGGTAGTCGCCGATCAGGCTGATTAGCCGCGTGCGCGCGTCGTGGATCTTGACGAACTCGAACGGATCCACCGCCGCCAGTTGCTCGGCCAGCGGCTCGTCGCCCAGGGTCACCCACACCCAGCGGGCGAAGTCGTTGATGATCTCGCTGGTGAGGAAGTGGCGCCGGAAGATGTTGAAGTGCAGGTGGTAGTAGATGCTGGCCCCGCTGACCCGGGCCAGGCAGCGCTGCAGCGAGCGGGCGCTGTCGGCGGAGAAGCCGGTGTAGCGGGTCAGGGTGGCGGTCGATTGGAAGAGGAACGGCGCGGGCATGGGCACCTCTCGATTCGCGCGGACCGCGCGCGACGCTCCAGAGGGAACCTAGGAACGAGCCAGGAGCGCGACACCCTTTGACCCGCTCGCTCGCGCTGGCCTCGAGCGAGCACACGCCGCGGGGCCGCCTCACCTCGCGGTCGCGACGGCGCGCCCAGCGCCCTTTTTCGACCACGATTCGAGATAGCGCCGCTCGATCGGACGCTCTGATGCCAGCCGTCGGGGCGCTGGTCGGCAGCGCCAAAAAAGAAGCGGGCGGCCCCTCGCCGGGACCGCCCGCATTCAAGCTTCAACCGAGGCTGGAAGATCAGCTCTGCGCCATCTTGGCGATCTCAGCGGCCAGGTCGTCCTTCTTCTTCTCGATGCCCTCGCCGAGCACGAAGCGGGCGAAGCGGCGCACCTGCATGTTCTCGCCGGTCTTGGCGATGGCCTGGTCGACCATCTGCTTGACGGTGATGTTCTGGTCCTTGGCGAAGGGCTGGTCGAGGAGGCACACCTCCTCGTAGAACTTCTCCAGCTTGCCCTCGATGATCTTGTCCCAGGCCTTCTCCGGCTTGCCCGACTCCTTCACCTGGGCCCGGAAGATCTCCTTCTCCTTGGCGACCACGTCGGCCGGGACCTCTTCGCGACGCACCCACTTCGGGTTGAGCGCGGCGACCTGCATGCACAGGTCCCTGACCAGCTGCTGGAAGGCGTCGGTGCGGGCCACGAAGTCGGTTTCGCAGTTGACCTCGCACAGCACGCCGATCTTGCCGCCCATGTGGATGTAGCTGGCGACCGCGCCCTCGGCGGTGGTGCGGCCGGTCTTGCCGGCGGCCTTGGTCAGGCCCTTCTGCCGCAGCCACTCCTCGGCCTTGACCATGTCGCCACTGGTCTCGGTCAGCGCCTTCTTGCAGTCCATCATCCCGGCGTTGGTCTTCTCTCGCAGCTCCTTGACCAGCGTCGCACTCACCTCTGCCATAGCCTTCTATCCTTTCACTCGCCCGCGCTTCCTCAGGGTGTGCGCGGAGCGAGCCCGAACCACGATGATCTTCTTTGAAGGAAGCGCCGGCCGAAACATTCCGGCCGGCGCCCCCGAGACTTTCTTCAGGCTGCGGCGGGGCTACTCCTTCTTCTCGCCCTCGCCCTCGCCCTCGGAGCCGGCCTCAGCCTCGGCGGGGGCGGCCTTGCCGCGCACCACCTCGACAGCCGGGCCGGCCTTGCGCTCGCCGCCGCGGTCACCGCGCTCGCCGCCACGGCCACCGG
>JBBIQS010000006.1:0-151131 GCA_037442205.1 Myxococcales bacterium
ACCTGGCGGCCGGCGAGGAGCTGTCCGGCCGCGACGGCGATCCCGAGGCGGTGGCCCGCCACTTCCTGGCCGCCGATCCCCGCGGCCGCGGCGCCCGCCAGGCGCTGCGCGCGGCCGAGTCGCTGGCATCCCGCTGTGCCTACGACCAGGCCGCGGAGCTGTTCCGCAGCGCGCTCGAGGGCGCGCCCGCCGCCGAGCAGTCGGAGATCCACGCCCGGCTGGCCGAGGTGCTGCGCCTGTCCGGCGACAACCTCTCCGCCCTGCGCCACCTGGGGCTGGCCCGCCGCGGCGCCGACGAGAGCACCCGGCGCGAGCTGCGGGCCAACTCGGTGCGGCTGGCGGTGGCCCTGGGCAAGCTGTCGGCGGCCGAGCGGCTGTGCCAGAGGGTCCTGGGCGCGGCCGGGGCGCTTCCCGTGAGTGGCGACGTCTCCGGCTCCCGGGCCTTCGTCGACTACGCCGAGGTGCTGTTCCTGCGCGGCCGCCACCCGCAGGCCCTGGCCCATTGCGAGGCGGGGCTGGCGCACTTCTCCGAGCGCCCGGAGCTGGCGCTGCCGCTGCGCAACGTGCTCGGCAAGGTCCATCTCCAGGAAGCGGACTATCCCCGCGCCGCCCAGGCTTTCGAGCTCAACGCCGCCCAGGCCCGCGCCGCCGGGATGGCGCCCGAGGAGGCCAGCGCGCTGATCAACCAGGGAGTGGTGGCCCAGCGCCGCGGCGACCGCAAGTCGGCGATCTCCCTCTACCGGCGGGGCCTGGAGCTGTGCGGCCACGACCGGGGGCTGGCGGCCTTCGCCCTGTCGAACCTGGGCTCGCTGTTCGTCGAGAGCGGCGACTTCGAGGACGCGGTCTCCCACCTGTCGCAGGCTCTGTCGGCCTTCGCCCGCGCCGGGCGCGCCAAGCCGGTCGCCCACTGCGCCCTCAACCTGTCGCGGCTGCACCTGTTCCTCGGCGAGCTGGATCGCGCGGGCGAGCTTGTGGAACACGCCGCCGCGGTCGCCGGGCAGGTCGGCGATCCCTACCTGTGCGCCTCAGCCAGGCTGGTGCGCGGCGAGCTGTTCGAGTCCCGCGGCAACCTGGCCGCGGCCGGCCAAGAGCTGGCGTCGGCCAGGGGCGAATTCGAGGCGCTCGCCAACGCCGCCTACGCCGCCGAGGCCTCCCTGCTGTCGGCCCGGGTCTGCCTGGCCCGCGGCGAGCTGTCGGCCGCCAAGGCCGCGCTGTCCTCCGACGCGGTCCGCTCCCTGGAACAGTCCAAGCCCTCGCTGGTCTGCGAGCGCGAGCTGCTGGCGGGCGAGCTGTGCCTGGCGCAGGGCGAGCTGGCCGAGGCCGGCCGGCGGCTGTCGCGCGCCAAGGAGCAGGTCGCCCTGGGGCCGGATCTCGAGGCGCCTTGGCGGGTCCACCACCTGCTGTCGAAGTTGCGCGCCGCCGCCGGCGACGCCGCCGGCGCCGCCTCTGAGGCTGCGCGCTCGGTGCAGCTGCTGACCGAGCTGGCCAACCGGGTCCCGGCCAGCTGCCGCGCGCCGTTCCTCAAGCAGCCGCGGCGGGTGGCGGCCCTGGCCGGTTCCGCGGAGCGCGAGCTGCTCCCGATGCCTGCCGCCCGCGCCGAGCTCGATGCCGAGCGCCCTCACGCGCTGGTGGGCCGCGCCCCGGCGCTGCAGAAGGTGCTCAAGGTCCTGGACGCGGTGGCAAGGAGCAACGCCACCGTGCTGGTCCGCGGCGAGTCCGGCACCGGCAAGGAGCTGCTGGCCGAGGCCATCCACCGCGGCAGCAGCCGGCGCGACATGCCGCTGGTCAAGGTGAACTGCGCGGCGATGGTCGAGGACCTGCTCCTCTCCGAGCTGTTCGGCCACGAGAAGGGGGCCTTCACCGGCGCGGTGCGCGAGCGAAAAGGGCGCTTCGAGCTGGCCGAGGGCGGGACCCTGTTCCTCGATGAGATCGGCGACATCAGCCCCAAGACCCAGGTGGCGCTCTTGCGGGTGCTGCAGGAGCGCGAGTACGAGCGGGTCGGCGGGCAGAAGACGGTCAAGGCCAACGTCCGGGTCATCGCCGCCACCAACCGCGATCTCGAGGCGTTGATCGGCACCGGCGAGTTCCGCGAGGATCTCTATTACCGGCTCAAGGGAGTGGTGCTCGAGCTGCCGTCGCTGCGCCAGCGGCTGGCGGATCTACCCGAGCTGGCCGAGCACCTGCTGGCCAAGATCGCCCGCGACCGCGGCGAGCCCCGCAAGCGGCTGTCGCAGGCCTCGCTGGCGCTGCTGGAGTCCTACGACTGGCCGGGCAACATCCGCGAGCTGGAGAACGTCCTCTCCTCGGCCTCGATCTTCGCCGCCAGCAACCTGATCGAGCCGGAGGCCTTCGACAACATCGCCGAGCTGGCGGCGCTGCGCGCGAAGCCTGAGGAGGCCGACGACGAGCTGGAGCCGAGCGCTCCGGCCCCGGCGCCTGGGCCCGGCCAGGAGATCGACTACTTCGCCCTCAGCCGCACCCGTGGCATCTCCCTCAAGCAACTGCGCGAAGAGATCGAGACCCAGTGCATCCTCAAGGCGCTCGAACAGGCCCAGGGGAACATCAGCGAGGCCGCGCGGTTGCTGCAGATGAAGCGCTCGCGCCTCTCGCAAATCGTCAACGCCGTGCCGGTGCTCCGCGCCGCCGCCAAGGGATGACCGCCATGGGCACCGCACTTGCATCGGTTAAGCAGACTCGTCTGGAGCACCTCATGATTCGCCGCTTTCTTGCCACTTTGATCGCCGCCCTGGCCCTGGGTGCCTGTGGCCCCCTCGACGAGAGCGAGCTGGCGCAGCTGCAGTCGAGCGGCGGCAGCCAGGCCCTCCTGGTCACCCAGGGCTTCGTCCAGCGCGATCTCGATGGACACGCAGCCGTGGCGGCCGAGGTGGTGGCGCTCGGCAACCCCGCGACTTCAGTGACGATTCTTGCGGTCTCCGCCGCCCCAAGCAACCCGGGCGACGACTCCTCGGGAACCCAGGATCCGATCCCGGTCCGCGGCCGGCGTGACACGGTTCCCGGCGCCGAGTCCAGCACCGACTGCGGCGATGACTCGGGCAACCACTACTGGCGCCGCTGAGGCGCTGCCAATCGGCTAACGGGCGCGCGGCAGGGTCAGCCGGAAGCGCGCCCCCCGCCCTCCGCCCTCGAGACCGATCTCCTCCAGCGTCCCGCCGTGCTCCTGCGCGATGCGCAGGGCGATCGCCAGCCCCAGGCCGGTGCCGCCTTCCTTGGTGGTGAAGTAGGGCTCGAAGAGCCGGGCCCGGTTCTCGGCGGCGATCCCCGGCCCCTGGTCGGCCACCTCCAGCGCCGCGCTCCCCTCGCCCAGCGAGACTGCGCGCAACAGCACCCGGCCGCCCTGGGGCATCGCCTGGATGGCGTTGGTCAACAGGTTGATCAGCACCTGCCAGAGCTGGTCGCGATCCGCCTCGACCTGCAGCCCCTCGCCCAGCTCGCGATCGATGCGGATGCCCTCGGGCGGGCTCGAGTAGAGGGCCAGCACCGAGCCGGCCAGCTCGGCCAGCTCCAGCGGCGCCAGGGTCGGCTTGGGCAGCCGGGCGAACTGGCTGAACTCGTCGACGATGCGCCGCAGCCGCTCGACCTCCTCCAGCACCGCCTGCGCCGATTCCCGGAAGATCTCGTCGAAGTCGGAGCGGCCGGCGCGGTGGGCGGCGACGAGCGTCTCCACCGACATGCGGATCGGGGTCAGCGGGTTCTTGATCTCGTGGGCCAGCCGGCGGGCAACGCCCTGCCAGGCGGCGACGCGCTCGGCGACCACGGCGCGATCGGTGGCCGAGCGCAGGTCGCTGCTCATGGCGTTGAAGGCCCGCACCAGCTCGTCGATCTCGCCGCTGGAGGAAACCGCCACCTGGTGCCCGAGGCTTCCCTGGGCCAGTGCCCGAGCGCCCTGCGCCAGCGCGTCCACCGGCCGGCTGATCCGCCGGGCGAGGATCACCGCCAGCGCCAGCGCCGCCCCCAAGGCGGCCAGCCACAGCCCGAGCGCCACCCGCGCGATCTGAGACTTGGTCCGCCGCACTGCCTGGTCAGAGAGCTCGACCACCACCGAGCCCAGCTCGCCGACGGGGATCTTAGCCTGGCGCGGCAGCTCGATCGCCTCGGTGCGGGCCAGCTCGCGCTCTCCGTCGAGCACGGCGATGGCGGCGCCGGTCAGCTCCTTGAGCCGCTCGGCCCAGGCCTGGCCGAAGGTGCGCCCGCCGACCAGGTAGATGCGGGTGGCACCGTAGTCCACCGGGAGCGCGGCGAGCATGGCCAGCGCCGGGGCAAAGCCGTTGGCGGCGGCGATGTCGATGCGCCGGGGAACGGGGCGGCCGGGCTGGCGAGAGGCCAGCTCCACGCCGTCGCCGTCCAGGTCGCCGGCGCGGCCGGGCAGATGGCCGCTGGCCAGGATCCGCCCCTGGTCGTCCAGGATCTCCAGGGCGTCGAGCTCCATCAGCGCCATCAGCCGCGCGGCGGTCCCCGACTGCGCCAGCTCGCCGCGGTCGAGCTTGGCGTCGTGAAGCGAGCGGACCAGGTCTTCGACCGCCGGATCGACGGCCAGCTTGCTCAGGGCGCGCCCGACCTTGTCGGAGAGGTCGGCGGCGGACGCCTGGGCTGCTCTCTCGGCCCCTGCCAGCCGGCTGTTGAGCTCGGCGTCGAAAGCCCGCTGCACGGCGCGCAGCGCCCAGGGAAGGGCGACCACGAACGGCAGCGTCGAGACCAGGGCGACCAGAACGAGCTTGGTGCGCAGGCGCATGGGCTCAGCTCTCTCCGCGAGGCATCAGGGCTTCTCCCCGGCGGCTCGGACGCGCGGCGGATCGCTGAGCCAGCCGTCGGCCAGCGAAGGAGCGCCGCTGGCGTCGAAGCCGATGCCCGCCACCCCGGGCCTGGCGAGCACGCGCGAGGCCTGAGCGTAGAGCGGCAGCAGCGGCAGGCGCGGCAGCAGCTGCTCTGCCCGGGCGAGGGCCAGGGCCTTGCGGGCGGCAGCGTCGGCGCCGCCGCCGATGGTTCGCAGCTCCTCGCGCGCCGCCTCGCGGCCCAGCGCCAGGGATACCAGCTGAGCCAGGGCCATCCCCGCCTCCGGGATGGCCATCACCGAGACCAGCGCCAGCTCGTAGGCGCCGCCCGCCACCGCCTTGCGGAACGCCGGGCGCGGCAGTCGCGAGATCTTGAGTGCCAGGCCCAGGTCGTGGAGCTTCACCTGCATCCGCTCCGCCACCGCCCTGTGGTTCTCGTCTCCGGACTCGACGAGGAGCGTCAGCTCCATCCCCGCCGGCAGCTGCGGCGAGGCCGGCCTGGCCCGCGGCGCCGAAGATGCCGGGTCGAGCGCCGGCGGCAGCAGCCCGTACATCGGCGACGCCGGCCCGCGCACGAAGAACCGGGTCAGATCGCCCACTTCGAGCGCCGCCTCGAACGCCTGGCGCACCGGCGCCGCCTGGGCCCCCAGCTTGGCCGGGTTCAACGCCAGGTAGCTGGCCTGCAGCGCCGGCCCCTCGGTGCCGCCCTTCTCCGCGAGCGATACCGTCGTCAGCTCAGCCGCCGACAGCGCCAGCTGTCGCCCCGCACTCCGCGAATCGCCCAGCGTCATCGAGAGCGAATCGGCGAACGGCCGCCCGGTCGGACAATCGGGGAAGGCCTCGTAGCGCACCGTCGAGGGCCCGTCCACCCTGAGCACGAAGGGGCCGGTGCCTCGAAGCGGCCGCTGCCCCTTGTCGAGGACGATCGAGGCTGCCGGATGCGCCAGCGCACGCGGCCAGTCGGGATAGGCGAAGGCCAACGAAGCCTGGACCTCGAGCTCGCCGCCGGCCTTGAGCCCTCCGATCTTGCCGGTCGAGCTGGAGACGCCCACCAGCGGCAAGACCAGGGCCGAATACGGTGACTCGAGCTTGGGGTCCGCCAGGCGAGACAGACTGGAGATCACCTCCCGGGCGGTGACCGGCGTTCCGTCCTGGAAGCGCAGCCCCGGACGCAGGCGAATGCGGAAGAAGCGCCCGCTGGCCTCGGGCTCAGGGACGGCGGCGGCCAGCGAAGGCGAGAGCGCGCCGTCGGGCGCCTGCGTCCAGAGCGTCCCGAACAGCAGCCGCGCGGACAGAAGATCGGAGGATGAAGTGAGCTGGGCGGGGTCCTGGGCCTGCGGCAACGCGGGCACCACCACGCGCAGCTCGCCGCCGTAGCGCGCGCGCATCCCAGCGAGCGCCGACGCGCCGATCAGCAGGATCGCCAATCCGAGCCCCAGGCGCTTCATGGCTCTCCCCCGAGCACGTAGAGCTGCGAGCTGCCGTCCGGCAGCCAGGCTCCCAAGACCGCCTCGTCGCGCCCGTCTCCGTTCAGGTCACCGGCGGCTCCGGCGTTGACGGCTCCCGGCAGAGGTTCGCTCTCGAAGAGGGGCGCGCCCGATTTGCCGTCCAGGCGCAGGATGCGAATGCGGTCGTCCGCCAGGACCAGCCCCGAGGCCGCCAATTCGGAGACGCCGTCGCCGTCGAAATCGCCGAGAGCCAAGCCGGCTCCCAACGGCGGCAGGGCCAGATCGAGCGGCAGAAAATCCTCGCCCAGCGCCACCGCGCTGCCCTCGGCGGAAATCGCCAGCAGCGCCGGCGCGCCGGCCCGGGGATTGACGGCGACCGCCACCGGCGCGAGCGAGAGAGCCGTGCTCTTGCCTGACGCGACTCGGATTTCCGGCGCCAGCGCGCTCCGGCCAGGCTGTGGCGCGCCCACGACGACGCCCTGCGCCCCGGCGCCGACCGGGGCGGCGTCGAGCGGCTGGATCAGCCTGAGCTCGCCGCGATCGAGCTCGAGCACACCGCCCCTGGCCTGCCCATACCAGAGGAAGGCGATTCGCACCCGGTTCGGCTCGGCGCCGAACGGACCGATGGCGATTGCCCCCGACGCCTCGCGCGGGGGCCTGGGGGACATCGGCAGCGAAGCGTGATCGTATCGAGCCAGCAGCTGGCCATCGGCCTTGAAGAGCAGCACCTGCGTCGCTGTCAGCGCGGCGATCTCCGCGGCGCCATCGGCGTCCAGGTCTCCGACCGCGAGAGCGACCACGCGCTCGGGAACGGTCGCCAGCGGTCGCAGATGGAAACGCCGCGCCAGCTGACCCGGAATCGCTCCAGCGACCTTGCCCAGGCGCGCCAGCGTCAGGACCTCGGCATCGACCGGCGCCCGGGCGGCGAACGCCAGCCCGCCGGCGGTCCGCGCCAGCGAGTTGCCGAGCCAGAAGTTGGTCCAAGTGGGCACGGCGTCGCCGGCGACCACCAGCTCGCCGCCAGCGATTCGCGCCGTCAGCCGCAGCACCCAGTCGGCGGGCAGCTGGCGCGCCTCCGCCTCGGCGGACTCCAGCGCATTGACCCGCAGCGGCACCACCGACCTGAAGATCCTGGCCAGCCGCGAGACGAGCAGCGTCTGGGCGGCCCGGCCCAGGTCCGGGGTCTCGGGAGAGACCAGCGCCACCGCCAGCGAGGTCTGCCCCGGCGGCCCCAACTCGCCGGCGCGCTCGGCGATTTGCACGGCGGTCCGCTCCAGCGAGCTGCCCTGCGCCGCAGCCGGCGTGCCGACCGCGGCCAGCGCCGCGAGGACCAGCCAGGCGCCCATGCTACGGCCGCCCTCTGCCGCCATCCTCGAGGAAGAGCATCCCCGGGCTGGCCTCGCCCGGCCGCGGCGCGAAGTCCTTGGGAGCGGTCCCCTCGACGAAGACCTCCGACCGGCCAGGGGCGCCGTCGACCGCCCGCAACCCGCTGCGCGGATCGATGCGCACGCTCTCGACGCCGGGCGGGACCGGGAACTCCAGGCGCGGGCGGCTGTCGAGCGCGGCCTTCATGTACCGGAGCCAGATCGGCAGCGAGGTGGTGCCGCCGGTCTCGCGCCGTCCCAACTTCTGCCCCGGCTTGTCGAAGCCCACCCACACCGTCGCCACCAGATCCGGCGAGAAGGCGCTGAACCAGGTGTCGCCGTTGTCGGAGGTGGTTCCGGTCTTGCCGGCGATCGGGCGGTGCAACTCGCTGGCGCCGATGCCCGTTCCCATCTCGATCACGCTCTGCATCATCGAGGTCAGTACGTGCGCCACCGCCGGAGGAATCGTCTCCTCCGGCACCGCGTGATGCTCCTCGAGGACCTTGCCGCTGGCGTCCGAGACCCGGACGATCAGGATGGGCTCGGCCCGCTTTCCCAGGGCGTCGACGGTCGCGTAGGCGTTGCACAGCTCGAGCGGCGTCACCTCGGCGGTCCCCAGGGCGATGCTCGGGTACTCGGGGATCTTCGAGGCGATCCCCGCCCTGGCCGCCATGTCGATGACCGCCTGCACCCCGACCGCCTCGATCAGCCGCACCGAGACGGTGTTCTTCGACTTGGCCAGCGCCTCGCGCAGGTCCATCGGCCCCTCGAAGGCGTCGCGCTCGAAGTTGTGCACGTTCCAGGGCTTGGCGGCGTCGTGGCTGACGAAGGGGGCGTCGTTGAGGATGGAGGCGACGGTGTACTTTCCGCTGGCCAGGGCGGCGGCGTAGACGAAGGGCTTGAAAGAGGAGCCCGGCTGGCGATGGGCCTGGGTGGCGCGGTTGAAGGAGCTGGCGGCGAAATCGTAACCGCCGGCGAGGGCGACCACCTCGCGGGTCTGCGGATCGATCGAAACCAGCGCACCCTGTACCAGCGGCACCGGCGCCAGCTCGAGCTGCACCTTCTCGGCGGGCGGCGAGCCCTTGCCTGCAGGCGCCGCCAAGGACTTGGGGACCTCGAGGACGCGCACCCGCACCAGCTGTCCTGTCGAGAGGACCTCCGAGGCCTTCTTCGGCGGATTGGTCCACTGATCGGGCGAATAGGGCCGCGCCCATTTCATCCGCTCGAAGGGAATCACGCCCTGGTGCGCTCCCAGATCGAAGAGCACCGCGTCGTCGGAGGCGGAGAGCACCGGAGCGACCAGCGTCGCGCCCGGCTCGAGGAGCTTCTCTTCGACCAGCCTCTCGAGGTGCGACTTCGGAGCCTCATCGCCTGGCGGCTGCGGCCCTTCGATGGCCTCGATCTTCTCGCCGGCCGCCGGCGAGAGGTCGCGCTCGCGCACCCGCGAGAAATCCCAGGCCACGGCGGCCGCCGCCCGATCTCCGCCGAAGATTCGCGACCGCAGCTTCTCGACGGCGCCCGCCGGCAAGGTGAGCTCGGGCGCCCGCAGCCCGAACCGGTGGTCCACCTCTTCGAGACCGGCGTGCAGGGCCTTGTCGGCCTCGGCCTGCAGCTCGCGGTCCATCCCGACCTCGACCCGCAAGCCGCCCTCGTAGACCAGCTGCTCGCCGTAGCGCTCGACCAGGGACTTGCGAACCTCCTCGGCGTAGTAGGCGCCTGGGGCCGGCGGCGGCTCCGGGACGCAGGCGATGGGCCGGGCGATCTCCGCCTCGGCCTGGGCGCGGGTGATGAAGCCGTTCTCGGCCATCTGGCGCAGCACGTAGCTCTGGCGAGTCTTGGCCCGCTCCGGATGGCGGCGCGGGTTGAGCCGCTGCGGAGACTGCGGCAGGCCGGCGAGCAGGGCGGCCTCGCCCAGGCTCAGCTTGTCCACCGACTTGCCGAAGAAGTACTGCGCGGCCTCTTCGACCCCGTAGCGCAGGTCGCCGAAGTAGATGTGGTTCAGGTACAGCCAGAGAATGTCCTCCTTGGTGAGGTTCTGCTCCAGCCGCTGGGAGAGGATGGCCTCCTTGACCTTGCGCGCCAGCTTGCGCTCGGGCGTGAGGATCATGTTCTTGACCACCTGCTGCGTTATGGTCGAGGCGCCCTGGGCGAGCCGCATGTGGCGCACGTCCTGGAAGAGCGCGCGGGCGATGCCGAAGTAGTCGAGGCCGCGGTGGTTGTAGAAGTTGGCGTCCTCGGCGGCGACCACCGCCTGCTTGAGCAGCTTGGGGATCTTTTCCTTGGGGACCACCGTGCGCCGCTCGTGGAAGAACTCGCCCGCGGGACGGCCCTGGCGGTCGTAGATGCGGCTGACCTGGGGAGGCCGATAGTCGGCGAGGGCTGCGAAGGTGGGCAGGTCGCGGCCGTAGTAGACGAAGAGCCCGACCACCGACCCCGTGCCGAGCGCCAGCAGCCCGAAGATGACGAGGATCAGCCGCACGAGGCGCTGCCTGAATGAGCGCCCGCCACCAGGCGCGGCCTGAGGGACCTGGAGGGTGGACTCTTGGGATTGGGACTCGGGCATTGGGTCGGAGGTCTTGGGCAAGCCGCCGGATGGTAGCCGGTGAACGAGCCCGCGGAAAGCGCCGTCGACACTCTTGTTTCCGGACCCCGGAGATGCTGGCGACTCAGCGGGCACTGGTCTCCTCCTGTACAACGCCGACGACCGGGCGCACGGCTGCCATCAAGGGATCGGCGGCCGGCCGGTCGATGTCGTCGGTCAGCTCGAGTTCGTCCCGGTCGCTCTGGCCGCCGAGCTGCCCTTCGTCTGCCGGAGCGCGGTCGATGCCCAGTGCATCGGCGAGGCGGGCGAAGTTGACCGCGGCGCGGACGTGGCCCGGGTCGAGCTGCAAGGCGCGCTCGAAGCAGCGATAGGCCTCCTGCTCGCGTCCCAAGCGCTCGTAGGCCAGCCCCAGGTTGTTCTGCACCATCGACAGATGCGGCGACAGCTCCGCGGCCCGCTCCAGGGCCTGCACCGCGCGCTCCGGCTGGCCAGCCAGCAGGTAGGCGTAGCCCAGGTTGTTGAGGGCATAGGTGTGGCGCGGATTGAGCATCGCCGCGCTCTCGAGATCGAGGACCGCCTCCGCCAGCTCCCCCAGCTGCAGCTCGGCGCGGCCGCGCAGGTGATAGCCCTCGGCCTCCTCGCCGTCGCGGGCGATCACCAGCGTCGCCTGATACAGCGCGGCGCGGGACTCGCCGTCGTCGAGGAGCAGCCGGGCGGCGCGCAGCGGAGCCTCCACCTCGTCGGGATCGCGCCGGGCCAGCTCGGCCAGGGAATCGATCTCCACGTCGCGCTGACCCAGGTCGCGCGCCAATGCCGCCATCAGAATCAGCGGCTCGCGCGTTTCGGCATCTTCCGCAGCCGCCTTCCGGGCCTCGGCGAGAGCCTCGGCCAGATCTCCCGTCGCTCGGAGCTGCTTCGCCCGCTGCAGGTGATCGATTCGCCCCGGGTGGTCCTCTTGGGCCGCAGCGGCGGTCCTTTCCGCGGCGGCGCTGACCGTTTCGAGCGCCGCGGCGAGGTCCCTCACCGCCGGCTGCCCATGCCCCTGGACCCGCTCTCCGCATCCCGCCAGCAACGCCGCCGATGCCAACCCCGCACACGCCCAGTTCGCCATGGCCGATCTCCTCGCGTCATCCATGGCCTTCGCGATTGCGCGCCGCGTGCCACGCGCAACCACTCGTATTCAGGACAGGTTTGCCCTTGTGTGCCGAGGGCGCGCGACCGCGCGATGCGGCCGGCGAGACGCAGCGGGTGATTTGAGAAGCAACTTTTCCACGCCCTCGCCGATAATTGGCGAAACCAACTTTCCGGGGCGCCCATGACCACCAAGATTGGCTCGCTGATCAAGAACTCGCTGGCTGACGGCAAGGTCTCGATGGCCGAGGTCGACGGCCTCATCAAGCAGGCCAACGCCGATGGCAAGCTGACCAAGGGCGAGCGCGACGAGCTCTCCAAGCTGCTGGCCAAGGGCGACAAGTTCGAGAGCGCCGCCGCCAAGGAGAAGCTGGCGAAGCTGCTCGGCGTCTCGACCAACCCCGCCACGACGCCGACCGCCCCGAGTGCCCAGCTGACCGGGAGCAAGTTTCCGACCGTGACCACCAGCGCCGACCCCAAGGTCTTCCACGAGGAGGCCGGCAAGCTCACCTATCAGCCGATCGCCGGAGGCCAGCTCTTCGTCGACGGGGTCAACGGCGACGACATCGAGCAGGGCTACCTCGGCGACTGCTTCCTGGCCGCCTCCCTCTCCTCGGTGGCCTACGCCGATCCCAAGCTCATCGAGAACGCCATCCAGGACAACAAGGACGGCACCTTCACCGTGCGCTTCTACCAGCGCACCGCCAGCGGCTCGGTCACTCCCAAGTACGTCCGCGTCGACAGCGACTTCCCCACCGCCCCCGGCTACTCCAACCCCCGCTACGCCCGCTGCCGCGACGGCAAGGAGATGTGGGTCTCGATCATGGAGAAGGCCTACGCCTGCTTCCAGGGCAGCTACGACACCATCGGCAACGGCGGCGCCCCGGGCGACGTGATGAGCGCCCTCACCGGCAAGAGCAGCACCGAGTACATGGTGAAGAGCAGCAACAAGGACGTCCTGTTCGCCAAGCTCACCAAGGCCACCCAGGGCCACATCCCGGCGTCGCTGGTGACCTACGGCGAGGAGAAGAAGGACCTCTACAACAGCACCGGCATGCACGCCTGGCACACCTACTCCATCCTCGGCACCAGCGAGGAGGGCGGGGTCAAGTACGTCCAGCTGCGCAACCCCTGGGGCAGCAGCGAGCCCAGCGGCGACGGCGTGGACGACGGCGTCTTCAATCTCAAGCTCGACGATTTCATGAAGCTCGCCCAGGCCGTCTCCATCGACTGAACGAGCTGCCTCCCAAAGCAAGCGGGCCGCGCCTCTCGAAAGGCGCGGCCCGAGCTGCTTCAGGACTCAACTTCGAGCTAGGCGGCGCCACCGCCGGCGCCGCTGGGATCTTCGGTCTCTGACGCCGCCTCGCCCTCGCCGCCGGCCGGCCCGCGCCGCAGCCCCAGGGCCTTCATCTTCTTGTAGAAGTGGCCGCGCTCCAGGCCCAGCAGCTTGGCGGCCTCGGTGACGTTGTCTTTGCAGCGCGCCAGCGCGGCGATGATGATCTCGCGCTCGGCGTCTTCAACCATCTCGTGGAAGCCCTTGCCCGGCTTGAAGCGCACAGCCGGCGCCGCGCCGCCGCCGCGCGCCGCGGGAAGGGCCTGGGCCACGTCGTCGGCGGAGATCTCCGGGCCGTCGGAGAGGATCGCCAGCCGCTCGACCAGGTTCTTGAGCTCGCGGACATTGCCCTTGCACTCGTAGCCCTCGAGCAGCGCCAGCCCGTCGCGGCTGACGGTCATCGCTCGCTTGCCGTTGCGGGCGCAGGCCTCGGAGAGGAAGGCCCGCACCAGGTCGGGGATGTCGCCCCGGCGCTCGCGAAGCGGCGGGGCGTGGATCGGCACCACGTTGAGCCGGTAGTAGAGATCCTCGCGGAAGCGGCCGGCCTCGATCTCCTTGGCCAGCTCCTTGTTGGTAGCGGCGATGACCCGCACGTCCACCTTCAAGGTCTCGCTGCCCCCGACCCGCTCCAGCTCGCCCTCCTGCAGCACCCGCAGCAGCTTGGCCTGCATCGGGGCGGGCATGTCGCCCACCTCGTCCAGGAAGAGGGTGCCGCCGTGGGCGGCCTCGAACTTGCCCTTGCGCGCGGTCACCGCGCCGGTGAACGCCCCGCGCTCGTGCCCGAACAGCTCGCTCTCGATCAGCTCGTGCGGCACCGCCGCGCAGTTGAGCTTGACGAAGGGCATCTCCTTGCGCCGGCTGTGCAGGTGGATGGCCCGGGCGATCAGCTCCTTGCCGGTGCCGTTCTCACCGGTGATCAGCACCCGCCCCTCGCTGGGCGCGGCCTTGCGGATCAGCTCGTAGATCCGCTGCATCGCCGGTCCCTTGCCCACCATCTCGAAGGTCCCCAGCTGGCTCTTGAGGTCGGCCAGCTCCTCGTCGGCGGCCTTGAGCCCCAGCGCGTTGCGCACCGAGACCAAGAGCTGCTCGCGGTCCACCGGCTTGGGGATGAAGGTGTAGGCGCCCAGCTTGGTGGCCGCCACCGCGGTCTCGAAGGTGCCGTGGCCGCTCATCATCAACACCGGGGTGGTCGGCCGCAGCTCCTTCATCTTCTTGAGCACCTCCAGGCCGTCGAGGTCGGGCATGCGCACGTCCATCACCACCGCGTCCACCGGCTTCTGGGCGAAGACCTCCAGCGCCAGCTTGCCGCCGCCGGCCACCTCGCAGCCGTAGCCCTCCACCTCCAGCGCCCGCTTCAGGGTCACCAGGATGTTCTTCTCGTCGTCGACGATGAGCAGGGTTGCCGGCATGGGCGCTCCGGGGCGGTGGGGGCGGGCATTATAGGCAGAGCGGCGCGGCCCCCGCCCCGCGAACTTGCCCCACCGCCGCCCTCTCGTCCCCCCGCACGCCATCCCGAACCAGAGCCGAGCCGCCTTTGTTCGGGGCGGCCCCGGGGCCCCTTCACCTCGCGGCCGGGTCCTTTTCACACCACCGCGGGAATCGAGCGGGCGTCCGCGCGGTTACCGAGAAACCGACCCTTCCCAAATTCGACGAAGTCTCATTTGACACAAGGGTTTCCAAGCGGTATTCCGCTGACACTTTTACACGACGGACGTTGGCCGGCGCTGCACTCGAACCCCCCGGCCGCCCCATCGCGGAGGATCCACGACATGCTTCGACGTGTGCTGCTCGCCGCGGTCGCTGTTTCGGCCCTCTCCTTCGTCGGCTGTACCCCGACCTATCCCAAGTGCGAGAAGGACGAGCACTGCAAGACCGACGGCCACAACGAGGTCTGCGTCAACGGCGCCTGCCAGGAGTGCGGCAAGGACCCGGACTGCAAGACCGGCTTCGTCTGCCGCGACACCAAGTGCCAGCCGGCCCCGGAGTGCACCGCCGACAGCCACTGCCAGCCCGGCTTCAAGTGCAAGGCGGAGAAGTGCGTCTCCGAGTGCACCGCCGACGCCGACTGCTCGGCCAACATGCAGTGCAAGGCCGGCCGCTGCATCCCGGCCGAGTGCGCCAGCGACTCCGACTGCGCCAGCGGCAAGAAGTGCGACGAGAGCCGCCGCTGCGTCGAGCCGGTGGTCGAGGCCAAGGCCTGCAACCTGGTCACGGTGCGCTTCGACTTCAACGAGTCGAACCTGACCGACGACGCCCGCCGCCAGTTGGACCGCAACGCCGACTGCATCAAGTCCAAGCGCGGCACCATCACCCTGGCCGGGCACGCCGACGAGCGGGGCACCGAGGAGTACAACCTGCACCTCGGCGAGCGCCGGGCGGCGTCGGTCAAGAAGTACCTGACCGCGCTGGGCGTGGACGCCAGCTCGCTCAAGACCACCAGCTACGGCGAGGAGCGGCCGTCCAACCCCGGGCACAACGAGGGCGCCTGGTCGGAGAACCGCCGCGTCGAGTTCGGCCAGTAGCCGTTTCGGCAGACGAAATGCCGCACCCCGGAGCGGGGCGGAGAGAATCCCTGAGAGGGGCGGGCCAGCCGGCTCGCCCCTCTCAGTTTGTGGCGACGGGAGGCAGGCGATGCGAATCGAGGTCCTCTACTTTGCCGCCGCCCGCGAGCGCGCCGGCTGCGAGCGCGAGACGCTCGAGTTGGCGGCGCCGGCGACCATCGGCGCGCTGAGCCAGGCGGTGGCGGCCAGGCACCCGGCGCTGGCGGCGCTGCTCCCCAGGTTGCGCTTCGCGCTCAACGAGGAGTTTGCCAGGTCAGAGGCGACGCTCGAGGAGGGCGACGAGGTGGCGCTGATCCCGCCGGTGGCCGGCGGCTCCGGGCGCTTCCTGCTCCAGGCCGAGCCGCTGTCGCTGCAGGAGGTCATCGACGCGGTGAGCGGCCCGGGGATGGGAGGGATCGTCACCTTCACCGGGACCGTGCGCGATCGGAGCCAGGGCAAGAAGGTGCTGCGGCTCGAGTACGAGGCCTACGGCTCGATGGCCCTGGCCAAGCTCGAAGAGATCGGCGCCAGCATCGAGCGGCAGTGGCCGGGGGTGCGCACCGCGATCCACCACCGGACCGGGGCGCTGCAGGTCGGCGAAGCGGCGGTGGTGATCGCTGCGGCAGCGGCCCACCGGCAGGAGGCCTTCCGCGCCTGTGAGTACGCCATCGAGCAGCTCAAGCAGGACGTGCCGATCTGGAAGAAGGAGCTCTACGAGGATGGCGCGGAGTGGGTCGGCCTGGGCCCCTGACGCTGGCCCTGCCCGGGAGAACGGCCGCCGCCTCGAGCGCGGAGGCCCGAAGCGGCGGATGCTGAGTCGAGCGCGGAGAGAAGCTACTTCGCCGCGGCGAGGACGATCTCGATGCGGCGATTGAGGCTGCGGTTCTCCGGGGTGCTGTTGGGCGCGACCGGCTGGTATTCGCCGTAACCGCCGGCGGAGACCTTGGTGGGGTCCACGCCGGCGTCGATCAGCACCTTGACCACTGCCAACGCCCGCGCTGTCGACAGCTCCCAGTTATTGGCGTACTCGCCCTTGGTGCCGAGCGGCACATTGTCGGTGTGGCCCTCGACCCGGATGACCTTGCCCTTCACCGTCTTCAGGGTGGAAGCGATCTTGGTCAGGGCGTTGGTGCCGCCCTTGTCGATCTTGGTGGATCCGGAGGCGAAGAGGACCTTGTCCTTGAGCTTGACCGTCATCTTCCCCTTGAGCTCGGTCAGCTCGATCTGGCCGTTCTTGATCTCCTCCTTAAGGCTGTGGGCGAGGCTCTCGTACTCCGAGGAGCGCTTCTCGAGCTCGGCCTTGGCCTCGGCCAGCTTCTTCGACGACTTCGACAGCTCGTCGTTGAGCGCGGTGAGCTTGGTGTTCTGGTCGAGCAGAGCGCGGCGCTCGGCCTCCTTGTCGGTGAGCTGATTGCCGATGTCGGCGATCTTCTGCTCCAGCTCTGCGGCCTTGGCCTCGAGCTCGGCTCGCCGCTTCTCGACGTCCGCCGTCTTGGCCTCCTGCGCAGTCACCTTGTCCTCGCAGGACTTGGCGCGCTCCTGCTCGTCCTTGTACTTGCGCCCCAGCTCCTCGGCCTCCAGGGCCTTCGAGGTGTACTGCTCCTTGGGCACGCACGCCGAGGCGAGCGCGCAGGCGACCACTGCCGTCAACAGCTTCTGCATCTGTCTCTCCTTGGAATGGGAGGGCCGCCCGGGCAACGGGCGATCCACGCCGATTGGGCCTGCTGCTACCGGCGGCTGCGGGATTCTAGCCCAAAGCGGACGGAGGTCTCCCTGGCATGCACCGCGCGGTGTGGATGTTTGTCCACACCATCAACTCCCGCACACACTGTGAGACTCGCGCCGAGCGAGGACTTGGGCCTAGGGTCCAGCCTGCGTCGGCGGGCCCGGCCGCAGGTAGATCGGATTCGAGAGAATCCAAGGCCGCAGCACGCTGCCCCACAGCCGCCCCGGCACCGGAGCAAGAACCTCGGCGCGGCAGGCTCCCGACGCCATGGGCACCGCTATCCAGGCCCCTCCCTCTGCGCGAAGCGGCAGCTCGGTTCCACCACAGTAGACGGTCACCACGGCGCCCTCGGGGACTCGGCCCTCTCCGAGCTCGACCTCGAGCCGCAGGCCCTCCGAGAGAGGAAGCTCCTCTCCCATGGCGTGGACAGAGCCATCTTTTTCGACCGCTGTGAAGTGGAAGCCCGCCGAAGAGCCAAAGGCGTCGATCCCGCAGAACGAGCGGCCGCTCGCCAGGGCGCGAATCAGCTCGTCGGCGTCCTGGCGCGCCTGCCCGGTGGGCGCGTGCCCGACCTGGGCGTAGAAGCCCATCGTCCGCATGATCGCCGAGTAGGCCGGAATGCCGTGGGCATCGATGGCGCACATCCCCGCCAGCGGCCGCTCGCGCAGCAGCGCATCCCACTTGGCGAGCGTCGCCGCTGGCCGTTCAACGAACTGGACCGCGGCGTGCTCCGCGCTGACCGGATAGGCCAGCGCCGCCGAGATCACCGTCAGCGGAGCGAGCAGTCCCTCGCGCAGCATGTCGTCGGCGGAGAGGATCTCCATCCCGGCCAGTCGCTTTTCCTCGTCGAGGCGCAGGTAGGGCCGCTTGCGATTGAGCGGGTGCGAGGCGACGGGAACTGCGCCCAGCGCGCGCACTGCGGCCACTGGATCGCCCGTCCGCTCTTCCTCGGTCAGCTCGCGGGCCATGTCGATCGCCATCAGGTGGCCGGCCTGCGTCGAGACCTCGCACGAGGGAATGACCAGCACTCCGTCCTGGTAGCGCGGACCGCCCGGATAGACCTTGTTGTGGTCGGAGACGACGAGCCATGTGGCTCCGGCGCTCTTGGCGGCCTGGACCAGTTGGTCGAGGGTGCCGCGACCGTCCGAGAGCACCGTGTGCATGTGGTAGGCGCCGCGCCACAGTCCAGAATCCGCGGGCGACTCGAACCTGTGCAGCGGATAGTTCGTGGCCGCGGCACGCACGACGTAGAGGGTCGCCACGAGCAGCAGAGCGATCCCCAGGCCCAGCGCGAGGCGGCGCTTCATCCCTCGCCTCCCTCGCGCCGGTAGAGGCGGGCATACTCCCCGGACACCTCCATCAGCGCCTGGTGCGTCCCCTCCTCCACCACCCTCCCGCCCCTGAGCACGCAGATGCGGTGGGCATTCCTGATTGTCGAAAGCCGGTGCGCGATCACCAGCGCGGTTCGGTCCTGAAGAGCCGAGCTGAGGGCCAGTGCCACCTCGCGCTCGCTCTCGGCGTCCAGGTTGCTGGTGGCCTCGTCGAGCAGCAGCACCGGCGCCTTGGGCAGCAGCGCTCGCGCAAGGGCGATCCGCTGCTTCTGGCCCCCCGACAGCCGCACCCCGCGCTCGCCGATGAGCGTCTGATAGCCCTGCGGCAGCGCGCGCACGAACCCGTCCGCCTGCGCGACCTGAGCCGCCCACTCGATCTCCTGCTGGCTCGCCTCCGGCCTGCCGTAGGCGATGTTCTCGGCCACCGTTCCCGAGAACAGCAGCGGCTCCTGGGTGACCAGCCCGTACTGGCGCCGCACCGAGCCCAGGCTGGCTTCGCGCACGTCGGCGCCATCGACTCGGACCGTGCCCTGCTGCGGATCGGCGAAGCGCATCGCGAGCAGCGCGGCGGTGGTCTTGCCCGAGCCGCTCTCCCCGACCAGCGCTACCACCTCGCCCTTCCTCAGCGTCAGGTCGAGCCCTTCGACCACCGTGCGGGCGCCGTAGGCGAAGCTGACCTGGTCCAGGGAGAGCTGCTGCTCCATCGGCGCCAGCGCAACCGCTCGATCGGCCTGCCGGATGCCGGGAAGCTGGTCGATGACTGCGAAAATGCGCTCGCCGCTCGCGATGGCCGTCAGGACGAACTGGCCGGCGCGACCCAGATCCTTGGCAGGCTGGTAGATGAGGCCCACCGCCACCAAGAAGCTCAGAAGCCTGGCCGGGTCTGCGGTCCCGGCGGTCACCGCATCCGCGGCCATCCGCACCGACAGCGCCAGGCCCACCACCGAGGCGATCTCGATCACCGCCGGGGCGATGCTCTTGGCCTTGGCCGCCTTCACCTCGGCGTGCAGGCAGCGCGCGTTCTCGGCGTCGAAGCGCGCCAGCTCGCGCTCCTCCATCCGATAGGCCTGGATCACTCGGATTCCCCAGAGCCCCTCCTGCACCAGCGAGGTGAGCTGGCCCAGCGAGGTCTGGCTCTGCGAGGCGCGCCTCTTGAGCTTGCGCGCCAGCTTGCCGATGGGAACCACCACCACCGGCACCGCCACGAAGGCGATCAGCGACAGCTTCCAGTCGAGGGCAAAGGCGATGGCGAGCTGGACCGCCAGGGCCAAGGTGTCGCGAAGGTAGGAGGCGACCGCGTAGGTCGCCGCACGCTCGACGTGGGCCAGGTCGGCGCTGAAGCGCGAGAGCAGATCTCCGGTCTGGCTGCGGGCGAAGAACGCCGGATCCTGGCGGAGGATCGCCTGCAGCAGAGAGGTGCGCAGCCGCGCCACTACCCGCTGGCCGAGCATCCCCATCAGATGGAATTGGCCGAAGTAGCCGACCGCCTTGATCAACCCGACCAGCACCAGCAGCGCCGGAAGCCAGATCAGCGCTTGCGAGCGGTCGAGGTGGCGCGCGGCGGGCAGGAAATCGAAGAGCCGCGAAACGCCGCGGTCGCTGCCGGTGATGAGGAAGTCGAGCACCCCGCCCGAGAGCAAGGTCAGCGCCCCGTTGCCCACTGCCAGCAGGATCATGCAACCGAAGGCCGCCAGCAGCGCGGCGCGCTGCTCGAGCACCAGCGGCAGCAGCCGGCGCAGCGTGCCCATCAGCCCTTCACCGCTGGGAAGAGCTCGTGCGCACCGTCGGCCATGAACTGGACGGCGATGGCCGCCAGCAGCAGGCCCATGATGCGTTCGAGGATGGCGATGCCGCCGCGCCCAAGGAGCCGATTGATCTTGTGGGCGATGCGCAGCAGCAGATAGGTCGCCAGGCAGGTCACCGCCACCGAAGCCACCACCAGCAGCGAATGGAGCTGCCCACCGCCGCGGGCGGTGAGCACCATCACCGTGGCGATGGCCCCCGGGCCGGCCAGCAGCGGCATCGCCAGCGGCACGATCGCCACGTCGTCCTTCTCCTGGCCCTCCCGCGTCTCCTCTGGCGAGGAGCGGGTGCGCGAGGGCTGGGCGCGCAACATGTCGATGGCGGTGATCAGCAGCAGGATCCCGCCGGCCACCTTGAAGGCGCTCAGCGTGACCCCGAAGACCCGGAAGATTACCGACCCGAAGAGCGCGAACCCGCCCAGCAGGCCGAAGGCGACCAGGGTGGCGCGCCGGGCCATCGCCCGCTGCTTGTCCACCGAGTCGTTGGCGGTCATCGCCACGAAGATCGGCACGACCCCGGGGGGATCGACGACGAAGAACACCGCCGACAGGCTGACCATCGCGAAGCTGATGAGCTCTCGGACGTCCACGTCGCTCCTACTCGACCCCGCGGGCCCGCAGCTTGACCACCGCGGTCACTGCCTCGAGGAAGATCCGGCGGCTCATCTTGCTCTTCCCCACCCGACGGTCCTCGAAGACGATCGGGACCTCCTTCACCTTGAAGCCGCGCTTGATGGCCCGATAGGTCATCTCGATCTGGAAGGCGTAGCCGGCGGTCCCCACCGACTTGAGGTCCAGCTGCTCGAGCACCTCGCGGCGGAAGCACTTGAAGCCGCCGGTGAGGTCGCGGACCGGGACTCCGAGAATGCCGCGAGCATAGAGGCTGCCGCCGCGGCTGATGACCTTGCGCACCAGGCCCCAGTTGATGGTTCCGCCGCCGGCGACGTAGCGCGAGCCGAGCACCAGGTCGGCGCCGCCCTCGGCCTCGGCGAGCAGCGTCGCCAGGTAGCGCGGGTCGTGGGAGAAGTCGGCGTCCATCTCGAAGATGAACTGATACGGCCGTCCCAGCGCCCAGTCGAAGCCGGCCAGGTAGGCGCGCCCCAGGCCCTCCTTGGCGGCGCGGTGCAGCACGTGGACTCGGGGATTCTCCTTGGCCAGGGCGTCGGCCTTCAGCCCGGTGCCGTCGGGGCTGTTGTCGTCGACGATCAGCACCTCGGCGCGGGAGAGCGAGGCGAGCACCGCCTCGGTGATCGGCCCGACGTTGTCGGCCTCGTTGTAGGTGGGGATGATGACCAGGGCGTCTCTCATGGCGTCCTTACGGGGTCGGGTTCACGGGCACGGTGAGCGTCTGGGCACCGGCGGGCAACCGCTCGATGCGAGCCAGCAGGTCTACCACGGCTTGCGCCGCCCGGGCGGAGGCGCCGGCGGGCCCCAGCGCCGCCCGGGCCTCTTCCAGGCCGCGGACCAGCTCGCCGCGGGCAGCGGGGTCTTCGAGGTAGCGGCCGATCTCGTGGGCCACGCGATCGGCGGTGAAGTCGAACTGCAACAACTCGGGGACCAGCCGCCGCCCGAGGATCAGGTTGACCAGGCCCACGTGAGCCACCTTGACCAGCAGCTTGACGATCAGCGCCGTCAGCAAGGTCACGCGATACACGATGACGAACGGCCGCAGCATCAGACCGGCCTCGAGGCTGGCGGTCCCGGAGCAGACGATGGCGGCGTCGCTGGCCCCCACCACCTCGGCGGCGCGGCCGTCGACCAGCGTCGGCTTCAGGGGGCTGCCCGCGAAGAAGCGCAGCACCTCGTCGCGCTCGAGGGTGGGGGCCACCGGCAGGACGACTTGGAGGTTTTCCCTGCCCGCGGCCAGCTTCTCGGCGGCGGCGATCATCGTCGGCAGCACCCGCGCCAGCTCGCTCTTGCGGCTGCCGGGCAGCAGCGCCAGCGTCGGCCGCTCCAGGTCGAGCGACAGCCGGCGGCGGAAGTCGTCGGCGCTGGCCGGCGCCGGAACCTGGTCGAGCACCGGATTGCCCACGTAGCGGGCCATCACCCCGCGCTCCCGGTAGAACGCCTCCTCGAACGGCAGGATGCACATCATCAGGTCGACGTCTCGGGCGATCTGCTTGACCCGCCCCGGCTTCCAGGCCCACACCGTGGGGCTGATGTAGTAGGCCACCGGGATGGCCAGCCTCTTGAGCTTGCGCGCCAGCCGCAGGTTGAAGTCGGGGACGTCCACCAGGATCGCCAGCTGGGGTCGGCGCTGCTGAGCCAACCGGAACAGGCCGCGCATCACCGAGAGGATGCGGAAGAGCTTGGGCACCACCTCGGCGAAGCCCATCACCGAGATCTCGCGGCAGTCGTAGGCCGCCTCCAGCCCGGCCTCGCGCATCCGCCGGCCGCCCATCCCATAGAAGCGGGCGTGCGGCAGGCGGGCTGAAAGCTCTCGCATCAGCGCCCCGGCGTGGGCGTCCCCCGAGGCCTCCCCGGCGACGATCAGGATGTCCAGCGGCTCGGGCACGGAAGGGCTCGCACGGAAGAGAGGCGGCGCATCTTAGCCCCAGCCGTCCACTGGCGAAAGCAGCCTGGTTTCGGACACCTGCGGCCACCGGACGCTGTCGTCCAGCTGGCACCCGAGCGAGCCTGCGCTCTCCTGGTCTTGCGCGAGCCTGCAGCTTGAGCCTGGGGGCGGGGATCGGTATCTTGCGGCGCGCCCGTCCGATGCCGGACGGGCTGGGAGCCGCCCCGAGAGCGCCCTCTGTCATGGAACCGGTCGACCAGGCCCTGCGCGAAGACCTCAAGAAGCTGATCATCCGCGTCTGCGACGTGCGCGGCATCTCTCCCGGCCAGGTCGCCGACGAGGCGCCGATGTTCTCCGCCGACTCGGTGCTGGGGCTGACCAGCCTCGACGCCATCGAGATCGCGGTGGCGGTCGAGCGCGAGTACAAGGTCAAGATGAAGAACGTCAGCTCGGCCCGCGAGGTGTTCGCCTCGGTGGCCGCGCTGGCCGAACACATCCGGCGCGAGGCCGACCCGGCCGAGTTGGCGAAGGCGCTCGCCAAGAGCTAGCGGCCTTCGGAGCAGGCGTTTGCGAATCGAGATCCGAGCGGCCGCTGCCCTCTCCTGCTTTGGCGAAGGCCCCGAGGCCCACCGGCTGGCCCTGCGCACCGGCCGCTGCGGCCTGCTCCAGCGCCCCGGCCACAGCGGCGGCCCAGCCCTGCCCTGCGCCCGAATTGGCGATCAGAGCTCGGCCGAGTTGCGCCCGCTGGAGCTGGCCGAGCACACCCTGCAGTCGGTCCTGGAGCAGGCCGGGCTGGGTCCCGCCGAGAGGAGGAGCTGCGCGCTCTTCCTCGGCACCACCACCGGGCTCTCCGCCACCGAGGAGCTTCTCTGGCTGGAGCAGCACCGCCTGGGCAAGCCCTGGCACGCCAACATGCGCAGCGGGGGCCTGGGGCGACTGGCGGCGGTGCTCGCCTCCCGGCTCGGCTCGCGGGCCCCGCTGTTCACCTACACCACTGCCTGCACCTCGACCGCGGTGGCCCTGGTGATGGCCGCCCGGCTGGTCCGCGCCGGGCAGGTGGAGCGCGCCCTGGTGCTGGGCCTGGACGTGTTGATGGGCATCGCCGCCGACGGCTTCCGCTACCTGCAGCTCTACTCCGAGACCGGCTGCCGACCCTTCGACCGCGACCGAGACGGCCTGCAGCTGGGCGAGGGCTGCGCGGCGCTGCTTCTGGAGAAGGGCGGCAGCGGGCGCTTCGAGATGCTCGACGGGGCCATCGCGCACGACTCCAGCCACATCGCCTCCGGATCGAGCGACGGTCGCACCGCGGCCGGGGTGATGGCCGAGGCCATGCGCCGGTCCAGAGTCGAGCGGGGCTCGATCACCGCCATCAAAGCCCACGGGACCGGGACCCCGGCCAACGACCTCTCCGAGCTCAACGCGCTCACCAAGATCTTCGGTGAGCGACCGCCGCCCTTCTCCTCGCTCAAAGGGGCGCTCGGGCACACCCTTGGGGCCTCGTCGGCGCTGGAAACCGCGGCCTGGCTGTGGTGCCTGGAGGAGGGCTTCCTGCCGCCGACAGTGGGCTTCGCCAATGCCGCCCAGCCCGGGCTCGAGCCGCTGCGCCAGCCTCTGCCGCTCGACGGCCGCCCGGGCGTCCACCTGTTCAACGCCTTCGGCTTTGGCGGGACCTCGGTCAGCTACCTGATCCGCGATCGAGGGACCCGATGAGCGCGCATTGGCCCCTGCCCGTCATCGGCTTCGGTCTGTTCGCGGCCGCGCCCGGCGAGAAGCTGCCCGAGGATCTCGAGCCCTTCATCGAGCTGCCGGGAAAGCGCTTCCGCAAGCTGGGGCGGTTCGTGCGCCTGGGCTTGGCGGCGGCCTCGCGGGCTTCGCGCAGCGCCGGCATCGAGCGCTTCCCCTCGGCGCGCACCGGCATCTTCCTGGGCAGCGGGCTGGGCAACCTGCCCGATCTCTTCGGCTTCGCCCAGGCCGCCCACGATCTGACCGGCGAGCTGATGCCCAGCCCCATCCAGTTCGCCAACTCGGTGGGCAACTCGGCGGCCTTCTACATCGCCCAGGCCTTCGAGCTGTCTGGCCCGGTCCTGGCCCTCAGCCAGGAAGAGGTGAGCTTCGAGAGCGCGCTGATCAGCGCCGCCTGCCTGCTCGAGGCCAACGACATCGATCTCGCCCTGGTCGGCGCCCTGGACATCTTCCAGCCGGACGAAGTGGAGCACGTGCAGCGGATGGGCTACGAGCCGCCGCTGACCGCCGGCGAGGGCAGCGCCTGGCTGGTGCTGGCCCGCCCCGGCTCGGAGTGGGACACGCCCGGCGCTCTCGGCTCGATCCAGCTGGCTCAGATGAGCGCGGTGGGCGATCCCTCCCAGCTGCTGGAGTCGACGCCGCAGGGCGAAGGCGCCTCGCTGTGGCTCAATCCCCGGCTCGCGCCACTCTGGGAGCGGGCTGGCGGACGAACTCGGTTCGACCCGAAGCTCGCCTTCTTCCCCACCGGCAACGCTGGCGCGATCTGCGCCTTCCTTCAGGAGCCCGGCGGGAGCGGCACTTTGCACACCCTGGTCCAGGGGCGCGACGGCGAGTTGGGGCACATTGCCGTCGAGCGCCGCGGCTGAGGAACCGGAAAGGAGACTAGCCATTCGCGCCAAGGACGTTCCAAACGACCTCGCCGACGTCGGGCTGCACCGCGGCGACTACGCCCTCGACGAGAGCGGCAAATACACCGTGGTGCCGACCAGCGGATGGGAGGTCGAGCGCTCGGCCAACGAGGTGGCGTTGCGGGCCATCGACCGCGACGTGGCGCAGGTGTGGCAGCTGGCGCGCAGCGGGCACAGAAGCTCGCTCGCCTATCACCTGACGGCGAGGATGTTCACCGTCGGCACCCTGGCCGAGGCCGCGGGCGTGTCGATGTTGCGCGTCTGGTGGCACCTGCGGCCGGGGCCCTTCGCCCGGGTTCCCGCTTCGGTCCTCGAGCGGTACGCGCAGGCCATGAAGGTCGCTGCCGGGGAGCTGCGCGCGCTGCCTTCGGCGCCGGCGCGCCTGGTGGAAGACCATGACTGAGCCGGCGATCGTCCCCTTCCAGCACCAGCTGTCGGCGCACTGCGAGAGCGGGGTCACCTCGGCGCTGCTGCGCCACCGCGGCCAGCCGATCAGCGAGCCGCTGGCCTTCGGCATCGGCAGCGGGCTGTTCTTCGTCCACGTCCCGCTCGATCGTCAGATCGGCCCGATGGCCACCTCGTTCCGCAGCTTTCCTGGGACCTTGTTCACCAAGGTCTGCAAGCGTTTGGGCGCGACCTTCGAGGTCCGCCGCTATCGGGATCAGGAGCGCGCGGGCCGCGAGTTGGCCGAGCTGGTCGATGCCGGTACTCCGGTGGGACTGCAGACCAGCGTCTACTGGCTCGACTACCTCCCGCGCCGGTTCCGGTTCCCGTTCAACGCCCACAACATCGTGGTCTTCGGCCGCTCCTCGGGCGCGTGGAAGGTGAGCGACCCGGTGATCGACCTCGCGGTGGACTGCCCCGACGAGTCGCTGCGCCGCGCCCGCTTCGCCTCCGGCCTGATGGCGCCCCACGGCCGCCTCTACTACCTGACCGCTCGGGTGCAGCTCGATCCGGATCGGCTCAAGAAGGCGGTGCTGGAGGGCGCCTGCGAGACCGCCACCCGGATGACGCGGATTCCGCTGCCCTGGTTCGGCTGGCGGGCCATCCGGTCGCTGGCCAAGCGGATGGAGGGCTTCCCGCGCAACTCGCGGGATCCGGGGGAGGCGCTGCTGCGGCTGGCCAACATCGTCCGCATGCAGGAGGAGGTGGGCAGCGGCGGGGCCGGGTTCCGCTACCTCTACGCCGCCTTCCTGCAGGAGGGCGCCGGGCTGCTCGGCGATCCGATCTGGGCCGAGCTGTCCACCAAGCTCACCGAGATCGGCGACCGCTGGCGGCAGTTCGCGGCGCGGGCGGCGCGCATCTACAAGAGCGGCAAGGCCGAGGAGCCGGACTTCGCGGAGGCGGCAGCCATCGTGCGCGAATGCGGTGAGCGAGAATTCGAGCTCTTCACCCAGTTCCGCGTCCACCTGGGCCGCTGACCGTCGCCCGGCCCCGCGAGGCCGTCTGACCATCGGCGCGAAGCTCGAAGGAGATCGGCCCCGCCTGCTCCTCGACGCGCACCGCGATCTGCGCCCCGGGCCGCACCGGATTGAGAAAGCGGGCGCGCTCGACGGCTACGATCCTGGGCTCGTCGGGCTGCGCGAGCGAGAGCGCCTCTTCCACCAGCCGCAACTGCCCGACCGCCGGCAGAAGTGGATCCCCGGGGAAGTGGCCGTTCAGGTACGGGTGGTCGCTGCCCAGTCTCCCGACCGCCTCCGCCACTCCGCCGGCTGCCATCGCCAACCGCAGCGGTTCGCCCTGTTCGGCGCGCAGGGTCGGCGGTGCCAGCGGCGGAACGCCCATCAGCAGCCGCAGTCGGGCCTGGCAGGCCGCTGCTCCGCCGACCGCGAGCCTGGCCTGGCACTCGAGCGCCGGAGCGATGTCGACCTCGACCGAGGCCTCCACTCGAACCTCCGCCCCCGGCTTCAGCCGCTCCACGTCGAGCAGGGCCAGCTGGTCGACCGCCACCAGATAGCCGAAGGCGCCGGACTGGGGTCCGCGGGCGAGCGCCAGGCCTGCGGCGAGCCCCTGGGCCATGATCTCCGCCGCCCAGATCGGCAGGAACGTGCCGCGCTCGAAATAGAGGCCCTCGGGGCGCAGCGACAGCCGCGCGCTGCAACGATCCCGGGAGGCATCGACTACCTCCTCGATGACCCGCATCGGCGGGCGGTGCGGCAGCAGCGTGTCGAGAGCGCTCATGAGGCACTGAAGAAGGAAAGGGCAGGAGAAGCTCGGCGCGAGCCTCTCCCACCCTCTCAGACTACCGCGCGATCAGATGGTCGCCAGCGCGTCGGCCGGGACCTCCAGCGCCGCCCGGTTCTCGCTGGCGATGAGCTGGGCCTTGAGCGGCACCGTCGGCAGCACCTCGCGCGCGAACCACAGGGCCGAGAACTTCTTGCCCTCGTAGAACTTGCGGTCCGGGTGCTCGGCGGAGAGCTTCTTGGCCGCGGCCTCGGCGATGATGCCCGCGTCGAGCAGCAGCCAGCCCACCGTCAGCTCGGCCATCATCTCGAGGAAGCGATTGGCGACCGACGGCAGCAGCTCGAGCTTGCCGGCCTCGCCCCAGCCCATGAACGACATCGCGGTGTTGGCCACCGCCTCCTGCGCCGCCGCCAGCTGCTTCACCTCGGCCCCGAACGCCGGATGGTCCTTGTTGGCCTCGACGAAGGAGCCCACGTCCGCCAGGAACTGCATCAGGTGCGCGCCGCCGGCCTGCCCCAGCTTGCGGCCCACCAGGTCCATGGCCTGGATGTGGTTGGTCCCCTCGTAGATCGAGAAGATCTTGCTGTCGCGCAGGTACTGCTCGGCCGGGTAGTCCTTGGTGAAGCCGGCGCCGCCGTAGGTCTGCAGCGCGGTGGTGCACACCTGGAAGGCGGTGTCCGAGCCGTAGGCCTTGACCAGCGGGGTCAGCAGGTCGACCTGCCCGCGGTGGTAGGCGGTCTTCTCCTCGTCGCTGCCGCCCAGCACCGCGGCGCGGTCCTGGTGCGCGCCGAGCTTGATGATCATCGCCCGCATGCCCTCGACCTTGGCCTTCATGTCGAGAAGCATCCGGCGCACGTCGGCGTGCTCGATGATCGCCACCCGCGGGGCGTTGGCGTCCTTCCAGTTCTTGAACGACGAGCCCTGCTTGCGCTCGCGGGCGTAGTCCAGCGCGTTGAGGTAGGAGGTGGAGGCCAGCGCCAGCCCCTGCACCCCCACCGCGATGCGGGCGTTGTTCATCATCTTGAACATCTGGGCCATGCCCTGGTGCTCGACGCTTCCCACCAGCTCGCCGCGGCAGTTGCCGTTCTCGCCGAAGTTCAGCAGGCAGGTCGCCGAGCCGTTGATGCCCAGCTTGTGCTCGAGGGTGCCGACGCTGACGTCGTTGCTCTCGCCCAGCGAGCCGTCCGGCTTGATCTTGATCTTGGGAACGATGAACAGCGACAGGCCCTTGGTTCCCGCCGGCGCTCCCTGGATGCGGGCCAGCACCAGGTGGATGATGTTCTCGGACAGGTCGTGGTCGCCGGCGCTGATGAAGACCTTGGTGCCGGTGATCGAGTAGCTGCCGTCGGAGTTCTTGACCGCCTTGGAGGCGCAGGCGCCCACGTCCGAGCCGGCGTTCGGCTCGGTCAGGCACATTGTCCCGCCCCAGACGCCGGTCATCATCTTCTCGAGGTAGCGGCCCAGCTGCTCCTTGGTGCCGAAAGCCTCGATCACCTCGGCCGCGCCCTGCGTCAGCCCGGCGTAGAGCGAGAAGGAGGTGTTGGCGCCGATCAGCAGCTCGTCCACCGTCAGCCGCAGCGCCTTGGGGGCGCCCTGCCCGCCGACCTCGGCCGGGAAGTCGAGCAGCTTGAAGCCGTTCTCGTGCAGCTGCTTCCAGGCCGCCTTGAAGCCGTCCGGGGTCTTGACCTGGCCGCTCTCGAGCCGGCAGCCCTGGCGGTCGCCAGTCTCGTTGAGGGGCCCGAGCACCTCGGCCCCGAAGCGCGCCGACTGCTTGATGATGTCCCGGCACTCCTGCTCGCCCCAGGCGTCGAACGGCGCTTTGCCCAGCACCTCACCGACCTTGAACTGCTCGAAGAGGGCGAACTGCAATTCCCTGAGATCCACGCGGTAGCGATTGACGCCGGCCTTCATGTTCCGTCTCCTTGGTACTCCCGCCCCGGTTGAAAACTTGACTGACGCGCAGCGTCATATGATTTGCCGCGAGCCGTCAAGCGGGCATCCTCCCGCCCGAGGGGCAGGCGGCCTTGCAATGGTCGAATGGCTCTGGTAGGGCGGCGCTGTTGAGTTGAAGCCGGCTTGCGCTTTCGCACAGCACGGCATCGAGGAGCGGCGGCCGAGCATCGCCGGCCGCGAAGGGGTGCACCGATGGCTTCCGACCACAAGATGGCGCCGACGCCGCGCGCCAAGATCGACGAGGTGCTCGCCCGGTTGAAGAAGGCGGCCCCCGAATTCGCGGCGCTGGCGGTGAGCGAGCGGATCGACCTGCTGGAGAAGATCCGCGACGGCTACGCGGTGGTGCTCGAGGACGCGGTGCGCGAGGGGACGGCGCTCAAGGGGCTCGATCCGGTCACCGGCACCGGCGAGGAGTGGCTGGCGCACGGGATGACGGTGATGCGCCACATCCGGCTGCTGCTGCAGAGCCTGGAGCAGATCCGCGACTCGGGCTCGCCCAGCGTCAATCCGGATTGGATCTCGCAGCGCCCCGACGGCCGGGTGACGGTGCGCGCCTTCCCGCACACCGCGATGGACTCGCTGCTGTTCGGCGGCATCCGCGCCGAGATCTGGATGGAGAAGGGCGTCGACCGGGCCGAGATGTTCCGGCGCCAGGCGCGTTTCTATAAGAGCCCGCACGGAGGAAAGGTGTCGCTGGTGCTGGGGGCCGGCAACGTCGCCGCCATCCCCCCGCGCGACTCCCTCACCCGGATGTTCAACGACGGCCAGGTGGTGGCCCTGAAGATGAACCCGGTGAACGAGTACCTCGGGCCCCACCTGGAGAAGGCCTTCGCCCCGGCGATCGAGAAGGGCTACTTCGCGGTGGTCTACGGCGGCGGCGAGGAGGGCGCCTACCTCGCGGGCCACCCCGCGGTCGACGACATCCACATCACCGGCTCGGACAAGACGCACGACGCCATCGTCTGGGGGCCGCCGGGCCCCGAGCGCGAGGAGCGGATGCGGCAGAACAAGCCGCTGCTCGAGAAGGAGATCACCAGTGAGCTCGGGAACATCACCCCGGTGATCGTGGTGCCCGGCCCGTGGACCGCGGCGGAGCTCGACTTCCAGGCGCGCAACGTCGCCGGAATGATCGCCAACAACGCCAGCTTCAACTGCAACGCCGCCAAGATGCTGGTGACCCCCAAGGGCTGGCCCCAGCGCGAGGCGCTGCTGGCGGCGATCGAGAGCGCGCTGGCCAAGGTCGGCCCGCGGCGCGCCTACTACCCCGGCGCCGGAGAGCGCTTCAAGGCGCTCACCGACGGGCGCCCGGGGCTCAGGCTGATCGGCAGCGTCCAGGAAGGCCAGCTGCCCTGGGCCATCATCCCGGGGGTCGAGGCCGCCAACGCCGCGGACAAGCTGTTCCGCAACGAGCCCTGGTGCTCGATCCTCTCCGAGAGCTCGCTGGGCAGCGCCGAGGCCCCGGCCTTCCTCGAGGCGGCGGTCAAGTTCGCCAACGACCAGCTCTGGGGCACCCTCTGCTGCTCGCTGCTGGTCCACCCGGCGACCATGAAGGACCCCGCCGGCGCCGCGGCGGTGGAGAAGGCGATCGATCAACTGCGCTACGGCACGGTGGCGGTCAACGCCTGGGCCGCGGTCGGCTTCAGCCTCGGGACCACTCCCTGGGGCGCCCATCCCTCGTCGTCCCTGAAGGACATCCAGAGCGGGCGGGGATGGGTGTTCAACACCCTGATGCTCGACGGGATCGAGAAGACCGTGATCCGCGCCGAGTTCAAGCTCTCGCCCAAGCCGGTGTGGTTCTCCGATCACAAGACCACCCACCTGGTCGGCAAGCGGATGGCCACGCTGGAGAAGCACGGCTCCTGGCTCAAGCTGCCGAGCGTGGCGATGGCGGCCCTGCGCGGATGAGCACCTCCCACGTCTGCGCCCGCTGCTTCGCCGAGCTGGGGGCGGTCTGCTGCCAGACCGCGCCCGGCGAGAAGCTGGCGACGCTGACCTTCGCCGACATCGATCGCATCCAGGCCGCCACCGGCCTGCTGCGGGCCCGCTTCGCCGAGGTCGAAGAGCTCGACCCCGCCGAGCGGCTGGCCTACGAGACCTTCCGCCCCCTCTACCGCGGCCTGTTCGTCGGCGGCCTGCGCCTGGGCCTCAGGGCGCGCAAGGGGGCCTGCGTGTTCTGGGAGCAGGAGCGCGGCTGCACGCTGCCGGTCGAGGCCCGCCCGGTGGCCTGCCGCACCTACCCCTTCGACTTCGACCTCGCCGGCGAGATCACTCTCCTCGACGCGCCGCATTGCCTGGCGCTGCAGATCGCCACCGGCCCCCAGTCGCTGCTGCGCTCCTTCGGGACCTCCCGCCGAGCCCTGCTCAGGCTGCGCCGCCAGGCGCTGGCCGACGCCGCCGATCACATCGCCCGGCGCCAGCGCGGAGAGCGCTGAAAGCCCGCAAGTTCCCTGGCCGAACGAGACGAGCGATCCCACTTTCTGCTGGGGTGCGACTCCTCGGGCGTTCGCCCGTGCGGGCGTTCACTGGGTAGGAGCTAAGCCGGGAGGCGAATCGTGACGGTGGCGACCATCCGCACAGCCGGAGTGCTCATCCCCTTGTTCAGCGTGCGCCGCGACCGCGGCTGGGGCATCGGCGAGCTCCCGGACATCGGGGCGCTCTCGCACTATCTGGCCAGCGCGCGGATCAAGGTGCTCGGCCTGCTGCCGCTGCTCGAGGCCTCGCTCGGCCAGGACAGCCCCTACTCGGCGCTGTCGGCCTTCGCCCTCGACCCGATCTACGTCTCCCTCGAGGAGCTGGAGGACTTCGCCGAGCTGGGCGGCGAGAGCGCGCTGTCGGCCGAGGAGCGCCGCCAGCTCGAAGAGGCGCGCGCCTCGCCGCGCATCGACTACGGGCGCATCCGCCAGCTCAAGCAGCGCTCGCTGCGCCGCTGCTTCGAGCGCTTCGTGGCCTCGGGGGCGGCCAACGACTCGAGCCGGGCGCGCGACCTGGCGAGCTTCCGCGACGAGCAGGCGGACTGGCTCTCCGACTACTCGCTCTTCCGCGCGCTCAAGGACGCCCACCGCGACTCCTGGTGGAAGGCCTGGCCCGAGCCGCTCAAACACCGCGAGCGCGAGGCGCTCTCCCACGCCCGCTCGCGCCACGCCTTCGCCTGCGCGCTCTTCGAATACCAGCAGTGGGTCGCCTACCGGCAGCTGGCGTCGGCCCGGCGCGAAGCCGCCGCGCTCGGGGTCTCGCTGGCCGGCGATCTGCCCTTCATGGTGGCCGAGGACAGCGCCGACGCCTGGGCGCTGCAGAAGCAGCTGCGCTTCGACGCCTCGGTCGGAGTCCCTCCCGACGCCTACTCCAAGACCGGCCAGGACTGGGGGTTGCCGGTCTACCGCTGGGACCTGATGGCCGCCGACTCCTACCGCTGGCTGCGCCAGCGCGGGGAGCGGGCGGCGCTGGCCTACGACCTGGTGCGCATCGACCACGTGGTCGGCTTCTACCGGACCTTCGTGCGCCCGCGGGGCAAGGGGCTGGAGGCGGCCTACTTCTCTCCGGCCGCCGAGCCGGCGCAGCTCGAGCAGGGCGAGGAGGTGATGCTGGCGCTGCGCCGCGGCGGGGCGGCGCTGATCGCCGAGGACCTGGGCAGCGTGCCGGCCTTCGTGCGCCGCTCGCTGACGCGGCTGGCAATCCCCGGTTTCCGGGTGCTGCGCTGGGAGAAGGACGCCGAGGTCTTCCGCGATCCCGAGGCCTGGCCGGCGATCTCGGTGGCCACCAGCGGCACCCACGACACCGAGACCCTCGCCGTCTGGTGGGAGAAGCTCCTGATCCCCGAGCGCGAGGCCGTCTGCAAGCTGCCCAGGCTGGCCAGGGTCTTCACCGCCGCGCCCGCGGAGTTCACTCCACAGGTCCACCAGGTGCTGCTCGAGACCCTCTACGCCAGCGGCTCCAAGCTGCTCTTGCTGCCGGTCCAGGACCTCTTCGGCACCCGCGACCGCATCAACCTGCCAGGGACGGTCGGCCCGCAGAACTGGTCCTATCGGCTGCCCTGGACCCTTCCCCAGCTCTCCACCGAGCCCGAACCGCGCCAGCGCGCCGAGGCCATGGCCGAGCTGGCGGTGCGCTTCGACCGCGGCTGAGGCACGAGCGCGCCAAACGTCCGGTTGCGCCGATTGTCCGCCCGGCTACACTGCGCGCCACCATGAGCTTCGACCCTAACGACGCAGCGCAGCCGGGCTCCGGCATCTTCGGGCTCCCGTTCTCGATCAAGAACGCGCGGGTGGCGGTGCTCCCGGTGCCCTTTGACGCCACCACCTCCTACCGCAAGGGCGCGGCCAAGGGGCCCGAGGCGCTCCTCGAGGCCAGCCGCCAGATCGACCTGTTCGACCTGGAGACCGGCAAGCCCTACGAGCAGGGCATCGCCATGGTCGAGCTGCCCAAGGCGGTGGCCCGGGGCATCAAGCGCTTCAACGACCAGGCGACCCGGCTGGCCAAGCCGGTGATCGAGGCCGGCGGTGCCGGGAGCAGCAAGAAGCTCCAGGCCAACCTCGAGCAGGTGAACGACCTCTGCCAGCGGCTCAACTCGTTCGTCTACATCAACGCCAAGAGCCTGCTCGCCCAGGGCAAGCTGGTGGCGCTGGTGGGCGGCGACCACGCCACGCCCTTCGGATCGATCAAGGCCCACGCCGAGGCGCACCCGGGGATGGGCGTGCTGCACGTCGACGCCCACGCCGACCTGCGCCAGGCCTTCGAGGGCTTCACCTGGTCGCACGCCTCGATCATGTACAACGTCGTCCACCAGATCCCGGAAGTGAAGCGGCTGGTGCAGGTGGGAATCCGCGACTTCTGCGAGGACGAGTTTCACCTGTCGCGCGGGTCCAAGGGGCGCATCCACACCTTCTTCGACGCCGAGCTCGCCCGCGAGCGGCTCACCGGCACCCCCTGGCGAAAGCAGTGCGAGCGGATTGCCGAGAAGCTGCCCAAGGACGTCTACATCTCCTTCGACATCGACGGGCTCGACCCCGCGCTCTGCCCCAACACCGGCACCCCGGTCCCCGGCGGCCTCTCGTTCCACGAGGCCTGCCTCCTCATCGCCACCGTCGCCGAGTCCGGGCGGCGCATCGTCGGCGTGGACCTGAACGAAGTGGCCCCCGGCCGGAACGGCGACGAGTGGGACGCCAACGTCGGTGCCCGCCTGCTCTACAAGTTGATCGGCTGGATGCTCTCCAGCCAGTAGCTCCCCAATTCAGGATCCGCCGTGGCCATCGCCGCCGACCTCGCCATCCGCAACGCCTCTGAGCTGTGCACCATGGTCCCCACCGGGCCTCGGGGCGAGTCGGTGCTCGGCGCGCTGGCCCGCGGCAGCGTCGCCTGCCGCGGCGGGAAGATCGTGTGGACCGGCCTCGACAGCGCCTTCGCCTCCGAAGTCCAGCTGGAGCCGGGGGCCAAGGTCCTCGACGCCGGCGGCTGCACCGTCACTCCCGGGCTGGTCGACTGCCACACCCACCTCGTCTTCGCCGGCGACCGCTCCGACGAGTTCGCGCTTCGCTGCGCCGGCGCGACCTACCTGGAGATCGCCGACAAGGGCGGAGGAATCGGCACGACCGTGCGTGCCACCCGCGCCGCCTCCGAGGATCAGCTGGTCGAGCAGGCCCTGCCGCGCCTCGCCCGCCTCCTCTCCTTCGGCATCACCACCATCGAGGCCAAGAGCGGCTATGGGCTGAACGTCTCCGACGAGCTCAAGCTCCTGCGCGCGATCGGGCGGCTCGGAAAGCTCCAGCCGATCGAGGTCGTCCCCACCCTCCTCTGCGCCCACGCCATCCCGCCGGAGCACGCCCAGTCGCGCGAGAGGTACGTCGACCTGTGCGTCAACGAGATCGTCCCCGAGGTCGCGCGCCTGGGGCTGGCCCGCGCCTGCGACGCCTTCGTGGAGAAGGGCGCCTTCACCGTCGAGGAGGGCCGGCGCATCCTCGGCCGCGCCAAGCAGCTGGGAATGACCCCGCGCCTGCACGCCGATCAGCTCTCGGCGATCGGGGCCTCGGCCCTGGCCGCCGAGCTGGGCGCCGGCAGCGCCGACCACCTGGAATGCATCGACGAGGCCGGCATCCAGGCGCTGGCGCGCGCGGGAGTGAGCGCCGGGCTCGTCCCGATCTCGACCCTGTTCCTGCGCCAGGACCGCTACGCGCCCGGGCGCGCGCTCTGGGACGCCGGGGTCAACGTGGCGCTCTCCACCAACCTCAACCCCGGCTCGGCGATGACCGAGAACGCCGCGCTCACCCTCGCACTCGCCTGTCTCAACAACGGGCTGACTCCGGCGGAGGCGCTCTTCGCCTTCACCCGCGGCGGGGCCCGGGTGCTCGGACTCGAGGGCCGCTGCGGCGCGCTGGCTCCGGGATGGGCCGCCGACCTCGTCGTCCACGGCTGCGCCAGCCACCGCCACCTGCCGTACCACCTCGGGATTTCGCACGTGCGCAGCGTGATCAAGGCCGGGAAGGTGGCCTTCGAAGCGCCGTTCGAGCCCTGCCCCTCCGCCTGATTCCGCCGGCCAGACCCAACATCTCGAGTTCCTCCATGTGCCGCCTCTTCGCCTCCCGCTCCACCGCCCCGATCCACGTCGATCGGCTGCTGCTCGACTCCAAGGCCTCGCTCTGCACCCTGAGCCAGGAACACCGCCACGGCTGGGGCATCGGCCAGTACCGCGCCGGCGCCCCCGAGCTGCACCGCAACACCCTGCCCGCCTACGAGGATCCCGAGTTCGCCAAGGTCGCCCGCGCCGCCGAGAGCGACCTCATCCTGGCCCACATCCGCCGCCGCTCGGTGGGCGAGTACTCCGTCGAGGACAACCACCCCTTCCGCCACGGGCGATACCTCTTCGCCCACAACGGAACCGTGCAGCGCTTCGAGCAGCACAAGTCCGCCATCGAGGCGCTGATCGACCCGGAACTGCTCCCGCTCCTGCGCGGCAGCACCGACAGCGAACGGCTGTTCCTGGTCTTCCTGACCCGGCTCAAGTCCCGCGCCGCCTTCGACGCCCCGACGCTCGACGACCTGGCCGCGGCGCTGGCGCAGACCACCGCCGCCGTGGACAAGCTCGACCCGGGGCCGGGGCAGCAGCACCTGCTCACCTTCCTGGTCACCGACGGCGAACACCTGATCGGCATCCGCCACGGCGAGAAGGAGCTCTACCTCTCGCGCGCCGAGGCCACCTCGGGCTCGCCCGCCCATCTCTTCCTGGCGAGCGAGCCGTTGAGCACCGAGGACCGCTGGGAGCTGGTGCCCGACGGCCAGATCCTCGGCCTCGGCGCCGACCTCGCGGTCCGGCGCTGGGCCATCGACCCGCTGCCCTAGTGGATCGTCCACTCGGAGGCCACGGTCTCCGGGGCGGCGCTCTCCTCTTTTCCGATCACCTCTTCCGCCGCCGCCACCGCCGCCGCGGGATCCACTCCTTGCCCGGCCCGCACCAGCGCGTGCCCGATCGCCGCGGCCGCCGCCAGCACCTCGCTCTCCCGCAGGTTGCCCATGTGGCCGACGCGGAAGTAGCGACCCTTGATCTCCGGCAGCAGGCCCCCGGCGACGATCACTCCCTCGTCTCGGATCCGGTCGATCAGCGTCAGCTCGAGTCCCTCCGGGTAATAGAGCGCGCTCAGGGTGTTGGCCTGCTCCTGCTCCGCTGCCATCACCGGCTCGAGTCGCAGCGCGCGCCAGGCCGCTCGCAGGGCCTTGGCCATCTCGCGGTGGCGCTGGAAGCGCAGCTCCACACCCTCCGCCAGGATCTGCTGCAGGCTGACGTCGAGCGCGTGGAACAGGTTGACCGGCGGAGTGGCGAAGTACCGCGGCTCGCCGCGCGCGTAGCCCTGGAAGACGGGCAGCCAGTTGGCCCAGTCGCAGTAGAAGCTGCCGACCGGATTGCGCCGCGCCTTGTGCACCTCCAGCGCCCGCTCGCTGGCGCTGACGATGGCCAGGCCGGAGGGCACCGCCAGCGCCTTCTGGCTGGCGGTGACCACCACGTCGACGTTCCAGGAGTCCTGCCTCAGCGCCTCGCCGCCAGTGGCGCAGACCGCGTCGACCAGAGTGAGCGCTCCGCGCTGGCTGGCCGCCCGGCAGATCTCCTCGACCGGCGCCAGCGCCCCGGTGGAGGTGTCCACCTGCGTGATGCACACCAGCTTGAACCGCCCGCCGGTCAGCGCGTCCTCCACCGCCTCGAGGGAGGGAATCCGCCCCAGCCGCGCGCGGACCTGCTGCACCTGGCAGCCGTAGCGCTCGGCGATCAGCGCCGCCCGCTCCGAGAAGTAGCCGGTGTTGACCACCAGCACCCGATCCCCCGGCTCGACCAGGTTGGCAATGCCGCACTCCAGGGCCAGCGTCCCGCTGCCGGCCAGCACGAACGGCTGGGCGGAGTGCGTCTGGAAGACCTCGCGCAGGTTGCGCAGCACCCGGCAGACGGCGGCGGTCATCGGCGGGCCCAGGTGACTGTCCGATTGGGCGCCGGCGGCGGCCAGCACCTCGGGATCGCACTCCACCGGTCCAGGGATCATCAACAGCGCACGCGTGCTCACCAAGGGCCCCCTCCGCGCATCAAGCGCTGCCGAAATCTAGGGGCCAGCTCGCTCAGCGGCACCTCGAGCGTGGTGGGCGTCTCACGCGCAGGAAACGCCCGCGCGAGGGAGCGCCGCTAGAGGACCTCCCAGGCCTGAACCGGCTGCTCCTTACCCTTGACCTTCAAGGGGGCCAGCGCTCGGGCCTGGATCTGGCCGCCGACGGCGGCGAAGGTCTCGGGCCCGATGAGCACCTGGCCGCGAGCGGCGTTCGAGCACAGCCGGCTGGCGAGGTTCACCGTGTCGCCGATGACCGTGTACTCCATGCGCCGCTGCGAACCGATGTTGCCGGCCACCACCACCCCGGAGTTGACGCCGATGCCAACGTTGAACCCAGGGCCGTCGGGCGGGCCCGACCAGGGGCGCCCCTGCCACTGGTCGCGCAGGGTGCCCACCAGCCGCCGGATCTCCACCGCCGCCCGCACCGCGCGCAGGGCGTGATCGGGATAGGCCTGCGGGGCGCCGAACACCGCCATCAGGGCATCGCCGATGTACTTGTCCACCGTGCCCTCGACGGCGAAGACCGCCTCGGTGGTTGCCGAGAAGTACTCATTGAGCATCGACAGCACGTCCGCCGGCTGCAGCCGCTCGGAGAGCGAGGTGAAGCCGCGGATGTCCACGAACATCACCGTCACCTCGCGGTGCTCCCCGCCCAGCTCCAGGTTCATCTTCCCGTGGAGGATAGCGTCGACCACCTTGTCGGAGACGTAGCGGGAGAGCCGCTCGCGCTTCTTCTCCTCGCCGCGGATCGTCTCCAGCAGCAGGGCGTTGTCGAGCGCCAGCGCCACCTGGGCGGCGATGCCCAGGAACAGGTCCTGCTCGTCGCGCTCCAGCGAGCGGCCCGGTGGCAGGTCGAGGTAGATGGCGCCCAGCGGCTGGCCCTGCTTTCCGGCCATCGGCGCCGCCACCCCCTCGCGCCCGTCGACCCCGGCCTTGGCAATGTGGATCGAGCGCTGCTGCAGCGCCTTGGACACCAGGCCCCAGCGCTCGGGAGGCAGTCCGGCGGGGAGGTTGCGCAGGGTGCGCGGGACGAGCATTCCGCCGTCGAGCTGGAGCACCGCGCAGCGATCGGCGCGCATGGCGCGCAGCACCGCGTCGCAGGCGTACTCGAGCAGCACCCCGGGGTCGAAGTTGAAGCTGGTCAGCCGCCCCACCTCGAGCAGCACCTGGTTCTTGCGCTCGATGCGCGAAAGCTCGGCGACTTTGCCCTCGAGCTGGGCGACGGTCTGCTCCAGCTCGCGGATGCGTGTGGCCGATGCCCCGGACATCGAGCTGTCGCGCGCCGGTCCGCCGAGCAAGTTGCCCTGGGGCTGGGCGTCGGCGCGCTCGTCGCTGCCCAGGTCCTCAAACTGGAGCACCACGTTGCCGAGCCGCAGCTTGTCTCCGTGCTTGAGCGCAACCTCGTGCACTGGCTGGTCGTTGACGAAGCAGCCGTAGCGCGACTGCAGATCGACGAGCCAGTAGCTCGCTTCCCTCCGCTGCAGGCGGGCGTGGCGCCGGCTGATCGAGGCATCGGAGATGACCACGTCGCACTCGGGGCTGCGCCCGATCTCCGCCTGGGGTCCGAGCGAGAACCGGTGCTTGCTGCCATCCGCCAAGACGAGGGAAGCCATTGGCGAAGCCTAGCAGAAGCGGAAGCCTTCCCGCCCGCCGCGCTGTCAAGCTCCGTGAGCCGCGGGACGGTGGTACTGTCCGCTACCCATGTCCGAGGTTCTCCCCTCGCCCCAGCCCGGCCTGCGGGCGCTCGTCGTCGACGACGAGAAGAACATCCGCACCACCCTCTCCATCTGCCTGGAGGGCCTGGGCTGCGAGGTCACCGCGACCAGCTCGGGCGAGGCCGCGCTCGCCGCGCAGGAGGCGCGCAGTTTCGACCTGGCTATCGTCGATCTGCGGCTGGGCTCCGAGAGCGGGCTCGACCTCCTTCCCAAGCTGCTCAAGGCCTCGCCCGAGCTGGCGGTGGCGGTGGTCACCGCCTACGCCACCGTCGACACCGCGGTGCAGGCCATCAAGCGCGGCGCCTGGGACTACCTGCCCAAGCCCTTTACCCCGGCCCAGGTGCGGCTGCTGGTCGAACGCTGCGCCGAACGCCGGCAGCTCTCCAATCGCCTGGCCGATCTCCAATCTCAGCTCGCCAGCGCCGCTCCCGAGATCGACCTGAGCACCGAGTCGCCCAAGATGAAGGCGGCCATCGAAACTCTCGCCCGCGCCGCCTCCTCCGACGTGCCGGTGCTGCTGCGCGGCGAAACCGGGACCGGCAAGACCGCGCTGGCGCGCATGCTCCACGACCGCAGCCCGCGACGGGCCAAGCCGTTCGTGGTGGTCAACTGCCCCACTCTTTCCGAGGAGCTGCTGGCCAGTGAGCTCTTCGGCCACGCCCGCGGCGCGTTCACCGGCGCGGTGCGCGACCAGGCCGGGCGCGTCGAGTCGTCCGAGGGCGGCACCTTGTTCCTCGACGAGGTGGCTGAGATCTCGCCGGTGCTCCAGTCCAAGCTGCTGCGGTTCCTCCAGGAGAAGCAGTTCGAGCGCGTCGGCGAGGCGCGCACCCGCAAGGCCGATACCCGCGTCGTCACCGCCACCCATCGCGACCTCGAATCCGACTTGAAGGCCGGCCGCTTCCGCGAGGACCTCTTCTTCCGGCTCAACGTCGTCGAGGTGCAAGTCCCGCCGCTGCGCGAGCGCGCCGCCGACATCCTGCCGATGGCCCGCCGCTTCCTGCGCTTCTTCGGCTCGACGCTGACGCGCCCCAACGTCGAGCTCTCGCCCGCGGCCGAGGAGCTGCTGCTGAGCCATCCCTGGCCCGGGAATGTGCGCGAGCTGCGCAACACCCTGGAGCGGGCGCTCATCCTCTGGCCTGCGCCGGTGCTGGAGCCCGAGGCCTTTCCCGAGCGGCTGCGCGCCGGCAAGCCCCAGGGCCCGCAGCTGGGCGGCGATTGCAGCCTGGAGGCGCTGGAGCGAGAGCACCTGCTGCGGGTCGTCGCCCGCTCGAAGACCATGGACCAGGCGGCGGCGGTGCTGGGGATCGACGTCTCGACGCTGTGGCGCAAGCGCAAGAAGTACGAGGAGCGCTGAGCGGCTCAGCTCTGGCCAGCCGTCGGCAAGGTGAACCAGATCGTGGTCCCGCGACCGACCTCGCTGTCGATCCCGATGGTCCCCCCGTGAGCCCTCACCACCTCGCGGGCGATGAACAGCCCCAGCCCAGCTCCCTGTGAGCCGGACCCCGGGAGCCGGTAGAACTTCTCGAAGACCAGCGCCTGCTGCTCTCGAGGAATGCCCGGGCCCGTATCGGCCACCTCGAAGCGCGTCATTCCGTCCTCGGCCTTGGCGCGCACGGCGATCCTGCCGCCGGAAGGCGTGTAGCGGATGGCGTTGCCGATGAGATTGGCGAAGACCAGCTTGACCCGCTCCGGATCGGCGAGCACCGGCGCCAGCCCCGGCAGCACCTCGCTGGCCAGCGACAGCCCCTTCTCGTCGGCGGCGGTGCGGTGGGCAGAAAGAGCCTGCGAGACCAAATCCTCGACTCCGAGCGCCTCCGTGCTCAGCGCCAGCTCGCCCTCGTGCACCCGCGAGACGTCGAGCAGGTCGTTGACGATGGTCTGCAGCCGGTTGCAATCCTCGCGGGCGGCGAACAACAAGTCGGCCTGCTTCTCGGTCAGCGGCCCCGCGGCCTCCTCGGTGCAGAGGTGGACCGCCATCTGCAGCGAGGTCAGCGGGGTCCGGAACTCGTGGGCCACGAAGGCCACCAGGTTGTTCTTGAGCTCGTCGGCTCGCCACAGCCGCGTGACGTCGCTCAACACCACCGCCACTCCGGCCACCTCGTTCTCCTCGCCGTAGATCGGGGTGGCGCGCGGCAGCAGGTAGCGCTCGCCGTCGGCGGCGACGAAGCGGACCGCCTCCTCGAAGCCCTTGGGCACGTGGGGCCCGCGGCCGGCGAAGACGTGCTCGCGCATCCGCTCGACGATGGCGCGGATGGTCGGGCTCAGCGCCGCCAGCGGATTGGCGCTGTTCTTCTCCACCGAGAGATTGAGGAGGCTGGTCGCGGCTGCGTTGACATTGAGCAACTCACCGCTCAGGCCGAGCATGATCACCGGGTCAGGAAGTGAGTCGATGGCGGCTTGGGAGGCCTGCTGGGCCAGCAGCAGCTCGCCGAGCGAGCTCTTTCGGTAGACCTCGAGCCGGTCGGCCATGTCGTTGAACTCGGCGGCCAGCGCCGCCACCTCATCTCTTCCGGTCAGCCTGGCGCGCGCCTTCAGGTCTCCCTCGCCGAAGCGTCGGACCGCCATCGTCACCACCGAGAGAGGCTTCAACAGCCTTCCGGTCAGGGCGGTCGCCGCCCAGGCTCCGGCCAGCGAGAGCGCCAGGGCCGCAGCGATGATCAATCGGACGAACCCGGCGGCGCTGCGCTGGGCGCGGTCGCTGCGGCGTGGCATGGCGTCCTGATTGAGCACCAGGATCCGGTCCGCACTGTCTCGCACTGCCCGGTACTGCGGCTCCAAGGCGTCGAAGTAGGCGCGGGCCTTGGTCTCGCCCTCGGGCGCCCGGCCGAAGGCCTCCAGCTTCTCCAGGTACCTCGCCCACTGCCCGCGCAGCACCTCGACCAACTCGCCCTCTCCCGGCTCGGTGATGTTCCCCTCCTCGACGCGCAGTTCCTCGTCAAACAGCCGGCGGCTGCGCTGCACCCTCTCGGCCTCCGGAGCCGGGCGCCCGACCGCGACGAAGAATGCGCCCCGGTCGAGCTCCTCGAGCGAGTCCTTCATGCGCTGCGCCGCAAGCACGCTGCGGTAATTGTCCTTGAGGATGTAGGCCGACTGCTCGCCGAGCTTGGTGACCGCCGTCCCCGCGAGCACAGCGATCGCCATCAGGGCGATCCCCAGAGGAAGCTGGGCCAGCAGCAGCTTGCCGCGCAGGCTCACTGGGCCTCCCGGTCGTCGTCGAACGAGATGATGTGCAGGTCGAAACCGGCGGCCTCCCGGACCAGCCGCAGCGGCACCGATCGTCCCCACAGCTGGCGCCACCACGGCTGTTGCGAGCGACCGATGAGGATGTCGCCGACGCCGTGGGAGCGGGCGAACTCGAGGACTCCCTGCACCGGATCCTTGGCTTGCAGTCGCACCACCTCGGCACCCAGCTCGCGCGCCTTCTCGATGTTGGCCAGCAGGTGCCGCTGGGCCTCCGAGTCGATGAGGTGCGGCGCCTCCTGCGGCGTCTCGACGTAGACCACGAACCAGTCGGTGTTGAGCCGCCCGGCGAGCCGCGAGCCGCGCCGCATCAGGGTCGCCGCGTGGGGCGGGTGCGACGAGATGCAGACCATCACCCGCCGGTTGGCGCCGGCGCTGGGCTCGAGTTCCCCCCGCTCCTGGCGGGCCGAGCGCTCCAGGCTTTCGGCCACCTCGCGCAGCGACAGCTCGCGCAAGGTGGCGAGGTTGCCCACCTTGAAGAAATGCTCGCGCGCCCAATGCACCTTGTCGGCCGAATAGATCTTTCCGCGCTCGAGGCGGTCGAGGAGATCCTCGACCGCCAGGTCGAGGTTGACGATCTGGTCGGCCAGCTTGAGGAAGCTGTCGGGGACGGTCTCGCGCACCACCACCCCGGTCACCCGCTGGACCAGGTCGTTGAGGCTCTCCAGGTGCTGGATGTTGAGCGCGCCGATGACGTTGATGCCGGCATCGAGGATGTCGAGCACGTCCTGATAGCGCTTGCGATTCTTGCTGCCGGGAACGTTGGTGTGGGCGATCTCATCGACCACCGCGATCTGAGGGCGGCGCTTGAGGACCGCCTCCAGGTCCATCTCCTCGACCTTCACGCCGCGGTACTCGACGACCCGCCGCGGCACAACCTCGAGCCCTTCGATCAGCTGGGCGGTGTCGGCGCGGCCGTGGGTCTCGATGAGCCCGAGCACCACGTCGGTCCCGCGGCTCTTGAGGGCGTGCGCCTCCTGCAGCATGCGGTAGGTCTTGCCGACGCCGGCGGCGAAGCCGATGTACAGCCGCAGCCGGCCGCGCTTGGCGCGCTGGACCAGCTCCAGAAAGTCGTCGGCCCGGGTCTTGGGTTGCATTGGAGAGCGAGATTACTTCAGGGCCTGACCGCGGTCTGCGAGCGGCCGAACTGGCGGTCCAAGGCGAGGTTGAGCAGCAGGACGTTGATCCGCGGCTCGCCGAAGAGACCCAGGTCGCGGCCCTGGCGCATGTCGTCGACCAGGGCCCGGATTCGCTCCGGCGCGATCTGGCGCGCGGCCGCCACTCGCGGCAACTGCCAGAGCACCGACTCCAGCGAGAGGTGCGGGTCGAGGCCGCTGCCGGAGGCGGTCACCAGTTCTGCGGGAACCGATCCTTGGGCCTGCGGGTTCTGCTGGAGCAGCCGCTCGATGTCGGCCTGCACTCGCTCGCGCAGCTTCTTGGAGGTCGGCCCCAGGTTCGATCCCGAGGAGCCGCTGGCGTCGTAGCCCTGGTCTCCCGCGGCCGAGGGCCGTGGCTGGAAGTAGGCGGGCGAGCTGAACTTCTGGGCGATCAGCTCCGAGCCGATAACCTGGCCGCCCTCACCGCGCGCCACGCTGCCGTTGGCCTCGGCCGGAAAGAGCAGCTGCGCCAGGCCGGTCACGATCAGCGGGTAGACGATGCCGGTGGCCAGCAAGGTGAGCGCGGTGGCCCGCGCCGCAATGGCGAGTGTCTTCATGGTGGGTCCCTAGGCGAGCCCGATGGCGGTGAGAAACAGATCGATGATCTTGATTCCGATGAACGGGGCGACGATGCCTCCCGCGCCGTAGATCAGCATCGAGCGTCGGAAGAGGGCCGCCGCGCCCAGCGGCCGGTAGCGCACCCCGCGCAGCGCAAGCGGGATCAAGGCCACGATGATCAGCGCGTTGAAGATCACCGCCGAGAGGATGGCGCTCTGGGGCGAGGTGAGCCGCATCACGTTGAGCGGCGCCATCTCGGGGAATGCGACCACGAAGGCCGCCGGCAGAATGGCGAAGTACTTGGAGACGTCGTTGGCGATCGAGAAGGTGGTCAGCGCCCCGCGGGTCATCAGCAGCTGCTTGCCGACCTCGACCACCTCCAGGAGCTTGGTGGGGTTGGAGTCGAGGTCGACCATGTTCCCGGCTTCCTTGGCCGCCTGGGTACCGGTGTTCATGGCCACGCCGACGTCGGCCTGGGCGAGCGCCGGGGCGTCGTTGGTGCCGTCGCCGGTCATTGCCACCAGCTTGCCCTTGGCCTGCTCGGCCTTGATGAGCTGCATCTTGGCTTCGGGAGTCGCCTCGGCGAGGAAGTCGTCGACCCCGGCTTCGCGGGCGATGGCCGCCGCGGTGCGCGGATTGTCGCCGGTGATCATCACCGTGCGGATGCCCATCGCCCGGAAGCGCTCGAAGCGATCGCTGATGCCTCCCTTGACCACGTCCTTGAGGCGGATCAGCCCGAGGACGCGCGGGCCGTCGGCCACCGCCAGCGGCGTGCCGCCCTCGTCGGAGATTCCGTGGGCCAGCCCCTCGAGCTGGGTCGGCACCTGACCGCCTTGCGACTCGACCCAGGTGCGAACGGCCTGCACCGCGCCCTTGCGGATCTTCCTGCCATCGAGGTCGCAGCCGCTCATGCGCGTCTGCGCGGAGAACGGCACGAAGTGCGCCTTGAGGGTTCCGATGTCGCGCCCGCGAAGATGGAACTTCTCCTTGGCCAGCACCACCACCGAGCGGCCCTCCGGCGTCTCATCGGCCAGGCTGGCCAGCTGGGCGGCATCAGCGAGCTCCTCCGCCCGCACCCCGCCCACCGGCAACAGCTCGGTGGCCATCCGGTTGCCCAGGGTGATGGTCCCGGTCTTGTCGAGCAGCAGGGTGTCGACGTCGCCGGCGGCTTCGATCGCCCGGCCGCTCATCGCCAGCACGTTCTTGCGGATCAGCCGATCCATCCCGGCGATGCCGATGGCCGACAGCAGCCCGCCGATGGTGGTGGGGATGAGGCACACCAGCAGCGCCACGATCACCGTGGTCGACAGCGCCATGCCCGAGTGGAGCGCCAGCGGAACCAGGGTCACGCAGGCCAGCAGGAAGATCAGCGTCAGCCCGACCAGCAGGATGTGCAGCGCGATCTCGTTCGGGGTCTTCTGGCGCGAGGCGCCTTCGACCAACGAGATCATCCGGTCGAGGAAGGTCTCGCCGGGATTCGACGAGATGCGCACCACGATCCGGTCGGAGAGGACCTTGGTCCCGCCGGTGACCGCCGAGCGGTCGCCGCCGCTCTCGCGGATGACCGGCGCCGACTCGCCGGTGATCGCCGACTCGTCCACCGAGGCCACGCCCTCGATGATCTCGCCGTCGCCGGGGATCATCTCGCCGGCTTCCACGACGACCAGGTCGCCTTTGCGCAGGCTCGCTCCCGAGATCGTCTCCGTGCGCCCGTCCACCAGCCGGCGGGCGACGGTCTCGGTCCTCATCTTGCGCAGGGTTGCGGCCTGGGCCTTGCCGCGACCCTCAGCCACCGCCTCGGCGAAGTTCGCGAAGAGCACCGTGCCCCACAGCCAGAGGGTCACCAGCGCGGTGAACCAGACCGGGTCGCTCGGCGTGCCGCGCGAGAAGAGGTCCCGGAGCACGACCAGCGTGGTCAGCACGCTGCCGACCTCGACCACGAACATCACTGGGTTGCGCACCACCTGCCGCGGCGAGAGCTTGCGCAGGCTGTCGAGAGCCGCCTGGCGCAGAATTTCCGGATTGAAGAGCGACAGCGGCTTGGAGCGCGCCGCCGCCGCCGGCTGCTTGTGGACCAGCTCTGCGGGGGCTTTGTCAGAGGAGTGGATCATTAGAAGACCCTCCCGGCCTGCGCCGCGAAGTGCTCGGCGATCGGCCCCAGGCTGAGGGCGGGGAAGAAGGTCAGCGCGCCGACGATGATGATCACGCCCACCAGCAGGGCCGCGAACAGTGCGCCGTCGGTGGGGAAGGTCCCGGGCCCAGGTGGCGTGTCGCGCTTGCCGCGCATCGAGCCGGCGATGGCCAGCGCCGGGATGATCATCAGGAAGCGCCCGGCGAGCATGTCCACCGCCAGGGTCAGGTTCCAGAACGGCGTGTTGGCGTTCAGGCCGGCGAAGGCCGAGCCGTTGTTCCCCGCGCCGCTGGTGAAGGCGTAGAGGATCTCGGAAAGACCGTGGGGACCGGCGTTGCTGAGCGAGCTGGTGCTATAGCCGGCCACCGCCCCCCAGGCCGACAGCCCGAGAACCGCCAGCGGGAAGACCAGGATGTAGAGCACCGCCAGGGTCATCTCGCGGGCTTCGATCTTCTTGCCGAGGTACTCGGGGGTGCGCCCGACCATCAGCCCGGCGATGAAGACCGCCAGCAGCACGTAGATCAAGACTCCGTAGAGCCCGGCGCCCACGCCGCCGAAGATGATCTCGCCCAGCATGATGTTGAGCAGCGGCACCAGGCCGCCCAGCGGCGTGAAGCTGTCGTGCATCGCGTTCACCGCGCCGCAGGAGGCGTCGGTGGTGACCGTGGCGAAGAGTGCCGAACTGGCGACCCCGAAGCGCACCTCCTTGCCCTCGAGGTTTCCCGCGGACTGGTCGACGTCCAGGCCCGCGAGCGCCGGGTTCGGATTCGATTCGGCGGCGTAGCAGACCACCAGGCCGGCCGCGAATAGGAAGGCCATGGCTCCGAAGATCGCCCAGCCCTGGCGCTGGTTCTTGGCCATCCGCCCGTAGGTGTAGGTGAGCGCCGCCGGGATCGCGAAGATCAGGACCATCTGCAGGAAGTTGGTCCACGGGGTCGGGTTCTCGAAGGGATGGGCGCTGTTGGCGTTGAAGAAGCCGCCCCCGTTGGTGCCCAGCATCTTGATCGCTTCCTGCGAGGCCACCGGTCCGACGGCGATCGTCTGGCTGGCGCCGTCGAGCGTGGTCACCGCCAGCGACGGCGCGAAGGTCTGGACGACGCCCCCGGCGACCAGCGCCAGCGCGCCGACGACGCTGATCGGCACCAGCACCAGGAAGGTTGCGCGGACCAGGTCGACCCAGAAGTTGCCCAGGGTCTTGGAGCCGTCCGGGCTGGCCCGGCGGGTGAGCCCGCGGGCCATGGCCAGCGCGACGCCGATGCCGGTGGCCGCCGAGGTGAAGTTGTGCCAGGCGAGCCCCGCCATCTGCGTCAGGTAGCTCATCGTCGACTCGCCGGAGTACGACTGCCAGTTGGTGTTGGTGATGAAGCTGGCCGCGGTGTTGAAGGCGAGATGATCGCTCGGCGGGCCGAGATGCTGCGGGTTGAGAGGCAGCAGGTGCTGCAGCCGCTGGATGGCGTAGGTCACCGCCATCCCCAGGGCGCTGAATGCCAGCAGCGCGCCGGTGTACTGCAGCCAGGTCTGCTCGTGCCGGGGATCGATCCCGACCAGCTTGAAGAGAAATCCCTCGACCTGGCGGACGCCCCGGGAGCGCTCGGGATCTTCGAAGACCCGATAGAGCAGGCCCCCGAGCGGCCTGGTGAGCGCCGCGACGACCAGCGCGAAGACGACGATCTGTATCCAACCGATGGCGGTCATGGCGGTCTAGAACTTCTCCGGACGAACGAGCGCGTAGACGAGGTAGCCGGCCAAGGCCACCGCCACGCAAAGTCCAACGAGGTACTCGACGATCACTGTCGCCTCCTACAGGCGGTCGCAGGCGCGGGCATAGAGGTCGGCCAGCGCGAAGAAGGCCACCGTCGCGGCGAGCATCAGCAGGTCTCCCATGGGGCGTCCTTCCTTCGGCTGGGTGCGCGCCAGCTGTCGGCGCCGCGAATCGGCGCTGCCTCGCATAGCGCACTCTTCGTGCCAACCCGATCCGCAGCAATCTTGGGCGCTTGGATCCGATCGGCAGCCGGGGGCTCCCTGCAAACTGCACGACACCGGCCGCGCCACCCTGCGAAATGCAGTTGTCACCGCTCGCCCAAAGGGAATCCGAGACGGGCGGCGAACGCTCGGGTGCGCGGGACGAGGGCCCTAGCCCGTCCCAATTCCAGTAGCTTGCGGGCGCACGCTCCCCATCTCGTCGAGCCAGAAGAGAGCGGCACGAGAAGTGCCTAGGTGCGCCGGACATCCCCGACTCAACAAGGAGCTGCCGTGGACGCCCGACTTTGGATTGCCCTCACCCTCTCTCTCGCCTCGCCGGCGGCGGCAGCCGCGGTTGAGGCCACGCCGTCGGAGGCCCCGGAGGAGCAGAAGATCCTCGAGCCGTTCTCCTTCGCCGACTTCTCCTGGCTCAACGGCAACAGCCGCCAGACCGAATTCCCACTCGACGGGGCGGTGTTCACCGGCCAGTTCAGCCTGGACACCAACTACGTCTACGACCCGGCCCGTCCCCAGGATCACACCATGGTCGGCTCGACCAACTCCGGGCGGACCGGCGAGCTGCAGATGGATCAGCTGGGGATTGGCGGCGACTTCCACTACAAGCACGTCCGCGGCCGGCTGATGACGCAGTTCGGGATGTACTCGACGATGACCCCGCGCAACGACGCCAGCCCGGGTCGCGGCCAGTGGAACCTCTCCGACGCCTACCGCTACCTGTCCGAGGCCTACGGCGGCTACCACTGGGACGTGCTGCACGGCATCAACCTCGACGCCGGCATCTTCATGTCCTACGTGGGCCTGTGCAGCTACTACAACTACGAGAATTGGGTCTTCCAGATGTCCTACGTGTCGGCGAACACGCCCTGGTTCTTCAACGGCGTGCGGCTGCAGCTCTTCCTCACCGACCGCCTCAAGATCGAGCCCTGGCTGGTCAACGGCTGGCAGTCCTACGGCGCCTTCAACGAAGCCCCGGGGTTCGGCTGGCAGGTGTTGTGGCGCCCCACCGGCTCGGTCTCCTTCGTCACCAACGAGTATTTCGGCAGGGACACCCTCGCCAATCCGAACCGGATGCGGTTCCACAGCGACACCAGCCTCCAGGTGAAGTACTTCGAGGCCAAGGGCTTCTTGAGCAAGGCCGCCTTCTCGCTCACCGTCGATGCCGGCTGCGAGAGCGGCGGCGGCGTCTCCTGCGGCGGCTCCGAACCGTCGCGCCCCGCCCAGTACTTCCTCGGGGCGATGGCCTACAACCGCCTGTGGTTCCTGGACGATCTGTTCGGGCTGACCCTGGGCGCCGGAGCCATCCACAACCCCGGCCGCTACCTGGTGCTGCTGCCGCCGATCAACGGCGCCACCGCCTTCTCCGGGACGCCCTACTTCACCGCCAATCCCGGCGACGACTTCCGCGCCTGGGACGCCTCGGTCTCCTTCGACTACATGCCCAGCCAGTTCCTCACCTTTCGCGTCGAGTACATCCACCGGCAGGCCAACGTCCCATACTTTGCCGGAAGAGGCGGCGTCACTCCGCCGGGCGGCAACCAGGGCTCCCCGGGCAGCGCGGTGGAGGGCTTCCAGCCCGACCTCGTCAACGCCGAAAACCGCTTCAATGCCGCGCTGATGGTGCGCCTGTAGCGGAGCGCACGCTGGCGTTGGAGTGGCAACTTCCAGGCCGCCCCGGCATCATTGAAGTCTCGGCCGGGGGCCCAGGAGTTGCCATGTCTGCACGTACGCTGTCCGCCAGCCTCCTCGCCGCCGCCTTCGCCGTCCTCGGCGCCCTGGCCTGCGGCACTCCTGCTGTCACCGGCGAGGAGCCGGATGGTGGTTCCGGCTTCGCTCAAGACGACGCCGGTTCCGTTGTTGACGCCGGCGCCGACGCTGGCAAGGCCGACGCCCAGGTCTTCCAGGACGACGGAACTCCCACCCGGCAGACCTGCACCAGCACCTTCGGCTCGGCGCTGACGCGCTCGCATGCGCGGCTCGACGGCTACCTGGTCGCGGTCGTCCCGCCGGGCAACGGCAAGTGCAACGCCGACAATGACCACATCCACCTGCAGGTGAAGATGAACCAGGCGATCTACGACGTGGCGGTGAACGTCGCCTCGCCGACCGCGTCAGATGTGCTCTTCGCCGAGCGCGACCTGCCCCTGCCCACCGAGGTCTGGAGCGAGGGATGGCACACCACCTACCCGCTCAACTACGCCACCAGCGTCAACCTGCATTCCGGCGACTTCACCACCACCACCAAGGCCCAGCTGGTGCAGCAGGTGACCGCCGCCCTCAAGAACGCCAACCACGTCTCGATCTACGGCTCTGGCTACGGGACCGATGGGATGCACCTCATCCACCGCAACAACGGCTGGGACGGCGCCATCGTCGTCCGCCCGCTGTCGGCGTCGCCGCACTTCATGTTCTTCCGCTTCGCCGACCAGGTGTTCTGACAGCCGACGCGGCTATTTCGCGCCCTTGCCCAGTTCCCACTCGGCCAGGGTCTGCACCGTGCGCCAGTTGCGCGCGGTGGCGCGAACCCTCAGCACCCGCTCGAAGTAGTCGGCGGTGAGCTTGCTGCGGCCGTAGCCGTTGGGGCAGCTCAGATAGATCTCCTGGCCATCCACCGCAAACCGGTCGGTTGGCGAGCGCTTGGGGTCGAGCTTCGCCACCGCGGCGACGCCCGGCGCTTCCTCGAGGAAGACGATCAGTAGCTTGGTCGGGTCGGCCTCGACGCCAGGAAACGGGTTGTTCTCGAGCACTTCCTTCAGCTTCTGCTGCGCGCGGACGATCACCGGGATTTGGGCCCCGAAAGCTTCCGCCAGCCGGCGCTCGAGCGAGGCGATCTGCTTGGGGCCGACCGCGCCCTTGCTCTCGAAGACGACGTTGCCGCTCTGGACATAGGTCTCGGCGCGCGGGAAGCCGAGCTCCACGAATTGCCCGCGCAGCGCCGGCATCGGCACCGGCTTGCTGCCGCCGACGTTGATGCCACGCAGCAGGGCGACATAGGTCTTCATGGGTCCGCCTGAAGCAGCGGTGGGGACGAAAGCGAGCGCTCTCGTCCCCACCTTGAACTCAGCGACTGAGGATTGCTAGGCCCGGGCGTGCCGCGAGGCCAGCTTGCGCGCCGGCTTCTTGGCTGCCTTGGCCGCCTTCACGGGCTTGACCGCCTTGGCGGCCTTGCCGTTCTTCACGGTGATCCCGTTCTTGGGGGCGGCCTTGGCCAGCTTCTCCTCGACCACCGCCTGCGCCGCCGCCAGCCGGGCGATGGGCACCCGGTACGGCGAGCAGCTGACGTAGTTCAGGCCGACCTTGTGGAAGAACTTCACCGACTTGGCCTCGCCGCCGTGCTCGCCGCACACCCCCAGCTTCAGCTTGGGGCGCACCCGGCGACCGGCCTCGGCGGCCATCTTCACCAGCTTGCCGACGCCGTACTGGTCCAGCGACTGGAACGGATCCTCGCGGAAGATACCCGCCTTCTTCTGGTCCACGTAGTCCGGCAGGAAGCGCCCCGAGTCGTCGCGCGACAGGCCCATGGTCATCTGGGTCAGGTCGTTGGTGCCGAAGCTGAAGAACTCCGCCACCTCGGCCACCTCGTCGGCCAGCAGCGCCGCCCGCGGGATCTCGATCATCGTCCCGACCATGTAGTCGAGCTTGATGCCGGCCTCGGCCAGCACCTCCGAGGCCACCTTGCGGGTCTGCTCCTCGAGGATCTTCAGCTCCTTCTTGTCGAAGACCAGCGGGTGCATGATCTCCGGCTTGACCGGGATCCCTTCCTTCTTGCACTGCACCGCCGCCTCGATGATCGCCCGCACCTGCATGTCGAGGATCTCGGGGTAGGTGATGCACAAGCGGCAGCCGCGGTGGCCGAGCATCGGGTTGGCCTCGTGCAGCTGCTCGACCCGGAACTTCACCTTCTCGAAGGGCACGCCGATCTTCGCGGCCAGCGCCCGCTGGTGCGGCTCGTCGTGCGGCACGAACTCGTGCAGCGGCGGGTCGATCAGGCGGATGGTCACCGGCCGCCCATCCATGGCCTTGAAGATGCCGTAGAAGTCCTGCCGCTGGAACGGCAGCAGCTTGCCCAGCGCGATGCGCCGCGCCTGCTGGGTTTCGGCGACGATCATCTCCTGAATCGCCTCGCGCCGCTCCTCGGTGTCGAAGAACATGTGCTCGGTGCGGCACAGGCCGATGCCTTCGGCGCCCATCTTGACCGCGTTCTCGGCGTCGTACGGGGTGTCGGCGTTGGTGCGCACGCCCAGGGTGCGGATGTCGTCGGCGTACTTCATCACCGTGTAGTAGGCGTCGGGCAGCTCCGGCTTCACCAGCGGCATGGCGCCCAGGTAGACCAGGCCCTCCGAGCCATCGAGGGTGATCGACTCGCCCTTGCGGATCACCCGGTCGCCCACGGTCATCAGCCCGTTGGAGTAGTCGATCTTCAGCGCCTCGCAGCCGACCACGCAGCACTTGCCCCAGCCGCGGGCCACCACCGCCGCGTGGCTGGTCTTGCCGCCGGTGGCGGTGAGGATGCCCTGAGCGGCGTGCATGCCGCCCACGTCCTCGGGGCTGGTCTCGCGCCGCACCAGAATCACCTTCTTGCCCTCGGCGGCCAGCCTCTCGGCCTCGGCGGCGCTGAACACCACCTCGCCGGAGGCCGAGCCGGGGACGGCGTTGATCCCGCTGGCCAGCTTCTTCGACTCCAGCTCGCCCTTGGAGATCTTGGGGTCGATCACCGGATAGAACAGCCGCTCGATGTCCTCGGGGGTGACGCGGCGGACGGCATCTTCCTTGGTGATCAACTTCTCGCCCACCATGTCGGCGGCGATCTGGAAGGTGGCCCGCGGGCTGCGCTTGCCGGTGCGGCACTGCAGCATGTAGAGCTTGCCGTCCTCGATGGTGAACTCGAGGTCCTGCATCTCCTTGTAGTGCTTCTCCAGCTTGCGGCGCACCTCGACCAGCTGCTTGTAGATGTGGGGCTGGGCCCGGTCGAGCTCGGAGAGGTGGATCGGGGTGCGGATGCCGGCCACCACGTCCTCGCCCTGGGCGTTTACCAGGTAGTCGCCGTAGAAGACGTCGGCGCCGCTGTTCGGGTCGCGGGTGAAGCACACCCCGGTGCCCGAGTTCTCGCCCTTGTTGCCGAAGACCATCTGCACCACGTTCACCGCGGTGCCCTTGATGTCGAAGATCTTCTCCACCCGGCGGTAGGTGACCGACTTGTCGGCCTCCCAGCTGTTGAACACCGCGGCGATCGAGCCCCACAGCTGGGCGGCGGGCGCCTGGGGGAAGTCCTCGCCCTTGTTCTGCTTGTAGAAGGCCTTGTACTGGGCCACCAGCTGCTTCCAGTCCTCGGCGGTCAGGTCAGTGTCGTTCCTGACGCCCTTCTTCTCCTTGAGGTCGTGGAGCATGTGCTCCAGCGGCTCCTTGGACAGGCCCATGGCGGTGGTGGAGAACATCTGGATGAAGCGCCGGTAGGCGTCGTAGGCGAAGCGCGGGTTGCCGGTCTTCTTGGCCAGCCCCTCCACCGAGACGTCGTTGAGGCCCAGGTTGAGGATGGTCTCCATCATCCCGGGCATGGAGCGGGCGGCGCCGGAGCGGACCGAGACCAACAGCGGGTCGTTGGAGTCGCCGAACTTCTTGCCGGTGACCTTCTCCAGCCGGGCCATCGCCGCGCGGACTTCCTTGTCCAGGGCCTTGGGCATCTTGCGGCCCAGCGCGTAGTACTCGACGCAGGTGGGGACGGTGATGGTGAAGCCGGCGGGGACCGGCAAGCCGATGTTGGTCATCTCCGCCAACCCGGCGCCCTTGCCGCCGAGCACTTCCTTCATGTCGCCGCGCCCTTCGGCCTTTCCCTTGCCGAAGAAGTAAACGTGTTGAGCCATGTGCAGCCTCCAGTCGGATTGGCGTCTAATCTCTGGGCGTTAGGTGGTCGGCGAGGCGTTGGTCTCCCGGCCCTCCCCTTGCCTGCCCCAGATTCACCTCGGGTCGGGGCCCCGCCTCCTCTCACTGAAACCGGGCCCTTCGAGTGCGGCGAAGGATAGGCAGTTCAGCCTGCGATGAGAAGGAAAAAGAGGACGGCGCCGTTCCCGCGCAAGCCTCTGGGATCCGGCCTCGCCGCCCTCTCGCCAACCGCGCGTGCCCGCCCTCGGGAGCACGGGGCTGCCGGTGCTTGGACCTGAAAGCATCACTGCCGGCGATCCGACGATTGTCGGGCCCCCCAGAAAGCGGGCGACTATACTTGCCCGCTCAGTCCTGACTGCTCGGAGGAAACATGTCCGCTGCCCGATTGCTGATGGTCGCCGTGTTCGCGCTGCTCCCCGCGCAGGCGCTGGCGGCTCTTACCCCCTACGTCGGCAAGGGGCCGGCGATCACCGGCGTCACCCAGACCGAGGCCTGGGTCGCCTGGTACACGCTCCACCACCAGGGCGACGGCTTCCAGTGCAAGATGGAGGGCAACACCAACCTCCCCACCCTGACCCTCTCCTCGAGCGTGGCCACGAGCACCGCCCAGGACAGCAACTGCTCGCGCTACCACAAGGTGCACCTGACCGGCCTGACCCCCGGGACGCACTACACCTTCTCGCTGGACATGGGCTACGACGCCTCGACCCCGGCCACCGGCGAGTTCACCACCGCCCCCGCCGGCCCCAAGAGCTTCGACTTCATCGTCTACGGCGACAACCGCGACGACCGCGTCGGGGCGACCTCGACCCGCGCCGACCACCAGGCGGCGGTCGACGCCATCCTCGCCCGCGAGCACCCGGCGTTCCTGCTGCACACCGGCGACTTCGCCCTGAACATCGCCGCGGTCTCGGGGGACGACAACGGCTACACCGAGTTCTTCGACGTCGAGCGCCCGCTGATCCGCGCCCTGCCGCTGTACTCGGTCTTCGGCAACCACGAGAGCATCGACAGCACCTTCTACGACGGGCTGCTCAGCGCCCAGAAGCTGGCCAACGCCGCCAACCCCTACTACACCTCGCTCGACTGGGGGCAGGTGCACGTGGTGCTGCTGAACTCGTTCGAGGGGCCCTCGAACCTGACGCAGTTGGGGGCGCACGACCCGCTGCTCTCCGACGCCCAGGCGGCATGGGCCGACGCCGACATGGCGGCGGCCAAGGCGGCCGGCAAGCTGATCTTCGTGCTCAGCCACCAGGGTGCCTTCTCCTACGGCACGGGGGCGCACGGCGGCTCGCCGGACGTGCAGAGCAAGATCATCCCGCTGATGCTCAAGTACGGGGCGCTGGCGGTCTTCGGCGGCCACGATCACTACTACCAGCGCGGCCACGAGGGCTGCGTCGACTACATGGTGGTGGGCGGCGGCGGCGCGCCAATGTACGACCCCGATCCCGGGGCGGCCGGGGTGATCAAGGCCGCCAAGATCATTTCCTACATGGTGGTCCACATCGCCGGCAGCAGCGCCTCGGCCGAGGTCAAGGACACGCAGGGCAACGTGATCGACTCCATCACCTTCACCCAGGCCAGCTGCAACCCTCCGCCGCCGCCGGACGCCGGCCAGCCCGCGGTCGATGCCTCGCAGCCGGCCGGGCCGGATGCCTCGACCTCGACCGACTCCGGCCTGCCCGGGCCCGATTCGGGGAATGGCGCGACGCTCGACGCCGGCACCTCCGGCAACGCTGCCGGCGGCGCGCCGGTGGGCTGCTCCTGCTCGAGCAGCGGCAGCTTCCCGGTGCTGGGGCTGGGGCTCCTGGGCCTGGCCCTGCAGCGCCGCCGGCGCTGAGCGACCGGCTATCCGGGCCGCACGTCGATCCGGTTGTCGTAGAGGGTGGAGCCCGCGCCCTCGTCGGTGAGCCGCTGCGCGGTGAGGGCGTTGACCGTGCGCTCTCCAGGGGCGTGGGCGATCCACCACACGCCCTCGGCGACCGCGGTGCCTGAGGGCACGTCCTCGCTGATCTCGAGGATGAAGCGGACCTCGCCCAGCGCGTTGAAGGCCACCACCTGGGCGCTGTCGGAGAGGCCGCGCTCGCGGGCGTCGGCGGGCGAGAGCTTGAGAGTCATCGCCTTCTCGCGCCGGCGCAGCTCCTCCCGCTCCATGAACGTCGAGTTGAGGGTGTTGAGCGCGGGGGCGGTCATCAGCCGCAGCGGCAGCTGCCCGGCGTCCGCGTGCGACTCGAGGAGCCGGGGCAGCGGCTCGCGATGCGCCGGGTTGAGCAGCTCGATCTTCTTCGAGGGCGTCTGCCAGCCCAGCACCGGGACCTTGAGCTCGACCGCCCGCCCGGCCTCCAGCGCGGCGCGGTCCAGGCCGTCCTTCCACGGGGACGGCTGCGCAAGGAGCTCGTCGATCAGCTCCTCGGCCGACTTGCGAAAGACCGCCTCCTCGAAGTCCATCGCCGTGGCGAGCCGCTGGAACAGCTCCCAGTTCGACTTGCACTCTCCCTGCGGCGGGATCACCGGTCGCACCCGCTGGACGCAGTACTGCCCGTAGGATCGGAAGAGGTCTGCGGTTTCCAGCGAGCTGGGCGCAGGAAGGACGACGTCGGCGTAGCGGGCGGTATCGGTCATGAACCGCTCGTGGACGACGGTGAAGAGGTCCTCCCGCGCCAGACCGCGCAGCACCGCGTTCTGATCCGGAGCCACTGCCGCCGGGTTGGAGCAGTAGACGAACAGCGCGCGCACCGGAGGCGACCGAAGCTCGGTCAGCGCGTGGCCCAGCTGGTTCATGTTCACCAGGCGGGTCGGGCGCGGCTGCAGATCCTCGCGCGTCACCGGGGAGAGATCGAAGGCCGGGGCGCTGCTGGCCGAGCAGAGGCATCCTCCGCCCTCGCGCCCTGGCGCCCCGAGCACCGCCGCCAGCGCCACGATGCAGCGCACGTTCATCGCCCCGTTGCCGTAGCGGCTCAGCCCGCCGCCGACGCGGAAGAAGGGCGCCCGCGCCGCGGCGAGCTCCCGCGCCAGGCGCTCGATCTGCGCCGCCACAAGACCGCAGCGCGGCGAGGCCCACTGCGGCGAGTAATCGCTCAGCACGCGCGCCTTCAGCTCCGACCAGCCGAGGGCCTGCGCCCGCAGGAATTCCTCATCGGCCAGTCCTTCTCGAGCCAGGACGTGCACCAGCGCCAGCGCCAGGGCGCCATCGGAGGCCGGGCGGACGCAAATGACCTCATCGGCGATGGCGGCGCTGTGATTGGCGTAGGTGTCGATCAGCAGCACCCGCGCGCCGCGCCTGCGGGCCGCGGTCACCCGCTGGGCGAAGTGGACGCTGGTCGCCACCGGATTGATGCCCCACAGCACCACCAGATCGGAGTCGAGGACTGTGTCCGGGTGAGGGCCGGGCGTCGAGCCCATCACCGCCTTCCAGCCGAAGTCCTTGGCCGGCTGGCAGATGGTGCGCTCCAGCCGCGAGGCGCCCAACCGGTGGAAGAACGCGTGGCCGGCGCTGCGCTGCACCAGCCCCATCGTGCCGGCGTACGAGTAGGGAAGGATGGCCTCCGGGCCGTCGGCGCCGGAGATCTCCTGGAGCCGCCGCGCGACGAGGGCGATGCACTCCTCCCACGAGACGCGGCGGAACTTCCCTTCCCCCTTGGCCCCGGTTCGCAGCAGCGGCGTCAGCAGCCTGTCGGGCGAGTGCACCGAGCGCTCGTAGTGGGTCATCTTCGGGCACAGCGTCCCGCGGCTGTACGGGTGCTCGGGATCGCCGCGAACCGCCACCGCGCGGCCCTGCTCGACCTCCACCAGCAGGCCGCAGGCGTCGGGACAATCGAAGGGGCAGGCGGTTCGGAGCGTGGCCATGGCCTCACCAGAGCGCGTGAAGAAGCGGCGGAATCCTAACCTCGGGCCGCTGCCGATCCCCTATGATTCCGGTCCCTCGCAACCGGAGCCGCCCATGGTCAAGCACCTCGTCTTCCTCAAGCTCAAGCCGTCGGCCGAGGGCGCGTCCCGCGAAGAGAACGCCCGCAAGATCAAGGCCTCCCTCGAGGCGCTGGTGGGCAGGGTGCCGAGCCTCAAGGCAATGGAGGTCGGCATCGACTTCCTGCGCAGCGAAGCCTCGTGGGACCTGGCCATCGTCAGCGAGTTCGCCGACCGCGCCGGGATGGACGCCTACATGAACCACCCTGAGCACCTGCCGATCGTCGCCTTCATCGGCCGGGTCCGCGAGAGCCGCGCCGCCGTCGATTACGAAATCTAAGCTCGTCCTCCGGGCACTCGGGCGAGCGGTCCCGCGTGGACAGCTCCGGAGAGGCGCCCCTATGCTGGCCCGTTCCCTGGAGCCCCGCCCGGCATGTCGCCTGCCCTCCTTCCTTTCCTGCTCATGGCGCTCGCTGGGCATCTGGGGCTCGCTCCCGCCGAGCCGGAGCTCGCCCCGGCCCAGCAGGCCGCGCCCGAGGCAGCCAAAGAGCCCGCCTCCCTTCCGGCCGAGGCGGAGGCCGCCGAGGCTGCTGAAGCCGCCGACTCCGCCGAGCGCGACGAGCCAGAGGAGAAGGCCGCCGAGCCCGGGACCTCGACCGGTCCGCGCTACACCTCGGACCTGAGCGATCAGGAGCTCGAGCGCCTCTGGAAGGAGTCGCCAGAGAAGATCGGCGCGATGTCGGTCGGGTTCGCCGATGCCGGCCGCCTCCTCAACGCCCGCCCGTTCCCCTCCGGTCCCTACTGGAAGGTGATCGATCCCGAGAAGACCTGGGCCACCGACGAGACCATCGAGGCGGTGACTGCGGCCATCCGCTTCGTCGCCCTTCATTTCCCCGGCGAGCCGCTGCGGGTCAGCCACATCAGCCAGAAGGAGGGCGGCTGGTTCCGGCCGCACCACAGCCACCAGTCCGGGCGCGACGTCGACCTGGCCTTCTACCGCCTCCCCCTGCGGCCGCCTCGCGCTCCCGACGACTTCGACCTGCAGCGCAACTGGGCCCTGGTGCGCGCGCTCGCGACGCTCACCGACGTCCATTTCATCCTGGTCGATCGCCGGCTGCAGAAGCGGCTCTTCGACTACGCCCTCTCGAGCGGTGAGGATCGGGACTGGCTCGACTCGCTCTTCCACGCTGGCTCCGACTCGCTGCTGCAGCACGCCCGCGGCCACCGGGACCACTTCCACGTCCGCTTCTACAACCCCCGCGCCCAGGAGCTGGGGCGGCGCATCCAGCCGCTGCTCGCCAGCAGGCCCGAGACCAACCTCGCCATCCACCGCGTCCGGCGCGGCGAGAACCTGGGCTCCATCGCCCGCAAGTACCGTTCCTCGGTGGCCTCGATCCGCAAGGTCAATCGCCTCAAGGGCAACCTGCTGAGCATCGGCATGACCTTGCAGGTCCCGCTCGGTGGCGCGTGCATCGACTGCCCGGTGCCGCCGGCAGTGGTCGTCCCGCCGCGGAGGCTCGCGCCTTCCGCGCCCGCCGCCTTCGCGGAGCCGGTGCCGCCGCCGACCTCGCCCTCGCTTTCGCCCTCGCCCTCGCTTTCGCCCTCGCCCTCGCCCTCGCCCTCGCCCTCGCTTTCGCCCTCGCTTTCGCCCTCTCCCGCGCCCTCACCCGCGCCCCCGGCCGCTGCCGAGCCGCCGGAGCCGGCCCCGACGCAGCCAATTCCCGTTCAGGCGAACTGACCTCGTCGCTACTCGCGCGCCGCCGGCTGGTAGGAGCGCCAGGCCGCGTCCGCGCGGAAGTAGCGCTTGTCGAGGTCGACCGCGTACTCCAGGCGCAGGTCGGGCGCGGCGGTGATCAGCTCCTGCCGGAAGCCGAGGACCTTTCCCGGAGTGGGCATCGCCTGCTGGAACTCCGGCTCCGGCGCCACCTCCGCCGGGGCGACGCTGCCGCCCGACCAGACGTAGTTGAAGACGTGCGGCAGGTGCACGGTGACCAGGAGCTGGTTGATCCGCCAGCCGGCCGAAGGAAGGGCGAGCGCCAGCGTTCCCGAGAGGTGGAACTCCCGCCGCTCGCCGGCCAGGCCCAGCTCAAGCCGCGCGGTGTCCTCTCCTGCGGAACGCGGAGCCACCGGAAACCTGAGGCTCGCCCCCTTCACGTCGAAGGCCACCGCGCTGCCGTTCAGATAGGCCTTGCGCACCTGGACTCCCTTGGGAATGGTCAGCTCGAGCACCTGCGGGCCCTGCAGCCGCAGCTCGTAGAGCAGCCGGGTGAGCTCCAGCCCATCCAAGGTGCAGATGACCGAGGCGTGCGCCGCGGTGATCACCGGCTCGACCGGCGGCCGGGTCGACTGGGCCTGGGCGACCGGCTGCGGCGACACGGCGCGCAGCTCCCAGCTCAGCCGGAAGCTTCCGCGCTCCGGATAGGCCAGCAGCTCGTCTCCCGAGGTCGTTGCCAGCGCCGGCAGGCGCACCAGGTCCGGATCGAAGCGGGCACGCAGCACCGCGACCGCGCTGCGCTCGACCGGCAGCTCCAGCGTTCTCCGGGCCCCTTCGCGGACCGCATCCTTTGTCAGGGAGAGCTCGACCGTGCGCTGGCCGGGCCCGGAGGTGATCAGCGTCAGCAGGTCGCCCTCCGCCGCCACCACCGAGCCCTCGCCGGCGGCCGCCGACTGCAGGTGCGTCTGGGCATCGAGCCGGAGCAGCGGCACGCGCACCCAGCCCTCGCCCAGCACCGAGACCTTAACCTGTGCCGTCCCCTGGAAGGCCTCTGCGAGCAGCCGGCCGCTGATGGCGACCTCGTCGATGCTGGCGGCGATGGGCGGCTTGGGCGCCGCGGCCTTCTGGGGCTCCGCGGATTCGCGCAGCCGCAGCAGCTCGTACAGGGGCATCGTCGCCGTCGCCGGGCCGCCGCCCGACTCGGCCAAGGCCGGCACGGCAGCCAGGAGGACCGCCGCGAGGAAGAGCTCACGAGACATGGGGCACCTCCTCGTTGAAGACCAGGGAGAGGACGTTCTCGACCAGCCGGCGGAAGGCCTCGCGGGTGGTGAAGACCATCAAGCCGCCCAGGCAGGCCACCAGCTCCAGCGTGTAGATGAGCCCGGTGTAGCCCTGGAAGAGCACCGCCAGCGTCGGCAGGACCAGGAACGCTCCGCAGATGGCCAGCTGCACCGGCCAGGTCGAGCGCCCGATCAGCGCCCGGAGATAGACGACCAGGGTTCCGATCACCACCGCGGTAGAGACGGCGTAGGCGGCGTAGAAGTGCGAGTACGCGGCCAGGTAGGAGAGCAACAGGAAGAACAGCCCGTACCAGGCCGCCAGCAGGTAGGACTGCCAGGCCTTGAGCGGCCGGCGGTGATAGAGGGCGAGCGCGGCGGTGGCCAGGAAGAACGGGATGAACGGCGCCCAGCAGCGCCGGACCATGGTCCCCAGGGTGGAGTCCCAGCTCTGCTCCGAGGGAAGGATGAGCCCCACCGGGATGCCGGACTCGAGCGAGCCGTACCGCCAGCGCAGCGCGGCCTTCCCGCCCTCCGCCACCACCTCGCCGGCCGGCACCACGCCCGCCGGATAGTCGTAGTTGACCCCGCCGTTGGCGGTGAAGGTGAAGTCGAACCCGCGAACCGGGAGCGAGGGGTCGAGCGTGTAGACGAAGGAGTCCAGCCCGCGGCCGCGAAAGGAGATCTCGAAGCGCAGCCTCTCTTGCGGCTGGGCACGCCCGGTCCAGACGAGGCGATCGTTGTCTCCCGCGAGGTCCACCGGGGCCTGCGCTCCGTTCACCAGGAGGACCAGGTCCGACAGCAGCACCTGGTTCTTCTGCGCCTGGATCGGAAACACGAAGACCAGGTCGATGGCGTGTCCCTCGCCGTTGGCCACCTCGTAGCGCCCGTGAAAGTCGAAGTCGAAGCCGGAGAAGTAGACCAGCCCGCGCTTGCGGTAGTTCATCGTCGTCTGGACGCTGACCTCCTGCTTGTCGAGCACCATGGCGCCGAGCGTGTTGAAGACCGCGCCGCTGGCGACGTAGCGAACCGACGGGGCGCTCTGGGAGATGGGAGCACCCCATCGATCCATCACGTCCCGGCGCAGCTCGCCTCCGGCGAACGAGGTCCGATCCGAGATCTGGGCCGAGATCACTGCCGACACGAAGCCGACGATCAGCAGGCTCATCGGAAGATGAAGGCGAAACGGCACCACCACCGCGGCTTTGAGCCAGCGCCACATGCGCACCTCCCTTTTTCGAGAGGCGCTGTGCAAGGGCTGTGCGCAGGCCTCCTGGGAGCGGGAGCGCCAGGAATCTCGGCGGGTTATCGCGATAGACGAGCCGCAGTGCGTCTGCCCCGCCGCAGAGGACGCGGGCGGCGGGACGCGAGCGGATGCGGCGGGCGGGGAAGGCTCAGCCGCGGACGAGCACGGCTGCTCGACTCATCCACTCCTCGGGCCGGCCCTCGACGCGCAGCCCGGCGCGCTCGGCCAGCTGGAGCTCTTCCTCGAAGAGGCTCTGCCCCACGTGCATGCGCGGCTCGGCCAGGATCATCTTCCCACCCGGCTTGAGGCAGGCCGCCAGCTCGGCGAAGAACCCCTCCTGGTTCTCGACCTCGTGCGCCCTCCAGACGACCACCGCCAGGTCGACCTTCCCCTCGAGGTCGGAGACTCCCATCGACTGCTGGCTGGCCAGGCGCGCGTCGACCCTGCCGTCCAGCCCGGCGGCAGCCATCCGCCGCTTCAGGGCCTCGAGCATCTTCGGCTGCACGTCGACCACGTGGACTCGGCCGTCGGGCCCCACCGCTCGAGCGATCTCCTGAGTGAAGAACCCCATGCCGCAACCCGGCTCGAGCACCGTCATCCCCGAGCGGACGTGCCCGCCGAGCGTCTTGCGGGGGTCCTGCACCAGCCGGCGCAGCGGATTGGCCAGCGCGTACCCCAGCCACCACGGACAGACTCTTTCGGCCATCGGATCTCTCCTGGGCATGCTGCACCCTCAGCCTGGATTCCAGGCGCCCCTTCTCTAGCGCCGCGGCGGCAGGATAGCGCGCCGGTTGAGCGAGACGCGGCGCGGCATGTAGGCTTCTTCCCTCTTCCGGCCGCCAGCCCTGCGGAGCCTCCGCGTGCACTTTCCCCATCGACTGATTCCCCTCCTCGCCGCCGGGCTGACGCTGCTCGCGGCCGCCGCGGCCTCCGCCGAGGAGCGCTTCGCGCTGGTCTTCGGCGACAACGTCGGCTGGGCCAACGACCAGCCGCTGCGCCACGCCGAAACCGACGCCGAGCACGTGCGCTCGGTGCTGATCGAGCTGGGCGGCTTTGCCCCCGACCGCGTGGTCCTGCTGCGCGCCCCGCTCACCGGCGACGTCCGCGCCCAGCTCCGCCGACTGAGCGAAACCCTGCGCGGCCTCAAGTCCGAGAGCCTGGTGCTCGTCTACTACTCCGGACACGCCGACCAGCGGCATCTGCACCTGCGCGGCGAGCCGATGACCCACGACGAGTTCCACGAGCTGGTGCGCGACCTGCCGGCGACGGTGCGGGTTGGCATCCTCGACGCCTGCAAGTCGGGCTCGATCCTCGCCTCCAAGGGCGCCCGGCCGGTGACGCCGTTCGAGGTGAAGGTGGTGGACGATCTGAAGGTCTCCGGCGTCGCCTTCCTCACCTCCAGCGGCGCCGACGAGCTGTCGCAGGAGACGCGCGCGCTGGCGGGCTCGGTCTTCACCCACCACCTGGTCTCCGGAATGCGCGGGGCGGCCGATGCCGACCTGGACGGCCAGGTCACCCTGTCCGAGGCCTACGGCTACGCCCACGCCCGGACCACGGCCGACACCGCGCCCACCCCCGTGCCCCAGCGCCCGGCCTTTCGCTTCGAGCTCAAGGGCCAAGGCGAGGTGGTGCTGACCCGCGTCGTCCAGGCGGCCGCGTCGCTGGTCCTGCCTCGCGCCGACGGGGATCGCTACGTGGTGATGGATCCTCAGGAGTGGCAGCTGGTCGCCGAGGGGCGCGCCAACCCGCAGCGCGAGACGGTGATCGGGCTGCCCACCGGAACCTACCGGGTCAAGAGGGTGCTCCCTGATCACATGGAGGTCGCCGAGGTCGGACTGCAGCCGGGGATGCGGCTTCCGGTGGGCGCGCTGGCCTTCGCCCCGGTTCCGCTCTCGAACGGCCTGCTCAAGGGCCGCCCCGAGGACACCGACCTGGCCGGCATGCGCGAGTTCCAACGCCAGCAGGCCTTCAAGATGCTCGCCAGCGGCGAGGCGGGCTCGGCGCTGACGATCTTCAGCAACCTCCTCGCCAGCCAGCCGGACGATTGGGCCTCGGTGCGAGGCAAGGCCCGCGCCCTGGTGCGGCTGGCCGAGGCCTACGAGCAAGTCGGCGACCACGTCCACGAGCGCGAGTCGCTGCGCGGGGCGCTGGTCACCGATCCCACCCTCTCCGAGGACCCGGACTTCCGCGCGTGGTACCGGCGGCTGGACGAGTTGGACCGGGGGGCGCTGCGCGAGCAGGAGATTCGCCGCAGCGTCGAGCGCGAGCTCAAGCAGAACCCGCGGCTCAAGCGCCACTTCGGCCTGGGCGTCGACACCTTCACTCCCCGCGGCTTCTTCTCGCTAGTGGCCACCGGGATCGTCGCCGACATGGTGATGCCGCACCTGGCGGTGGACTTCGTCGGCCCCGGGCTAGACCTGGGAGTGCGGGTGGTTCCAATGGGCTGGAACTTCAGCCCCTTCGTCGGAGTGGGGGCGCACCTGACCGGCGCAACTCTGGGCTGGATGGAGCCCAACCGGAGCGTGCTCACTGGCAGCACCAACGGAGTCCAGTCCTACCAACTCACCTACCAGGACATCTTCGGCAAGTCGGTCCACTTCGACCTAGGGGTGCAGTACTTCGCGCAGTGGGGCTTCGCCACCGAGCTGGGGCTGGGGCTGACGCTCTACCGCGACAGCAAGGCCGACAGCTTGGGGCTGATGATCCTGCCGCTGCTCAACGTAGGGTTCTTCTTCTAGAGGCAGGCGCTACTTCTTGGTGAGCACCAGCTCGACCACCTGCGCCCCGCTCGGCAGCGCCTGCTGGAGCGAGCCCCCGGTCTTAAGCGCCTCCAGCACCGGCGCGAGGCGGAAGCGCCCGCCGGCGACGATCGCCACCAGCCGCTCCTGACCTTTGCTCGCGTCGAGCTCGACCGCTCCCGGCAGCAGGGGCGAGGCCGGGTCGTAGAGTTCCGCCCACTCGGAGCCGAACGGGTAGTAGGCGCTGACCTCGCCGACGGGATCGCGGCTGAGCACCGCGGCGAAGCCGGGACCACCCGCGCGAACCTCGAAGCGCAGGGACGCGCCGGGGGCGACCGCGGCGCCGCTCTCCAGCCGGAGGCTCCGCTCTCCCTGCTTGAGATAGACCACCAGCGACACCCCGCCCTTGGCCGCGAAATCGTCCTGGGCCGGTGGGGCAACTCGCAGCAGCATCATCGCCGCCGCCGCCACCAGGGGCGCGGCGAAGGCCGGCAGCAGCCACAGCCGCCTGCGCTGCCGACTGCTCTCGAACCGAGCAACCAGCGGTCCCGGCGGATGCATCGTCAAGAAAGCCTGGGAATCGGCACGCAGCTCGTCGAGCCGAGCGCGGTCGGCGGGAGAGTCCTGCAGCGCCTTCTCGATCCGGCTCTTGTCCGCGTCACCCAGGTCCTGGGCGAGGTAGCGCTCCAGCAGCGCGTCTTTGATTTGCCGGCCGTTCATGCGGCACCCGCTTGCAGGCGCTGGCTGCGCGCCTTGGCTCGCTCCGCGAACTGGGCGAGCAGCTTCCCGACGGTCTTGCGCGACAGGTCGAGCGACTGCCCGACCTCCTCGGTGGTGTAGCCCTCGACGAAGTAGAGCATCGCCGCGGTGAGGACCCGCGGCTCCTCGCCCTCGGTGAGCAGCGCCAGATCCCGCGCCGCCTCCACCCTCGAAGCCTCTCCCTCCTGCCCTCCGGCTGCCTCCTCCATCGGGCGAGAATCCTCGTCGTCCTGAACCTGGAGCGGGCGCAGCTTGCCGCTCCAGCGCGACTGGTGGCGAAGCCGGTCCACTGCCTTGAAGGTGGCGATCTGGTAGAGGATGGTGAATGGCGCCGCCTCGCCCCGCAGGCTCCGCTCGGCCTTCATGAAGGCCAGGAAGGTCTCCTGGGTCAGGTCGAGCGCTTCCTGGTCGTCGTGGACGAGAGAGCGGATGCGGCGGTGCACGGCCGGCCCGTAGCGGCGATAGAGATCGGCGATCAGCTGGGAGCTCGGGCCGGCCATGGACTACGGCAAGCTAGAGGAGAGCGACGCCCGCGGTCAAACCGAGGATCGGGCCGCCGGGCGAGAGGGCGTCGGTCACCAGCTTGAGCGCGGGGTCGAGCTCGCCGCCGCCACGGACGCTGACGTTGTTCGAGCGCAGAGAGACGCTCCAGCCGGCGCGCAGCGCCATCCACACCCACTTCCCGAAGGAGAACCGGTACCCGAGCGCGGCGTTGGCCGCGGGGGTGAAAAGCAGATCGGCGGTCTGGGCAACCTGGCCGTTGACGGTCAGCGCGGTGCTGCCGCCGGTGTTGAGGGCCAGCCCGGCCTCCAGGAAGAGCCCGGCGCGGTTGATCCCGAAGGGATAGGCGCGCACCTGCGGCGTGAAGCGCAAGCCCCAGGCCGCGCTCCCGGCCCCCAGTCCGATGGAGAGGTGGTCGATCACCCGGAAATCGGCCTCGACCCCTTCGGTTCCCGCCGGACCGTTCCAGCCGGTGCTCAGCCCGAGGTCGAGGCGGTGCTTCGACTCGGGGAGCTGGGTGTCGGGTTCCTGGGCGAGCGCCGGCGAGCCCGACAGCGCCATCAGGGCGAACATCAGGGTCAATGCGATCTTCTTGATCATCGGACGGCTCCTTGCGGCAGCTCTTGGCTGCTCATGAGTTCGCAAGGTCAGTCGTCTGGCCGCCGAAGTCGGGGAAGCGGAGCTGGCCGGACGGCGAGCGCCGTCCCGGCTACCGAGCGGTTTCGGCGCCCTTCGGGCGCTCGGCGCAGCCGGCAACGAACTGCTCGATCAACCTCGCCGATTGCTCCGGGGCGCGCTGCAGCACCAGGTGAGGCGTGTCCAACCGCTCGACGCGAAAATCGGGGATGAGCTGGGCCAGCTCATCGGGCAATTCGCGGCGCATCAGGCCTTCCCCGGCTGCCGCCAGGTAGAGAGCCGGCACCGGGCACGAGCGAGCCTCTTCCGTGGCGTCGGCCTTGAGGGCAGCCTGCGCGCGGGTCGCCAGGACTTCCGGCGCCACTGTGGTCACGGCGACCTGAAAATCGGCCACCAGCTGCTCCGGCGCGTCGGTGCCGGCCAGCGCCTTGTGAATCACGAATCGCGGCAGCGGCCGGCGGAAGAGGGTCGGCCCCACCGCCCAAGAGAAGGCCGACAGGTAGCTGGGCACCGGGCGGCGGTGGAAGGTGGCCACCAGCACCAGCCCGATCAGCCCGCGCGGTGCCTTCGCCGCCAGCTTGAGCGCCAGGGGCCCGGCAAAGGACTCGCCCAGCAACACCCATGGGCGATCTTGCGGCAACTCGGGCAGCACGCGCTCGAGGAGCGCGTCATAGCCCAGTGGCAGGTCGCGCGGATAGCGAACGACGCGCGGCCCGAGGCTCGAGGGCAGCGCGGCGCAGAACGCCTCGAAGAACTCGCCGGTGCCGTCCAGGCCGGGCAGGAGGACGAGGGGGAGGGATGAACTCGGCATGAGGGCTTACAGCAGCGCCCCGCCCGGAGGTCCGAGCAGGGCGCGGAAGTTCAATCGGCAGAGCGCGAGCTCAGTAGTTCATGCAGCAGGAGACCGGCGCCGACGCAGTCCCACCGTTACAGTGAACCCGCCCCTTGTACGGAGGCCAGGGCCCGTACCAGATGGGATAGTCGCCGGTCAGGCACTGGGTGCCTCCCTGGCTGCTCCAGAAGGACCGGCGGTGACCCTCGGTGTTGCTGAACCCCCCCACGATCCAGGAGTAGCTCGTCGGCTCGCAGCCGCCGAGCATCCCGTAGATGGTGACCTCCTGGTAGTTGCAGACGTGCCAGCCGGCGCCGCAGACCGATGCTCCGGAGGGATCGATGTCGAGCTTGGCATTGAGCCCCGCGGTGGGATCGGTGTAGGTCATCGGCGCGGTGAACTTCACCCGGCTGCACGAGATGATTGGCTGGCTGCCGCCCAGGTTCGGCGAGACCAGGAACCGGAGCGCTCCATTCCAGGCGAGGGTGGAGGTCGCCGCCCGGACGTCCACGTTGTCGAAGAAGTCGAAGTAGGTGTTGCCGACGTCGTAGATGGCGTGCGCCGAGTCGGTGGCGAGGATGGTGATGTTCCCGGCGGCGGTGGTCAGGGTGATCTTCTCGACGTAGAGGTTGACGTCGCAGGTGCCGTTGTTCCAGTCGCTGGTGAAGACCACCGCTACCTCCGAGGCATAGCGGGAAGGCGCGACGGCGATGGTGAAGGGCTGGTAGGCGCTGGCGTTGGTGACATCCTTTCCACCGACGATCCTGCCGTTGACGTAGAGGTCGAAGTGCGGCGCCGGCGCCGGAGTCGGGCAGACGTCGGCCTTCGCGCTGACGACCACCTGGCTGATGATCGCCGCTGCCGCGCCGGCGGCCGGGTTCGTCAGGCCGGCGGGGATCCCGGTGAGCTTGGAGAAGTCGTGCAGGCTGGCGGCGTGCTCGCCGTCGACCAAGTCGGCATCGAGGCCGTTGCCGGTGCCCGTCGGCAGCCGCGCCAAGGCCATGGTCCCAGAGGTGATGTCCGAGGTGGCGTGGGTGTGGGCGCCCAGCGAGGCGCTGGGGACCTGGCCGCTGGCGTCAATGACGGTGGTGCTGCCGACTTTGAGGGTGCCGCCGTTGGCCACGGTGATGCTGCTGGCGTTCACCGTCCCGCCCACCACGTCGCGCGCCTGCCCGGCTTGGATGGCGTAGGCCACCGAGCCCACCTCCTGGCGCGGCGACAGCTCGCTTCCGCCGATCTTGACCCCGACGTAGCGGGCCGAGCCGTCGAACAGGCCGGCGGGAAACGCGGTGACGCTTCCCAGGAAGGTGGCGTAGTAGCCATCGGACAGCGCCAGGATCTGGTCCTCGGTCCAGAGCGTCTGGCCGCCGTTGGCCGCATCCGCGATGAAGAAGGTGACGGTCTTCGAACCGGAGGCCGGAGTGCCGTCGGCGTTGAGCAGCCGGCCCTGGTAGCCGAGCTTGTTCGGCACCTGGGCCAGGGCCAGCGAGGGGACCAACAGCAGCAAGAGCAGTCGCATGAGGACCTCTTTCCGCGCGTGCGAGCGACGGGGCGTAACACTCGGACGGAGTGTATCAGAGGGACGCGGCAACGCCTGTAAGTTACCGGATACTGCTGGGAAGAGACGGCCTCGACTGCAAACGCGCCGGGAGGTCGTCCGAACGCGGAAGGCCCTTCCCAAGCCGGCCGCCCCCAAGCCGCGGCGAGACGCGGCCTGGGCAACCAGGGCGCTCGGAGGTCAGTACTTGATGATCCAGTTGACCGTGGCATTGACTGGCCGGGTCTCGTTGCCGCCTGTGGCGGTCGTGTTCCGCCGGGTGACGCTGGGCGCGAACTGGGCCTCGGGAATTCCCTGGTTGTGGAGAATCAGGTTCGCGTTGGTCCCATAGGTGTCGGAGGTGGCGGTTGCTACCGTGTGCAGGTGGCTGAGCAGATCGTGTCCCTCGACGGAGCCCCGCATTGCCGGTGTTCCCGCCGCCGGCCATGGCGGTCCGGGCGGCGGCGTCGGGATCGCGGCCGCTCGCGTCGCTCACCCCTCGCAGGAACCGCCCGCGGTAGTCGGGAACGTTGAAGGTGGTGGCGCTGGCCGAGCCGTTGGCAGTGCCGATCGCCGAGAACAGGCGCGGATAGGTGGCGCGGGAGATCGAGGAGCCGTCGCAGTACAGCCAGCCGTTGGGGATGTTGGCCACCGGCCCGGCGAAGGCCACCACCGTGCCCGGAGGGATCTCCGGCGGCGCTCCGGTGGTCAGGAAGATGCGCAGCGCGCCGTTGATGGAAAGCAGGTTGGTCCCCGGCGCCACGTCCACCCCATCGAAGAAGCCGCCGCGGTCGTAGATGACGTGAGCCTGATCGGTCGCCGGCACGGTCAGGCTGCCAGCGGCGGTGGTGAGGGTGACGTGGTCGACGTAGAGATTGGTGTCGTAGCCGGAGTTGTAGTCGTTGGTGAAGGCCACCGCGATCTCCGAGGCAAAGCGCGCCGGGCTGACCGCGATGGTGACGTCCTGGCTGGCCACGGTGATGCTGCTGACGTTCACCGTCCCGCCCACCACGTTGCGCGCCTCACCGACGTGAAGGGCATTGGCCACCGAGCCCACCTCCTGGCGCGGCGACAGCTCGCTTCCGCCGATCTTGACCCCGACGTAGCGGGCCGAGCCGTCGAACAGGCCGGCGGGAAACGCGGTGACCGTTCCCAGGAAGGTGGCGTAGTAGCCATCGGACAGCGCCAGCGTCCGGCCGGTTCTTTTCCTGCAAACGAGAGCCTAGGCCTGCGGCTGCTCGCCGGCCTGGATCTTGGAGAAGTCGGCGATCCCGCCGAAGAGCCTGCCGATGGCCACCAGCAGCGCCACCCGGTTCTCCTTGAGCCGCTGGTCGTCGGCCAGCACGCGCACCTTGTCGAAGAACAGATCCACCGCTGGCTTGAGCGAGGTGATCTCGCGCAGCGCCCCGGGGAAGTCCTGGCTCTTGACCGCGCCCTCGATTCGGCCGCGGGTCGACTCGTAGAGCTGGTGCAGGTTGCGCTCGGCGTCCTCGGCCAGCAGGTTGGTGTCGATGGTGCCAACGCGGACGTCCTTGGCCTGCTTCTCGATGATGTTGACCACGCGTTTGAAGGCCACGGCCAGCGGATCGAAGTCGGGCAGGCCGACGATGTTGCTCATCGCCTTGAGGCGCGAGGCGGCGGCCACCATGTCGTCGAAGCCGGCGGAAAGCACCGCCTCGACCACGTCCTTGCGGTTGTTCTCGGCCCACAGGTTCTTGAGCCGCTCGCGGAAGAAGTCGAGGGCGTCCTTGCGGGTCTTGGCGCGATCGGCCACCCGCCCACCGAGCAGGTCGAGCGACTTGTCGATCGCCGCGCCCAGCGAGAAGTGGTAGCCGCGGGCCAGCACGATGTTGATCACCGCCAGGCAGGCCCGGCGCAGGCCGTAGGGGTCGGCGGCGCCGGTAGGCCCCTTGCCGATCCCCAGGATGCCGACGATGGTGTCCAGCCGGTCGGCGATTCCGATCAGCGCCCCCGGGTCCTGGGTGGGCAGCGCGTCGGAGGCGGTGCGCGGCAGGTAGTGCTCGAAGATCGCCAGCGCCACCTCGGCGGGCTCGCCGCCGGCCTTGGCGTATTCGCGACCCATCACCCCTTGCAGCTCGGGGAACTCGCCCACCATCCCGGTGACCAGGTCGGCCTTGCACAGGGTGGCGGCGCGGACCACGGTCGAGGTGAACTTGGACTTGTGGTTGCCCTCCACCGCCGCCGCCAGCTCGTCGCCGATCGAGGTGGCGTCGGCGGCCGCGGCCCCCAGCCCCAGCTGGTGCGCCAGCCAGGTCGCCGAGGTGCGGAAGCGCTCCATCTTCTCGTAGCTGGTCCCCAGCTTCTGCTGGAAGACCACGCGCTTGAGATCGTCGACCCTGCTGGCCAGCGGGCGCTTCTGGTCCTCGGTGAAGAAGAAGCGCGCGTCGGACAGGCGGGCGCGCAGCACCCGCTCGTAGCCGGCCCGGCTGACGGCCTTGTCCTTGACCGGCATGTTGGAGATGGCGACGAAGTTGGGCAGCAGCTTGCCCTGGCCGTCGACCACCGAGAAGTACTTCTGGTGCCCCTTGGCCTCGCTGACCAGCACCTCGGGCGGCAGGTCGAGGAACTCCTTGTCGAACGAGCCGACCACGCCCACCGGCAGCTCGACCAGCCAGGTGACGGTGTCCAGCAGCCCTTCGTCCTCGAGGAGCTTGCCGCCCACCGAGGAGGCCTCGGCGTGGATCTCCTTGCGGATCAGCTCCTTGCGCTTGTCGGGCTCGGCGATGACGTGGGCCTGGGAGAGCGCCTCGAGGTAGCCGGCGGGCGACTCGAGCTTGATGGGCTTCTTGGAGAGGAAGCGGTGCCCGAGGGTGGTGTTGCCGCTCTTGACGTCCGAGAACTGCAGCTTCACCGCCTTGTCGCCGTGGAGGGCGCAGATCCACTGCACCGGGCGGGCGAAGGTCTCCTCCTGCCAGCCCCAGCGCATCGACTTCTTGAAGTGGATCGACTTGACCACCTCCAGCAGCAGCTGCGGCAGGACCTTGGCCGCCGGCTGCCCCTTCTCCTCGCGCACCGTGTAGACGTAGGGGCCCTTGGGAGTGTCCTTCTTGAGCAGCTTGTCGGTGCCGATGCCCTGGCCGGCGGCCCACTTCTCGGCGACCTGGGTCGGCTTGCCCTCGGCGTCGAAGGCCACCTTGACCGGCGGGCCCAACACCTCGCTCGACAGGTCGTCCTGGCGGTCGGCCAGCTGCGAGACGACGAGCGCCATCCGCCGCGGGGTGCCGTAGGTCTTGATCTCACCGTGGGCCAGCCGCGCCTCGCGGGCCTTGGCGATGAAGGTCTCCTTCATCTCCGCCAGCGCCGGCGCCACGAACGACGCGGGAAGCTCCTCGGAGCCGATTTCCAGCAGCAGGTCCTTGGCCATCGTTGCCACTCCTCAGTACGGCAGAATCTCGGGATTGAAGCGCCGGCGCTCTCGAGGAGCGGCCGGCGAACCGCTGGACCGGGCCGCTAGGCGGCGGCCGGCTCCAGCGGCGGGGGGACCTTGGAGCGGTCCTTGAGCATCGGGTAGCCGGCGCGCTCGCGCTCGCGCAGCCAGCCCACGGCGCATCCGCGGGCCAGGTCGCGCACCCGCTTGATGTACCCGGCGCGCTCGGTGACGCTGATCGCCCCGCGGGCGTCGAGCAGGTTGAAGGTGTGCGAGCACTTGAGGCAGTAGTCGTAGGCCGGGATGGGCAGCGAGCGCGACAGGAGTCGCTTGCACTCCGCCTCGTACTTGCCGAACAGCTCGAAGAGCATCGCCTGGTCGCTCTCCTGGAAGCTGTACTTGGACTGCTCCACCTCGTTCTGGTGGAAGACCTCGCCGTAGCTGACGTCCTTGTTGAACTTGACGTCGAAGACGTTGTTCACGCCCTGCAGGTACATGGCGATCCGCTCGAGGCCGTAGGTCAGCTCGGCGGCCACCGGGCGGCAGTCGAAGCCGCCGGCCTGCTGGAAGTAGGTGAACTGGGTGATCTCCATCCCGTCGCACCAGACTTCCCAGCCCAGGCCCCAGGCGCCCAGGGTGGGAGACTCCCAGTCGTCCTCGACGAAGCGGATGTCGTGCTCGGCGTGCTTGATGCCGATGGCCTCGAGCGAGCCCAGGTAGAGCTCCTGCACGTTCTTGGGCGAGGGCTTGAGGATCACCTGGAACTGGTGGTGCTGGAACAGCCGGTTCGGGTTCTCGCCGAAGCGGCCGTCGGCCGGGCGCCGGCTGGGCTCGACGTAGGCCACGTTCCAGGGCTCGGGGCCCAGCACTCTCAGGAAGGTCTGCGCGTTCATCGTCCCCGCGCCCACCTCGAGGTCGTAGCCCTGGCCGAGAATGCAACCGCGCTTGGCCCAGTAGTCCTGCAGCTTGAGGATCAGCTCTTGAAAGGTCAGTGCCATGGCCGCGCAAGCTAGCGGCCGGGCGAGGCGAGGTCAACGGCGACGTGGCGCGAGCAAAGCATCGGCCCGGGAAGGGTTGAGGCTAACCAACGGCTCGAGCCGACGTGCGGTGCTATGGTTGAAGGGCCATGGCATCCAACGACGAACTCTTTGCCAATGCCTTGTCCCTCCCCGCTCGTGACCGGGCCAAGCTTGCGCACGAACTCATCGAGAGCCTGGACGACGCGACCGATTCCGATGCGGCCGAGTTGTGGCTCTCAGAAATCCGGCGGCGAGCAGCCGAGGTACGAGAGGGCCGAGTGGCGCTCGAGGACTGGGACTCCGTCTATCGCCGGCTCCAGATGCGCTGGGGCAGGCGCTAGGGAGTGAGAGTCGAGATCCATCCGGACGCGGTTGCTGAGCTGACTGCGGCCGGTGACTGGTACGAAGCGCAGCGCCCGGGCCTGGGTGCGGACTTCCTGGAAGAGGTCAGGCGCTCCCTTGAGGTCATCGGCGAACGACCGGAAACATGGCCGTCCTGGCCGGGCCTCCCCATGGACCTCGGCATTCGGTGCTTCTATTTGCCGCGTTTCCCTTTCTCCTTTCCTTTTCAGTGGGAGCGAGAGCGAGTCGTCGTCCTCGCCGTGGCGCATCAGAGGCGCCGACCGGGGTACTGGCTCGCTCGAGCAGCAAGAGTCTAGAGACGCAATCACGGGTGACCGACTCCCAAGGCGCCGCACTTCCGACCGCCCGCAGCGCGCTGCGTTATGAAGGCGAGCGGGCCCTCCCCCGCCCGGGATAATCCGCCGCAAATACAGGTGATCTCAAGGACTTGCCGCACCGCGCAATCGAGCGACCGCCAAGCCGTTTTCATCCACCCCCGCCTTGTGGTTAGGTGGTGCCCCTTCCTTTAGAGGCGAGATCGAGCCGTGGACGGCCTGGGCCCACTTCCGAAGCAGAGCACGGAGAGCGCCGCCGCGCCGTTCCGCGAGCAGCGCCCTCGGCCCAATGAAGTCGTCCCCGCCGCCCGCACCGACGAGGGGCTGGCGATCCAGAGCCCGCCTCCCTTCCGCGAATCGAGCGCCGTCCCGCTCGACCGCGAGCGGCTGCTCAAGACCCGGGTCAAGGACCTGGCCCTGCAGATCACCGGGACCACGGTCGAGAAGCTGGTCGATCAGCTCTACAAGGAGCTCGCCGCGGTGGGCATCGGCTTCCGCCCGCCCTGCTACCTCTCCGACGAGTGGGGCTGCCCCGACAGCAAGCCGATCATCGGCATCCCCTTCTACCTGGCCGACGAGAAGCTGGGGCTGATCGAGGGCGAGGTCAGCGAGGTCCGCGAGACCGAGTCCGAGTCGATTATCTACCTGCGGCACGAGGCCGGCCACGCCTTCTGCTACGCCCACGAGCTCTACAAGCGCGAGGACTTCCACGCGCTCTTCGGCCCGTACACCCGCCCCTACCTCGAGGAGTACAAGGTCCAGCCGTTCAGCCGCTCCTACGTGCGCCACATCCCGGGCTGGTACGCGCAGAAGCACCCCGACGAGGACTTCGCCGAGACCTTCGCCGTCTACCTGACTCCCGGCTCGAACTGGCGCGAGACGTACAAGGGCTGGCCCGCCCTGCGCAAGCTCGAGTACGTCGAGGCGCGCATCGCCGAGCTGGGCGCCGGCCAGCCCAAGGTCCTGAGCCGCACTCCCGACCTGGGCGACGTGCCGGTAGAGGCGATGGAGGAGACGGTCGGCGAGCTGTTCGAGCGCGAGGGGCCGCCGGAGGAGGTGGGCCGCCAGCTGTCGACCCACTTCGACGGCGACCTGCGCGAGATCTTCGCCGCCCCCGGCGCCCACCCCGCCGCGGCCGGCGACGTGATCGACGCCGGGCGCAGGCAGATCATCACCTCGGTCGCCTACTGGACCGGGCTGGCGCGACCTGCGGTCAAGGCGATGGTGCTCCACCTGATCGCCCGGCTGCGCGCCCTGAAGCTGTCGGTCCAGCCCGGGGCCGAGGCCGAGTCGCTGGCCCGGTTCTCGGTGCTGGTGACCACCCTGGCCATGAACCGGGTCTACAGCGGCAAGTTCTGCGAGCTGTAGCCCCGCGGGCGCGCCCCTCCTCCGGCGCGCGAACCGCCGCCTCCATTCGACCGAGTGAGCGAGCCGGGCGCCGACGCCGACGCCGGCGCCGGCCGGGATGCGCCGGATGCGAAATCTCGGCGCCCCGCTCGAGCGTTGGACAAGGGGAATTGGAGGGAACGGCTCCTCGGAGCCCGGCTCCACTCCGTCGGCGGCGCAGGCTCTCGGCCTCGCGCGTCCGACCGAACGGCCACCGAGCGAGCAAAACAGATGCGCAGAGCACTTCGGCCAGCCGCCGTCGCGCCAGAGCGCGCGCCCGATGAAATTCCCGCCGCCGGGCCCGCCGCGCCGGGGGGCGCGTTGTTTCCTCGGGAGCGAAGGTTCAAGGTATATAGGGGCAGGATGCGACCACTGAAAATCCCCGTCCTCCACTACCAGCCGCCGGCGGATCCCGAAGATCCGGTGGTAGGGCAGATCTTCGACGCGCTGCAGGCGCTCGGGCACAAGCCCACCCGCTTCGCGGTCGAGCGCGACGTGCGCAGCCTGCTCAACGGCATCTCGCGCGGGCGGCCGGATCTGGTGTTCAACATCTGCGAGACCTTCGCCAACAAGAACACCTTCGAGGTCAACGTCGCCGCCTTCCTGGAGCTGATGGAGGTGCCCTACACCGGCTCCGGGCTCAGCGGGCTGCTGCTGGCCCAGGACAAGGCGCTGGCCAAGAAGCTCTTCAACTTCCACCGCGTCCCCTGCCCCGACTTCGCCGTCTTCCACGGCGACAACCTCGACTTCGGCGGCCAGCTGCGCTTCCCGCTGTTCGTCAAGCCGCTGCGCGCCGACGCCTCGATCGGCATCGCCCCCGAGTCGATCGTCTACAGCGTCGAGCAGCTGTTGCAGCGCATCCGCTACGTCCACTCCCTGGGCGAGGTGGCGATGGCCGAGGAGTACATCGAGGGGCGCGAGCTCTACGTCGGGGTGCTGGGGGGCGAGCGGCCGACGGCGCTGCCGGTGATCGAGCTGCAGTTCCGCGGCGACTATCCCAAGGACCGCCCGCGCATCGCCGACTACTCCAGCAAGTTCGAGAAGGACTCCCCGGAGTTCAAGGGGACCCGCTCGGCGGTGGCCCGGGTCAGCGCCGAGCTGCGCCAGCGGCTGCAGACTTTGGCCATCACCGCCTTCGAGGCCCTGCAGCTGCGCGACTACGCCCGCGTCGACTTCCGCGTCACCCCAACCGGCGACCCCTACGTGCTGGAGATCAACCCCAACCCCTACCTCGAGGCCTCGGCCGAGTTCGCCATGGCCGCCAAGGCCGCCGGCATCGAGTATCCCCAGCTGATCGAGCGCATCGTCACCCAGGCCGCCGAGCGCGCCCCCAAGAAGCCCAGCGAGCCCGAGCCCCAGCAGTCGCCCCCGGGCGGCGTCCCGCCCCAGAGCGCCGGCGCCGCCGGCTGAGCCAGCCCCGCCCCCATTCCCCTCCATCCTCCCGCCGGCCTACGGCCGGGCGCCGTCCTGTTGTGCGCTCTGTTCAACGCAGTGCGTTAGCCGGCCTGAGCGCCGAAGTGTGATTGGAGTGGCGTTTTCCGGGTCTAGGTCGAATAAATGCCGATCCGCCGGGCGCGCAGCCCCGGCTTCTTTCCCACGCACGCACCGGAGGACGCATGTGGTCGACCCTGTCGCGGTTTTCTTTGATCGCAGCATGTTGCTGCTCGCTGCTGGCGGCGAGCGGATGTAGCGAGACGCCGCTGGGCGTCGGCTCCGGCGACGCCGGGGACGCGGTGGACTCCGGCGGCGGCGGCTGCCCGTTCAGCGGCAGCTGCGCGCTGACACCGGAGAACCCCTGCGCCCAGGGCGAGCTGGGCTGCGCCGCCGACGGCACCCAGACCTGCACCGCCAAGAACCTGGCCAACGGCACCAGCTGCGGCACCAACCAGGTCTGCAAGGACGGGGTGTGCGGGGCCTGCAAGAGCGGGGAGGCCTGCACCGACCCCGCCAACCCCTGCAAGATGGGCGTGCTCGACTGCTCGAGCGGCACCCCGACCTGCACCAACCTGACCGCCAGCCCCGACGGCACCAGCTGCGGCACCGGCCAGGTGTGCAGCGCCGGTAGCTGCACCGCCTGCGTCCAGGGCGGCAGCTGCACCGACGCCGCCAACTCCTGCCTCACCGGCACCCAGGACTGCACCACCGGCCCCAAGTGCAACAACCTGCAGCCGGCCAACAACGGCACCAGCTGCGGCCAGAACATGGCCTGCCTGAACTCGGTGTGCACCTGCCAGCCCGGCGCCCCGTGCACCTCGGCCACCGACGCCTGCCAGATCGGAACGGTGACCTGCACCGCCAACGCTCCCTCGTGCGGCAACCTGCACACCGCCGCCAACGGCGCCAGCTGCGGCCAGAACCAGGCCTGCCTGAGCGGCCAGTGCAAGTGCCAGCCCGGTGGCTCGTGCACCATCGCCGGCAGCCCGTGCAAGGTCGGCAAGATCGACTGCACCAGCGGCTCGCCGCAGTGCGTGGACAGCGGGGCGGCGGTGGCCAACGGCACCGCCTGCGGCACCGACATGGTGTGCAGCGCCGGCGCCTGCGTCTCCTGCAAGGCCGGCGGCGACTGCATCTACGGCGTCTGCCTGCTGGGCTCCTACTCCTGCGCCACCGGGCAGCAGACCTGCTCCAGCCCGCACGCCGCGGCCAACGGCACCGTCTGCGATCCCGGCGGCGCCAAGGTCTGCACCACCGGCCAGTGCCTGAACTGCCAGGGCGGCCAGGCCTGCCACCCCGGCAACAACCAGTGCAAGGTCGGGGTGACCGACTGCAGCGGCGGCGCGCCGGCCACCTGCGCCAACGTGGTCAACGCCCCCGACGGCACCAACTGCGGCAACAACATGTTCTGCCAGACCGGGCAGTGCAGGACCTGCGTGTCCAACGCCGCCTGCCATCCCAACGGCGACCTGTGCAAGCAGGGCACGCTCAGCTGCAATGGCGGAATGACCTGCAACTTCACCCAGAACTCCGCCGACGGCACCTGGTGCGGCCAGCAGCAGGCCTGCACCGGCGGCGTCTGCACCTGCAACAACACCTGCACCACCTCCGGCCAGGCCAGCTGCAACGCCAACAACAGCGCCTCCACCGTCTGCACCCAGGATCCGGCCACCGGCTGCCTGTCCTTGACCACCACCCAGTGCGGCCAGGGCAAGATCTGCAGCGGCGGGGCCTGCGTCTGCAACAACACCTGCCCGGCCGAGGGCGTCACCCAGTGCGCCAGCCAGTTTACGGTGCAGATGTGCACCAAGAACGCCGGCGGCTGCCTCTCCTGGCAGCCGGTGCCGGCGACGCAGTGCCCGAACAACGTCGGCTGCAGCAACAGCGCCTGCAGCTGCCCCGCCCCGGGGGCCAACGACCTGTACGTCAACGGCAACCCGAACGCGGGCAGCGACCTGTTCGGCAACGGCTCGCAGCAGTGCCCGTTCGCCAGCATCACCAAGGGCCTGGCCGCGGCCTCCGGGCGCACCGGGGCCCAGGTGGTCCACGTGGCCCGGCTGTGGAACGGCTCGTACGGCGTGGCCACCACCGAGACCTTCCCGCTGCTGGTGGCCAGCAACACCACCCTGCGCGGCGACGCTCCGGTCGGTGGGCAGCTGATGACCTCGGTCCGCGGCGACGGCTCGGTCGCGACCAACCTCAGGGCCACCGTGCAGGCCAACGGCGGAGCGGTCGAGAACCTGAACCTGCGGCCGCAGACCAGCGACCAGGCGGACACCACCGCCGTGTACTGCAACGCCGGCAGCCCGAGCCTCACCCTGATCCAGGCCACCCGCTACGCCGACGCGCTGACCTTCACCGGCAGCTGCACCCCCACGGTGACCCAGGCCACCCTGACCACCAACGGGCAGGGCGGCGGCACGGCGGCGATCGTGATCACCGGCGCGGCCAGCGCCTCGGTCACCCTGTCGAACATCGTCGGCAACCGCACCGACGGCATCCTGGTGGACTCGACCTCGATGACTCCCACGGTGCTGACCGCCAACGGCGACCTGGCCAACCTCACCAGCGACGGCGTCACCCAGAACTCGGGCCACGGCGTGCACTGCCGCGGCAGCTCGGCGCTGCAGATGCAGTCCACCAAGGTCTGGGCCAACGGCCTGAACGGCGTGTTCGTCGAGGGCAGCTGCGCCGCCAACATCTCCGGCGCCGACGCCCAGGGCGGCTGCGGTCTGCACAACTCGCTGGCCTGCAACTACCAGCAGAACAACAACCTGTTCAACGTCGAGACCACCTCGACGGTGAAGGTCCAGGCCGACCACAACAGCTGGGAGGTCCAGCCGCCGGGTCCGAACGAGTACCAGGCCGCCCCGCCGGCGAGCATCGACGTGACCAACTCCTGCGCGGTGGGCAGGATCCCCTGCTAAGCCGCTAGCGCGCAGCAGATAACGAGGCCGCCGATCGCCCGCGATCGGCGGCCTTTGCTATTGGCGACCGACACCTGACGGCGCGGCCCTCGTTCTTGGCCCGGCCCGGCGGCGAGCTCGGCAGCGCGCCGGGACCGAGTCGCCGATCCTGCCCGCCGAGGAGAAAGGGCGCTCCTCTCGGCCTGATGTGGTGATTGGCCGAGCGCGTCGGGCTGACGTCATCGGCCTCGAAGCGCCGCTGCCCGCCGTTCACCTGGCTGCGGCCGGGAGCCCTCCCTCGATCCGCTGGATCAGCTCTCGACAGGCGACGCCCTGGCCTTGGGCAATGCGACTTCCACCGGCGCCGCCGGCGGGATCTGCTGGAACTGGGCGGCTCGAGGATCCTGGCTGTGCCGGTGAGCCGGCAGGTGGTTCCGATCTCCCTGCCGGTCCAACGCGGTCTCGACGGGTTCAACATCGGGCCGGAAAGAATCCCCCGGCACGCCAGTAGGCGCAGGGCCAGCGGGCACGAGCGGCGCGCTTCCGGCCCTCGGCTGCACCCGCGGCAAGACAAAGTAGCATTTGAGGATGGCGTCGGCCGGCTGGCTTGAAACGGCGAGCGCAACAGCGGTGGAGTCCCGCCGCCGAATCTCGGGAGCGATCCCCCCGAGGCCCTGTTGCCGCCGACAACAATCAGAGACCGAGCCCCTTCGACGCTCCAGTGAAGCCGAGGCCTATTGCGGCCCGGCCCCAACGACCGGACGGCCAGGCCCTTCATGGTCCTCGCGAGGCCAGCCGGCCGATCTCTAAGACCTCCGAATCACAGGACGCGTTCCTTTCGGCCCCGAAAATCTACAAGCTCCCCTCACGGAGTCAGAGAGGATTGGACGTCACGCCCCGCGCTGCGCCGGTCCGGCCTGCCAAACGACGCCGGCCCCGAGACTGCAAGAGTCTCGGGGCCGGGAGCACGCCAATTTCTAGAAATGGATTACTGGCAAGTGCCGCCTGCGGCCGCACAAAGCGTCGGGTCGGTGATGGGGAGGGGGAAGAGACCGCCAATAAGGCACGATGCGCAGGTTCCCCCGTCACTGCCGCCGCCGGTCACGCAGCTGCAGGTCGCGGTGTCACAGGTCTGCCCGAGCATCGCATTGCAGCCCAGCGCGTTGCAGTCGCAGGTCGGGTTGGTCCCGCCGTCGGTCGCCGGGCAGGTACCGGCCGCGGTGCATGCGCCGGGGCAGGGCTCGTCGCAGGCCCCCGTCGCCATGTTGCAGATGGCGCACTGGCTGTAGCCGCCAGAGCGGCAGGACTGGTCAGAGGTGCACGAGCCCGAGGTGCTCTGGCACTTGCCGGCATTGCAGGTGAAGCCGCCGCCGCAATCGGCCGGATTCACGCAGGCCGCGCACTTGCTGTTGATGCAGGCCAGGCCATTGCTGCACCCGGTGCGGTCGGTGCAGGTGGTCGCGGGCTTGCACTCGCCCAGGATGCACTCGTCGCTTCCGGTGCAATCGCTCTTGCTCAGGCAGGCCACGCAGGTGTTGGTGTTCAGCTCGCACTTGGTCTTCCCGGCGACCAGGGCGCAGTCCGAGTCGGCGCCGCAGCCGTCGACGCAGCTGCCGAAGTTGCAGTAGCGGCCCGAGGCGCAATCGTCGCTGGTGATGCAGCGCCCATCCGCCCTCTCGTACTGGCACTTGCCCGAGGTGCAAGCGAGAGTCGAGGGGCAGTCGGTCTTGTGGCTGCAGCTGCCGGAGCTGCCGCCGTCGGAGCTGGGGCAGGTGCCGTTGCAGGGCACGCACTTCGACTGGGTGTTGCAGTACTCGCCGGTGGCGCAGGCGGTCTGGGGACAGGTCACGCAGACCTTGTTCTTGCACCAGCCGCTCGGACAGTCGTTGCTGGTGCTGCAGGTCTGCCCGCCGGTGCCGGCGTCCTTGGAGGCCGGGTTGGTCCCGGTTCCGCAGTAGGTGAGCAGCAGGCTCATCAGCCCTGCCACAGCCACGAACGTCAGTTTCTTGCTCGGCATCGATGTCGCTCCTTGCGCCTTCCGGCCAGAGGACCGGGCGGTCGTACGGCCCCACGAGAAGTTCTCAAGGGTACCGGCGGAGGCCCGGCCGAGTCAAACGCACGGCCGGTGTACCTGGGCGCAGAGACGACTTCGGGCAGGGCGGCGACTGGCCGGCCCTGCCCGAAAGCCCTGTCCCGGCGGCCGGATGAAGACCGGCCTTTGGGGCGCAAAGAGAGCGACTACTGGTTGTTGGCGGGAGGCTGCTCGGCCGGAGCCGCCGGGGCGGCGGGAGCCGGAGCCGCGGGGGCGGCCTGCTCAGGGGCCGGCGCCGGCTGGGCCGGGGCAGGAGCGGCCGGCGGAGTGGCCTGGCCCTGGGTCGGGGGCAGCTGCGGCGCCGGGGCGGGAGCCTCGAAGGCGTCGGTCACCGACGGCCGGTAGCTGGCGGCGAAGGAGAGGCTGAGCGAGGTGATGAAGAAGATGCTCGCCGCCACTGCCGTCACCTTGCCCAGGAAGCTGCCGGCCCCGCGGCCGCCGAACACCGAGCCCGAGCCGCCGCCTCCGAGGGCCGAGCCCATGCCGGCGTCCTTTCCGGCCTGGAGCAGGATCACGAGGATCAGGAAGACACAGACGATGACGTGGACGACGGTGACGAAGGTGACGAGCATTTCGTTGGCTGCCTTGTAGTGCGCCGCCCCAGGGGCGGCGCGCGGTGTTCAAAAATCGGAGTCGCGCAGACTACGGCCAAACCCGCTGCGATTTCAACGATGTTCTGGCCTCTCCTCTTCCAGGCCCGGGCGAAAGCCGGCTTGGAGCCCTGGCGAGCTAGGCCTTGGCCGCGCGGACGATCTTGGCGAAGTCCTCGGCCTTGAGGCTGGCCCCGCCCACCAGCGCCCCGTTGATGTCCGGCTGGGCCATCAACTCGGCGGCGTTGTCCGGTTTGACCGACCCGCCGTACTGGATGCGGATCGAGGCCCCGCCCGCCTGCCCGAACTGCTCGACGAGCAGCTTGCGGATGGAGGCGTGGACCTCCTGCGCCTGGGCGGTGGTGGCCACCTTGCCGGTGCCGATCGCCCACACCGGCTCGTAGGCGATGACCAGGTTGGCGGCGTCGTCCTTGGTCAGCCCGGCCAGCCCGCCGCGCAGCTGCCGCTCGACCACCGACAGGGTCTTGGCCCCCTCGCGCTCCGCCAGGGTCTCGCCGACGCAGACGATCGGGCGCATGCCGTTCTTGAGCACCGCCTTGGTTCGCTTGTTGACCGTCTCGTCGGTCTCGTTGAAGTACTGGCGGCGCTCGCTGTGCCCGACGATCACATAGCTGCAGCAGACCTCGGCCAGCATCGAAGCAGCCACCTCGCCGGTGAAGGCCCCCGACGCCTCCCAGAACAGGTTCTGGGCCGCCAGCTTGATGTTCGAGCCCTCCAGCGCCTTGCCCACCGGGTGCAGCGCGGTGAACGGCGGGGCCACCGCGATCTCCACCTGGTCGCGCAGCACCGAGACCATCCCGCGCAGTTCGCGCACCAGCGCCAGCGCCTCGGCGACGGTCTTGTTCATCTTCCAGTTCCCTGCGATCAGCGGGGTCGGCTTCATCGGATTCCTCAGTCTTTCTCTAGGGTTCGAGCCCAGGCGCTCGACTGCGGTGCGGTTCGCGCATCCGCTCGCTATGAGCGGAGGCACGACTTTGGGGACAGCTTGATTTCGCTCAGCCCTCGAGCGCCTTGAGGCCCGGCAGCTCGCGCCCTTCGATGAACTCCAGGCTGGCGCCGCCGCCGGTGGAAACGTGGCTGACCTTGGTGGCGAAGCCCATCTCCTCGATCGCCGCGGCGCTGTCGCCGCCGCCGACGATGGTGGTGGCCTTGGTCTCGGTCAGCGCCTGGGCCACCGCCCGGGTGCCGTCGGCGAACTTGGCCACCTCGAACAGCCCCATCGGCCCGTTCCAGAACACGCTCTTGGCCCGCAGGATCTCGACCCGGTAGAGGGCGATGGTCTTGGGGCCGATGTCCAGGCCCATCAAATCCGGCGGCACCGCCGCCTCGTTGACGATCACCTTCTTGCTCTTCTCGTCGGGCGAATCGCCGCAGGCGTGGTCCACCGGCAGCAGCAGATTGACCCCCAGCTTCTTGGCCTTCTCCATCGCCTTCTGGGCGGTCTCGATCTTGGCGTCCTCGACCCGGCTCTTGCCGACCGAGATCCCCTGGGCCTTGAGGAAGGTGTAGGCCATGGCGCCGCCGATCAGCAGCGAGCTGACCTGGGGCAGCAGGTTGTCGATGACCTTGATCTTGTCCGACACCTTGGCCCCGCCCAGGATGGCAACGAACGGCTTCTCCGGGTTCCTGAGCACCTTGCCCAGGTACTCGACCTCCTTCTTCATCAGGAAGCCGGCCCCCTTCTGCCCGGTGACGTACTTGACCATCCCGGCGGTGGAGGCGTGGGCGCGGTGGGCGGTGCCGAAGGCGTCGTTGACGTAGATGTCGCACAGGCTCGCCAGCTGCTTGCAGAACTCGGGGTCGTTCCCCTCCTCCTCGGCGTGGAAGCGCAGGTTCTCCAGCATCACCACGTCGCCGTCGCGCATGTCCTGGACCATCTTCTTGACGCCGTCGCCCACGCAGTCGTCGGCCAGCTTGACGTCCTTGCGCAGCAGCTCCGCCAGCCGCGCCGCCGCCGGCTCCAGCGACTCCTTGGGGTTGGGCCCCTTGGGCCGCCCCAGGTGCGAGGCCAGGATGACCTTCGCCCGCTTGTCGAGCGCGTGCTTGATGGTCGGCAGCGCCGCCTTGATGCGGGTGTCGTCGGTGATCTTGCGGTCGTTGTCCAACGGCACGTTGAAGTCGACGCGGATGAACACCTTCTTGCCGGCCAGGTCGAGCGAGTCGATGTAGCGGATCATCTTTGCCTCCCGATGAGATGGAGCGTGAGACGCCATTTGCGACAGGAGGCCCGCCCCTCGTCTGCACGGGAGCGGGCCTCCTCTAAGACCACGAGCCTGTCAGCCCGCTAGAAGCCCTTGCTCTCCACGAGCTTGGCCAGGTCGACCAGGCGGTTGGAGTAGCCCCACTCGTTGTCGTACCAGGCCATCACCTTCACCAGGTTCTTCTCGATGACGAAGGTGTCGAGCGAGTCGAAGATCGAGCTCGACGGGTCGTTGTTGTAGTCACCGCTGACGGTCAGCTCGTCGCTGTACTTGAGGATGCCCTTGAGCGAGCCCTCGGCCGCCTTCTTCATGGCGGCGTTGATCTCCTCGACGGTGACGTCCTTGCCCAGCTCGACCACCAGGTCCACCAGCGACACGTTGGGGGTCGGCACGCGGATCGCCAGGCCGTTGAGCTTGCCCTTGAGCTCGGGGATGACCTCGGCCACCGCGCTGGCGGCGCCGGTCTTGGTGGGGATCATGTTCAGCGCCGCGGCGCGGGCCCGGCGCAGGTCCTCGTGCGGCAGGTCGAGGATCCTCTGGTCGTTGGTGTAGCTGTGGATGGTGGTCATCAAGCCCTTCTTGATGCCCCAGTTGTCCATCAGCACCTTGGCCACCGGCGTCAGGCAGTTGGTGGTGCAGCTGGCGTTGCTGATGATGTGGTGCTTCTTGGCGTCGTACTTGTCGCCGTTGACGCCCAGCACCACCGTCAGGTCGGGCTTCTTGGCCGGGGCGCTGATCAGCACCTTCTTGGCGCCGATCTTGAGGTGGGTCTCGGCCTTCTCGCGGTCGGTGTAGCGGCCCGAGCACTCGAGGACGATGTCGACGCCCTTGTCCTTCCAGCCCAGGTTGGCGGCGTCCTTCTCGGCGGTGATGCGGATCTTCTTGCCGTTGATGACGATCTCGTTCTCGGTGTGGCCGACCTCGCCCTTGAAGTTGCCGTGCACCGAGTCGTACTTGAACAGGTGAGCCAGGGTCTTGGGCTTGTCGATATCGTTGATCACCACGACATCGAGGTTCTCCCCGCGCTCAATCGCCGCGCGCAGCACGCAGCGCCCAATTCGCCCGAAACCGTTGATCGCAAACTTCGCCATGGCTTCTCCCTTCGATTCGATGGGGCCTTGTCGCCGCCCTGGAACGCTCGCGCCTTGCGGCCTGCCTGACCGAGCGGCGCGAACCTAATCGCACCCTCCCCCCCAGTCAACGCAGAACTCGCTCGTCTGCGTCGAACCGCGCCTGTCTTTTCGCAGCGCGTCGAAAGCTGGACTCTTGCTTCGGCAGTGCGGTCCGCCGGCCGCGTCGGGCCCCGCCGGAGGCGCGTCGCGCCCGCCCTTCGGCGACCCTCAAAAGCTAAGTGGCGCGGCGGCCGCGAACAGCGGGTGCGGTGTTCGGGCAGGCGCTTTTCAGCGGACCGACGTCCGGTCGGCTCGAGCGCAGGGCGAGCTCAGCGAGCCCGGAGCCGAGGGCCCCTCGACTGCGCGGTCGATTTCGCCGGCCGCTCCGCTCGCGGTGAGCGGATCCACGGTCGGCGAGGAACTTCCCGAACGCCGCCCTAGCCCGCCAGCTCGAAGCGCAGCACCGCGCGGTAGGGAGGCGCCGCGCTCCGGGTCAGCCGCGCCCTCCAGCGCAGCCCCAGCGGCCCCTCCACCGCTTGCAGCTCCACCAGGCTCGTCTCGCGGGCGATCAGCGAGGCCGCCAGCCGCGACAGGAAGGCCTTGCCCTCCGCCGCCTCCTCCGGGTCGAGCTCGATCTCCAGATCGTTGAGGTCGAAGGCCGCCAGGCCCAGAGTGTCGAGCAGGCAGGTCGGCGGCCGCGGCCGCTCGCGCAGCTGGACGAACAGCTCCACCGGGACCCGCCCGCCGCTCTGCTCGCGAACCAGCTGGGCGGCTGGTGCGGCCGGCAGCAGGATCCCCGAGCCCGGCTGGAGCCAGGCGAGCGCGTAGGTGGTGCGCAGCGCCGCCGCCGCCGCCCGGGCCACCAGCTCGTGGGCCAGCTCGCGCGGGCAGCGCTCCGGCAGCGCCCTCACCTCGAGCCGGCAGGTGTGCCGGCGCACCTCCCGCAACAACTCCTCCGACGCCAGCGCCTGCTCCAGGTGGGCCATGGGCAGCGGGACGTTGAAGGCCTCCACGTCCACCAGCGCTCCCTCGAAGTCCACCGTCAGGACCCAGGGCGAGTTGGGCTGGGCGTCGCGCAGGAAGAGATGGGCCTGGCAGTCCTTGAGCCCGGCGTCCGAGCACAACCGCTGCCACTGCGCCGGCGTGAAGCGCGGCATCTCACCGAGCAGCACGATGGCCGATGCGAGTGCGTGCTCCATCCTGACGGGCTGCCCTCCTCGCCGATCCCGGAAAGTCGGGAAACGGGCGCCTCCACTACCACAGCCGCGGGCCGGCGGGATAGCGACCAGAATTTTTCCCGCTCGGCGACCCTTCCAATCCTCTGTTGCGCCGGCGCCCTCCAGCCGTGAAACTGCCGGCGCCAAGGAGCCCTGCGATGAAGTTCCAGATACGCACCCGAGACGGCGAGCTCACGGTCGGCAGCTACGCGGAGCTGCGGGTGCTCTACCAGCGCCAGTTCGTCGGCGACGACGACGAGGTGCGTCGCGAGGGCTCTGACCGGTGGGTGAAGGCGGGGACCATGCCCGACCTGCAGGCGATCAAGCCGAAGCCGTGGCTCCACGGCTTCGAGTTCGCCTGGCTCGTGGCCGCCATCGCCATCCTCTCCCTGGTCCTTGTTCTCTTGATGGGCCGCCGCTAGGCCCGGAGGCGCGACCATGGCCAAGGCCACGATGAAGGGGTTGGACTGCGAGGTCCGGGTGACCCGCGACTTCAGCGACACCTGGGCGGTGGAGGTGGCCCCGGTGCTGCCCGAGCCGCGCAAGTGGGAGACCTACAAACCCTTCCCCGCGCGGCTGGTCGTCAAGCTCCACGCCGCCAGCAGCGAGGGCGCCGCCAAGGGCGCGCTCGAGCTGCTCAAGCAGCAGAAGGCCATCGACGACTACATCGCCTGATTCGCCGCGCGCTCAGGCGCTGGCCGCCTCGGGCCCGCCCACCAGCACCCGCACCGGCAGCACCATGGCGTTGAGCCCGGCGAACTGCAGCCGCCGCTGCAGCACGTAGGCGGTCTCGTTGTGCAGCAGCCGCTGGGTCCAGCCCTCGCGCTGGAAGATCAGCTTGCCGGCGAAGTACATCGCGCGCGGGAACTCCTTGGCGATCTCCTGGCACAGTCGCTGGGCCTCGGGCACGGTCTCGGTCCCCATCGACATCCGCGAGCTGGCGGCCATCCCCAGGCTCTGCGCCAGCTGCACGTAGCGGCGCAGGTTCTCCTCGGTCTGGGCGCGGACCTGCTCCACCTCCTCCACCCCCTTCATCCGCGCCGAGTCGATGACCCCCACGGAGACGAAGACCACGTTCTTGAAGTAGCCGGGGAACAGCCGCTGCACCGTCAGCAGCGCGTGGATCCCCAGGCCGGCGAAGCGCGCCACCAGCAGCACCGCCGTCGGCGCCGAGGGATCGAGCGGCTTGGGCTGCTCCGGCGGCACCTGCGGCAGCGCCTCCATCACCTCGTCCAGCCGCCGCAGGCTGTGCGCCACCTTCTCGTAGTGCCGGCGGATGGCGAAGCAGATCCCCACCAGCACCGAGGTGACCACCAGCGTCACCCACCCTCCCTGGCTGAACTTCTCGTACAGGCTCACCGCCAGGATCGACACGCACAGCAGCAGCCCCACCACGTGGACGCTGATGTGCTGCCCCCAGCGGGCCAGCGTCCTGCGCCCCTTGAACCAGAAGCGCACCATTCCCAGCTGGCTCAGCGAGAAGGTGAGGAAGACGTTGATCGAGTACATCAGCACCAGGGTGCTGATATCCCCGCCGGTGTAGAGCAGCGTCAGGATCGAGGCGCTGGAGATCAGCACCACCCCGTCGAGCATCACCAGCCGCACCGACAGCTGGGCGAAGCGGGTGGGCAGCCAGGCGTCGTTGGCCATGTTGGCCATCACCCGCGGCCCGTCGATGAACCCGGTCTGGGCGGCCACGAACAACAGCGCGGTCTCCGCGGCCAGGGTCAGCACCTCGAATGGCCGCGCGAAGATCCCCAGCTCCCGCGAGAATCCCTCGGCCAGCACCGCGTTGAGGGTCTTGCCCGGGACCAGGTTCACCCGCGCCAGCAGGTAGCAGAGGGTGATCCCGCCGGCGACCACCGCCAGCGACAACGCCATGTAGAACATGGTCCGCTTGGCGGTCTCGACCTTGGGCTCGCGCATGATCTGCAGGCCGTTGGAGACCGCCTCGATGCCGGTGTAGGTGCCGGCGCCCATCGAGTAGGCGCGCAGAAACAGCGCCGCCACCCCGCCCACCCCCAGGCTGGCCACCGCCGACTGGAAGTCGGTGCTGGCCCGGCTGCCGATGGCCCGCAGGTCGGCCAGATGGACGACGATCGTCCCGCCGATCAACAGGGCGTGGGTGACCAGAAAGACCAGGAAGATCGGCATCAACAGCGTCACCGACTCGCGCACCCCGCGCAGGTTGAGCATCATCAACAGCAGGATGGCGGCCAGCTCGACCCCCAGCTTGTAGGGGGCGAGGCTCTCCGGCAGGAAGCTGAAGCAGGCGTCGGCGCCGGCGGCGATCGAGGTGCTGATGGTCAACACGTAGTCCACCAGCAGCGCCGCCCCCGACACCACCCCGAAGCGCGGCGACAGGAGCTTGCTGGCCACCACGTAGCCGCCGCCGCCGAACGGGAAGTGCTCGATGATGCGGGTGTAGGAGTAGCTGATGATCGCCACCGTCAGCGCGGTGGCCACCGCCAGCCCCAGCGCCAGGTAGTGGTGCTGCCCCAGCGCCTTGAACGACTCCTCCGGGCCGTAGGAGCTCGACGACAGCCCGTCCGCCCCCAGCCCCACCCAGGCCAGAAAGGCCACCAGGCTGATCTGGTGGTAGGTGCGCGGGTCGTCGACCCGCCTGGGGGCTCCGAAGAGCAGCCGGCGCAGCGGCTGGGCCATGGCCTCTCCGAGCGGCCTTCCGGCGACCGGCCGAAAGGGCCGGCTCACCCGCGAAGGTGGTCCCGCCCGGCCCCGCCGGCAACGACCGGCACCCGGAAAGCCCAGCGCTGGCGGGGGCTTTCAGCCCCGCCGGCGCGGGTCGGACCCGACCGCTACTTGCGCACGTCGGCGCAGGTCAGCCCCTCCAGCGGCTTGCAGTTCATGCCGATCTGGCAGCCGCCGGTGTCGCCGAAGTCGACGCAGCGGATCTTGCGGCAGCCGGCGCCGGTGTTGATGTCGCAGGGGCGCTTGGAGATGTCGCAGGTCCGAGTGACGGTGTCGCAGCTGTCCTGGGCGCAGTCGTCGTCGAGGATGCAGCTGCAGAAGCTCTGGTTGGCGCCCTCGTGCTTGAGGCACTTGCCGGCGCAGAAGCCGGTCTTGGCGCCGGGGTCCTTGGCGCAGAAGCCGTGCAGCGGGCAGTCGCTGTCCAGGGTGCACACCTGGCTGGAGCGCTTCTCCGGGCTGGAGCAGTCGCTGTCGGCGAAGCACTGCCACTTCATGTAGACCACGATCACGTCGGCGCAGTCGTAGCCGTTGGCGCACTGCTGACCGTCGGAGCAGTCCACCCCGCAGTAGGTGGTGGAGGTGTAGGTGCTGTAGAGGCAGAAGTTGGGGCCGGTGCCGCAGGTCTCCGAGCCGGGGGCGTAGACGCAGTTGTCGCAGTAGGGCCGCAGCTTGGGGTCGTAGTCGTTGATGCACTGCTTGAGGCCGCCGCCGGGAGGCGTGGCGCAGACCTCGCCGAACTTGCAGTAGCTGTTGTCGACGCAGGTGCCGCTGACGCAGGCGCCGATCGGGCACTTCTGGCGGTCGGCGGCGCTGGTGGCGTCGCAGGTGCAGGGCGCCTGGACCTGGGCGCCGCTGGCGTCGGTGGTGGTGCAGATGCAGGCGTCGCCCAGGTTGCAGTCGCCGCTGGCGCGGCAGCCCGGCTTGCAGAGGTTGGTGGCCAGGTCGCACAGCTGGCCCTGCTTGCAGTGCAGATCCGAGGCGCAGCGGCCGTTGGCCAGGCAGGTATTGCTGGCCGGGTCGCAGAAGTAGCCGGCCGGGCAGTCGCGGGTCTCGTAGCAGCCGACCTTGGCCTGGCAGTAGCCCTGGGCGTTGCAGGTCTCGCCCGGCTTGCAGGCGCCGTTGGTCCGGCACAGGCACTCGCCGGTGTCCCGATTGCAGCGGAAGTTCTGCACGCTGCCGCAGTCCTCGTCGGTGCTGCAGCCGCTGACCAGCTGCTTGTTCGACTTGCAGCCCGCGGCCAGCGACGCGCCGAGCAGCGCCGAAAACGTCAGTGCGATCAGGAGATAGCGGCTCACGGGATGACCAACCCTTGCTCGTGGGTGTAGCTGCTCCAGGCGTCCAGCGACAGCTGGTTGTAGCTCCAGTGGGCATAGTCGAAGCGCGGGGCGCGCACCGCCACCAGGTCGAAGACGAGCAGGTCCTCGGGAGCCAGCCCGGCCTGCACCTGGCTCCACAGCGCCCCCGGCGCCGCCGTCGACCGCGCCGTCCCGGGGAGGATCACCGTCCAGACCAGGGTCGAGGCGCTGGGGCTCAGCTGGAACAGCCGCACCTGGAACAGCTCGGGCTCGGCCCCGGGGGTCATCGTCCAGCTGAGGGTCCCGGTGAAGCGCTCGAAGGCGGTGGGATGCTCAACGGTGATGAAGCCCATCATCGGCCCGATGGTCAGCCCCGCCGCCAGCTCGCCGTACTGCTTGCGGAAACAGATCGACTGCGGCAGGTCGGTGCCGCTGACGACCTGGGACAGGAAGGTGAAGTTACCGGCGTCCAGCCGCGGCAGCGCCGGCAGCGACAGGTCGGCCACCGTCCCGGCGGCGCGGCCCATCGGGATGACACCCTCGCCGCCCAGGTTGAGCCAGGCGTAGACCCGGGCGCTGACCCCGGGGACGTGGACCAGCAGAGTGTCGAGGTGGATCGGAGCGGTCTGGTCCAGGTGCATGTCGAGGATGATGTCCTGGCCCACCGCCGGCTGGTCGGGGGTGGCCTGCACCGAGCGGCGCACGCCCATCAGCAGCGGGGTGAACTGGCCGGTGGCGGCGACGTAGATGCCGTAGACCGCGTAGATCGCCCGCAGGCCGCGACCGGTGAAGACGCTGTAGCCGTCGCCGTCGTGCTCGACGACCCAGCGCTCGCCGCTCTGGGTGCGCTGGTCGGGGGTGATGCCGGTGCTCATCGGCTCGGTGAAATAGAGCGACTGCGGGGCCACCCACACCTCGGCGCGCTCGCTCTCGCCGGGCTTGAGCGACCGCGGCAGCTTGAAGCCCATCACCCGGCCGGTGACGATCGACGGCTGCTGAGGCGGCGGCCCCATGCCCGAGCCCGAGCCGCCGGAGTTGGGCCCGATATAGACGGTGAGGTTCTCCGAGGCCTGGTTGGCCACGGTGATCGACTCCCAGCCGGCCTTCATCACCGTCACCAGCTGGCCCTTGACCAGGCTGGGATCGCTGAAGGTCAGCTGCCCGCGGCGATCGGTCAGTCCCTGGAACGGCGTGGTGGGATCGGTCCCGAGCATCACCGTGGCCTGGGCCACCGGCTCGCCGTAGTTGGTGAAGCTGGAGTTGAGGACGGTGACGTTCAGGGTGCCGGCGATGGGGCCGCCGGTGCTGCCGCCGCTGCCGTTGCGGGGATCGAAGTAGGTGAAGGCGCCGGGAGCCACGTCGCGGCCAGAGGCATCGCGGACCGCCACGTCGGCCGGGCCGCTCTTGCCGGGCGGGGTGCGGCCGGTGAGGGTGTGGGCGTCGAGGACCTTGAGATCGCGCAGCGGCGAGCCGCCGACCTCGGCGATCACCCCAGGGGCGAAGCCGGTGCCCATCACCGTCACCAAGGTTCCACCGGCGATGGCCCCGGAGGCCGGGGCGATGCGGCCCAGCGACAAAGCCTCGACGAAGGTGTAGCCGCCAGAGAGCACGTCGCGGTTGTCGTGATCGGCGGGATCGCGCACCACCACATCCACCGCGCCCGAGCCCGGCGGGGTGGCGGCGGTGAGATGGGTGGCGTCGGTCCGCGCCAGCGAGGTCGCCGGCATGGCGCCAAACAGAAGCTCCAGCCCGTCGACGAAGCCGGCGCCTGCCACGGCCACCGACTGGCCGCCCACCGCGGGTCCGGAGGTCGGGGTGACGCCGGCAAGGGACACGTTGTAGCGGTAGCCGGAGCCCAGAGTCGCCTGGCCAGCGGCTGCGGAGACCGCGAGGTCGACCCGGGTGTTTGCCGCGCCGGCGGGGACGGTGACCACGAGCGAGTTGGCGTCCGCGGAGACGACGGTGGCGGCGATGCCGCCGAAAGTGGCCGAGGCGGTGGCGAGGCCGCTTCCGACCAGTGTGACCCGATTGCCTCCTCGAGCCGGGCCGTACGCCGGCACCACGCCGACGATGCCGAGGCTGGTGGCAGCGGGATCGAAGTAGACGAACCCGCCCTTGAGTGTCTTGGAACCCTGGCCGGCGACCACCACCACGTCGGCCGGACCTGCAGCAGCCGCCGCCGGAGTCGTCAGCTGCAGGTTCTGGGCATCGGCGGAAGTGAAGCTCGCGGCCAGGCCGCCGACGGTGACCGAGGTGACTCCGGTCAACCCCTTGCCGCTCAAGGTGGCGACCGTTCCACCGGCGATCGGGCCATAGGCCGGCGCCAGCGACTCCAGCGCCACGGCGTCGAAGTACTCGAAGGCCCGCCGCAGCTCCACCGCGCCGTTCTTGTTGAAGATTCTCAGGTCGCTCGGGCCGGCGGCCCCCGGCGGAGTGGTGGCGCGAACGGTGTGGGCATCGACCAGCACCACCCGCGGCGAGGCCTTGCCGGCGAAGAGGACGGTGGGTGCGCTGTCGAAGCCGTCTCCCTTGATCTCCACCTCGGTGCCGCCCTCGGTCGGGCCGCGGACGGGCGTGAAGCTGCTCACCACCAGGTCGATGAAGTAGGTGAAGCAGCCGCTGCAGGTGGTGGTGCCGTTGGGGTTCTTGATGGAGACGTCGGCCGCGCCCGCCGGGTTGGGCGGGCTGGTGACCTCGAGGGTGTCGTCGTCGATGATCCTGAAATCGCTGGCTTCATTGGTGCCGAAGAAGATGTGAGTAGACTTCTTGGCGTCGGTGGCCCCTTCAGCGAAGCCGCGGAAGAAGCCTCCGCCCTCGATGGTCACCGCCGTGCCGCCGAACACTGGGCCGCGCGCCGGAACCACCTGCCGGATCACGGTCACCGAGGGCCCGGCATCCACGACTCCGGCGTCCGGCAGCGGCGGATCGCAGTTGATGAAGTCGCAGGGATCGGCGTCGGCGGTGTCCTGGACTGCGCCGTCGGAGTCGGCACCGGCGTCGGCGCTGGTGTTCGCCGGGGAGCAGGAGCAGCCAGGCGCGAGCAGGCCGGCGACCAGGGCGGCCAGGAGGGCCCAGCGAATCGGCGTTTCCATAGCAACACCCTCAAGGCACATAGGCGATCCGCAGGTAGTAGGAGTCGTGCGCGCGCCAGTCGGCAGACGAGACCTTCACTAGCACCTGGCCTCCGACGATCTGCCCCGCGGTCAGCTGGACGGTCTCCACCGGATCGGTGGTGGCGCTCGTTCCCAGCACGGTGGCGCCGTTGGCGGTGAGCAGCTGCAGGTCGGCGTCGCCCTCGGTGGGAACGTAGTGCAACTCGACGCTCACTCCCTGGCCGGTGGGCACGTCTACCAGGAAGTAGTCGACATCGGCACCGCACAAGGTCAGCTGGTTGAGCTCGCCCTGGTCGCGCACGGCGGTGGCGCTGGCCGGGGTGTCGTTGGGCTCGAAGCGGTCGTCGCCGCAGGGCGTGCCCTTGGAGATCGACAGCCGCAGCCCGTAGTCGACGTAGGGGTCGGTCGACTCCATCCGCAGGTAGAAGGTGCCGTCGCGCGAGGCCATGCGGTCGAGCGCCAGGTTGCCCACGCCGACGATGCGCCCAGTCGGATCGAGCAGCCGGGTGGTCACCACCGGCTCGAGCAGCGGGTCGGCGTCGACGAAGACGTCGAGCAGGTCGCCGCGGGAGAGCGTCAGCGAGAACCAGTCCTGGACCCGGTCGCATAGGGTCAGGCCCGGATAGCTGCCGGCGGTCAGCGGCTTGGCGGTCGCCTGATCGTGGTTGGGCTCGAAGCGATCCGGCTGGCAGGCGCGCTTGACGCACTTGCCCGCGGCGATGTCGCAGCGCTCGTCCCTGAGGCAGTCCTCGTCGGTCAGGCAGGGAGGCGGCTTGTCGGTGCAGAAGCCGGTGGCGGGGTTGCAGATCAGCGGGACCTGGCAGTCGCGGCCGGAGAGGCAGCGCGCCGAGCCGTCGGCCACGCAGGTGAGCTTGCCTGGATCGCAGACCAGGCCGCCGGGGCAGTCGGTGCTGTCGGCGCAGTCGGCGCAGCGGCTGTCCACGCACTTCTGGCCGGCGGCGCAGATCTGCCCCTGGTTCTCGGGCGTGCAGCGCAGCATGCAGGTGTGCGTCGGCACGTTGCACAGCTCCGCCGGAGCGCAGTCGAGGTCCACCAGGCAGCCGATGTTTTCCTCGCAGACCTGGTTAGTTCGGTTGCAGCGCTGGCCGTCGGCCAGGCAGTGGTCGGCGACGCAGAGGACCGCGTCCTTCTCCGGGATGCACAGCCCCTGGACGCACAGCTTGCCGGCGTCGCAGTCGGCGTTGAGGCGGCAGGTGTCGCCCCAGCCCGGGCGGAAGACGCAGACCCGCTTCTCCGGCTCGCACAGCTCCCGCAGCTCGCACTGGCCGTCGCTGTCGCAGCCGGTGCACTCGAAGTTGGCCGAGCAGAGCTTGCCCTTGTAGGCGTCGCCCTTGGCGCTGCAGTCGGCGCGGGTGTCGCACTCGTGGGGGCCGGCGTCGGGAGCCGACTCCTGCTTCTTGGGGCAGCCGGCCAGCAGCAGCGCAGCCAGCAGGCTCGGGACGATGAGCGCCGATCTCACGGCCCCTCCACGGTGTTGATCGAGGTGATGGCCCCGCCCGGCCAGTCGATGGAGAGCACGGTCCACTTCTGTCCCTGGGTCGTCAGCCGCTGCTTGACCTCGGCCTTGACCGCTCCGAACTCGTAGACCCGCACCGTGGCGGTGGTGGCGGGCTGCTTGCTCAGGTGATCGGAGTAGAAGTGGACCATCACCTTGTAGCTACCCTTGGCCGGATTGGCGTAGCTGATGATCTCCGGGCCGTAGCCGGTGAGCGCGTCGCGGTCGAGCGACGGGTCGTCGCTGGGATCGCCCTGGACGCCCCAGTCCGGATTGAGGTGCCCGGTGGCGAAGTAGCAGTCGCTGGGGCCGAAGAACGGCTGGTCGGCCGGCACCATGTGCAGATCGAGATCGGTGTCGGGGTTGTCCCAGACCAGCTCCACCAGCAACTGCTGGGCGGGCTTGGCCCAGATGTCCTTGAAGGCCGGCGGACTGGCGCAGCCCTGGCTGTCCTTGGCCACCAGCGACACGGTGTAGCTGCCCGGGAGATCGAGGGTGAGGCTGCTGGTGGCGGTGTTCGCCGGATTGGGCTTGCTGCGCGAGCCGATCGGCGAGGACTTCAACGACCAGGTGTAGGTCAGCGGCAGGTCGCCGTCGGGATCGGTGCTGGCGCTGCCGTCGAGGGCGACGCTGGCGCCGGGCGCGGGATTGGGGACGTCGGCGATCTTGGCGATCGGCGCGCGGTTGACGGTGCCGGTGAGCGCGATGTCCACCGTCCGGTGCTGCGGATCGGAGGTCACCAGGTGGATGGTCCCGGAGCTCTGATCCGGCGAGGCGGAGGTGGGTGAGTAGCGCACGGTGAGCAGGATCTGGTCGCCCTTGGCGACGGTGGCCGGGGTCTTGGTCGAAGAGACGAAGGCGAACTCCGGGGCGCTCCCGTCGCCGAAGCGGATCTCCTCGAGGATCAGGTCGGCGGTGCCGGTGGACTTGATGGCCACGCGCTTGAGGGCGTCGGTCCCCTCGCAGACCCGGGTGTAGCTCAGCGAGGAATCGGCCTCGACTTTGGCGGCGGTGTTGCCCCGCCCCTTGAGCGCGACCTCGATCCGCGGCGAGTTGACGTCGTCGCTCTGCACCACCAGCGTCGCCTGGTAGTCCTTCTCTTCGGGCGGCACGAAGGCCACCGCCACGTTGGCGCTCTCCCCTGCCCCCAGCTGCGCCGGCGCCGACTTCACCGAGAACGGCGAGTCCGACTCCTTGATCGCCACGCTCTCCAGCGTCAGCGGCGCCCGCCCGAGATTGCGGACCTCGACCTGCTGCAGCTTGGTGTTGAGCACCGGCACGTCGCCGAAGTCGAAGGCCTGCACCGGGATTTCGATCTCGGCCTGGGTCTTGACCACGGTGTCCGGGCCGCAGGCCCACAGCCCGAGCAGCAGCCCGAGTACTCCCCAGCGCATCTGCGACCGTTTCGGCATCGGCGCTCGTCCCCTCGGGCTCATCAAGGTTCCTGGTAGCTCACGATCAGCTGGCTGCGCAGACCGGGCACCGAATCGCCGTGGAAGATCAGCGAGTTGTCGCTGATCTCGTAGGTCCAGCCGTTGGGCTCGCCCTGCGGCGGCACGCAGGAGATTCCCAGGTGATCGGCGGTCTGGCCCTGGCAGTCGCGGGTCTGCTGGTCGCAGCGGCCCATCTGCGAAGGCTGGGTGTCGCAGCGATAGCGCAGCTCGAGCGAAAGCGTCCCGGGATCGGGCTTGCGGCCGAGCCGGAACTTGCGCTTGAGCCCCACCGCGTCCAGCGCCAGCCGCTCCAGCTGCTTGTCGAAGGTGGCCTCGCAGATCGATCCGAAGATCCCACCGGTGGCGTCGGCCAGGCTCTTGTAGCGGACTCCGGGAGTCGCTCCGCAGCCGCCGGGCACGCTGGGCACGTCGCCGCAGATGGTCGAGACGCTCACCGCCCCTTCGTTGCCCACTCCCAGCGCCTCCTCGAAGATGCGCTGGAAGTAGCGGATCTCCCCGAAGCTCTGCTCCTCTTCGTTGGAGATGAAGACCAGGTAGAGGTGGGCGTCGGGCCGCATGAAATCGGGCTGGTTCTTGGCGGCGCAGTTGTCCAGGCAGGTCTGCGAGCTCTTCGGACAAGCGGCCTTGCATGCGTCGGCCTTGGCCAGGGTGTCGTCGGTGGCCTGCTTCTCGCGCGCGATGGCTAGCCGCGCCGCCTCAAAGGCCTCCTCGTGGCCGCTGCCGCCGGTCCCCACCATCACGTTGCGCTGGAAGGCCGCCACCGGGTCGGCCAGCGACGAATCGATGATCGCCGGGTTGCCGATGAACGCGCCCTGGTCGTGCGTGACGTCGGTGGTGGTGACCGCGATGCGGTAGTCGACCTGCCCGCGGGTGAAGAGCTCCATGAACCGGGACAAGCTCACCGACAGCTCCTGCTGATAGGCCGCCATCGAGCCGGAGTTGTCGATGACCCACAGCACGTCGATCTTGGAGGCCGCCTCCTGGTTGAAGACGTCCTGCCTGAACCCCGGCGGGGGCGAATTGACGAGCTTGGTCTGGTTGCAGGAGGCGAGGGCCAGAGCGGCCAACACCGCGAAGGCACTCAGACTTTTGGCGGCCATCGGGCTCCCCGAGGAAGGGCGGAATGCTAACGCCCGCCTTTCCGACGTGTCAACGCGACCTCAGGGGCCCGGCCGCCCGCGAAGTGCTCCTTTTATAGCGCGATCGGCGCTACGGCGCAGGCGGCGCGGCCTCACCCTCGCCCGGCTTCTTGTCCTTGGCGTCCTTGCCGTCTTTGCCGTCCTTGGGCTTGTTGGGCTTGGCGACCTTCTTCACCGGGTCCACCGGGATGGCCCCCTCGCCCAGCGGCTCGCAGGTGGCGAAAGCGCCGTTGCCGAACATCAGCAGGTTGGTGGAGCGGTTCATCTCCACCCGCTCGATGGCCTCGCCGTCGTGGGGCGGAGTGGTGTTGATGCACTTCACCTTGGGCCGGGCGACCGGGCGGGCGAAGCGCATCGGCGCCTGCTCGCAGCGCGGGATCTCCTCCACCGCCTTCTGCGCCGTCACCACCTTGGCCTTGGGGCCGTCGGCCTTGTTGAAGACCACCACCTCCGGCAGTCCGGTCAGCCGCAGGTAGAGGTCGGGGCGCTTGTCGCCGTCGAGGTCGGCCTCGGCCATGAACGGGACCATCTTCCACAGCGGCAGCTTCTCCACCTCGTAGCGGGCGAGCACCGCCTCGTTGGCCTGGTCGCCGACCACCTTGCCCAGGCACTTCATCTTCATCTGCAGCTTGAAGTCGACCGCCTCCTCGATGGCCTTCTTCACTGGCTCGCTCAGCTCGACCACCAGCAGCTCGCCGTCGCGGAAGATCTGCCCGCCGAACGGCGCCTGCGGGACGAAGTGAATCTCGATCGCCGAGTAGGGCACCCGCATCTCCACCTTCATCCCGTCGATGCCCTTGATCACCTCGTTCGAGCGGAACACGCCCGGCTCGATCTGCAGGCGCACCTCCTTGCCCTCCACCGAGGAGCCCTTGACGCCGCGGCGGTTGCGCAGCCGGTTGGCCAGGTTCTTGAGGCAGTCGCCCTCGCAGATCTCGCCGAGCGAGCCGTCGGGGAGCACATAGGCGTAGACCGGGACCGCCAGCCCGGCGCCAAAGGCCGGAGCGGCGGCCAGCAGCAGCGAGGCCAGCGCGGCGTAGCGGAGCATGTCGAGGTGCCTCCATTCCAAACCAGGGGGCCCAGCTTACAGCGGACCGGCAGCCGGGCGGGAGTCGATCTCGCCGGCCGGGACAGCCGGGGCGGGTTCCCCCCGAAAGCCGCCGCCGGCGGCGCCCTCGGCGGCAGCCAGGAACTTGAGGGGCTGGGCCACCGGGCGCACCATATCGACGTGATCGTCCGCCCCGCCAGACCCTCCGACGAGTCGTTCATCGGAGAGCTCGCCGGGCAGGTGTTCTCGGTCTTCGGCAACTACCAGCCGCTGCTGCCCAAGTGGTTCAAGGCCCCGGGGATCGTCACCTACATCAGCGAGCTCGACCAGGGGCGCACCGGCTATTTGATGCTCGGCTTCTTCCGCGACGCCCGGGCGCTGGTCGGGGACGTGCTGGCCATCGCGGTGGCGCCCGAGTACCAAGGCCGGGGCATCGGGCGGATGCTGCTCGAGCACGCCATCGCCGCCTGCGAGCGGGCGTCCGAGCACTCGCCGGTGCGCGCGATCCGGCTGTCGGTGGCCGACAGCAACGCCCGCGCCCGCCACCTGTTCGCCTCGTGCGGCTTCGCCCTGGTCCCGGGCGACTTCGGCTCCTACGAGGGCGGCCAGGAGGCGCTGCACATGGAGCGCCCCATCCCGCTGCCCGGCGGCTGAGCCCTCCAGTCGACGGCGAACCCAACCCCTGATATCGAGTCTCTCTCGAGCAACGAGCGGGAGATTCACTGGCGGCGACAGACCGGCGCCGGCAGAAATCGCTCGTCAGTCGGCGCGCCGCACCTTGAGAGAGACTCCATGTCCATCGCCTTCTTCGACCTCGACCGGACCCTTTTGTCCAAGAATTCCGGGACCCTGTGGGTCCAGTTCGAGCTTCGCCACGGGATCATCAGCTGGATGCAGGCCGCCCGGGCCCTCTACTGGATTGGCCGCTATCAGCTGGGGATGGCCAGGGTCGAAGACGCGCTGTTGGAGAGCATCACCGTGTACGCCGGGATGCGCGAGGAGGACGTCCACCAGCGCACCCTCAGCTTCTACGAGGAGATGGTGCGCGACTGGTACCGGCCCGGGGCTCGCGAGGCGCTGGAGAGCCACCGCCAGGCGGGCGACAAGCTGGTGCTCTTGAGCTCGACCACCAACTACATGGCCCAGGAGGTCGCCGCCGATCTCGGGCTGGACGACATCCTCTGCACCCGGCTCGAGGTCGACGCCCAGGGGCGCTACACCGGCCGGCCCAACGGCCCGCTCTGCTACGGCGAGGGCAAGGTGGTCCACGCCCAGCGCATGCTCGAGCGGCTCGGGGTCTCGCCCAGCGACTGCTCCTTTTACACCGACTCCTGGTCCGACCTGCCGATGCTGGAGGCGGTGGGCAAACCGGTGGTGGTCCACCCCGATCCGCGGCTGCGGCGCTTCGCCTCCCGGCGCGGCTGGCCGATCCTCGACTGGGGCGAGCCCGGGCGGCGCGCGGCGGCCTGAGCGGCTTGGCCTCCGTTCGTCCCGAGCTCTTCGACGGGCTCAGGGCAGGCGAAGTCGAGGAATTCCATAGGCTTGGCAGCTACTTGCGGCGGGCCGAGCCCGGCGGAGGCTTCAGGCCGTAGCGCTCCATCTTGTAGATCAGCGCTCGGCGGGAGAGGCCCAGCTTCTTGGCGGCGTGGGTCTGGTTGAAGTTGGTCTCGGCCAGGGCGCGGGCGATGGCGTCGCGCTCGACGAAATCCACTTGCTCGCGCAGCCGCCCCGGCTCCTCATCGGCGGCCGCCTCTCCCGGCAGATGCTCGGCCCGGATTTCGTTCTCGCCGGCCAGGCAGACCGCGCGCTCGATGGCGTTGCACAGCTCGAGCAGGTTTCCCGGCCAGGGATAGGTGCGCACCCGGGACAGCGCCCCCGGGGTCAGGCGCGGGCGGGCGGCGCCGGCCTCGCTGGCGAAGTGGAGCGCCAGCGGGGCGATGTCCGCCGGGCGCTCGCGCAATGGCGGCAGGCGCAGCGATCTCGGCGACAGCAGCTCCAGCAGGCGGGCGTCGAAGGCGCCGCGGCGGGTCAGCGCCTCCAGGTCGAGGCGGCTCGAAGCGACCACTTGCGGGCCGTCCCCGCGCTCCAGCGCCTGGCGCAGCGCAACCTGGCCGGAACTGTCGAGCTTGCCCAGGCCGGCGATGAAGAGGATGCCGCCCCGGGCACGAGTCCAAGCCGACGAGGGGGCATCCGAGAAAGCGGTCTGGGCAGCCTCGGGAGAGAGGCCGGGCGCGAAGAGCGCCTCGAATGGTCCAGCGGCGTGGCGCGAAGTCAGGTGGAAGCGGCGGGCCAACAGCCGCTTGCCGGTGTTGGCCTCGCCAGTCAGCAGCATCGGGCCGTCGGCCTGGGCGAGCTCTGCCAGCCGGGCCAGCACCGCTTGCCACGACGGATCCTCGGCGATGGCGGCGACCTCGGGCGAGAGCAGCGGCTCGGCCCCGCGCACCTGGGCGCCGCGCAGGGCGCAGCGGGCGGCGCGGATCAGCCGGTCGGCGTCGTCCCCGTCGGCCGGAGCGCTGGCCATGCCCAGCGACCATCCCTCGAGGCCTGAGTTGCGGATCGCCCGCTCGGCGACCACCGAGGCCAGCTCGGCGGGAGTCTCGGGAAAGAGCACCTCGGCTTCGTCGGGGGCAAAGGAGGCGACCGGATCGCCGGTGCGGAAGGTGGCCAGAGCCGAGGCGATGAGCTCGCGGCCGCCGCCGGTGCGGCAGCGGATCATCGCCAGCGACACCGGGCGGCGGGTGCGCGCCGCGCCCGACAGCTGCTCGACCACCCGCTCGCGGAACAGGTCGTGGGTGAGCGCCCGCCGGCGGGGAGGCGCCGCCGCCGAGCTGACTCCGGCGATCAGCACCGCCGGCCCGATGGAGAGCTCGTCGCCCGGGGAGAGCGAGGCCAGGCCGGTCAGAGGCTTGCCGTTGAGGAAGACCCGGCTCTTGCCGCGGGACGGGGTGATCAGCAGCCGATCTCCGTCCCAGTCGAGGGTCGCCTGGCACGGCAGCACCTCGGCGGAATCGAGGTGGATGCGGCAGTCCGGCTTGCGGCCGATCTCGGACTGGCCGCGCGGGAGATCGACCAGCCAGGTCCGCTCGCCGAGCTGCACCGAGAAGAAGGCGGTGCCCTGCCCGGGAGCAGGGCGATCCTGGACGGCGACAGGCTGGCGGTCCGTCTCCATGACGATGGGGACTCTACCTCGCTTTGAGCGCCAAATGCGCAGCAACGACTCGCCGGGACCGCGACGGATCGCGGATCACAGGGCCACCCGCGACAGGAGCATGGCGACGAAGGCGCGCTGATCGCGGTGCAACAACTCGGCGGCGTCGGACACCGGGACGAAGCGGGCCACGTCGACCTCCCAGCTGGTCTGGTTGGGCTCGGCGTCGGCGGGCGCCTCGCCGAAGAAGGCGTGGACCTTCTTGCGGGTGCTGGAATAGGCGACCTCGCCCAGCGGCTCGAGGGGGCCGGGCTCGACCCCGGTCTCCTCGCGGGTCTCGCGGCGGGCGGCGGCCTCCAGCGATTCGCCGGGCTCGGGCAGGCCCTTGGGAATGGACCAGCCCCAGCGCGCCGCCGGCCCGGACGGCCGGACCAGCAGCACCTCGAGCCGCCCGTCGCGGCGCCGGTAGAGGAGCGTCCCCGCCGATTCCTTCATGGCGTCAGGCGGCCTTCGCCGCCTCGGCGGCGGGGGCGGCGGCCTTGCTCTGGGAGCTGCGGTAGAACCAGGCCATCCCGATCAGCGAGGCAAGCCCAACCGCGCCCAGCATGAACCAGACGCTCCACGGGTGGTAGGCGTCCCACAGGACCTTGTTGATCTCGTAGTCGCTGGCCCCGTTCATCTTCTCGGAGAGCATCTTCATCAGCGGCGCGAGCTTCAGCTCCTTGAGAGAGTCGGCGGCGACGCCGTAGTGGCTGGTCAGGTACTGGCGCGCAAGGTTGGCCTTGGAGGCGAAACGCTCGTACAGCGGCCCGGAGAGCGCGTTGCCGAAAGCCCAGCCGATGGCATACGGGATGTTCGAGTAGCCCATGTACAGCGCCTTCTTGTCCGGCGGCGCGGTCATGCCGATGTACTCGCTGAACTTCGGGCTGCAGAGCATCTCGCCCAGGGCGAAAACGAAGATCATCGCGCCGACCAGGATGCCGCCCTGGAAGAGCCCCGAGCCGACGAAGCCCACCAGGCTGATGGCCATGCCCAAGCCGAGCGCCACCATCATCTTGTAGCGCCCGAAGAACCACGAGATCGGCAACACCAGCAGGATGATGGCGAAGGAGTCGATGTTGATCAGGATCTCGGGCTTGGCCGCACCGTCGGCAGCCAGCAGGCCGCTGGCGCCAGTGCCCATCATCGAGGTCAGCAAGGCCCCGAAGTCGCGGGCGTCCACCCACTCGTCGATGAAGTTGGGCAGCAGGTCCCACAGCTGCATGAACATGAGCCAGAAGCCGCTGATGATCAGCAGGAACATCAGCACCTGGCGGTCCTTGAAGAGGCCGCCGATCGAGTCGACGAAGACCTTCACCGGCTTCTTGCCCCGCGCCACCAGGTCGACCGGCGGGTCGCGGTAGAGGAAGAAGGCCGGCAGGAAGTTGAAGGCGGTGACGATGGCCGCGCCGTAGAAGGCGTAGCTCCAGGTCGGATGCTCGTCGTTGCCGCGCAGCATCGAGAAGGCCATCGGGGCGATGAAGCCGCCGATGTTGACGACCTCGTAGAAGATCCCGAAGCCCAACCCCGAGTTTCCCTCATTGAGAGATTTGGCAACGGTGCCTTGGACCGGCGGCTTGAAGATGGCGGTCCCCGCCCCGACCAACAGCGACGCAGTGAGCATGGTGGCGAAGCCGCTGGCATTGGCCATCAGGCAATAGCCGGAGATGTTGATGACGAAGGCCACCACCAGGCTCTTGCGGTAGCCGTAGGCGTCTGTGTAGCCGCCAGAGATCATCGGCAGCAGGCACTGGACCAGCGCCCAGGCGAAGTAGATGAAGCCCTTCTCGTTGTAGCTGAGCCCCAGCCCGCCGGCCTTGTCGCTGACCATGTACAGCGGCAGCACGGCGCGCACGCCGAAGAACGCCAGCCGCTCGAAGGTCTCCATCAGGTTGGCGATCCAGAAGTTCCAGCCCATCGTCCTGATCTGCTCGGAGACGGGGACCCGCGCGGTGGTCTCGGCCATCGATGGCCTCCTTTTCCCAGGCGAAAGACCGCGCAGCATAGGAGAGAGCGGCGCCGAACGCCACGGGCGCCCGCGCTCGGGCCCGGTGGGCCCCCTTTCGCCCCGCCGGCTGAGCCGTTGTAGGCTTGCTCCGTAACTTGCCCTCAGCCTCAACTACCGGAGGAAGCATGTCTCGCTGGACTCTCGCCCTGTGCGCGGCGCTGCTGCCCGCCCTTTCCCTGGCCCAGGTGCCGCAGAGGCTGGGCTACCAAGGCCGGCTGCTCAAGGCAGATGGAACGCCGGAATCGGGCTCGACCACCCTTCTCTTCAAGCTCTTCGACGGCTCGACCGAGGTCTGGTCCGAGACCCAGACAGTCGCGCTGACGGACGGCTACTACGCGATCGAGCTGGGAGACGTCGCCGCCCTGCCGGCCAGCATCTTCAACGGCCACGAGCTGGCGCTGGAGCTGACCGTCAACGGCACCGCCCTCTCGCCCCGCCAGCGGGTCGCCTCGGTGCCCTACGCCATGTCCTGCACCAACCTCACCGGCGGCACGGTCAACGCCAGTTCCATCTCGGTCGGCAACACGCCCATCGTCGACAGCAGCGGCAAGTGGGTCGGCGCCTCCACGGTCAGCTACTCCAGTGGCTTCAGCGGCAGCGGGACCGCCAGCTCGCCGCTGGGCATCGACTTCACCTCGGTCCAGCAGGCCATCAAGCCGGCGGCCGGCGCATTCGGCTCCCAGCTTTGCCCTCCGGGCCAGGCGCTCGCCGGCATCTCCTACAACGGCACGGCCATCTGCCGGGCGAGCGGCGTGCTTCGCGGCCTGTGGCTGTTCGACGAGGCAGCCGGCGTCACCGCCAGCGACTCGAGCGGCAACGAAAACGCCGGCACGCTCTTCGCCGGAACCTTCACCTGGGCGATTGCCCCCAACGGCCACAACGGCGGCGCGGTCACGTTCACCGGCAACGGACTGATGGAGGTCCCCGCTTCGGCCAGCCTCGACATCACCGATGAGATCACTCTCGAGGCGTGGGTCAACATCCCCATCGGCACCACCGGCACCCGCACTGTCGTGAAACGCGAAGACGCCTACGGCATGGAGGTTGCCTTGGGCTCCAGCGGCGGCACCCTCGGCTGCCATTTCCCCTACGGCATTGGCGTGGGCCAGGCGGTGTACGCCGGAACGGTGCCGGTGGGGAGCTGGGTGCATCTGGCCTGCACCTATGACGGCGTCTATGCGCGCGCCTACATCAACGACGTCCTCGCCAGTTCGTCTTCCATGCCGTCCGGTCCGTTGCACAGTTCGAGCGGGTCGCTGTGGATCGGCGGCCAGCGCAATTCGCTCTCCAATGCGTACTTCATTGGCTCGATCGACGAGGTCCGGATCACCGCGATCGCCAAGAGCTTCGGCGGCGGCAACAACGGCGTCCCGGTGGGCACGGTGATCGCCTCGCTGTTGACCGAGACGCAGATCCAGAACAACTTCGGCGGCGCCTGGGTGCTGGCCGATGGCCGCACTGTGACTGGCAGCCGCTACGCGATTCTCACCGGCGCCACGAGCGTCCCCGACCTGCGCGGCCTCTTCCTGCGCGGCAAGAACAACGGCCGCGCCGACGGCAAGCAGAACCCGGATTGGGACTTCGCGCTCGGCGTCTATCAGGCCGACGGGATTACCAACCACGGCCACGCGGTCACCGACCCGGGGCACCTCCATCAGCTCCCGACCTGGAACGCAGTTGCCGGAGGCGGCCACGAGGTGGGCTATGGGAACTACGGGATGGATTGGTCTCCCTACGAGGCGTCCGCTTCGGCGACCACCGGCGTCACCATCGGCAACACCTCGGCGCAGGGTGCAGCCTCCGGTTCGATCGCCGCCGACACCCGCCCGCGCAACGCCACGGTGAACTACTTCATCCGCGTCAACTAGCGCGGAGCTGAGCAGATCGGCGGCCCGGTCGAGACTTTCGGCCGGGCCGCTCTCTTTGTGCGGCTGACGTTCTGCGAGCGCTTCTCCGACGTGCACGCTCCAGCGGCGGCTCGCCCCGCAGCTCACCGTCTCGTCCAGCAGCAGCGGATCGGGCACCATGGGAGAAACCGGCACCGAACGCCACGAACGCCCGCTCTCGGGCTCGGTGAGCCCCCTTTCGCCCCGCCAACTGGGCCGTTGTAGGCTTGCCCCGTAACCTTGCCCTCAGCCTCAACTACCGGAGGAAGCATGTCTCGTTGGACTCTCGCCCTGTGCGCGGCGCTGCTGCCCGCCCTCTCCCTGGCCCAGGTGCCGCAGAAGCTGGGCTACCAAGGCCGGCTGCTCAAGGCAGATGGAACGCCGGAATCGGGCTCGACCACCCTCGTCTTCAAGCTCTTCGACGGCTCGACCGAGGTCTGGTCCGAGACCCAGACGGTCGCCCTGACGGACGGCTACTACGCGATCGAGCTGGGTGACGTCGCCGCCCTGCCGGCGAACATCTTCAACGGCCACGAGCTGGCGCTGGAGCTGACCGCCAACGGCGCCGCCCTCTCGCCCCGCCAGCGGGTCACCTCGGTGCCCTACGCCATGGCCTGCACCAACCTCACCGGCGGCACCGTCAACGCCTCGAGCGTCACCGTCGGCGGCTCCAGCGGCGTCAGCCTCAGCTCGAGCGGCATCACCGTGAACGGCACCGCCATCGTCGATGGCTCCGGCGCGTTCCAGATCTCTCAGGCCAGTGCCGGGTCGAGCGGCCTGCTCTCCTCGAGCGACTGGTCGGCCTTCAACAACAAGGCCCCGGCCTCCGGCAGCGGCAGCTACATCCAGAACCAGAGCGCCGGTCCTCAGGCCAACGCCAGCTTCGCCATCAGCGGGACGGGAGCGGCGAACAGCGGCCTGGTCGCCTCGAGCCGGCCGGCCACCGCCGGCACCTCCGGCACGGTGGCGCTGGCGGCCAACGGCGCCTCCCTCGGGACCTGCTCGGGCACGGCCTCGATCGCGGCGGGCAGCACCGCCTTGAGCGGCGACAGCGTGGCCAAGTTCGCAAGCGAGCTGGCGACCGGCGACGTCATCGTCCTGACCGCGAGCGGGTCGAGCCAGATGTTCCAGGTGGCCAGCGTTTCGGCCAACAACGCCGCGGTGGTGACCCCGCCCGCGACGGCGAACCTGCTCAACGGAGCCCTGACGATCCAGAAGCCGGTCGCCGCGCTGCTGGGGACGAACGGCAAGGGCGTCGTGATCAATGGACAGGGGCAGGTGGGCATCGGCACCGCCAACCCGGCGGCCAGCCTGCACGTCGGCGGCAACGTGCAGTCCGACGGCGCCTACGCCGGCTTCGGCATCATGCCCATCGGCTCGATCATCGCCTGGCACAAGGGTCTGCCGAACACCCCGGCGCTCCCCGCGGGTTGGGCCGAGTGCAACGGCCAGACGATCTCCGATGCCGCCTCTCCCTACAACGGCGTGGCGCTGCCCAATCTCAACGGCAGCGGCCTGTTCCTGCGCGGCTCGGCGACCAGCGGCACGCTCCAGAATGCCAGCCGCGTGGCAGTCACTCTGGAGACCAACAGCAGTTACCTCTACTTCGATGCCAGCGGCAGGAACATGACTCAATACAACGGCGACTTCGACGCCACCGACACCCTGGCCGCCAGCCAGCGCGGCTACATCGCCAAGACCGGCACCGACAGCGCCCCCGGCCAGATCTACGCGGCTCGGGTCCGTCCCGCCAACATGAGCGTGGTGTGGATCATGCGCATCAAGTAGCCAGGCTCGTCCTCACTCCACTGCGGCCCGGTCGAGCGATTCGGCCGGGCCGCTCTCTTTGCGGGCTCAGGACGTCCAGGGTGCGACCAGTTCGATCGACCGGCGGCCGTACCAAGCCACAGCAACCGCCCGGCGGCTCACGCGCGCGGCCGAGGCGAGCGCGCTCCCAGCTTGGGCCCGATGCCCTCGACCTTGAGCAGCTGCTCCGACTCGCAGGCCAGCAGATCGCGCAGCACCTTCTTGCACGCCGCCAACAGGTCCTGCGGCTCCTCGCTCTTGAGGGCGACGTGGGCCACCAGCTTCATCTCCGGAGTCAGCCGGTAGCCGCCCTTGGAGCGCTGCACCAATCCGGCCAGCTTGTTGGAGTCGATCTGGGCGTCGTGACCCAGGGTGAAGACAATTCGCCCCGGCCCGCTCTCCAGCATGCGCAGCCGCAGCCGCCGCATGTCGGCCTTGATGGCCATCACTTCGGAAAGGTTATCCACCTCCAGCGGGATGTCGCCGAAGCGGTCCTGCATCTCGCCGCGCAGGTCCGACAGCTCGTCGTCCCCGTGCACGTCGGAGAAGCGCTTGTAGAACATCAGCCGCAGGTGGATGTCGGGCACGTAGTCGTCGGGGATGAAGGCCGGCACCGGCAGGTTGACGTCGGGATCGATGATCTCCTGCGGCGGCTCGCCCCGCAGCTCGCGCACCGCCTCGTCCAACAGCTGCGAGTAGAGATCGAAGCCCACCGCGGCGATCTGCCCCGACTGATCCGGGCCGAGCAGGTTCCCGGCCCCGCGGATCTCGAGGTCGTGGCTGGCGATGGAGAAGCCGGCCCCCAGCTCGGTGAAGCTCTGCAGCACCTCCAGCCGCCGGGCGGCGTCCTTGGTCATCGGCTTCTTGGCCGGCACCATCAGGTAGGCGTAGGCCCGCTCCTTGCTGCGGCCGACCCGGCCGCGGATCTGGTACAGCTGCCCGAGCCCGAAGGTGTCGGCGCGGTTGACGATGATGGTGTTGGCCGAGGGGATGTCGATGCCGCTCTCGATGATGCTCGAGGCGATGAGCACGTCGTGCTCGCGGGCGATGAACGAGGTCATCACCTTCTCCACCTCGCCGTGGTGCATCTGCCCGTGGGCCACCGCGTAGCGGGCGGTGGGCACCAGCTCCTCGAGGAACTTCTTCATCCCGTGGATCGAAGAGACGCGGTTGTGGACGAAGTAGACCTGTCCGCCGCGCGCCAGCTCGCGGGTGATGGCTTCCTTGATCTGCGACGGGTCGAACTTGATGACGAAGGTGCGGATCGACTTCCGGTCCTGCGGCGGGCTGGCGATGATGCTCATGTCTCGCACCCCGCTCATCGCCATGTGCAGCGTGCGCGGGATCGGGGTGGCGGTCAGGGTCAGCACGTCCACCTGGCTGCGGTACTTCTTGAGCTTCTCCTTGTGCACCACACCGAAACGGTGCTCCTCGTCGATCACCAGCAGTCCCAGGTCCCTGAACTCGACGTCCGAGTTCAGCAGCCGGTGGGTGCCGATGACGATGTCCACCTTGCCCTCGGCGGCGCGCTTGAGCACCTCGCGGTTCTGGCCGCTGCTGCGCAGGGTGGAGACCGCCTCCACCGTCACCGCGTAGTCCCTGAACCGCTCGCGGAAGGTGCGCAGGTGCTGCGCCGCCAGCACCGTGGTCGGCACCAGCACTGCCACCTGCTTCTTGTCGAGCACCGCCTTGAAGGCGGCCCGCAGCGCCACCTCGGTCTTGCCGTAGCCGACGTCGCCGCAGATCAGCCGGTCCATCGGCCGCGGCGAGACCATGTCGTCGAGCACCGCCTCGATCGCCTTCTCCTGATCCGGCGTCTCCTCGAACGGGAAGTCGGACTCGAACTGGCGGAAGTAGCTGTCCGGGACGTTGAAGGCGTGGCCGGGGTGGGCCTTGCGGGCGGCGTAGATCTTGAGCAGCTCGGCGGCCATCTTGAGCAGGTGCTCCTTGACCGCCTTCTTGCGCCGCTCCCAGGAGCCCGAGCCCAGCTTGTCGAGGGTCACCGAGTCGGCCTCGGCGCCGGTGAACTTCTGCAGCAGGCGCATGCGCGCCACCGGCAGGTAGACCTTGTCCTTGCCGGCGTACTGCAGAACCATCACGTCGCCGGTGACCCCGCGGATCGACATCTTGACCAGCCCGGAGTAGCGGCCGATGCCGTAGTCCACGTGGACCACCAGGTCGCCCTCCTTGAGCTCCTTGAAGGCGGCGACCGCCGGCTGGTCGGACCGCGGGCGGCGGACGACCTTGCGGGTGCGCTGGCCGAAGATCTCCTCCTCTGACAGCAGCGCCAGCCCGCCGGCCTCGTCGAGGAAACCGGCCGAGATCTCTCCGGGAAAGAGGTGGACCCGGATCGACGGCTCGAACGCCTTGCGCGGCTCGTCGGGGAGCCGCTCGCCCGGGTGAGCGCGCACGCTCACCTCGCGGTCGTTGAGCAGCCGCTTGAGCCTGTCGACCCCGCCGCTGCTGCCGCAGGCCACCGCGGCGTAGATCCCGCGGTCGCGCCAGTCGTCGAGGTGCGAAACCAGCGGCGTCAAGGCACCGTGCTCGCCATGGTGGCTGGCGATCTCCTGGCGAATCTGCGCGGTGGCCCCGAAGCGGAGGGCGATGGGCTCCTGCTCGCCGCCGCCCAGGCTCAGGCCGCGGCTCTCCAGCTGCCGCCGCTCCGCCAGCCGCTCCGAGATTTCGTGCGAACCGAGGTAGTGCAGCCCGGGCTCGAGCACGAGCTCCCCGCGCCGGTGCGCCTGCTCGTGCTCGCGGGCGAGCTCCTCGTCCAGCTGCGCCAGCGCCGATTCGACCGCCACCGGATCGTCGATGAAGAAGAGCGCGTCCTTGGACCAGAGCGGCAGGTAGTCGAAGAGCGTGGCCAGCTCCTTGTCGTAGAAGCCGGGCAGCAGCGCCTCGAGGCCGTAGACCAGCCGCCCCTCCTGGATGGCGTCGATCAGCTCGCGGACCTTGCTGGTGGGCCGGTTGACGGCGTCGGCGGCCTCGCGAACGGCGGCCACCCCGGCGGCGCGCGCCCGCTCGTCGAGGAGAATCTCGTGCGCCGGCCCGAACAACGCCTCGTTCAGCGTGCCGGCGGTGCGCTGGGTGTCGGGCTCGAACAGCCGCAGGCTCTCCACGGTGTCGCCGAAGTACTCCAGCCGCACCGGGTTCGGGTAGAGCGGCGAGTAGACGTCGAGGATGCCGCCGCGCACCGCGAAGGTCCCCGGGTCCTCGACCACCGGCGCGCTCTGGTAGCCCATCGCCACCAGGCGGGCCGCGAGCCGATCGCGGTCGAATTCCTGCCCCGCCGCCACCCGCTCGCTGGCTCCCCGCACCGCCTCGGGAGGGATCTGGCGCCGCGCCAGCGCCCGCGCCGAGATCACCAGCGCCGAGGCCGCACCTCCGTGCGCGAGCTGGTGGAGCGCCGCCAGCCGCTCCAGCATCGTGCGCCGGTCGGGCGAGAGCGCGTCATAGGGGAGCTGGTCGTCGCCAGGAAGCCGCAGGACCGCCTGCTGCGCCCCGCCAGGCGCCTGGAGAAAGAAGCCGAGATCCGTCGCCAGCTGATCGGCCGCGTCTTCGTCGGCCGCGACGCACACGAACGGACCCAGCTTCCGCCGCCGCAGCTGCGCGAGCAGGTGGGCGCGCGCCGCTCCCTTGAGGCCAGTCAGGGCGAGCCGGCGCTCTCCCGCTCCCAGCCTCTCGCTCACGCTGTCCAGCAGGTCGCGGCCCGTCGGGCCGGAGGGTCGATTCATTGGCGTCGAAGAGGTCATCGCAGTGAAACATCCGGCTCGCGGCCGGGCGCACTAGATGGAATGGCTCCGAGGAAGCTGTCAAGGACACGGCCGCCGGCCTGCCTTCCCGGCTGCAGCGTGGCCAGAAATGAGCTAAACCTGAACACTTGGAGGCAGCCGTTGCGCCGGTCCCTTCTCGCCAGCCTGATGTGCCTGTTCGGGATCGCCACCATTCTCCCGGTCGCGTCGGTGGGGATGGTCGCCCTCTACTATGGACAGCGCGGTGTCGCCCGCAAGGGAACCGAGCTCGCTGGCGAGCGGGCGCAGCGCATCGCGCTTCAGGTGGGCGCGGCTTTTCACGAGGAGATCGAGTCGGCCCAGGCAGCCCTCGGCGCTGCCGATCTTTCGGCGGGCATCGACGGGAGCCGGCGCGCGCTCGGCGGGCTGGTCAAGATTCCCGAAATTCTCGGTATTTCGCTGGTTGGAGAACGCGGGGACATCCTGCCCGGGCTGGAGGCCCGCGCCGACCAGGCGCCATCCGCCCCCGCCCCCAAGCTTCCCTCGCTTGCCGACATGCAGAGCGACGGCGCGCTTCTGCTCGGGGCTGACCGCTCCGGCCCGAGCGGCATGGCGGTGGCGCACCTGGCCTTCGCCCTGCCGCGCGGCAAGGGGCCGGCAGCCCATGCCATCGTGGACCTGCAGCTGGACGACCTGGAGACCGTGCTTGTCGCCGGCCGGAGCAGCGCCGGTTCGCGCATCTTCCTCGCCGATCGGGACGGGAAGGTGCTGCTCCCCTCCTCTGGCGCGGCCACCGTGGCCGAGATCGAGCGCGGGAGCGAGCTGCTGGCCATGTCGCGCTGGGTCGATGAGCAACATCCGCTCGACACCCGGGTGCTCGACGGCGCCGACGGCGCGCTGTGGGCCGCTGCGGCGGCGGTGCCTGGGACGAATTGGCGGCTGCTCACCGTGCAACCGGGTGAAGAGCTCTTCCCGCTGCTGGGCCGCTTCCGGACCGGGCTGACGCTGGCCTTCGCGGGCGCGGTGCTCCTCGCGCTGGCCCTGGCCTACGCCATCGCCCGCCGCGGGGAGAACCTGGTCAAGGACTTCACCGAGGCGGCCCTCAAGATCGCCGGCGGCCAGTTCGGGGTGCAGGTCGGCTACCGCGGCAAGAACGAGCTGGGGAGGCTGGCTCAGGTCTTCGACTACATGTCGCAGCAGCTGCAGGCCTACGACGCCGAGACCCGCGGCCTCTACAAGAACCTGGAGGAGGGCTACCTGCAGACCATGCTCGCCCTCTCCAACGTGATCGACAGCAAGGACGCCTACACCCACGGCCACTCGCGCCGGGTGGCCGAGCTGGCGGCAGAGGTCGGCCGGGAGATGCACCTGCCCGAGCACGACGTGAAGCACCTGCTCTACGGAGGGCTGCTGCATGACCTGGGCAAGATCGGCGTGGTCGAGCCGATCCTCCTCAAGAAGAGCCAGCTCACCGAGGACGAGATGAAGGCGATGAAGGAGCACCCGGAGATCGGGGCCACCATCATCGCCCAGGTCGATTTCCTCAAGCCGATCATCCCGGCGGTACGCAACCACCACGAGCGCTGGGACGGCCGCGGCTATCCCGACGGCATGGCAGGCGAGGCCATCCCGCTGATGGCGCGCATCGTCGGCGCTGCCGACACCTGGGATGCCTGCACCTCGCACCGCACCTACCAGAGGGCCATGACCTTCGAGCGAGCGCTGGAGGTGATGCGCAACCTCTCCGGCCGGCAGCTCGATCCGAAGGTCGGCGCGGCGCTGGAGGCGGTGGTCCGGCGGCGCAAGGAGAGCGGCGCCAAGGTGAGCGAGGGCGACGAGCCGCAGGCGCCGGTGCCAGTCCAGCAGCAGCCGGCGGAGCAGAAGCAGCTACCCTGACAGTTCTAAGGCGCCTCCGGCGCCCGCCACGCCAGCGCCGGGACCTCGCGGCGCCGATCGGCGACCGAGGTCGCCCGGAACGGCAGCGCCCCGCGCTCGGCGAAGGCCCGCTTCCAGGCCGCGAATCCGCCGCCCGCCTTCCAGGCGTCGAGGGCGGCGAGCCCGGCCTGCGGGCCGCACTGCGCCAGCATGTACTCGACGTAGGCCCAGCGCGCCGAGGTCGGGCGCACTTCCACCCGGCCCTTCACCTTCTTGCGCAGGCGGGCGAGCTTGGCCTCGAGCTGGTTGATCGGCTCGAACGGCGCGCCGTCGAGGGGAGTGTTGCGCTTGGCGACGAAGGGCGCGATCCCCAGCGACACCGGAATCAGCTTCGACAGCTCGCTGGTGAAGGCCGCCAGCTCGTCGATGTCGGCCTCGGTCTCGTTGGGAAGACCGATCATCTCGTAGATCTTGAGCCGGCCGATGCCAGCGTCGCGGGTGTAGTGGGCGGCGGTGAGCAGGTGCTTCTCGCTGGTCTTGCGGTCCACCGCGTCGCGCAGCCGCTGGGAGGCGCCGTCGGAGGCGACGGTCAGCGTCTTGTAGCCGCCCTCGGCCAGCAGCCGCACCAGCTCCGGAGTCAGCCGGTTGGCGCGCAGGCTGCTGATGCCCACCTGCCGGCCGCTCTCCACCAGCTTGCCGACCAGCTGCTCGATCTCCGGGTGATCGGTCACCGCCGCGCCCACCAGGCCGACCTTGCGCGCCTGCTCGGGAATCAGCGACAGCACCTTCGAGGCGCCGATCCGGCGCATCCCGCCGTTGGTGGTACGGCGCATGACGCAGTAGGTGCAGCCCTGCGAGCAGCCGCGCTCGGCCTCGATCAGGAACATCGAGCGCAGCTCGGTGTGCGGGGTCAGGATCTGCGAGCGCGCCGGCAGCTTGGAGTCGGGCGCCCGGGCGATGGCCGGCAGAGGCCGGCCGGTCCCGGTGCGGAGGAACCCCGGCAGCCTGTCCAGCCTCGCGAGCAGCTCCTCTCGCGACAGCCCCTCGAGAGCTGCCGCCAGCAACTGGTGGACGGTCTCTTCTCCTTCACCCATCACCAGCAGATCGACGAAGGGCTCGAGCGGCGCTGGGTTGGAGTTAGTGAGCGGCCCGCCGGCGATGACCAGCGGGTGCCCCGGCCCGCGCTCGCTCGAAAGCAAGGGCAGGCCGGCCAGCGAGAGCATCTCCAAGACACCGGTGATCTCCAGCTCGTAGGCGACCGAGAAGGCGAGGATCGGCAGCTGTGAGATGGGCGTCTGGGTTTCGTAGGCGAAGAGCGGCACGCCCGAAGCCCGCGCCGCCTCGACCTCGTCCGGGAGGAAGGCCCGCTCGGCGGTGGCGCCTGGATGCTCGTGAATCTCGCGGTAGATGGTCTGGAACCCGAGCGAGCTCATGCCCACGTGGTAGGGGCTCGGATAGCAGAGCGCCACGCGCAGCGGCGCGTCCTTGTACAGGGTGCCCTGCTCGTCGGCGAGCCGCTGTTCTACGAGCTTGATCTGGTCCCAGCGCGATTCCATCGGCTCCTAGGTAACACCCGGCGATGCCGAGCGTCGGAGACCATCGCCCACTCGCGGCGAGCGATGGTCCCGGCTCAGGCGATCCCTGGCGGCCCGCCTCACGCCCCCTCGAGCGCCTGCTTGAGATCGTCGACCAGGTCCTGAGCGTCCTCGATGCCCACCGACAGGCGGATCAGCCCGTCGCTGATTCCGAGCTTGGCGCGGGCCTCGGGTGGGATCGAGGCGTGGGTCATGATCGCCGGGTGCTCGATCAGCGACTCGACGCCGCCCAGCGACTCGGCGCAGGCGAAGATCTTCACCTTCTTCAGGAAGCTGCGCGCCGCGGGCAGCCCGCCCTTGATGACGAAGGTCATCATGCCGCCGAAGCCCTTCATCTGCTTGCGGGCCAGCGCGTGCTGAGGGTGCGACTCCAGGCCCGGCCAAGTCACCTTCTCGACCTTGGGGTGCTTGAGCAGGGCGTCGGCGATGGTGCGGGCGTTCTTCTCGTGGCGCTCCATCCGCACCCCGAGGGTCTTCACCCCGCGCATCACCAGGAAGCAGTCCATTGGGCCGGGGACCCCGCCCACCGCGTTCTGCAGGAAGTACATCCGCTCGGCCAGCGCGGCGTCGCTGGTGCAGCAGAAGCCGCCCACCACGTCCGAGTGGCCGTTCAGGTACTTGGTGGTCGAGTGCGTCACCACGTCGATCCCCAGCTCCAGCGGACGTTGGAAGAACGGGGTCATGAAGGTGTTGTCGCAGATCGAGATCAGCTTGTGCTTCTTGGCGATCGCCGCCACCTGCGCCAAATCGATGATCTTCAGCATCGGGTTGGTCGGGGTCTCGACCCACACCGCGCGGGTGCTGGGCTTGATCGCCGCCTCGAGGTTCTTGAGGTCGGTCAGGTCGACGAAGCTGAACTCCAGCCCCTGGCGCTTGAAGACCTTGTCGAACAGCCGGAAGGTCCCGCCGTAGACGTCGTCCGAGCAGACGATGTGGTCGCCGGCGTTGAACAGGTGCATCAGCATGTCGGTGGCCGCGCAGCCCGAGCCGAAGGCCAGCCCGAACCTGGCCCCCTCCAGCGCCGCCAGGCAGCCCTCCAGCGCAACGCGGGTGGGGTTCTTGGTGCGGCTGTACTCGTAGCCCTTGTGCTCCCCGGGGCCGGCCTGGACGTAGGTCGAGGTCTGGTAGACCGGGGTCATGATGGCGCCGGTGGTGGGGTCGGGCTCCTGCCCGGCGTGGATGGCGAGGGTGTCGAAGCGCATGGGGTCTCCGTCAAAAGGGGCGCGCATCATACTCGCGCCGGCCGCCGTTGCGCACCGCCCTCCTCGCCCAACGCCCCTCCCCACCCGCTCCGCGGCGCCCGGGTGTCAAGCGCCGCGACGTCGGCGCAGGCACCGTCAAGCCGGTCCGGGCTGGACCAAAGCGGCTGTTTGGCCCTAGAAAGCGTACCCTTTTCGACATCCCCCAGGCCAGCTGCCAGGGGGACCGAGGCGCCCGAAGGCAGTCAAGGCGGGCGAAGAAAGACTCATGAAGCTCGTGATCGAACGGGGCAAGACGGTCGAGTTCAGCCAGCTTGCCCCCTGGTCCATCGCCCTGGACGGCTACGTCCAGGGGCCGGCGTTCGACAACGACCGACACCGCTACTCGTTCGACCACCACAAGAACTGCATTCGGCTGATCACCACCGCCACCTGCGAGCAGGTGCGCGACGCCATCCTGCTGGGGCTCAACCCCGAGCGCTACACCGCCTACGTCAACGACGTGGACACCGACACCGCGCTGGCGATCTGGGCGCTGCGCAACCCGCAGCGGCTCAAGGAGCCGCGGATCGGCTACTTCATCAATGCCGCCGGGCTGCTCGACGCCCATGGCGGCGCCTACCCGCTGGTCAACGAGCGACGGCAGATCGAGTGGGTGGGCGAGCCGGAGACCGAGGCCCGCATCAGCGGCCGCTACGAGAAGCTGGACCAGGCCGGCCTCCACCGGCTGGTGGACGAGATCTGCGATCGCTTCGAGCGGCTGCTCGGCGGAGAGGCGCCCGGCGAAGACGAACTGCGCACGAGCGACGTCAAGGCGGAGTTCACCACCCTGCGCCAAGGCACCGGCTGGACCCTGGTCCAGGCCGCCGATCCACACGTGCTCTTCGACCTCTACGAGCAGGGCATCGAGCGGATCGTGACTTGCCGGCCGCAGAGCGACGGCAGCCGGGCCTACACCATCGCCCGCAAGAGCGACTTCGTGGACTGCTTCGACGTGCCGCGCATCCTGGCGGCGCTGGCCCAGGTCGAGCCGGGCTGGGGCGGGGGCAGCACCATCGGCGGCGCTCCGCGCAACCCCGACGGTTCACGCAGCCGGCTCACCCCGGAACAGGTCTTCGACATCGTCGAGAGGTCGGTGGTCGCCCAGCGCGCCGACGCCGAGGCCCTCGAGCGCGGCTGCTAGCCCTTGCGGCCGGCGACGATGGCGATCCGCCGCTGCTTCAGGCGGAAGGTGTCGCCCTCCTCGGTCAGCCCGAGCGCGTCGCGCAGCTTCTGGCTCGACTGCCGGCACAGCCGGGCGATGGCTTCGACGTTTTCCGGAGGAGTGGCGGCCGTCTTCACCCACTCGGTGAGCAGCAGCCCTTCCTCCGGCTCCCGGAAGGCCTCGGCCGAGAGGACCTCCAGCCCGGCCTGGGCGAACAGCTCCTGCCAGCGCTGCAGCGTGTAGCTGCGCTGGTGCGTCGGATCATGGAGTCGCTCGAGCTGGTCGTTGAGAGCGTCGACCTCGGGTTCCTCCCAGCCGCACAGATCGGCGATGGCGACCTTGCCGCCGCTGCGGGCGACCCGGGCCATCTGCGCCACCGCCTGGCCGATGTCGGAGAAGTGGTGAGGCGCGATGCGCGAGACCACGGCGTCGAACTGGCCGTCGGCGAAGGGCAGCTGCTCGGCGAAGCCGCGGCAAACCAGCACGTTGCCCACCTTCTTCTCGGCGGCAGTGAGCAGGGTCTGGCGGAGCATCTCCGGCGCCGGATCGAGGGCGATCACGGTGCGGGCTCGCCGGGCGAAGGCCACGGTGGCATGGCCGCTGCCACAGGCGATGTCGAGGATGCGATCGCGCCCCCCTGGAGCGACCGCTTCAATGAGCGCGTCCAGCGAGCGGCCGGCGCGGTGGTGCGCAGAGACCGCGTAGTTGGCGGCGGTCTTGTCGAAGCGTTCGGCGGAACGGCGATCGACCACGGAAGCACCTCGTTTCACGACTGGTCTAGCCCTTCAAGTACTCACGCAGATATCCGACGGCGCGCTCGATCGCGGCTTCCATCGGCAGCTTGGCGCCCAGGCCGGCGGCGATGGCCGAGGCGAGCCGGCAGCCAGTCCCGCGGCGGCTCTTCTTGATCCGCTCGCCCCGGAACCAGCGGGCTTCCCCGCCGCTCAGCAGCAGATCCGCAGGCGCGCCAGGCAGATGCCCGCCCTTGAGCAGCACGGCCTTGGCTCCCCGCAGCGCCAGCCGGCTGGCGGCCTCGTACATGAGCGCCTCGTCCCCGACCTGCATGCCGGTCAGGACGCTCACTTCGTCGAGATTGGGCGTCACCAGCTCCGCACGCTCGATGAGCGGCAAGAGGTCGTCCGGCTCGCCGTCGAAGAGGCGCCCGCCGCGCGAAGTCGACAGCACCGGATCGAGCACCACCGGTACCTTCTTCAGCGGCCCGTCGAGCAGCCCCAGCAGCGCCGAGGCCACTTGGCGCGAGCCGAGCATTCCCAGCTTCACCGCGGCGATGGGCCCGTCCTCGAGCGCGCCCTCGGCCTGGGCGCGGATCGCCTCGGCGCTCACCGGCTCGGCCCGCACCAGCCGCTTCTCCGACTGGGCGACGACGGCGCTGGCGCAGAGAACCGGCTCGCCGCCCATCGCCCGGATCGCCTCGCCGTCGGCCAGCAGCCCGGCTCGCCCGGAGGGATCCAGCCCGGCAAAGACCAGGATTCTCGGCGCCTTCTTCATCGCCCCTCCCGCGCGGCGCCGACGAAGCCCCGGTAGATCTCCAGCTGCCACGGCAGGTTCTCGACCAATGTTTCGGGGTGCCACTGCACGCCGACCACGAAGCGGTGCCCGGGCGCCTCCAGCGCCTCCACCAGGCCGTCGGGCGCCACCGCGCTGGCCACCAGCTGCTCTCCCAGCCGGCGCACCGCCTGGTGATGGGTCGAGTTGACCGGACGCTCCCCTTCCCCGATGGCATTGGCGAGCAGCGTCCCGGCCTTCACCTGCACCGCGTGCGAGGGCTGGCGCTTGTCGATCTTCTGCTCGTGCCCGAGCGCTTGCGGGTACTCGGACTTGAGGTCCTGCCAGAGCGAGCCGCCGAAGTGGACGTTGAGCAGTTGCATCCCGCCGCAGACGCCGAGGATGGGCAGTCCGCGCCCCAGAGCCAGCCGGATCATCGCCCGCTCGAAGCGGCTGCGCTCGGGCTTCAAGGCCCCGCAGCCCGCGCGCACCTCCTCGCCGTACTCCGCCGGCGGGACGTCGAAGGCGCCGCCGGTCACCAGCAACCCGTCGAGGCGCCCAAGGTAGTCCCCGAGCACCTGCGGGTCATCGCTGTAGGGCAGCACCAGCGGCAGGCCCCCGGCCCCGAGCACGGCCTGGGCGTACGGCACGGCGAGGTCATAGCGCGGGAACGCCCGATCCGCCGGTTGGGACCAGTCCGGGGTGATGCCGATCGCGGGTCTCTTGGGCTGAGTCATCGGCTCTCCGTTGCCCTCTCGAATTCCCGGGCGATCGCCCGGGCTTGCGCCACCGGGTCGGCGGCGAGCAGCACGTCCGAGACCACCGCGGCGGCGCTGGCGCCCGCCCTGGCCACCGAGGCCGCGTTCTCCAACCCGATGCCGGCGATGGCCACCACCGGGATCGGGCTGCCGCGGGCCACCCGCGCCAGCATCTCCAGCCCGCGGACTTCCGCCGACACCTTCTTGGTCGAGGTGGCGAACACCGGGCCGAAGCCGACGTAGTCCGCCCCCTCCTCGGCCGCCCGGCGGGCCTCCTCCAGCGTGCGCACCGTGGCCCCGACGATCCGATCCGGCCCGACGAGCTTGCGAACCAGGGCCACCGGCAGATCCTCGTCGCCGACGTGGACCCCGTCGGCCTCGGCAGCCAGCACGACGTCCGGGCGGTCGTTGACCAGCACCAGGGCCCTGCCCGAGCACAATGCCATCGCCTGGCGCGCCTCCTCGAGCAGCAGCCGGGCCGGGGCCGACTTCATCCGCACCTGGATCACCGGCGAGCCGCCCTCGAGGAACCAGCGCACCTTCTCCGCCAGCGGCACCTCGGGGCGCACCCCGGCGTCGGCGATGCCGTACAGCCCGCGAATTCGCTGCCGTGGGGTCATGGGCGACCGTTTACCGGGTATGCGCCTGCCGGGCAAGGACGACCGGGAATCGCAGGTTTGACAGGCGGTTTGGGCGACTCATATATATCCGCGCTCCGCCTTCCCAAAGGCGGCCCCGACTCTCAAGGACCAGACCATGGCTGACACCACCGACACCCGCCTCCTCGACAAGCGCACCGTGCAGCGGACCATCAAGAAGGGCCTGCTTGGAGAGAAGGACTACGAGCGCCACCTCAAGGGCCTGCCTGACCTGGCGGATCAGGCCGCCACCATCGAGGCGACCATCGAGCCGGCGCACGTCGGCCAGGGTGGCAGCCACCCCGACGAGGATTGATCGGTTCCCGGGCTCTCCCCGGGCCTCGGCTCCTTTTGACCGCGGCGGCGAGCTTCGCGCGCGCCCCGCACGTTGGAGGTCTCCCGTGAGCTCCTGGCGAGCGAGGTGCGCCCTGGCCGTCTGCTGCTGGCTGTGGGCCAGCGCGGCCTACGCCGGCCCCGCCGAGCGGCGCACGCCGGTGGTGATCGCCGCCGAGAAGGTCAAGGCCGCGGTCGTCAACATCTCGAGCGAAGTCCTGGTCAGCCGCCGGGCCTCCGGCGATCCAGCCGAGCGCTTCTTCCAGCAGTTCTTCGAGGGCGGCCGGCGCGGCGGCGAGCGGCGCTTCGTGCAGAACTCGCTCGGCTCGGGGGTGATCATCGACCCGCGCGGCTACGTGGTGACCAACTACCACGTCATCGCCCGCGGCTCGCGGGTGCGGGTCGGGATGAGCGACGGCCGCGACCTGCTGGCCCGGGTGGTGGGCACCGATCCCTCCAGCGACCTGGCGGTGCTGGAGGTCAAGTCCGACAGCCCGCTGCCCTTCGCCCCGCTGTTCCAGGGCGAGCCGATGATCGGAGAGACCGCCATCGCCATCGGCAACCCGTTCGGCCTGTCGCACACCGTCACCGCCGGCGTGGTCTCGGCGCTGCACCGCCAGCTCAAGACCGACGAGGTCAGCTACTACGACATCATCCAGACCGACGCCTCGATCAACCCCGGCAACAGCGGCGGCCCGCTGCTCAACGTCGACGGCGAGGTGATCGGCATCAACAGCGCCATCTACGGCGGCGATGCCAAGGGGATCGGCTTCGCCATACCCGCCGACCGGGTGCGGGCCATCGCCGCCTCGATCATCAAGTTCGGCGAGGTACGCGAGGTGTGGCTGGGGCTGTCGGTGGCCAACTCCGGCGAGGAGGAGCACCACCGGGTGCTGGTGGTCGACGTCGATCCCGCGGGGCCGGCGGCGCGCGGCGGGCTGCTGACCAACCTGGCGGTGAGCGCGGTCAACGGCGCCCCGGTGGCCGACGCCGACGAGCTGCGCTACCGGCTGCACGGAGTGCCGCTGGGCGAGAGCGTCAAGCTGGAGCTGCTGCGCCCGGAGGGCACTCCCTTCACCGCCGAGCTCAAGGCCGAGGAGTTCCCGCTCGCCCGCGCCGAGTCGCTGCTGGCCCGGGCCACCGGGGTGCAGCTGGCCGAGTCCCGGGCCCGCACCGCCTTCGGCTCGGTCAGGGTGCTGGCGGTCAAGTCGGTGCGCCGCGGCTCGCCGGCGGCCCGGGTCGGCCTGCAGCCCGAGGACCTGGTGGTGGCGGTCAACAGCGTCGAGGTCGACTCGCTGGAGCAGCTGCGCCAGGAGATCCGGCGCGCCCACGCCAGCGGCCGCATCAGTCTGCTCGTCCAGCGCGGCATGGCGCTGGAGCAGGTGGCGTTCCAACTCTAGCCAAGCGAGGCAAGCGATGGCCGAGGAGAAGAAGGAAGGATTCAAGGTCACCGACACCCGGGCCAGCGCCCAGCCCCAGCCGCCCCAGGCCTCCGAGCCGAAGCAGGAGGAGCCCAAGACGGTCGAGGGGCCGGGCTGGGAGATGCACGAGGAGAAGGCCGAGGCGGCGCTGCCGAAGATGGACTTCACCACCTTCTGCCTGTCGCTGGCCTCCTCGGCCATGATGCACCTGGGGCTGGTCCCCTACCCCGAGACCGGCAAGGCCGAGAAGCAGCTGCCGCTGGCCAAGCAGACCATCGACATCCTGGCCATGCTCGAGGAGAAGACCCGCGGCAACCTCTCCCCCGAGGAGGCCACGCTCTTGGGCGCGGTGCTCTACGACCTGCGGATGCGCTACGTCGAGCTCCAGCGCTGACCCCGCCCAGCGCCCGCCGGGCGCCGCCCCCCCGAAGGAGGCCGCCGGGCGCCGGTTTTCCCCTGTCATTCTTTCCGCTTGCCCACACTTGACTCGCTGAGTTAGCTTCCGGCCTTCAGGCGAACGGGCAGGCGCCAGGACGTTGTCTTTCTGGCGCCGCAAGTGCCCCTCTCGCCTCGGGAAAGTGCCCCCGGCCGCCCCAAGGCGACGCAGTGCACCATCTGACATCGGTGTCGCACCCGGGGCCGGGCTCCGGGAAATCTGAGGGCGGTCGTCGGGCAGGCCGGCTGCCCTGCCCTCGGAAAGAGCAGCGAGAACGCAGGGTTGGCCGGGGAAGGGTCGTTCGGCAGCACCGCGCCCAGCTGGTATGGGCATTGCCTCTGCTGCGGCGCGGCATCTCTAGGTCCTCGCGCGGCGCCTCCACGGCCCAAGGACCGAACTTTTCGAAGGAGCCTCGAGGGAATGGACCGACTGCGACAGCGCACGATCGAGAGAGAGGTCCGCTGCTCAGGGGTTGGGCTGCACTCGGGGGCGCCGGTGACGCTGGTGCTCAAGCCGGCGCCGGAGAACTGGGGAGTCACCTTCCAGCGCAGCGACCTGCCCGGCACCCCGGAGATCCCGGCCCGGGCCGAGTTCGTCGGCGACACCTCGCTGGCCACCAGCTTGGCGCGGGGCGCGGCGCGGGTGGGGACGGTCGAGCACCTGTGCGCGGCGCTGGCCGGGCTGGGGATCGACAACGTCCGGGTCGAGCTCGACGGGCCGGAAGTGCCGATCATGGACGGCTCGGCGGCGCCCTTCTACTACCTGCTGCACTCGGCGGGCATCGCCCTGCAGAAGCGGATGAAGAAGTTTTTGGTGGTCAAGCGCCCGGTGACGGTGCGCGACGGGGAGAAGAAGGCGGTGCTGTCCCCGGCGCAGCAGTTCAGCGTCAGCTACACCATCGACTTCGAGCACCCGCTGATCAGCGACCAGAGCTACCGGCTGACCTTCTCCGACCGGGCCTTCGTGCGCGAGATCTCGCGGGCCCGCACCTTCGGCTTCTTGCGCGACTTCGAGGCCCTCAAGCGCGCCGGGCTGGCCAAGGGCGGCTCGCTGGAGAACGCGATCGTGGTCGACGAGTTCAACATCCTCAACCCCGACGGGCTGCGCTTCCCCGACGAGTTCGTGCGCCACAAGATCCTCGACGCCGTCGGCGACCTGTTCCTGCTGGGGATGCCGGTGATCGGCCACTTCGAGGCCTACAAGTCGGGCCACGCCCTCAACCACAAGCTGGTGACCAGCATGCTGGCCAACCCGGCCAACTTCCAGGTGATCACCGCCACTCCCGCCGAGGTGGAGCGGCTGGAGCTCAAGCTGCCGGCCTTCGCCCCGCTCACCGAGGCCGCCTAGCCGGGCTGCCAGACCCGGAACCTGCCAAAGGGCGAGGCTTCAAGGCCTCGCCCTTTCGCATTGGGTCGCCTGCCGGATCAGAGGAAGTTGTAGCTCAGCTCGGCCACCGCCCCGAGGCGCCGGCCGGGAGAGTCCTCGCCCTGGGCGAAGGAGAGCAGCGCCCCGACCCCGATCTGCAGGTTCTCGCCGTCGGGGAAGAAGCGGATCCCGGGGACCACCGCCAGCCGATCGCCGCGGGTGACCACGGTGCGGATCCCGTCGGCCTCGACCATCGGCTGGAAGGCGCCCAGGCGCAGCCCGACCGTTCCGCCGTAGAGGAAGCCCGGCCGCGGCGGCTGGTCGGCGTAGAGCTGCTCGACGCCGTAGCCGGCGTGGAGCACCAGCGAGAAGTACTTGCTGCCGTAGCCGTAGAAGAGCTGGCCGCGGCTGGTCTGCGACAGCGCCGGCCCGGCCGGCAGCACCGCCGCCCCGTAGGTCAGCATCAGCCGGTGGTCGGGATGGCCCGGCAGCGCGAAGGGGACCTTGAGGTCGAACTGCACCAGCGGCGCGGTGACCTCGCGGTCGATGGTGGAGACCACCGGGACCCGGACCTCCAGGGCCCACAGCGACAGCACCACCTGGCTCTGGAAGGTGACCGCGCGGCTGGAGGTCACCTCGGCGCCCTGGACCGCGGTGCCCACCGAGACCTCGGGGAAGATCTCTGGGGCGATGAACGAGTCGACGAAGCGCGCCCCGTCCTGCAGGTGCTTGCCCGGCCAGTCCCACTCCGCGGGATAGGTCACCCACTCGTCGAACTGCTGCTCGCGCGGCGGCGCCGGCGAATCGACCACCTTCAGCGAGTGCTCGTAGATGTCATTCCGCGGGGTAATTGGGCGAATCGGGTGCATCTGGGCGCTGGCCGCGGCGGCCCACCCGAGCACGACGGCCACTGGCACCGGGCTCCACATCCACCACGCTCCTCAGGCCTGGCCGGGCTCACGCCGGCCACTCAAGGCCTCGATCGCAAGCTAGGAAGACGTCGGATTGGCGGCAACGCATCTGGCCGGCTCCTCCGAGGGGCGTCGCCCCTCCCACCGCTCAGCGCCACTCCTCCGGGGCCCGGTACTCGGTGGACAGCTCGTCGCGCTCGATGACCAGCGCCTTTCCCGAGTGCGGGCCGTCGGGGCAGAAGCCGCTGTGCGGCGCGGTGACCAGGACGGGGCTCCCGCGCTCCAGCTGCAGCACCCGCGTCCCCCCGGCGCCGTCGGCCAGCACCAGGCACAGCCGGCCCTCGGTGAGCAGGAACAGCTCCGGGCAGTCGTGCTTCTCGAGCTCGCGGCACTGCTCGGCGGAGGTGAAGGCCGGGGAGTAGACCCCGGCCCGCCAGTGCCCTCGGTCGCCGCACAGCACCTGCCACAGGGCGCCGCCCTTGGACGGCAGCGGGGTGTCCGCGGGCGCCTCCGGGAACGAGGGAGATTTGACCTGGACCTTTCGCATCGAACCTCGCGGATAGTCGCGCGCCAGCTCTCGAACCTGAGCGCAAGCTGCAATCTGCCAGGAATCCCGCCCTCGGCCGCCGCTCGACAGCGCCGACAATCAGACTCTACTCCCGGCGGGCCGGCCTGCAGCAAGCGCACGGGCCAGGAAATTCAGGGGCTGCGCTTGCGCCCCAGGCTCCACTTGAGCGCCGGCGGGGTCAGCAAGGTGGTGGCCACCACCATCATCACGATGGCCGAGAAGGCGGCGGCGTCGATCACCGGAGCGCCGTTCATGGCGAGCGAGGTGCCGATGTTGGCGAAGATCAGCCCCACCTCGCCCCGCGGGATCATCCCCAGTCCGACGGAGAGGCGGTCGAGGCGCTTGTCTCCGGCCACCAGCGAGCAGGCCTGCTTTCCCGCCACGGCGGCGGCGATCAACGCCAGCGCCAGGCCCCAGACCGAAGGCTGGGCGAAGGCGCGCAGGTCGGTGCGCGCGCCCATCACCACGAAGAAGACCGGCGCCAGGAAGCTGGAGATCGGCTCGATGGTCTCCTCGAGCGGCTTCTCGCCGCGGGTCACGAAGTCGCGGTAGTGCACGTCCTCGAGGATCAGGCCGGCGGCGAAGGCGCCGACGATCGGCGCCAGCCCGATCACCTCGGCGAGCCAGGCCAGCAGGAAGCAGAAGGCCAGCCCGGCGGCCAGCAGCACCTGGCGGGCGGCCAGCCGCGAGGCGAACTTGAACAGCCGCGGCGAAAGCCAGACGCCCAGCCCCAGGGCGCCGACCAGGAACATGAGGGACTTGGCGAAGATCCAGAGCACCTTCGCCGACGAGAAGGGCACGCCCGAGCCGGCGGCCTCGATCACCCCGCCCACCACCGCCAGCACCACCAGCCCCAGCACGTCGTCGATCACCGCCGCCCCGAGGATGATCCGCGCCTCGTCGGACTGGGAGCGCCCCAGGTCCTTGAGCACGCGCGCGGTGATGCCGACGCTGGTGGCGGTCAGCGCCGCGCCGAGGAAGACGTGCACCAGAGTGCCGCGGTCCGGCAACAGCCAGCGGCCAACGCCCCAGCCCAGCGCGAAGGGAGTGATCACTCCGACCACCGCCACCAGCAGCGAGCGCGGGCCGACCTTGAGCATCTGCGAGACGGTCGATTCCAGCCCGACCTGGAACAGCAGGATCAGCACGCCCAGCTGCGCCAGCAGATCGATGTCATGGCTGCTCTTGATCGGCTCGAGCGCCGTCCATCCCAGCAGGCCCAGGTTCCCGAGGACGATTCCCGCGACCAGCTCGCCCAGCACCGAAGGCTGGCCCAGCCGCGAGGCCAGATGGCCGCCGAGCTTGGCGACCACCAGGATGATGGCCAGGAAGAGCGCCACCTGCGCGAAGCCCGCGCTCTGTTGCTCGTGTACGGCGGCCGCCAGGACTGCCGAAATCATGGGTGCTCCCAAGGGCTTAACCGGCGCCAGCGGCGCCCGTTGCGACGGATGGCGGCCCGACCATCCGAATAGCCTGCGGACGGCACCGGCCGCCGCACCCTTGAGTTGTCTCCAGCATGCAGCGCCCCCGGCCAAGGGCAAGCTTCCTTCGACCGGGGACGTGAATCAGGCCGCGCCCGACTCCGCCGGCTTGCCTTCGACGGGCTTCTCCATCGCCCGGTCGAGCGGCCGCGACACCGCGAAGATCGCGAAGCCGGCGGCGAGCCCCATTCCGGCGAGCACCAGGAAGAAGTTCGCCTTTGACATCGTGCTCCACAAGGTGCCCAGGAAGCCGGAGGCGTTGTCGCCCACCGAGATCGACAGGAACCAGACCCCCATCAGCGTGGACACCAGCCGCGGCGGGGCGATCTTGGTCACAGTGGAGAGGCCGATCGGCGACAGGTAGAGCTCGCCCACGGTCAGCAGCACGAAGAACACGAGCAGCCAGAGCGAGGAGGCCTTTCCGTCGGCCCCCAGGGTCAGCGCGCCCAGGTACATCACCGCGAAAGAGAGGCCGAGCAGCGCGCAGCCGATGGCCATCTTCACCACGCTGCTCGGCTCGCGCCCGCGGCGCGACTGGCGCTCCCAGAAAGTCGCCACCGCCGGCGTCAGCACCAGGATCAGCACCGGGTTGACCGACTGGAACCAGGTCGCCGGCATGTCCCACTCGCGCAGCGAGGCCAGGACGGTCCAGGACGCCGGCAGCCAGCCGAAGACGTGGCGGTCGGTGAAGTCGCGCGCCCACAGGGCGATGGTGTTGCTCGACTGCTCGTACACAGCCCAGAAGACGATGTTCAGGGTGCAGACGCCCAGCAGGCCGAGGATCCGCCGCCTGTCCTCCGCGGTGAGCGGCTTGGCGGGCTCCTTGGGAGTGCCATTGGCGGCGGCCATGGTGTGGTCGGGGGCGAGGTGGCGCTGGCCGAGGAGGTAGACGACCAGGCCCACCAGCATCCCAACGCCGGCCGCCGCGAAGCCGAAGCGGAAGTCGACCGTCTCGCCCAGGGTTCCGGCGACGATCGGCGCCAGCGAGGCGCCGATGTTGATGCCCAGGTAGAAGATGCTGAAGGCCCGGTCGCGGCGGGTGTCGCCGGCCGGGTAGAGGCTGCCGACCTGGGTGGAGATGTTGGGCTTGAACAGCCCGTTGCCCAGCACCAGCAGCACCAGCGCCGGCATGAACAGGCTCTTGGACATCAGCATGAACTCGCCGATGGCCATCACGATCGCGCCCAGGATCACCGAGCGCCGCTGGCCGAGGAAGCGGTCGGCGAGCATGCCGCCGAAGAACGGAGTGAAGTAGACCGCGCCGGTGTAGTAGCCGTAGACCCGCGAGGCCTCGGCCTGCGAGTACAGCAGCGCCGAGGTCATGTAGTAGATGAGCAGCGCCTTCATCCCGTAGAACGAAAAGCGCTCCCACATCTCGGTCCCGAAGAGGATGTAGAGCCCGGTCGGATGCTTCTCGCGGGAGGGCTGGTCGAGGGTGGTGGCGGTCTGCATGGTGTCTCCGGACGCCCGTGGGCGGCGGAACAGCAAAAGCGATCGGCGACAAGAGAGCAAGTCGCCTCCTGGTCTGCGACTGCCGCCCGCCCGACAGCGTTGACTCGCTTGCGGGGCCCGCCATTTCCGCCTACAAGCGGCAAGCGCCCGCTAGGAGATCGGATGTTCCTGCCCCTGAACGCCACCCGCTCGCAGGGCTTCCAGATTGTCGCGACGCTCGGCCCGGCCTCGCTACGCCAGGCGGCCGCTCTGGCGGCCGCGGGAGCGACCTCGTTCCGGTTCAACGCCTCGCACATGTCCCCGCTGGAGCTGCGCGAGGCGCTGGAGCTGGTCCGCGAGCAGCTGCCCGAGGCCCCGCTCTTGGTCGATCTGCAGGGGGCCAAGATGCGGCTGGGCCAGTTCCTCGAGCAGCGCCTGCGCGCTGGAGAGCTGGTCCGCTTTTCGCCCGAGGCACAGCCGAAGGACGGCTTTTCCCTGCCCCACCCTGAGCTGTTCGAGGCGGCTTCCAAGGGCGACCGCCTGACCGCCGACGACGGCAAGCTCTCGTTCCGGGTCGTCGAGGCCCGGCCGGACCTGATCGAGGCCCTGGTCCTCGAGGACGGCCCGCTCAAGCCGCGCAAGGGCATCAACCTCGAGGATCACCCGGTGCGCCTGCGCGATCTGCTCGATCGCGACAGCGACGCCTGCGAGCTGGGGACGCGCATTGCCGGCGCCGCCTTCGCCTTTTCCTTCATGTGCGACGGCAGCGAGACGCAGTGGCTGCGAAGGCGGTCTCCGGGGGCGGCGGTGATTGGCAAGGTCGAGCGGCGCGAGGCTACCGAGCGGCTCGCCGAGATCGATGCCGCGGTTGACGCGATCTGGATCTGCCGCGGCGACCTGGGCGAGCAGCTAGGCCCGGCCGGGCTCGCGCGCTTCGTCAACGGGCTCGATCCGACCCGACTGCGCAAGCCGGTGCTGATGGCCGGCCAGGTGCTCGAGCACCTCACCGCGCATGCCACGGCGACTCGATCCGAGATCTGCCACCTCTACGACCTGGTGGCCCGCGGCTATGCCGGCATCGTCCTCTCCGACGAGACCGCCATCGGAGAGGATCCGGTGCGGGCGGTGCGGACTGCGGCGCAGCTGATCGCCGGTTTTGCCAGATAGCTCGTCTACTTCACCAAATAGACGTGCACGCTGTACGGCAGCGACTCGCCCTTGTGTGCCGACCAGTTGGCCGGCCGCATGTGGACGAAGTGCATTCCGGTGGTGGCTTGGTCGGCGGGCACATCGACGCTGAGGAAGAGCGGACCCTGCGTTCCGACCACCTCGGCGCCGATCGCCGTGCCGCTGTCAGGGCACTCGCCGATGCCGACCCGCAGGCCGATCTCCCAAGGCGACTGACCCGCCGGCACCGCCCAGTCGACGACCGCCATGATCTTGGTGACGCCCGCGGGATTGCTCCAATGGTTCTTCTTGTCGAGCTCCACTGTCGGCGCCGCCGGGTCGTAGTCCGCAGGCACCAGCACGTTGCCGCTGTTGCCATCGAGATAGGCGGGCTCGGTCATCGTGGTGCCGTTGGCGACGATGACCGTGAGCGGCTCGCTCTCGCTGGTCTGGCCGGAGCTGTCGGTGGCCCGCAGCCGCACCGCGGTGAGCCCGTCGGCGACGTGGATGGTGCTCCAGACGATGTCGAAGGGCTCCTGGGTGGCGCGAGCGACCACCTGGCGCGAATCGCCGGCCAGCAGCTCGACCGCATAGACCCCGTGGTCGTCCGAGGCCGATGCCTTGACCGTGACCGCCTTCTTCATCCCGGTGTAGGGCTTGAGATCGGCGAAGGCGACCGAGGGCTGCAGATCGACCGCTGGAGTCGGCTCGGCGGCGCAGGCGGCAACAACGAAGAGACTGCAAGCAAGGGCAAGGCGCATCGTTCTCTCCCCGACCGGGAAACCAGTCGTCGGTTGGCAAGGGGCCGGATCTTGGGAGGCACCGCTCGGCCGTGTCAATCGAGCGCACTGCGGCGCGGGGAGCAGGCGGTTGAAGGGCAGATTCCGCTCCTCTAAGCTCCTGGCGCCACAGCTATCGGCGCCCGGTCCCCGACCGAGCGCGCCCTCGGGAGCCCGATGATCGACCCCAAGAAGATCAAGCGCGTCGCGATCAACACCGGAGGCGGCGACGCCCCGGGCCTCAATGCCGTGATCCGCGCCGCTACCCTGGCGGCCATCGAGCGGGGCTGGGAGGTGCTCGGCATCCGCCACGGCTACCGCGGCCTGATCGACACCGATCAGCTCGTGCCGCTCACCCGCAACTCGGTTCGCGGCATCACCCACCTCGGCGGCACCATCCTCGGCACCGCCAACAAGGGCAATCCCTTCGAATACCCGCTCAAGACTCCCGAGGGAACCAAGGTCATCGACATCAGCGATCAGGTGATGGAGAACTTCCGCGAGAAGCGGATCGACGCCCTGATCTGCATCGGCGGCGACGGCTCGCTGCGCATCGCCCAGAAGTTCATCGACAAGGGCATGCCAGTGATCGGCGTCCCCAAGACCATCGACAACGACCTGAGCGGCACGGTGGCCACCTTCGGCTTCGACACCGCGGTCACCACCGCCACCGAGGCCATCGACAAGCTGCATTCCACTGCCGAGGCCCACGAGCGGGTGATGGTGGTCGAGGTGATGGGCCGCTACGCCGGCTGGATCGCCCTCGAGTCCGGCCTGTCGGGCACCTCGGACGTGATCCTCATCCCCGAGATCCCGTTCGACATCACCAAGGTGTGCGAGGCGATCATGCGCCGGGAGATCGCCGGACGGCACTTCTCGATCGTGGTGGTCGCCGAGGGAGCCAGGCCGCTGGGCGGCGAGATGATGACCCGCGGCCCCAAGGAAGCCGGGCGCGAGGTGGTGCTGGGAGGCATCGGCCAGTACGTCGCCGATCAGATCTCGCAGCGCACCGGCAAGGAGACCCGCAGCCTGGTGCTCGGGCACCTGCAGCGCGGGGGCAGCCCGACCACCTTCGACCGCCTGCTGGGTCTGCGCTTCGGCGCCGCCGCGGTCCGCGCCCTGGCCGAGGGGCAGATCAACGTCATGGTCGCCCTCGACCCGCCGTCGGTGAAGACCATCCCTCTCACCCAGGCCATCGAGCGCATGAAGACCGTGCCGCTCGACAGCGACGTGGTGCTGACCGCCCGCGCCATGGGCGTCTGCCTGGGCGACTGACACGAAGAAGGGGTCGCGCCCGGAAGCTGGCGCGGCCCCTCATCGATCAGATTCAGTGATCACATTCCGTGGACGCCGGGTACCTCAGACGCAGACCCGGTTCCGCCCTTCGTGCTTGGCCCGGTAGAGCTGGGTGTCGGAGGCCTTGATGAACTGCGCCGGCTCGGTCATCTCCGGGGTCATGTGGGCGATGCCGATCGACACCGTCACCGGGATGTCCCGCCCCTCGAAGGTGAAGCGATGCTCGGCCACCAGCTTGAGCAGCTTCTCGGCCAGCACCATCACCTTGTCCGGCCCGCTCTCCGGCAGCACCACCGCGAACTCCTCGCCGCCGTAGCGCGCCAGGCACTCCTCCTTGCGGATCCGCTGCTTGATGATCCCCGCCAGCTCCCGCAGCACCGCGTCCCCGGCCAGGTGCCCGTGCTCGTCGTTGATCTTCTTGAAGTGGTCGATGTCGAACATCATCAGCGACAACGCCCGCTCGTAGCGGTGGCAGCGGGCCATCTCGCGCTCGAGGAAGTCGAGGAAGAAGCGCTTGTTGTTCACCTGGGTCAGACCATCGACGATGGTCATCCGGTAGATCTCTTCGTAGTACAGCGACTCGACGTTGCCGCCGTACAGGAACTTGAAGATCGACCCGCCGACCTTGACCAGGTCGCCCGAGCGCAGCACCGTCTCCTCGAGCACCTCGGCGTCGTTGAGGTAGGTGCCGTTGGTCGAGCCCAGATCCATCAGGAAGATCTTGGCGTCGCGGTTGACGAACCGGCAGTGGCGCCGCGAGACGTTGTCCAGGTCGACGACGATGTCGTTGCCGATGTCCCGGCCGACGGTCATCTCGTGCGACTCGATGGGATAGCGCTTGCCCAGCTCCGGGCCGTAGATCTGCACCAGGCAGGCGTCGCTGGGGGCGACCACCTTGCCGATGCCGCTGATCTTGGTGACCCGCGTCTCTTGTCCTGCCATCGCCGTTCCTTCCGCAGAAGGAGCCCTTAGACCTTCCAGTTCTTGCGCTCGTAGTCCTGGTCCGGCACCGCGAACACCACGTGTCCCGACCGGGGCAACCGCTCCACCTCGACCCCGTCGCGATCCACCATCACCGCCAACCCCAGTCTCATCCCTGCCGACAGCTCGAGCGCTTCGAAGGGCAATCCGAGCTCGACGATATCATGGAAGGCCGCCTGCCCGACCTGCTGGCGCTTCTCCTTCTCCACCATCTCCAGCGCCGGCTGCCCCTTCTCCAGCGGCAAGCGGATCTCCAGCCTTCGGTCGCGCGGCGCCAACAGCTCGATGCGCAGGGTGTGCGCCTGCTGGGCGGAGTCGAGCGCCGACTCGGTGGGGTCGAGCCGCAGGTAGAGGGTGCGCTCGTCGAACCCGAAGTGCAGGCCGTCGAAGATCCCCTGGCCGCGGAACATCGCCCCGTTCACCTGGTCCGGCTTGTAGTGGCCGGCCCCGGTCCACTCGAAGTAGCTGCGCACTCGGCCGTCGAGCTTGGGGCGGATGAACCCCTGCGGCGGCTGGACCGGCGCGCTGACCCGCGCCCCGGCCTTGCGGCTGATCGGCGAATCGAGCCGCGTCGGCGGCACCTCCCCCAGCGCCTTCCAGGCCTCCTTGACGTAGCTGCGGAAGAGCGCGTCGAACTCCTCGATCGAGTCGGTGGAGAAGTCGTCGCCGTACCACCAGAACCAGTCGCTGCCTTCGGCGGCATACAGCGACTGCTTGGCCTTCTGAACCTGCTCGGCCGCCTCCGGGCCCGCCTTCCCCTCGGAGATCGCCTTCTCCCGCTGGGCCACCGCCTCGCGCGCCTCGCGCAAGAGCGTCCAGCCCAGGTTGTCCTCCGGGTGGCCGATCCAGATCCGGAAGTTGCAGTCGATCCAGCTGCCGGTGTGTAGCTCGGCGATCTCGGCCTTGGGCGGGTTCTGCTCCAGGTACTGGCCGGCCAGCACCGGCTCGAAGCCTCCCTCGCGCGCCGCCAGCCGCTTGTAGAGCAGCCGCAGGAATTCGCGGCCCGAGCCCTGGTAGTGCTCCCAGGCGTTCTCGCCGTCCAGGGCGATGGTCACCAGCGGCACCTCGCCCTTGGGCGCCGAGCGGGCGATGGCGTCCAGGTGCTTGAACAGGTCGTCCACCGCGTTCTTCGCCGAGGCTTTGGCGTAGGTGAAGCCGATCAGATCGGATAGCCCGTGGTCGCGGAAGACCATCGACAGCTCGCGCCCGAAGGCCCGCACCCGGTACGGCCGGTGGAGCGCGCCGTCGCGGCGGTCGCGGTGGGGCTTGGAGTTGAGCAGCACCTGCTCGTCGGTGGCCGCCCAGCGAACTCCCTCGCCGGCCAGGATCGCCGCCACCTCGGGCGAGACGCTGCCCTCCGAGGGCCACATGCCCCTGGGCCGGGTCCCCAGGTTCTGCTCGGCGAAGTCGAGCGCCATGCGCACCTGCGCCTGGGCGTCCTCGGGGAACGAGAAGCGCGGCGGCAGCGTGGCCTGGGGCATCGCCCGGCGCGCCGAGTTGCTGTCCACCAGCAGCGGCAGGATCGGGTGGTAGAAGGGCGTGACCGTCAGCTCGGCCTGTCCGGAGCGGGCCACCTCGGCGTAGGCGGGCATGATCCGCGACATCAGCGTCTGCTGGGCGCCGAGGAGCGCCGCCTTGTCGTCCTCGGTGAACTCGCGCCCCTTGTGGCGCAGCGCCGCCACCTCCGGCAGGTCCTCCTCGGCGCGGAAGCCCATCCACGCCAGGTTGAAGAGCACCTGCAGGTCGCGCATCTCCTGCACCGAGGCCTTGGCGGCGATCGCCGCCAGATCGACCGAGCGCAGGTCCAGCCCGCGCCCGTGCAGCAGCTCCCAGTAGCGCGGCAGAGGCCGGATGCAGGTTTCCCAATCGACCATGAAGAAATTCTTCAGGACGAACTGGCGCTCGGACAGCGACAGCTCGTCGGCCGGCCGCCGGGTCAGCTCCAGGAAGCGATCCTTGGCCTGACCTTTGACGTACTGGTCGAGCTGCCAGAGCAGCGACGGCACCATGTTGACGACCGCCCGGGCGCCCTCGAACTCGGAGAGCACCTTGGCCATGTCGTAATAGGCGCGGGTGGAGTGCAGCCGGACCCAGGGCAGAATGAACTCGCCGCTGCCCGGATCCCGGTACATCGGCTGGTGCATGTGCCACAACAGGCAAACGCGCAGGCGAACCATGACGCGGACGATACGATCCCCCGCCGTGCCTGAGAAGGGCGCAACTCGCTGCCCTTGTTAGGCCTTCCGGGCTGCGCTCTGCTGCCTCTTTGCCCCGGGGCCGGGCGTACCCCCGCCAGCAAGCAGAGGGCGGAATCTCCCAGGCAGGCTGGCCGTTCAAGCGATCGGGCGAGGTGAAGCGAGCGCCCGAGGTTGCGGGAGGAGGGGCCGCCTTGCGAGCCGATCGCGGCGAGGCGGATAATCTCCTCTGGAGGACGGCGATCGATCCGGGTTCGAAAATGTCCTCAGCGGTTGCCCGCCAGAAGCACGTTTCCTCGCTCGACGACCTGCCGGAGCGCCGCGCGCGCCTTCGGATGCCGATCGTCGAGGAGCGCGAGTTCCTGCTCCCCGATCTGACCCCCGAGCACGACGGGCTGCGCATCGTCCAGCTCACCGACATCCACGTCGGCCGCGCCACCCCGGCCAAGCGGGTGCGGGCGGCGGTGGCCCTGGCCAACTCCTTCCAGCCCGACCTGGTGGTGTTGACCGGCGACTTCCTCAGCCACCACGAGCGCGGGGTCCACCTGATCCGCGAGCAGCTGGGCGGGCTGATCGCCCCGACGGTGGCGGTGCTGGGCAATCACGACCACTGGGTCGATCCCAAGGGCGCGGCGTTGGCGCTGCGCTCGCTGGGCTACGAGGTGCTGAGCAACGACAACACCCGCCTCACCCTGCGCGGCCTGCCGCTGACCATCATCGGCATCGACGATCTGGTCACCCGCAACGCCAACATCCCGCGCTCCTTCCACGGCGCCGGGCACGGCTCGCGGCTGGTGCTGGCCCACGTCCCGCGCACCGCCGAGTACCTGGTGCACTACCGGGCCTCGCTCTGCCTCTCCGGCCACACCCACGGCGGGCACGTCAACATCCCGGGGATCACCCCGGCGATCATGCGCAGCCTGCGCGAGCACTACATCTCCGGCCGCTTCCACGTGCAGCGCACCCAGCTCTACGTCAGCCGCGGCATCGGCGGCGCGGTGATGCCCTTCCGCGTCAACGCCCCGCCCGAGGTCACCCTCATCACCCTGCGCTCGAGCCACCCCGACAAGCGCCGCGCCGCCTGATCGCTTCTTCCCCTCCGCCCTGATCGCCCGCCACTACGACGCGTCGCGTAGCGCTGGCTCAACACTCGCCCGCCCAACTCGGCGCGGGGCGTGGCCTCGCTCGCCGAGCGGACGCAACAATCCGCGCAAAACCACGGTTGACGAGGACACCATGCACATCGCCTCCCATCCGAGCGCGCCGCTGCCCGGCGATTCCTTCTGGCTGGCGGGACTTCCCTACCTTCCGAGCCATCCGCTCGAGGGCGCGGTGAAGGCCGACCTGACAGTGCTGGGCGGCGGCTTCACAGGGCTGGCGACGGCCTACTTCTTCAAGCGGGCCGAGCCGGGGGCGCAGGTGGTGGTGCTCGACGGCGAGGTGGTGGGCTACGGGGCCTCGGGGCGCGCCGGCGGACTGCTGACCACGCAGTTCGGCAGGGGCCTGGGGATCACCGCGTTGATGTTCGGCAAGGAGCGCGCCCGCCAGGCTCACCACTACCTGGCGCAGGCGGTGGAGCTGGTGGAGCGGCTGGTGCGGGTGAATCGGCTGGCCTGCGACTACGAGCGCACCGGCCTGCTGCGAGTGGCCACCAGCGGCGCCTTCGCGCGCAAGCTGCGCGACGAGGTCGAGCTGGCGCGCGAGCTGGGGCTGGGCGGCATCGAGTGGCTGGACGAGAGGGCGGTGCGCCGGCAGGTGGAGAGCCCGCGCTTCCTGGGGGCCTGGTGGGAGGCGCGCGCGGCGCAGCTCGACCCGGGCAAGCTGCTGCGGTCGATGAAGGTGCTGCTGGAGAAGTCGGGAGTCCTGTTCTTCGAGCGCAGCCCGGGGATTGGAATCGACCGCCGGCTGGGCAAGCTGTTCGTGCGCACGCCGCGGGGCGGAGTCCTGACCGAGAAGGTGGCGCTGGCCACCAACGCGTATTCGCACCTGATCCCGGCGCTGCGTCGAAAGCAGGCGCCGGTCTTCTCGCACGCCATCCTGACCGAGCCGTTGCGGGCCGATCAGCTGGAGCCCATCGGCTGGCACGAGCGGCAGGCCATCGAGGACGGGCGCAGCCTGTACCGCTACGCGCGGCTGACTCGCGACGATCGGCTGCTGTTTGGCGGCCGGGACGTGAGCTTGTCGTTCGGCGAGGCGATGGAGGCCGACGCCAACCCGGAGATCTTCGCCAGCCTGGAGGCGGACCTGGCGCAGCTCTTCCCGGGGTTGGGCCCGACGCGCATCTCGCACCGCTGGGGCGGGCCGGTGTCGATGACGGTGCAGATGGTGCCGGCGCTGGGGTTCCTGGGCTCGGAGCGGATCGTCTACAGCCTCGGCTGCAGCGGGCACGGGTTGGCGCTGTCCCACATGAACGGCTGGACCCTCACCGATCTGCTGCGCGGAGAGCGCACCGAGCGCACCGAGGCCTTCTTCGTGAATCGGCGGGTCGTCCCCTTCCCGCCAGAACCCTTCCGCCTGGCGGTCAGCTACGCGGTGCGAGCGCTGATGCGCGCCGAGGACGCCTGGAACGAGCGCTCGAGCGGCGATGGAGAGCGCCGCGCCGAAGACCAGGCCACTCCGCTGCCCGCGAGCCAGCCTCGCCGCGACGCGAAGGCTCCCGAGCGGCAGCTCAGCGGAATCCAGTAGTCACGCCTGTTCGGTCATCAGCCGCATCAGGTGCCGGCCGAGCTCGCCCTTGGTGACCACCTCGGCGACGCCGGCGGCGCGGCCCTGCTCCGCGAGATCTTCGCGGACGTGGCTGGCGAAGGCGACCACCCGGATTCCCCTCAGCTCGCCAGCAGCTGACATCGCCGACAGCTCGCCCAGATCGGCCCGGTCGAGCTCGAGCAGCAGCACCCGGGGCCGCTCCGCCTGCAGCTGCTGAGAAAGCGGAGGGCCTTCGGGAGTTTCGACCAACCGCGCGCCCGCCTGGCGGGCCAACTCGCGAGCTCGGGTGGCGAAGAAGAAGCTGAGCCGATGGGCGAGCACGACCATGCCGAGCCTCGTCACTGCGAGATGGGGCGGAGAGAGACCTGCCGGCCTTGGGCATCCACCAGCGGCTGGCCGGATTCGAGGCACTCCCGCCGCAGGTACCCGAGTCCGATCAATCCGAGGCGCGGGCTGGCCGCCAAGCTGCGGATCTGGCCGACCGGCTTGTCCGCCTCGCCGGGGGCGAAGAGCTGCTCTCCGGGAGAGGGCGCGGCGCCGTCGGCGAAAACGAGGCCGGCGAGCGCGCGCCGGACCTGGCCGCGGAAGGTGGCGCGGGCGATGACTTCCTGGCCGAGGTAGCAGCCCTTGTCGTAGCTGATCGCCGCCCCGAGCCCGGCCTCCAGCGGAATCACCTCGCCGTCCAGCTCGGCGCCGAAGCGCGGCACGCCTTCCTCGATGCGAGCGATCTCGAACGCCTCATCGCCCGCGGGAATCAGGCCCGCGCTCGCCCCGCGATCGAGCAGCCCCCAAGCGACCTCGGGGGCACGCTCAGCGGGGACCAGCAGGTCGAAGATTCGCAGCGAGCCGAGCCCCGAGGCGATCACGACCGAATCGGCGTGCTCGCTCGCCTGGCCGACCTCGAGAGTCTGCGCCTCGATGCCAAGGGAGGCCTGAAGCGCCTCCGCGGCCTTGGGCCCGATGAGCGAGAGCATCGCCCAGCGCTCGGATTCATTGGCGAGCTCGGCGTCCTCGGAGATGAGGTGCTTCTCGAGGAGCGCCCAGGCGGCCGCGGCGCAAGCCGGGTCGGTGTCGAGCCAGAGGTCGTCGGTCCGGCGGATTGCGCGCGCCTGGGCCACCATCTTCCCCTTGGCGGTGACCAGGAGCGCTGGAGCCGCGCGCCCTTCTCCCAGGCGCTCGATGTCCTGCGTCACCATTCCGTGGAGGAACGACACCCGGTCGCTGCCGGCGATGCGAATCCTCCCGCGCTCCGAGCGATCGACCAGGCCGCAGGCCGCCGTGAGCGCTTGGTACTCGCGCACGGAGTCTCCAAAGCCGGCGAGGCGATCGCCGGCCGGCCCGCCTTCGAACCGTGCCCCCACGGATGTCCAGAGCTCGCGCAAGGAAGCGTTCATTCGGCCCCTTTATAAGGATGCGCTCTCCGCGCCGCCACGCGACTCCAAAGCCCTATAATCCCGGCCCACTCCCTTCCCCTTTCCCCGAGCGAAGACGTGCACCTCCTGCCCCTCCTGATCGCTCCCCTGCTCTCCGCGGTTCCGGTGGCGCCGCCCACCGCCGACGTCGTCCTGGTCCTCAAGTCGCCGCGCGCCGACCTCCCGGCGCTGCGCGAGCTGCTGACCGAGGCCAGCGCCAGCGCTCCGATGCTCAACCCGGCGCGGCTCGGCACGTCGCTGTCCGGGCCGCTGCAGGCCGATCTTCTCGACGCTGGTTCGCTGGAGGCGGCCGGCATCTCCCTCGACGCGCCGATGGCGCTCTTCTTCGACGCCCAAGGCTCGGCGGTGTGCCTGACCGCGAAGGGAAAGAACGCGCTCGAGCGGCTCGACGCCACTCTCGGAGCCACGGCCCCGGCCGCCAGGCTCGCCCACGCCGGCGCCAAGCTGTCCGGGACCGCAGTCGGGAAGACCTGGCGGGCGGGCTACGCCTCCAAGGGCGAGACGCTCTGCATCGCCTCGGATCAGCCCGATGCGCTGCCTTCGCTCAAGTCGGCGGCCGAGGCGATGGCAGGCAAGGGAATCGACTCCTCCAAGGCCTGGAAATCGGCCACCGCGGGGCTGACCGGCTCGACGCTGCTCTACGTCCGTTCTCCCGATGCGAGCGCGGCGCTCGAGCTCAAGCCCTCCAAGGCCGGCCTGCTGGCGCGCGGCCGCGCGGTCTCCGCCAAGCCCGTGCTCGACAAGGCGCGCGACGCCGATCCGCTGGGAGCGCTCTCGGTCTCAGCGCCCGTCGCCGCGCGGGCAGTGCTCTCGGCCAAGCTGCTCGCCGATCCCGCCGGCCCGATCGCCTCGGCGCTGTCCTTCATGACCTCGATGGCCTGCCCCTCGTGCGACGCGGGCATCACCAAGGCCCTCCACTCTGCGCTGGCGCCCAGGCTCTTCGGATCGCTGGCTCTGCTGGTCTTCGGGGTCGACGCCACCGCCGCCGGACTGCCGCGAGAGAGCTACTTCCTGGCCCCGCACGCCTACCTGCTGGGACTCAAGGACGCCGACGGGGCGCGCCAGGCGCTCTCCGCGGCCATCGCCAAACTGCAGGCCGGAGGCGCGCGCCTCGCCGCCGACGACGCCGAGGGCGCCAGCGGCTGGGCGATCGAGGTCGGCCCGCGGCACCTCTACGCGGGCATCTCAGGCTCGGTGCTCTACCTCGCCAACGATCCGGTGGCGCGCACGCAGGCTCTCACCGCCGCCAAGGTTGAAGCCGCCAGGCCCACGCAGGCCGGCTCCGCTATTCTGCGCGGCGACCTGACCTCCGCCGCCCTCCGGCGGATCTCAGTCCTGGACGTCGGCAAGTCGAATCTGCTCGCCGGCCTCTACGCGGTGGCGCTGCAGACCGGGCCGCTGCTGCGGTTGTCGACCTTCGAGGTCGCCGGCGAACCGGAATCCTCAGGAAACACCCACCTCGAGCTCACCTGGACCCTCAAGCCGATCCCTTCCATCGCTCCTCCAGCTCCTCGATCGACCGTGGCCAATCCTCCTTGAGGAGCCGCGCCAGCGCCCTGTCGCTCAGGACCTTGCCGCCGGTCTGGCAGCGGGCGCAGTAGTTGGTCTCGTTCTCGGCGTAGCGGATGCGCAATACCGGCGAGCCGCAGGCCGGGCACGGCTTTCGGTACTTGCCGTGGACCGCCATCTCCTCGCGGAAGGCGGTCACCTTCTCCGGGAACTCCTCTCCCGCCTCTTCGCGCAGCCGCTCGGTCCACTCGCGCAGCGTCGCCTTGGTGGCCTCGAAGAGTCGCTTCACTTCCTCTGGCTCGAGCTGGCCGGTCAGCCGCACCGGCGACAGCTTGGCGCGGTGGAGGATCTCGTCCGAGTAGGCGTTGCCGATGCCGCTGAACAGCCGCGGATCGGTGAGCGCCCGCTTCAGCGTGTGGTTCTCCGAGGTGAGCGCCTGGCGGAACGCCGGCAGGCTCGCCTCGAGCACCTCCAGCCCGCCGCGATCGAGGGCATTCAGCGCCGCCTCGCCGCCGACCAGATGGATCGAGGCCCGCTTCTTGGGGCTGGCCTCGGTCAGGATCAGCGTTCCGGAGGGAAAGTCGAAGGCCGCCAGGCCGAGCTTGCCGGGGATCTTGGCTCCCAGCGGTTTCCACTGCAGCCGGCCCGCGATCATCAGGTGGATCACCAGGAAGAACCCGCCCTCCAACTCGAAGACGACCCGCTTTCCCTGCCTCCTCACCGCCGTCACGCGCTTCTGACTGGCGGTAGAGATCGGCGGATCGAACGAGCGCAGCACGAACGGGCTCGCCAGCCGCACCCGCTCCAGCGGATGCCCGCGCACCCTTCGCTCGAGGGCCTCGACATACACCACGATGTCCGGCAACTCCGGCATGGGCTGCTCCTCGGCAAGTCGAACTGCCGTGCGGCAATTATCCTGCATCCGGGCGCTGGTCCCTCTCCCAGTCGATGAACACCTCGCCACCATCCCTTCCGGAGGTGCCCGATGGAGAGCTCGACCCGGTCGGCGATTCCCTCCCCCGCTGGCGAGGCTCGTGCGCGTTGGAGCGGGGCCTTCCAAGATCTGCGGCGCGAGCACGACTTCCTGCGGTTGGAGGTCGAGGGCCGGCTGCCACCCGAGCTCGATGGCACGCTCTTCCGCAACGGGCCGGCCCTGCTCACCCGCTTTGGCGAGCCCTACGGACACCTGTTCGACGGCGACGGCGCAGTGGTCGCGGTGCGCCTGAGCGGCGGCGCCGCCTGGGGTGCGGTCCGCCTGGTCCAAACCCGCCATCTTCTGGAGGAGCAGAAGGCTGGCCGAGCGCTGTTCGCCAGCTACGGGACGCCGGGGCCGGTGCGCTCGCTGGCGCGGCTGCGCAATCCCGCCAATACCTCGGTGCTGCTGTGGCAGGGGCGGCTCTTCGCGCTCAATGAAGGAGGACTCCCGGTCGAGCTGTCGGCGACCGATCTGTCCACGGTGGGCGAGCGGTCACTGGTCGACTTCGGGATGCGGACCTTCTCGGCCCATCCGCGCCGGGTTGTCGAGCGAGGCGCCACCTACAACTTCGGCATGCGCTGGGGTGCGCGCCCGACGATCGATCTGTTCGAGCTGCCCGACTCCGGCCCAGCCCGGCGGCTGGGTTCGCTGCGCATCGCCGGCAATTCGCTGGTCCACGACTTCGCCGCCACGCCTCGCCACCTCATCTTCCTGATCCCGCCGCTGCGGCTGGCGCTGATCCCAACCCTCCTCGGACACTCGACTTTCAGCCGCAACCTCCACTGGCACCCGGAAGAAGGGACCGAAGTCCTGGTGGTGCCGATCGACGAGCCGCAGCGGGCGCACCGGATCCGGACCGAGCCCTTCTTCCAGTGGCACCTCGCCAACGCCTTCGAGCAGGGCGACACCCTCTGCGTGGACCTGGTGCGCTATCCCGACTTCTCGACCAATCGCTGGGTCCGCGATCTCGGCGGCGGGCGGATCGCGGAGCCGATGGACGGCAAGCTGCACCGCGCGACGATCGATTTGCGGCGCGGGGACCTGCTGCTGCAGCAGCTCTCGCCGCTTGGCTGCGAGTTCCCGCAGGTAGCGCCGCAGGTCGTCGGCCGCGAGCACCGCTTCGTCTACCTGCTGGCGCAGTCGCCGACTGCCGCCGCCAATCTGGACCCGCCCGACCTGATCGCCAGGCTCGACCTGGAGACCCGGGAGGTCCACCGCTTCAAGCTGGACGCCCACCAACTCGCGAGCGAGGCGATGTTCGTGGCATCGCGCGAGGCCCGCGGAGAAGACTGCGGCTTGCTCCTCTCGCTGGTCTACGACGGGATGCGCGATGCCAGCTTCCTCGCGGTCTTCGACGCCCGCACGCTCGGGGACGGGCCGCTGGCGCGCGTCTGGTTCCCGCAGCCGCTGCCGTTCACCTTCCACGGCGCATGGCGCCCCGGCGGGTCGCGCCCAACCGATCTTGCCGCATCGCGTCATTGACTTGAATTGATTGGCGCCGTTAGACCATGCGTTCCATCCACCCCTCAGGGAGGCACCATGGTCGGCAAGCTTCACAGCGTGGCGAGCGCAGCGAAGGGCCTGGGCAAGGTCGTCAAGCACGAGGCCAACGAGGTGGCCAACGCCGCCAAGAACGCGGCCAAGTCGGTCTCCAACGGCGGTAGCGTCTCCAAGGCCGTCGGCAGCGTGGCCGGCGAGGTGCGCGACTCGTTCGTGGACGTGGGCGGCGCGGCGATCGGCCAGGCCGAGATGCTGGGCCTCAAGTACAGCGTCAAGAAGTATCAGTCTCAGGTCTCGCCCACCCTGACCCGCGGCTCGCGGCTGGAGGGCAGCGACATGGACGCCCTCAAGGCCAAGGGGTTCAAGGGCGTGATCAACCTGTGCGCCGAGAACGACGCCGACACCGCCAACGCCAAGCGGCTGGGGATGAACTCGCTGCACGAGAAGATCATCGACAACACCCCGCCCACCAACGCCCAGGCCAAGCAGATCCTGGACTTCATGACCAACCCCGCCAACCAGCCGGTGTACGTGCACTGCGAGGCCGGCCAGGGTCGCACCGGGTGCGCGGTGGCCATCTACCGCATGGCGGTCGAGGGCTGGTCGGCGGACAAGGCCATCGCCGAGGCCAAGTCGATGGGCATGAAGGTCCCCGAGCAGATCGAGTTCCTGCGCAACTTCTCCGCGGACCTCGCCGCCGGAAAGATCGCCGGCTACCCGAAGTAGCTGCTGGCCGTCAGCTCCCGCGGCGGTTGCTGCCGCGGCGAGGCGTCATCCCCCTGGGCCCTCCGGAGCGCGCTCCGGGGGGCCCTTTCCTTTCGAAGCGCTGCTTGGGGACCGGCCCGGTCCACCCCGCCCGCGGCCCCTCGACCAGCTTGCCGTCGACGGTGAAGCGGCCGCGGCCCTTGGGGATCTCGTGCTTGACCGGCACCCCGACCACCGGCTCGACATGGGCCGGAGGAGTCGGCGCCGGCGCGCGGTCGGCCGCCTTGACGATCTTCACCAGCTCGGGCAGCGCCGGCTTGCGCGGCTTGCGGGTCCGCTTGGCCTTGGGCTCCGAGGCGGCCTCGTCCTGGGCGCGCTCGATCTCGAAGCGGTGTCCGCCCATCCGAATCCCCTCGCCCTCGCCGGCGTCGTCGAAGACCCGGACGTGGAGCAGGTCGTCGACCTCGTCGCCGACCGCCTCGAGAACCTCGAGCATCAGCGCCAGCGAAGCCGCCTCGAGCCCGGTCGCCAGGCCGATCGCCTCCGCTGCGAGCGCTTTATCGCTGGCGGTGGGCGTGACCTTCGGGTCCCGCGCCTGGCGTGCCGCCTGAAAGGCCTGCCGAACCAGGGCGCCGCTGAACTCTGCCGTGCAATCCATGAAGTCCTCCGAGCCGCGCCTTCATAGCCCTGGCCGCCCGTCCGCTCAAGCCGGCGGCCATTTTTTCCCCGGGCCCCGGATGCGCGCCGGGAGCCGACCGGGTAGCATCGGCGCCCTCTGCCATGAACACCTTCGACCTCACCGAAATCCGCCACGTCATCTGGGATTGGAACGGCACGCTCTTGGACGACGCCTGGCTGTGCGTCGAGGTGATGGACCGGATGCTGCGCCAGCGCCGGCTGCCCGGGCTGGACAGCGCGCGCTACCAGGAGCTGTTCGCGTTCCCGGTGCGCAGCTACTACACGCGGCTGGGCTTCGACTTCGACCGCGAGCCCTGGGAGAAGGTGGGGACCGAGTTCATCGACGGGTATCAGGCGCGGCAACACGAGTGCCGGCTGCAGCCCGGTGCGGTGGAGGCGCTCGAGAAGCTGGCGCAGCGCGGGATCGGCTGCAGCGTGCTGTCGGCGAGCCAGCTGCGGCGGCTGGAGACCCAGGCCCAGGCGCTGGGAGTGCGCCAGCGGTTCGTCGCCCTACGCGGCCTCGACGACCACTACGCTGGCAGCAAGCTCGAGCTGGGGCGGCGCTGGTTCGAGCAGCTCAATCTGCCGGGCGAGCAGGTGCTGCTGATCGGCGACACCGACCACGACGCCGAGGTGGCGGCGGCCCTGGGGGTGCGCTGCGCGCTGGTGCTCTCCGGGCACCAGTCCCGAGAGCGGCTCAGTCGCCTGGGGCCGGCGGTGCTCGATTCGCTGCGGAGCTTGAGCGCCTAGGACCTTGGGCTACCTCGGCGCCGCGGCCTTGCGGCGTCGACGCAGGACCTCGCGCTCGACGGCGAAGGGCAAGCGTGGCACGCCCGGGCCTCGTTCTTCAGGCGGCGTAGCACGTTCGATCGGGATACACGCCGGCGGCATGATTCCGCGCGAGAACCCGCTCGATGCGTGGAAGGAAGTAATCAGCCCTGCGTTGTGGCTTGATCTCGAGGAGAGTCATTTTTCCCGTCTGCTTCGACCAGAGCACACGTCCAATGATTTCTTCGGACGGGCCGAACTCATACGTGACCTCGGAGGGCGACTCCTCGATCTTGTTGATCTGGATGTAGATGGCCACTTGCCGGTCCCGCTTTCGCCGTTCTCCTTCGCTGTTCTCTGGAGAGCGCTCGGAGCACGGCCGAAAAAGAGCCGCCTATCCCTCCAGCAGCTTCACCAGCTCGTCGTGCTCGGCCTGACTGCAGAAGCTGGTCTGGACGCCTCCGGTGGCCAGCTCGAAGCGCAGCGCCACCCGGCCGTCGGCCTGCACCGAGGCCTGGTAGCTCTTGGCTTTCTTGGCCGAAGCCAGCAGCGTCGCCACCCGCGGGGTCGAGGCCCGCGCCGGCGCCCGCCGGCGGTAGCCGAGCTTGATGGTCTGGTTCGGAGCTCCGTGCAGATCGGCGAACAGCGTCAGCACCCGATTGGCCCGGACCTCGAGCGTCCCTCCGCCCCAGGTCTCCTCGGGATCCTCGAGATCGAGCTCCTTGCCCTCGAACGGCTCCAGGGCCCCGGCGGCGCTGGCCTTCCAGGCGGTGGTCCTGAAGTGGAACCGCTTGGAGCCGCGCGTCCCGGTCACCTCGAACAGCTCGATGTCGACCTTCAAGCGGGTGGCGAGCGCGCGGGCGACCCGGCGGCCGAGCCCGACGTTCCCTCCCAGCAGCACGCAGCCCTCGTCGCCGTGGTCCAGGACCTCGATCGCGCCGTCGCTCGCCTGCTCGTCGTAGACCAGACCGACCGACTCCAGCGCCGGAGACAGCTCGGCAACCAGCATGTCCCAGCGCATCGCCGAGGAAGACAGCGCAGTCAGCTCGATTCGGTTCATGGCGATTCCTTGCGCTCCGTTGGCCTCGGCTCGGGCTCCCGCGACCTGCCTCGACTCAGGCAGCGCTCGGGCGCCCTTCCCCGGGGAGGGCGAGGCGGCGGAGACTACACGAAGTGGCGAGCTTCAAACACATCGCCCGGGCCCGCCGGCGCCCGAAGACCGCGCTCGGGGAGCCGCCGGCGCTCCGAGGGCCGGCTTGAGACCGGCGGCGATTCCAGCTATCCCGCTCCCATGAGCCAGCCCACCAACCTCGCGTCGCCTCCCCAGGCCTCCGGCTCGCCGGTCCGCTGGATCGCCACCTGCCCCGAGGACACCAAGGGCGTGCTGATGGATGAGCTGCGGGCGCTCGGAGTGCGCGAGCCCCGCCCGCTCTTCCGCGGCGTAGCCTTCGATGCCGACCTGGAGACCGGCTACCGCGCCCATCTGCAGCTGCGCACCGCCAGCCGGATTCAGCGCATCGTGACCGAGCTGCCGGCGAGCTCGGCGCAGGAGCTGGGCGAGGCGGCCTCGGCCCTGAGCTGGCCCGCCTGGCTGCGCGCCGATCGGCCGTTTTCAGTGGCTCCAATCCTCACCGACGCCGCCGCTCGCGCGCTCGGGGAGCCGGCGGTCGCCGCGGCGGTGGCGGAGGCGGTCTCGCGCGGATTTCCCGAGGGCAAGGCCCCGCGCCTGGATCCCGAGGGCACGTATTCGGTGACCCTGGTGCCGCACGTGCGCGGCGGAGTCTGCACGCTCGGCTTGGACACCGCCGGCCGGGCTTTGCACAAGCGCGGCTGGCGCCTGTCGGGCCATCCGGCGGTGCTCAAGGAGACCCTGGCCGCGGCCATCCTGCTGCTGGCCGGCTACGACGGCTCCGAGCCGCTGCTCGACCCGATGTGCGGCTCCGGCACCCTGGCGATCGAGGCCGCCTACCTCGCGCTGGGCAAGGCCCCGCTCATCCACCGCGGCAAGGACGACTTCGCCATCGAGCACCAGGCCGGCTTCGACCGGTCGCTGTGGCGGCGGGTGGCCGACCGGGCGCGGGCCGCCAAGCGCCAGGCGCCGCAGGCGCCGATCTTCGCCTCCGACATCCGCCCGGCCTACGCCGAGCTGGCCCGCCAGACGGCGCTGCGCGCCCGGGTCGAGCGGCACATCACCTTCTCGGCCATGCCGTTCCAGTCGCAGGTGCCTCCGGCGGCGAGCGGGCTGCTGGTGGCCAACCTCCCCTACGGCGAGCGCATCGGCCGGGGCGAGTTCGCCGGGGTCTTCGGGGACATCGGCCTGCTGCTGCGGGAGAAGTTCGCCGGCTGGCGCGCGGCCCTGCTGGTGCCGGCCCATGCCCCCACCGAGGCCCTGGGGCTGGTCCCGCGACAGGACATCGCGCTGATGAACGGGGCCCTCGAGGTCCGGCTGCTGCTGATCGGCGGATAGCGGCGGCCGGTCTGCCCCATCCCGCCAAGCTCGCCGCGCCGTCCAGAAGACGCGCGGCGGAGACGGCAGACAATGGGGTGCCAGATAAAGAAAAAGCCCCCGAAGTTCGGGGGCTTTCGCAGTGCCCAGGGACGGAATTGAACCATCGACACGGGGATTTTCAGTCCCCTGCTCTACCAACTGAGCTACCTGGGCGAAACGGCGGCGGATTCTGTGGTTTGGAGGGCGGACTGTCAAGAGGTTCTCACGTTCGGCACGCACTTTCTCGGCGGTTCTGGCCGGCGAAGCGGCGCTTGGGGCCGACCCGGCGATGCGCTATGGCTTGCGGCGCCGCGGACACCCTTCGACGCGGCCGGAGGTAGCCATGGGACGTCTCTTCGAGCCGCGCTGCGCCCTGGTGGGAATGGTCCACCTGCTCCCGCTCCCCGGTTCCCCGGAGTACCGGGGTTCGATGGCCGAGATCGAGGACCGGACCCTGGCTGACGCCCGCGCGCTGCGCGAGGGCGGCGCCGACGCGATCCTGGTCGAGAACATGGGCGATCTGCCCTACCTCGCCGGCCGGGTCGATCCCGAGACCGTGGCCTCGATGGCGGTGCTGGCGCGGCTGGCGGCTCGCGAGGCCAATTTGCCGGCCGGGGTCCAGGTCCTGGCCGGAGCAAACCGCGAGGCGCTCGGGGTGGCGGTGGCCGCCGGGCTCTCTTTCCTGCGGGTCGAGGCCTTCGCCTACGGCCACGTCGCCGACGAGGGCTGGCTGCAAGCCAGCGCCGGCCCGCTCTTGCGCACCCGCGCTTCCCTGCGCTCCCAGGTCAAGGTCTGGGCCGACGTCCGCAAGAAGCACTCCTCCCACGCCGCCACCGCCGACCTTCCCCTCGCCGAGATCGCCCGCGGCACCGTGTTCTGCGGCGCCGACGCCCTGATCATCACCGGGCTCTCCACCGGCCTGCCGGCAGATCTGGAGCACGTGCGAGCGGTGCGCGCCGCGCTCCCGGAGACGCCGCTGGTCGTCGGCTCGGGCGTCACTCCGGACCAGGCCCCTGCCCTGGCCGCGCTTTGCGACGCGGTCATCGTCGGCACCTGGATCAAGAAGGATGGCGACTGGCGCAATCCGGTTGAGCGGGAGCGGGTGGCCGCGCTCAAGACGGCACTGACCCAGTAGAAAGCGGGGGCGAGCCGGAGCCCGCCCCCGCCCTCGTTCTCTACCCTAGAAGTTCGGCAATCCCCACGAGCTTGCGCCTACCAGCCAGTCGGCGCTGGTGTTGGTGTCGGTGGCGCCCATGCGGCGCACGCTGTTGCCGATCGCGGAGGTGGCCGCACCGGCATAGTCGGCGCTGATGGAGAGAATGCTCGGGCTGCTGTTGTAGGTGCAGGGAACTGGCGCCGTTCCCGTGCCGCGGCAGTCGCTGGGCAACCATTGCCCGAGCCCCTGGATCGTCTGAACGTCGGCCGGGAAGGCGGAGGGAGGGGTCCCAGTCAGCGTCGACAGCTCGAAGGCGACCGCGTCCTGGTAGGTGCCGTCCGGTGCCTTCACCGCGACCACCCTATGGCTGTTGGTCAGTCCACTGGTCCCGCCATTGATATCCCACGCCGTGGCGTAGCACGCGGTGTGAGTGCAGCCGCCCTTTCCGCTGGCGTTGGTCTCGGTGGTCGTGGTGCCGGTCGTCGGCTTCAGGTGGACGACGATGATGTCGTCCTTGGCCACGTCGAGGAAAGGCAGTGTGACGAGGATGGTCGACGCGCCTTCCTGGATCACGATGCCGCTGGTGTTGCCGGCGCTGACCACCAGCAGTTCGATGAGATCCAGGCTGCTGGTGATGTTCGGATTGATCTCGTTGAGCATCAGCACCGCCGGCACCACGTAGCCCAGGAAGGTCGCGGCGTTCTTTGGCACCGCCTGTAGCGCCGAGCCGTAGGTATCGGTGACCGTGGCGGCGACCGTGACGGTGTAGATGGTTCCGCCGGTCTGGGCGCTGGTGGTCACGGTCACCGTGCGGCCGCTCACCGTGGCCGCGCTGGCGGTCAGCCCGTTGTCGAAGGTGAACTGACTGCCATCGGCGGCCACGCTCGCCGGCGCGATCAGGCGATCGAAAGCGACGACCACCTTGTTGCCGGCGGTCGCCGAGGCGCTCGCGACGGCCGGGGCCGGGCACGAGGTGACGGTCAGATCGGACGCCACCCACGCCGACGGCTGGGTGGTGGTGGTGTAGCGCCACAGCGGAGTGCCTTTGAGCCTGGCGGTGCAGTTGGCGGCCAGGTCGAACACCGTGTCCTGCAGCGACTGGGGCACCCGCAGCTTCACGCCGCCGACGGCCACCGTCCCGGTATTGAACTGGGCCGCCACGAAGCCCTGGCCGCTGGCGGAAGGTGCCGCGGCGATGGTGCCGTCCATCGCGATCAGCTCGCTCTCGAGAGTCCCGATGTTCGCATTGACGTCGATCCCGGTCTCGTCCTGGACCAGTGCGGCCACGTCCTTGCCCGACTGGAGCACCCGCCAGCCGCTGAGGGCCTTGATCAGCTTGAGCCCGCTCTGCGTCCCCACGGTGGTCGCCGTGAAAGCCACGAAGTCGCCGACCTTGGGTGCGGGGGCGAGCGTTGCCGGATCGATGCCGACGTAGATGGCCGGCCCGA
>JBBIQS010000007.1:0-125262 GCA_037442205.1 Myxococcales bacterium
GCGATCACAAGCCGGATCTCGTCCAGACCGGCGATCCGACCAGGAGCGGGGGCTACGTCTTCGGCGCTGGGACGGCGGTCCAGTACTGGAAGGCGTACCTGAACACCGGCAGCGGGTTTTCGAGCACCGCGCTGGGCTGGCCGTTGCCAGACAAAGGAGCCTCGACCGATGGCTTCTTCACCACCGCCTTCGCCGGCGGGACGGACTACTGGGCGACCTTCGACCTCAACGGCGACGGCAAGCCGGACCTCGTCCAGACCGGCGACCCGACCAGGAACGGGGGCTACGTCTTCGGCGCTGGGACGGCGAGCCAGTACTGGAAGGTCTTCCTCGGACTTTAGCGGGGAGAGCAGCCTTCGCCTTCTCCCGCCCTAAGCATGACCGGGCCGCGTCCGGATAGCCCCGCGACTACCCCTGAGGCTCACCAGAAGCCTGGAGCTCCTCCGCGACAGGCTCGGAGTCCTCCTCTTTCTCGTCCTCGCTCCCCGCTGCCAACCAGTCGCGGCGCATGAACGCGAAGGAGAGGAAGAACGCCTGCAGCAGGAACCCGGCGGCGATCAGCCCGATGGATTCCGCCTCCGGATCCAGGCGGAGCCTGAGCCACATGATCGAGAGCAGGCACGGCTGAGCGATCGCGACGAAGAACAGGCTGATGCGCTGGGCGAAGCCCCGCTGCGCGTCCTCGCTCCGCTCGTACTTGCGGGCCAGCCAGAGCAGGTACAGGTACACCAGGCCGGCGAAGAGCACGAAGCTGAGCGAGGCGGCCAGCCGGGGCGGCCCGAGCCGAACGCGCACCCGTGAGAAGGTCGTGTGCGCGGGAAACTTCTTGGCGATCACCGCCTGGAGATCCTCGGGCACCTCGCCCGCGAGCCCGACGAACTCGATTCGGTACTGGTCGAGCATGTCGTCAGGGATCTTGTCCTCGACGAGGGGCACCTCGGCGAGCATGACGCGGTTCTCGGACCGCTCCGGCACGTTGAGCGGAATCAGTGCGAAGGGGCCGACCTCCGTCGTCCGGTAGTAGCCGCGCTCGGAGTACTTCTCGATCACGTAGCCGGTGGTCGCCTCCAGGTGCGGCAACCCCATGACCGTGACGTACTGGTGCGCGAAGCCCGGGGTGAACTCGTCGGCGTGGACGAGGGTCGGCTTCTGGCTGACGAGCACGCGAACCGCATCGGCCAGCCCGAAGACGATGCACGGGACGGCTAGGACCAATGCGAGGCGTCGAATTGGTGAGCGCAGCGGCGTGTTGGGCGGCATGGGGTGCCGAACCTACTCCAGAACGGCCGGTGCTCGCCCGTCCGGCGAGGCAGTTCTCAGCTCCGGGCCCTGAGGACGGGGACCTGTCTCAACGTCGTCTGACGGCGGGAATCAAATGGACGAAGCGACAGGTCCCCGGCACATCAGGCTGCCCGGGAGGACGAGGAGCGGGAGGCCGCCTCGCGCATGATCAGGCCGTGGATCACGCCGATCACCCGCATGCCTTCCTTCTCGTCGATGTTCTGACCCTCGATCACCGAGCGCTTGAACTCGATGCCGCTGACCAGCCCGGAGACCTCGACCATTCCCATGGAGAGCTTCTTGTTCAGGAAGTAGTAGAGGGGACCGACGATGAGGCCCAGGCCCATGATCGGCAGCAGCATCGCCCCCAGCACAAGCGCGACCTGCCAGGGTTTGGTGTAGCCGTAATAGGCCGAACAGAGGCTGGAGAGCGGAATGACCCGCTGCTCAAAGCCGGCCAGCGAGCCCTTCTCGAAATAGACGCTCTGCCCGTCGATGCGAACGCGGGTGACCGGGTCGATCCCCAGCACCGAGAGCAGCCACGACAGCAGACCCTGCTGGCGGCCAGCGATCGAGACATAGCTCCCCTCGCTGTTCGGCTTAGCGTCCGCGTACCACGACTTGATCACCAGAGCCATCGGCATTCCCCTTTTCTTGAATCGGCCCGCCTCGAGGCGGCTTCGGCCCTCCCGAGGCGCGGACCGGCATCGATCGAACGGCAGCCTCGAAGGCGCGACGCCATCCCTTTGTGGCGGCGTGCCCGAGGCGCGGGCAGGATAGCTGGAACGATTTCACCGGCCAAGGCCGGTCAGGCGTCCTCCCGAGCTCGCAGCCTGAACGCCGGGGTTCCATTCATGCTCGCTCTCAGGTGATTCCGCGGCAGGTGTCCATGCTTCTCGGCCATCCGGCTGTGCCGGCGGCCATCGCCGGTCCGGCCTGCGAAAACTCAGCAATGACGGCCGGTTCAAGCCCAGCTTCCCGCGTATCCGAGCTCGGACGACCAACGCCGCGGAGGATGTGACCATGAACTCGACCCTTTCCCTCGCCGCTCGTTTCGCTTCGACTGCCGCGCTCGCCCTGGCCTTGGGCGCCTGCGGCTCTCCACAAAGCTCCGGACCTTCGCCGCAGGATGCGTGCAGCTCGGGCCAGACCCGCTGCGGCGCCGACGGCCTCTACACCTGCGCCAACGGTGCGTTCGAGCTCAGCTCGGCCTGCACCTGCGCCGCGGATCCTTCGCCGCACTGCGAAGCCATTTGCTCATCGGGAATTTCGGCAATCTGCCAGGGCGACTCGATCCGCAACTGTGGCACCGGAGCAGTCTCGAGCTGCAACGGCGGCCGCTGCCTGATGAACGCCGGTTCGCCGGTCTGCGCCACCAAAGCCGGCGACGACCAGTGCGTGCGCTCGACCGCCTCGGGCGACTTCGCGCTCCATTGCTCCGATGGAGATCTGATTTCGACCAGCCGCGCCTGCGACCTGCGGACCGGCAAGTGCCAGCCGGTCGTGTTCGATTGCGCTCAGCTCACCAGCATCCCGGCCGACAGGATCGCCTGCGACCGATCCGGGAGCTTCCTCTCGCGCTGCGAGAACGGCCAGCCGCAAGCGGTGGTCTGCGCCGCCGGGACGAGCTGCTCGAGCGACGGCACGGCGCATTGCTACACCTCGACCGGAAAGAGCTGCGGCGGCCAGGCAGTCTGTTCCCCGGGGCTGCACTGCACGCAGACCGCGGTGAACGCCTCCACCTGCGTCCAGCCGGCCGGCATTCTGGCCTGCAACGCAACCGACGTGCTGGCGGTCTGCACCGATCAGGACACCGGCGTCGCCTGCATCCAGGGCGCGGTCTACTGGTGGCAGAATCTGACCCGCTGGGGCGGCAGCTGCCAGTCGAACCACGTCACCGTTCCGCTGGGCGGCAACTGCATTCCCGGCCTGGCCGACTGCACCGCGGGACTGGCCTGCAACAAGACCGCCTATGACCTGGCCGGCGTCTGCGCGCCTCCGGCCCCGGGGGCTCCGCCGCAGTGCACCCTGACCGCCCAGGCCTCGACCGGCTTGAGCTGCGACTACAGCTGGGGCTCGTGCCTCGACGGGAAGACCTATCGAATCTCGTGTCTGGCCCAGCGGATCGCCGGGCAGGTATTGACGACGTGCGATTGCCTCGTCAATGGCCAGAAAGTGTCGAGCTTCGCCGGCGACGCGGTCTGCAAAGTCGCCGACCTGGCCGCCCTCGACGCCACCGGCGCCCAGAAATGCGGCTGGCAGGTGAAGACGGTGGGCGTGACCGGCGGGTAGCCGGAGAAAGTCGGCTCCCATGCTCACCCTGCGTTCCGCGCCCGCGCTCGTAGCCCTGTTGACCTGCATGCTGGGCCTCCCCGCCTGTCAGCATGCTCGGGATTCGACGACCATCCGCTCGGAGCGGGCGCGGCTGGTTCACATGCTGGAGGTTCTGCCCGACTGTCGTCCAGGCGAGCCTCGAGCCACGCACTTCTCGTGGCTGCCGGAGGAAGAGCTTCCGGCCGAGGCGATCCTGAGCGGCACGGTCCAGCCGCTGCCCTCGGTGTGCACCTTGCTCCTTTGCCCCGGCCGCTCGTGCTGCAACGGCTGCGCGGCGAGCTGGGTGCTGGCCGATGAGCTCGCCGCGGTGCCGCTGATGGGCGAAAGATGGGACGCCGGTGCAATGGACTGCGTCTTCGAGGCGCTCGGGCAGGGGCTGCCCGCCCGGGAGCTGCAGGTGCGCGGGCGCTTCGTGAAGGATCCCTACCAAAGGGTTCGCGCGGGGCGGTTCAGGGGCGTGGCGTTCTCCGTCGAAGATGCCTGCGCCCTCGCGCCCACCCTGGCCGATAAGCGCGCCGGGACTCGACGCACAGTCGAGTTTCCCGGGCAGGTGCTGGTCAGCCGAAAGCTCGACCGCGTGACCCTGACCGTGGACCTCGCTTCAATGGAGCTGGCCGTTCTGCCGGTCGCTGACTCCCTCCACCTCGGCTTCGAGACGGTGGTGGCGACGGTCCCGCAGGAAGGACAGGGGAAGGTCCTCGCCGAGAGCGTCGGCGGCACCCCGTTCTACGGACCCTGGACCCTGGACGCGAGCGAAGTGCCGAAGCCTCCAGGAGCGCTGTCGCTGACCATCCGCGCCTTCGAAACCGACGTGGCACCGGGGCACGAATGGATGCCCCGAGGCGGCAAGCGCTTCCGGATTCTCTCGGAGAGAACGCTCACGCTCCCGGTCCTCTAAACCCTTCCGCCGGAGGCCGGCGCTCAAGCGCCCGCCAAGCCGAGCAATAGGCGCAGCAATTCCCGCGGCGCGCTGATCATCGGCTCGTGGCCGGTGGCGATCTCGATCACCTGCCAGCCCGGCTGCTGGCGCACGCGTTTTCGCATCGGGGCGATCAGCGGCTGCGGTGGCTTGATGCAGTCGATGAAGGTGCGCGGGATCGCCGCCACGCGGACCGCATCGAAATTCAGCGAATCCGCGTAAACGCCGCCGGGCTGTGGAGTCTGTCGGCGCGAGACCCACTGCGCATCCTCGCCGGTCAGGCCGAACGCTGCGGCGGGATCCGGGGGCGGAATGCTGCCGGTCGCGGCGATCACCTGGCGTCGCTGCGCCTGCACCTGCTCGGGATTCTGACTCGACCAGGACTCGCCCGGCAGCGGCACTATGGCATCCACAAAGACGAGCCGCGCGATGCGCTGCGGCATGCGGTCGGCGACGCCGGTGATCACCACTCCGCCGTAGCTGTGGCCGACCACGATCGCCTGCGGCAGCTCCTCCATTTCGATCACCGCGGCGACGTCGTCGACGTGCGTACGCACCGAGATGTCGCGGGACATTTGATGCGCCCGCTCGCCCACGCCGGTGAGCGTGACGGCGAAGGCGCGATGGCCGGCGGCCCACAGGCCGGGAAGGATTCGCTTCCAGCACCAGGCGCCGTGCCAGGCGCCATGCACCAGGACGAAGTCGGCCATCGAGGCCCCCGGCTCAGAATCTGCGGAGTCGGCGGGAGGCGCGGCTCGCTTGGCCAGCAGGAAGGCAACTGCCCGGCCTCTCCTCGGAACTGCCGCCGCCCGTCAATCCAAGTCGTCGGCTGTCTTCCCCTGCGGCCGGCCGGGGAGCAGGCGTCCGGCTCGCCTCATGCCGCGGTCGCGGAGTGACAAGAGGTTGGTGCCGGTCCTCGCGCGCTGCGACGCGGTTCGCTGGCAAGGGTTTCCCCGCTCGATCAGCGCGAGCTACCCGCGCTAGCGCACCGAGAACCTTGTCTCGCCGGTCAAGATCCCTTGGGGCAGGCCCTTGTAGCGCAGCACATAGTCGCCGCGCTCGGCGACCGGATAGGCCTCGGTGATCTCGATCTGCGAAGTTGCCGTCTGGCGCGGCCCGATCTTGAGGTAGCTGTCCTCGCCAGGCGGCGCCCGGCTGGCCAGGATTCCCTGGTAGCGCACCGTGGCCCCGCCGATCCGCTGGAGATCCAGGAAGTCGTTCCGGAAGCCCTCGAACGGCGTGTGCCACTTGAGGAAGCGCTGCTCGCTGTCCATCAGGTTCTCGACCCGGAAGATGAGGACGATCTTCTCTCCCAGCTCGTAGACCTTCTTGTCGGTCTCCAGGCTCACCTGGAAGCGGTAGACCTCAAAGCGCGGCGCCTGCTGCCCCGCCGCCAGCTGGTACTCGGGCTTTCCGAGCGAGGCCAGCGCCACCGAAAGGTGTCCCTGGAACGAGTGCTGCGCCTCGCGCTTTCCGGCCCGCCCCCGGGCCTGCCCGAACACCGACAGCAGCGCCCAGTCGTCCTTGGCGGCCTGGACCTGAACCTCCTTCAGCTCCGCCGCCTCGATCGACAGAGCGGAGGCGGTCTTGGCGCCGAAGGCCGAGAGGAAGTCCTCGCCGGGATTCGTCTGCAGACAGCTGCGCACCAGCGCCGTCACCCGCGCCGGGACCAGCGCCCGCTCCGCGCGCTGGCGCAGGAAATCGCGGGTGTCGACCTCCCAGCGATCGCTGATCGTCGCCTGGTATTTGGGCTTGCCCTCGGCGTCGAGGGGCAGGAGCAGATTCCAGCAGAAGAATTTGGCCGTCAGCTCCTCGCCCGACTCCAGCCGCACTCCAACTTGAGCGCGGGTGGTGAAACCGACGAAGCGGGGCGCCTCCCTCACCGCGTAGTGGCCGCTCTCGGGCTCGGCAAAGAGGAAGCCGTCGCTCAGCTGCACCTCTTGGACGGAGACGACCTCGGCCACGCGGAGGTGCTCGTCGCCGATGGCCGGAAAGAATCCGCTCAGCCCCTTCATCCCCTCCGCCGAAGCCAGGAAGGCCTTCAACGCCCGGCCGACGCCCTGGGCGGTGACCTGGCCCCGGATTCGCTCCCACTTCTCGAGGTAGGGAAGCCGCGGGGTGGCCACGCCGTTGAGGACCGCCACGCTGTCGGCGGCGACCGGGATCTTGAGCTCTCGCGAGGGCTGATCGAGGTCGGCCACCAGCTCGATCGGGCCGCCGAGCTCTCCCTCGAGGTCGGTGTTCTGCTTGATCAGGTTCCACAGCGAGACTTGCTTGCCTTGGTAGCGCACCTCGATGTCCTGCTCGATCAGGACGTCCTTGGGAGCGCGCAGCTTGCGCACGCTGACCGCGGGGAAGGCGAAGCGGCCCTGGGCATCGGTCTTGGTGTGCGCCTCGCCGTCGTCGACCGAAAGCCAGCTGAAGCGCTGCACCACCTCCAGCTCGGCCACCGGCTTGCCACCGACCAGGATTTGTCCGGCCACCGGGGAGAAGACGGTTCTCTTGTGCATGGGCAGTTCCTGTTGCTGCGCCGCCAACAGCGAAGTGAGGAGGAGGACGGCGACTCGATCGATCATGGGTGCCGCTCTCGCGGGATGGCCGGGACCTTTTCCGCGGGCCTTGTCGCGGACCGCCCTACTACATTACCTGTCCCATCGGGACCAGACCTCGCGCGGGCGACCACCGGCGTCTGGTGACCGATCCCCAGGCCGTCGAGCACCCTTGAGATCCTCGCCGGCTCGGTGACGTAGTCGACCACCCGCAAAGTGCCGCCGTAGCGGCAGCGGTCGACCTCGAGTCCGAACGACTTCTCATCAGCTGAGCCCAGGGGATGTAGCTCCCGGTGGGCTCGGCTCGGGGCAGCTCTCGTCACCCTCGAAGGGATCGCCGGCGGCGGGAAGGTGCTCGTCGCCACAGGGCATCGGCCCGCTCGGATTCTTCTCCTCGACCGGCTTCACCAGCCGCCCGCGGCGGGCGTTGTGCGAGGCGAAGACTCCGAAGTAGCAGGTCCCGGCTCCTGGACGGCGAGACGATTGAGGCCCGCCTCGACAGGAAGGCCACCGGCGGCAGGGTGATGGCCGACCGTCCCATTCTTGAGTGGCTTCTTGAAGCCCAAGAGGACGCGGCCATCGGGGAGCTGCTCCAGCCGGCGCTGGGCGAAGGGCGGCCTCAAGACGTACCGGATCAGGAACTCGAGGCCTTTGCGATCATTCGCATCCGTTCGAAAGGCTCACGAGATGCCGCGCGGCCTGCAACGAGAAGCCCTCGACGTTGACGAGCATCCGTCCGCTCTGCTCCTGGATTGGCTCGGCCGCGGCGAGCCTCAGGGGAAGCTCTCCCTGCACCGCCGCCTGTCGGACCTGATCGAGGACATCGGGGACCGGCTCCAACCCACCGTTGTTCGAGAGGAGCCTGCGGGCCCTCTTCGCGATCCGCTCGGCGATGGCCTGGATATCCTCGTCCTTGGGCTTGATGGCGGCGAAGACGAGGTTGCCATGAGCAGCCTCGGCGAAAATGCCGTCGGGGAGATCCAGGTGAGGATCCCGCCGCCCTCGCCGCCGTACTCGCGTCCTACGACAGCCGCCAGGCGCACATCACCTTGGCCGTGCTGTCGCCGGTGCGCAAGGCCCTCGACCGCGCCCGCGCTCGGTCGAGACTGGCCCGAGACTCGATGGGATGGAGAGACAGGTCCGCGACCTCCGGCCTCTCCTGGCATGAGGTTTCACGGCCCGAGATGGAAGATGGTACCTCCGACGACCCAGACGTCGCCCGGCCCGCTGCCCCAGACACCAGACAGGTTCTGCGTGGTTCCACTGGCGGCGGGCGACCAGACGCTGCCGTTCCAGTGGACGATCGTCCCGAGCTCCCCCACGGCCCAGACGTCGTTGGGCCCGCTGCCCCAGACGCCGACGAGGGCGTTCGTGGTGCCGCTAGCGACCGGGGACCAGCTGCCGCCGTCCCAGTGGATGATGGTGCCGACCCTCCCCACGGCCCAGACGTCTCTGGGCCCGCTGCCCCAAACCCCCGAGAGAGGCTCGGCGCCGCCGGTGCTGGAACTGCCTCTCATGACGATGGACCAGGCGCTTCCGTCCCAGTGGATGATGGCGCCCCTGGAGGTGTAGCCGACGGCCCACACGTCTCTGGGCCCGCTGCCCCAGATTCCCAGCAGATGGCCAAAGGAGCCATTCCAGCTGCCCCAAGAGCTGCCGTTCCAATGGATCAAGGTGTCCCAGTCCCCGACCGCCCAGACGTCGTTGGGCCCGCTGCCCCAGACGCCGTTCAGGTCGTTCCCGGTGCTGCTCACGGGCGAGGACCAGGCGCCGCCATTCCAGTGGTAGTCGAAGCCGGCGGTGCCCACTGCCCAGACGTCGCTCTTACCGCTGCCCCAGACGCCGTTCAAGGTGCAGACGTCCTTGTAGGTCACCGACCACTGGCTGCCGTTCCAGTGCTGGAGAAGGCCGGGGTATCCGACGAACCAGACGTCGTTGGCGCTGCTCCCCCAGACAGCGGAACTGGAGTGCCCGGCCATGCTGGCGGGCGCGGACCAGCTGTTGCAGCCGGGAAATCCGGCGTCGCAGGTCACCGCGCAACCGCCGCTCGCGCAGCTGGCCGCGCCGTGCGGGTAGGACGGACACACCAGGCACGAGGGGCCGCAGGCTTGGCCGTTCTCCGGTACGCATTGCCCGCCGCACCAGTGAAAACCGGCGTTGCACTGGATTCCACAGCTGCCCGCGCCGCAGGTGGCCGTTCCGTTGGGATCGGTGGGGCACGGCGAGCAGCTCGCCCCGCAGCTCGCCGGGGAACTGCTCGAGAGGCACCGCTCCGAGCACTTGTGAAAGCCGCCGTTGCAGGTGATCCCGCAGCTCGTACCGTCGCAGGTCGCGGTCCCCTGGGGATCGGTCGGACACGGGGTACAGCTCGTCCCGCAGCTGGCGACGGCGCTGTCGGAGAGGCAGGCGCCGCCGCAGCCGTGGTAGGCGGCGTCGCACTGGCATTGGTGGGCTGCCAGGTCGCAGGTGCCCGGCTGCGGGCACTGGCTGTCGGCGGCGCAGCCCGGCTTGCACTTGCCGTTGGCCAGGTCGCAGTAGCTGAAGCCGGCGCAGGGCGAGCCGGGCTGGCGGCAGTCGGCCACCGCCTGGCAGGTCCCGTTGGCGCACACTTCCCCAGTCAGGCAGGCCTTGGAGCAGCTGCCGCAGTGGCTGGAATCGGCCTTGAGATCGAGACAGCTGGCGCCGCACTGGCTGAGCCCGCCGGCGCAGCCCCCGGCGTCCGGCCGGCCGCTGTCGGGCGCTCCGCCGTCCTGGCTGGCTGGGACGCAGCTGCCGTCGCTGCACTGCTGGGCCGAGGTCGAGCAGTCGTCGCATTGCCGGCCGTTCAGACCGCAGGCCGAGGCCTCGGAGCCGCCGAAGCAGACCGCGCCCTGGCAGCAGCCGTGGCAGTTCTCGGGGCCGCAGCCCCCGGCGCTGCCCTCCTGGCTGCAGCCGCCCAGGGCCAGCGCCGCGCTCCAGGCCGCCAGCAGCGGCACCCACCTCCACCTGCTCGAGCTCGAACCCGACATGTCGTCCTCCGAAGGAAAGCGCTGGCTCTCAATCGAGAGACAGGCCCAGGCCGGGTCTGTCTCGCGCCTCTCGACTGGCGCGGTGCGACACCCGGCGCAACCCTTGAAGATCGCTTGCGTTCTTCGGTTTGAGGGCGCGGGCGCCTAGGAAATTCGAGCGCCATCAGTGGGGAGAGCATCCCGTGACGGCGGGTCGATGGCAAGCGACCGCAAGTGGCAGAAGCGCGAGGAGCGAGGGCGCTTGGGGCTGAGTTCGCAGAGCCGTCCCATCGAGGCGACCGAGCGGCGCCAGAGTGAAGGGCTTGGGGTGAAGCGGGCTACGACACCGGAGCCGCGAACCCAGGCGGCGGATCTGCGCCATCGGGACCAGGCCTCGCGCGGGCGACCACCGGCGTCTGGTGACCGATCCCCAGGCCGTCGAGCACCCTTGAGATCCTCGCCGGCTCGGTGACGTAGTCGACCACCCGCAAAGTGCCGCCGCAGCGGCAATGATCGACCTCGATTCCGAACGACTTCTTCATCAGCTGCGCCCACGGGATGTAGCTCCCGGTGGGCTCGGTGTCGGGGCAGATCTCGTCACCCTCGAGGGGATCGCCGGCGGCGGGAAGGTACTCGTCGCCACAGGGCATCGGCCCGCTCGGATTCTTCTCCTCGACCGGCTTCACCAGCCGCCCGCGGCGGGCGCTGTGCGAGGCGAAGACTCCGAAGTAGCAGGTGTCGTGGCTCCTGGACGGCGGGACGATCGAGGCCAACCTCGAGAGGAAGGCCACCGGAGTCAGGGTGATGCCGACCGTCCCATTCCACATCATCATAAGCGCCCGTCAGGAGACGCGAGGACAAGCGCCCGACCGCCTCCGACCACGCGGACAGCTGTCCAACCTACCCGCTGCGCCGCGCCGCGTCGCGGAAGTTGATTCGCGATTGCCTTCAGGCAGTCGCCGAAGCGAAGAGGCGATGCCGGATCGGTCTCGGCGCCTCCGCGCTGCCCGTCAGAGATTGCGGTTCGACGGCGGCGAGCTCCGCCGTCCGGAAGGGCGATCCCCGGTCCGATTTCTGGCCCATTGCTCCGGCGCGGAAGCAGTCCAACTGACCTGCCGCGGCGCGCCGCGTCGTAGAAGTTGATCCGCGATTGCCTCCAGGCGCTCGCCGACCGCGCCACGGTGATGGCGAAACGACTTCGGCGCTTCCGCAGGCCCGGGAGTATTTGACGGTCAACAGCGGCGGGCTTGGCGAGCCCGAAGAACCAATCCGCGGATCGACCTCGGCGGTTCGCGAGCCCGCGAAGTTGAAGCGGAGCTGAGTTTCCGGGAACGCGATCCGCCAAGGTTGATTCGACCTTCGTCTTTCCGGGTCGCGGAAGGCCGAAATTCAGTGCGGCTGTACGGCCCGACGCGCGTGATGTCCAAGAGCTTGGTCGCGGGCTGAATCTCGCGGACGGCGTGCCGCGACAGCTCATTCGATGGTCGAGTCTCGCGGTCGCCGAGCCGCCGGAGCTCCCTCGGCTGTCGAGTCTCGCGGTGGACGAGCCGCCAGAACGCACGCGATCATCGAGTTTCGACCGCAGCGGACCGGCCAAGGGGAGATGAAGAATCAAGATTCTTGAGAGCGCGAAGCGCAAGATCGATGCGACTATTGAGTTTCGGGAAAGCGATCGGAGTAAACCGATTAAAGTTTCAAAAGCTTTCAGTCGCGTTCCGGCCCGGTTTCAATCCGGCTGAAATCGGAGGCGCGAGAGCCCCTCGTTGGTCAACTCGCGAACGTCCGCGGCCGCTGGAGTCGCGCGCAACCCGGCCGCAAAGAGCAAAGGCAGGAGCGGCAGCAGCACCGTCTCGAACAGCCACAGAACCGCCTGCCCTCTTCGAAACTCCGTCGTCATCCGGGCCCCTCAACGAGCGACCACCCTAACCCACGCCCACCGCGATGTCACCCTGTCGCCCAAACACGGCTAGCGATCAAGCATGGCAGGGATCGTCGGTGAGGTTCTGGCTCTAGTCGGACGCGTTGATTCTGGCTGGTCGCGGATCAAGAAAGACGATGCTGCCGGCGAGAGCGCCGAGTGAACGAGCCGCCTGGCGCTCTTTGAGGGCTGCTCCGTGGAGACGGTCGATTGAAAGCAAGCGCGCGACTCGGCGAAGCAGTGGCGCCGGTCGGCGGCACGATCCGCAGCCCCGGCCCCGGCCTGAGCGTCGGCGTCGCCGCCGGCGGCCGCTGCTTCTCTCATCGCGGACGTCTCCAGCGGCAGCAAGATCAGCTTCAGTCACCGCACCGGGACGCGTTCGGGCGTTTGACGGGACTGCGCACGGCATTCAGATGTCGGCCCCGTCGGCTACGCTGCGCGCCCATGGACCCCAGGACCGAGGCCTTCATCCGCGCGAAGGCGAAGTGCTCGAAGTGCCACGCGGCGCTCGGCTTCAGCCACTACGGCGACCTGCGGCAGGCGACCGGCTGGGCGTTGCACGAGCGTCCCGATGGCCAGATTGAGCCGGTGTGCTCCGAGTGCGAGCGCCGGGGCCGCGGTTGTGCGACCGACCACTGAGCCCGGCGAGCCAGTCCTACCTTCCGACATTCCCGACGTGGTTGAACAGCTCCCAAATGCACGTGGCGAGCTCGTACTTCTCATCTCTCGTCATCCTGCCGGCGCGGATGGCCCAGCCGCCGTGCTCCTTCGCTCCGGGGGCTGCAAGGTCCTCGGCGGAGGGCCGGATGAGAGACCGGATCTTCTCGGCCCATTGCTGAGCATTCTCGCTTTGCAGGTAGGGCGAGTTCTCCGAAACTTCGTGCAGCCCTCTCGAGAGCGAATGGAAGACCTCAGCGAGCCGCTGCGGATCCTCGGTGAACATCGCCGACGAAATGGCCTGGCCGAGCTTCTCGTGCAGGTACGTGAGATCTCCAGGTAGCTGAGTACTACCTCGGCTGGCCGGTTTCTTCTTGCTCATTCGACACCTCTGCGTCTCACGTCGCGTTGGCCGATCAGGTCGCCACGAGTTGCGGCCGACGACCAATTGCGGTGGAAGTTCACCGGATCCGACAACTCGAACTACACAACGACCAGCCTCCCTTTCGAGTTCACGCGCGTCTCGGCGCCACTCGGGACCGCGATCATGCGACCATCCTTGCCTTGCATGCCGATGCTGCCGCAGGGATCGCCACCATGCGACCGTTCTTGCACTGCAAGCCGATGCTACCGGCAGGAACTTCGACCTGCTTGCCGTCTCGTCCGCTAAGCTTCATCTGCACCCTTCAGGGAAACGGCAGCACCGGTGACAAATCGTCAGGGGAGGGGAACCTGACCACCGGCGCACCGGGGTGCCGGTCCCAGCCTACCCTACTTCTTCTCACTGGCTGTGCCTGGCAGAAGTGCGGACTTGAACTTGGTGAGGTAGTGCAACGCCACGTGCACGACGACCCAGAACGTGGTCGCCCAAATCTTGACCTTCAGCTCTCGTGACGGACGACCACGCCTGGCGCGGTCATGGAGATCCTCGAGCGCGTCGCCGATCTCCTCGTCGGCGATTCGCTTGGGCAGCAACGCGGACAAGTAGCCGAAGATCTTGTCGGCCTGCTCAAGGGCCCGAAACGCATGCTGCTGTCGAACGGTCAGCTCGACACCAAGAGACCTGGCCAACGCGACGTAGACCCTCCCCAACTTCTCCCAGAAGTTCCCGATGGGAACCACAAGAATGACCTTTCCCCGCCATTGAGACACGGGAAGCCTGGGCCCGATCGCTCTTAGGTCGACTATCGTCTCTTGCTCTCGTCGCACGCCGCTCCGGCGAGACCGCACACCGATCCACGCCATGACGCCGATCCAGGACCCGAAGACCGCGGCAGCGCCGGCGAGCCCCGCACCGAGCGCAGTTCTCGGCGGGCCATACAAAAACCAAGCTCCCATCGCCGCAGCTGAGAGCGCCAGCGCAATGGGAATGTCCTTGGTGACTTTAATCCCGAGCCAGTGGGTAGCCGATCGGATGAACGACGTCATGGCATAACCCCCGCCGGCCGGAGAAGCGCCAGGAATGCGCTCTCCTGCTCACGCACCACTCGTCGACCTTCACCGGTGATCTCGTAGTACCGGCGGGGCCGACCGCCGCGTTCCGGCGTCGGCTCACCTTCGTAGCTGTGGACGAGTCCCTCGTCCTCGAGCGAGCGGAGCGCCGGGTACACTGACCCCTGGTTGAGCTTCACCTGTCCATTCGTCCTGCCCTGCACGCGATCGATCAGTTCCAGACCGAAGCCTGGGCCGCTGATCAGCGCCGCGAGGAGAGCCGTCTTTGCGCTGATGAAGAGGTCCATGGTCGGCAGTCTAAACTCAGATTTTGAGGAATGCAACCTCAAACTTTGAGGTATTGCGTCGCACCGGGGTCCTCGCTTCCGGCGAGCCGCTCCCGCGCGGCCTCGACGTACTCGCGCTCGAGCTCAACGCAGACCGGCTGGCGGCCAAGGCACTCAAGGCGTTGGAGGATGATGATCCCGAGGCGCTGGACGTGTCGAGAGCGGGGATTCTCCTTCGCGAGCACGCCCACTACGTCCGGCTTGAGCGGGACCAGTACGGCGAGGGCAAAGCAAGGCCCCGATTCACGAGAAGGCCCCGACCACCGGCAAGCCGATCCTCGAGGAGCGTAGCGAGACGCTCAACGACAACGACCTGCGACGCACGTTCGCGTCCTGGATGCTTCAAGAGGGCGCAACGGTGAAGGAAGTGGCGGACCTGCTCAGCCATGGCTCAACGGCAATGGTCGAGCGCGTCTACGGTCATCTCGCCAAGCGGAACCTCATCGACGCGGTTGGGAGACTCCCCCGGTTCCGCTCCTCCCGAGCCAAGTCAGGGCTGTAGCCAATCACGATCTGGCCGAGCAAGCTGCCTAGCGTCGTTGTAGGCCATGTCGAGTGTCAGGCACGTCGATGCCCTGTAGAAACCGTCGAAGCGGTCAACCACGAGTGCAAGATCGGCTCTACCGGGATCGCTGAGGGAGAGGGGCAGGAGAAGCTGGATCTTCCCTTGGTAGTACTGCGGGATCGCAGACTTGTAGTTCCGCCTCACACGCTCGCGGGCGTTGTCTATTGCCCCCTTGACGAAGGTCTGCAACTGGTAGTCCGACATGCTCTTGTACGGCTCCGGGAACCGCTCTCGGTTGTCGCTGATGATGTGCTCGATGTTGGCTCGCAACTCCAAGCGGTTGTCGAAGACGAGCACTGAGGGATCGTCAAAGTAGTGCGCCATGTCCGGGAGGATCGCGAAGGCGTTCAGATCACTTTCGCCCTTCCGGCTCCATTTTCGGAAGTGCCACCCTTACGCATGTCCGTGGTGCCGTTGAAGAAGTTGTTCGCGACGAACGTGGCGAAGATGGGCTCTTGGTGAACCGTCACCAGCCCGGTGTTGAAGCATGCACGCTTGTCGTCCTGAGTGACGGCAACCTTCTTCTCCTCCTCTAGCCGAGCGAAGGTGTAGTGGATGTAGTTGTAGAGAACAGGAAGCGGGTTTGGGTCCTGCGCGTTTTTGTAGCTCCACTCTTCGGGCTCGGCGAGGGCTGCAAGATCCTTCAGCTGCGTCTCAATATTGGGAACGATGGCGAAGCGGTAAAGCGGACGGTCGCTCACGAGTCCTCCATGCCGGGCTGCACGTCGTTGGCGTAGGCCCTTGTTTCGGGCCGGAGATTCTCGTCGACTCCGGCTAGGCAGGCAACCGCGCACCAGTTGAGGAAGCTGTGTCGGAAGTCGCCCAGTCGACTCAAACCGCGTCCGATGAGCAGGACGAGGCCGTCACCCAACGGCTCGTCCAGCTTCGCTCGGTGTTCCGGCTCTCCAAGTAGGGACGACTGTCAGGGAGGCGACCAATCTTGTCGGGTACGCCTCGCCCGATATGGCGGAGCTTGCCTGGGACAGCCACTGTGGCGAGCGACGTTCGCTGGCTGGAGCCGCGCCTGGGCCGCGAACCCGCTGACCGGCCCAGTTGCGTTCGCGGCCCGGCACGGGTCAACATCCGCGCATCCCGCCGTCCCTGGAGGACTTCTCCATGCGCCGCGCCCTCGTCTCGTTGGGAGCGACCTATTTGCTCCTGGCCTCCGGATGCGGTCCCTCCTCCCTGGCCGGTCCGGGAGAACCCTGCGATCCGGGCCGCGCCTGCGCCGACGGCCTCGCCTGCACCGACGGAATCTGCGCCGCGGCGGATCAAGGAACGGATGCCTCGACGCCCGACGGCTCGGTCCACGGCCCAGACGCGTCGGCGGACAGCGACGCCGGACCCGCGGCGGACGGCGGCGGCTCAACCGATTCGGGCGGGCTCACGCCAGACTCCGGCGGCGGAACCCCGGACGCCTCCTCGGAAACTTGCAGCAACTGCGGCGCCGTTCCGGCCAACGTCTGCGCCGACGCCTACAACCTGAAGGTCTACGATTCGGCTCCGGGCTGCATCGGCGGCCAGTGCGTCTTCCCGTCGCGGCTCGAGACCTGTCCCGGCGGCTGCTCCCAAGGAAGCTGCCAGGTCGATCCCTGCGCCAACAAGAGCTGTTCTGCGCCCGGCCCGACCTGCGCCGATGCGAACACGCTTCGGCACTCGAGCTCCTCCTGCGTCTCCGGCTCCTGCGTCACGAGCACCCTCGACCAGACCTGCGCCCAGGGTTGCACCGCCGGGGCCTGCGCCGCTCCGAGCTGCGGCTCAGGCCGGTGCGACTCGCCTTCGCCAGCGACCTGTCTCGATCCGAAGATCATCCAGCGCTCGTTCCCCGTCGGCAGCTGCTCGGCCGGAAATTGCTCCTACGCCGCCGACCAGACCTGGTGCTCGCTGGGATGCCTTGGCGGCTACTGCAGCCCGGGCTCTTCGACCGCCCGCTTCTATCCGGCGCGCACCGCCTACAGCATCGCCTTCGCGGTGGACGCCGCCGATCGCCCACACCGCGTGGAAACCGACTCCGCCGGCAACGTCTACTGGATCGCGCTCGACGAGACCGGCTGGCGCGAGGTGCAGGTGGACTCGAACCTGGGAAGCGGCGTGCAGGTCTCGCTGGCCCTCGATTCCTCCGGCTCGCCGGTCATCGCCTACTTCGAGCCCACCAACAAGCGGCTGCGCTACGCCGAGCGGCGCGGCGGGACGTTCCAGATCGAGGAGGTCTCTACCGCCAGCCCGGCCGGCCGCGCGCCCTCGATCGCTGTCGACGGCGCCGGCACGCGCTGGATTTCTTTCTCCGATGACGCGCTCGGAATCCGCGTCGCCCGAGGCCAGTCGGGCAACTGGACCTTCGACAACCTCGCGCCGGGAAAAGCGGCGCTGACCCAGATCGCCATCGATCCCAGCGGCGTGGCGCACGTCGTCTGGGGCGATCCGAAGTCCGAGGCCGTTGCCTCCGGCAGCTACTACCAACCCCCGGCCTTCCACGCGAAGCGCATCGGCGGAAACTGGCAGACCCAGCAGCTCGATCCCAACGGCCTGGTCTTCAAGCACGGCCTGACTTTCGCCGCCAACGGAGACGCGCTCATCGCCTACGGCGTGGTCGCGGGGGTCGGGCAGAACGACGAGCTGCGGCTGCGCCGCGACGGGGCCATCAACTCCGACGAGCTCTTGAGCAGCGTCGGCAATCTCCTCTCCACCCGTGCGCTGGGGCTCTACGACGGCGCTCGGGCGCTCAAGTTCGTCAACCAGGACGCGAGCATCCTGCAGCGCAACGACGACGGGACCTACATCCCGATAGCGCTCGACGTCCCGCCGTTCACCAATCTCATCGACGTCGCCGCCGGTCCCGGCGGAGAGCCGCGCTTCCTGGTGAACATGAATCCGAACACGCCCTCCGGCGTGAGCGGCAGCGCCTATTACAAGCCGGCGCCCTGCTTCTCCCGCTGCGGAATGGCGAATTGCGGCGCCGACAGCTGCGGCTACAGCTGCGGAAGCTGCGCGGCCGGTCTCAGCTGCGGCCCGGCCGGAACCTGCAGCGCCTGGCACTTCGAGCAGGTCAACCTCCCGCGCCTGGTCAGCTACCCCTCTCCCCAGCTCTCGGTGGCTCTCGACGGCAAGGGCGCGCTCCACGTCCTCGACCTCTACCAATTCCCCGAGCGCTATTACACCTCCGGAACGACGCAGAACGAGCTGTTCTACTGGACCGATCCGCTGGCGCTGCCGCAGCCGCAGACCGTGGTTGGAATTCCCTCGGGCGCCTACGCGAAGGAGGCCATCGCGCCGACCTCGCTGCTGGTCGATCGACAGGGAAAACCGGAGGCGGTCTACGCCTACGCGCAGTCGGGAGCGAACTGGACCATCGACTTCGCCTCCAAGAGCGGGGCGAGCTGGGCGACGCAGGCGCTGGACTCGAACGGCAGGCAGTCGCCGGGGATGCGCGCCGCCGCGCGCAACGAGGCGGGAGTGGTCTACGTCGTCTACCGGTGCGGCTACTACTCCGACGTCTTCTGCGCCGACCGGTACGAGGGCGGAAACGTCGCGAAGAGCAACGTGGGCTCCAGCGCCGACGCCCGCGCGGCTTCGGTAGCGGTCGATGCCCAAGGACACGCGCACGTTCTCTGGACGCACGGCATGGCCGGCTCGCCCTACAACAGCGCGGTTCTCGAGTACGCCACCGACGCCAGCGGGAGCTGGGTTTCGACCCCGATCTCCGGACAGCAGTCGAACACCACCAGCGAACCATTCTCGCCGCGAATCGCGCTCGCGCCCGACGGCACGGTGTCGATCGCCTTCAACGATCTGACCGGAGCGCTGACCGTGGGGACGCTGCGGAGCCCGGGTTTCTCGCTGGAGGCGGTGCCCAACGGGTCGGGGGTGTTCTCATTCGGCTTCGCGGTCGATCCTTCGGGCCGGCCGGCGGTCCTGGCCTCCACGCCGCTGGGAATGCTCTTCTTGCGCCGCGAAGCCAGCAGCTGGTCGCAGGAGCTCATCCCCTACTCCAGCGGCGGCGGCACCGGGCCGTCCTGGCTGGCCTTCGACGCCGCCGGGTCGCCGCACGCGGTGTTCTGGGACTCGGTGCTCCGGCATGCCTGGAGACCTTGAGCTCGCCGAAGTGCTGCGACTTCATGCCGGCGATGCTCTCGATGCGCGCTCGGATTTGGTCTGGAGCGCGGCGCTCGGGCGATTTGCGCACTTTGATTCGGGTTGGGCTTGGCCTTTACCCGGTCACGGAACGAGCGGTCCGGGACCCTGGAGCCGCCCGGAGCCCTCTCGTCACTGCTTGGTCAGCGTGAACGTGCCGCGCGCATGATTGCCTGACGCGCTGCCGCCGCCCGAGCCCTTCCAGGTGCCGGTGATCTGTCCGTCGGTCACATTGGTCGGCAGCAGATCGCAATACTCGTCGTCGATCGTGGTGTCAGCGCCGGTCGTGGTCTGGTGCAAGTGGAACGGGAAGAGCGAGCCCGCCGGCGCGTAGAAGTTGATCTCCGGCGTCGGGCCGGAATCGTTCACCACCGAGGCGATGTCCACGACGACGTCGGTGTCGGTGTGGCTGGCGATTATCGTGTAGGGCCCTGCGGACCCACATTGGGTTCCGATTCCCTCATCGCCCGTGAAGTGGCCGGTTCCGGAGCGGATCTCCGCATCCATGTTGTACGGGACGCGAATCGCCGCGGTGAGACTCGAGGGAACCGTGAGCGTGAAGGTCGCGCTCTCGCTGAAGTTGCCGTTCGGGCAGTTGAAGTCGCTGACCGCGTTGGTGCCGGTCAGCGTCCCTGTCCAGGTCTCAGGCTTGCCGCCGCCTGCGCCGTTTCCTGCGCCACAGCCGAGACTCAGCAGCGTAACCAGCACCAGCGATCGTCGAGGGCTCATTTCCCACCGCCATAGGCAAAGGCTGCCAGTTGTGTGGCGGGACATCCTGGTGCTGCGGTGATGCGAATCGCAACACGCGCGACCAGGTTCCGCCGCCCTAATCCCTACGCCGCGCTCGCGCCGCCAGCGCCAGCGGGATCAGGATTCCATCGAGCGAAGACCCGCAGCTGCCCGGTCCTCCAGAGGAGCACCACCGCGAGCACCATCACCGCCGACAGCAGCGCGTTCGCGCCGAGCTGGTTCTCGACCTTCATCCAATAGGAGAGCGCCCGCGAGCCGTTGTTCAGCACCGCGTGGAATAGTGAAGGCACCCAGATGCTGCCGCCCCAGGCGAACAGCCAGGCGAAGAGGACGAAGGTCGCGACGGCGCCGACCGCCAGCAAGGCCGCGTCGAGCGCGGCCAACAATCCGAAGGGTTTCGACGGACCGAGGAGCGCCAGCGGAAGGTGCCAGCCAAACCAGATCAGCCCACCGACGACGAAGCTCGCTCGCGGCCAGATCCGGTAGAGCTGCGGGAACATCAGGCCCCGCCAGCCGAATTCTTCGCCGAATCCCAGGACGATCCCCGGGAGATTGAAGAGGGTCAGGCCACCCCCGGTGTAGAGCGCCAGCATCTGCCGCAGGGAGAGGCCCGCCGGGAGCTGTTTGAGCATCTGCTCGCTCCCTCCGGGCATGACTGCGTCGATCTGAGCGAGGAAACCTTGCCCCGTGAGCTCGAGCGAAGCCGCACCGGCTCCGAGGAAGGCCGCGTACTGCACGGCCACCAAACCGAGGGCCCCGAGCCAGAGCCATAGGTAGCGCCGCAGCGGGCCGGGCCGAAGCGCGGCGTCCCGGAATCGCTGGGGATGGACGAAGAGCCGAACCACGGCGGCCGCCAGCGCCGGGGTGAGCATGTAGAACGCCGCCACCAGGTTGGCGCTCTTGCCCAGGGCGAGCGCGGTCCAGGTGAAGCCGGCGCACACCATCGCCAGCAGCGCCAGGTAGGCGATCAGCGAGCGATGCCGCTTCAGCAAGCTGCTCGCCGAAGCCGCGCTCTCCGCATGCCCTTCGCGATTCTGGAGCTCGGCCATCGCAATTCCCCTCGGGTCAGGCTCTTCAGGCAGCAGACCCTTTTCGCGCTCGATTCATGCGGTCGAGCGACGCGAGACAGGTCCCAGCTCCATCTTCATTTTCGGCTGCACCTCTTGAGCTTCTTGCCGCGCCGCAGAGGCATGAGTCGTCCGGCCCGGTTGCGGTGCCCGTTCGACGAACGAGTCTTGTGACGTGGGCCCTCAGCTCACGAACTTCGCCAGGTTCTCGAGCGAGGAACGGAGCCCGGCGTCGTGGTCGGCCTGGCTGATGCCCGCCGGAACGTTCTCGGCGGTGATGGTCACCTTGGTTCCGGTTGTCGTCGGCTCAAACAGCCACGTCATGACCATCTCGCCCGCGAACGCGGCGTCAGCGGACTCAAACTCGACGGACTGGACGATGCGTCGAGCCGGCTCGAGCGCGAGGAAGCGCCCGGTGCTGACGTCGGATCGTCCCTGCGTCTTTCCGGCGTCGGCGGATGCGGTTTCGTCGTAGGTGAGCGCGATGCGATAGCGACCGCCTTCGCGGAAGTCGTACTCGAGCGCGCGGCCGGTCATCGTGCCGGGCGGAAGCCACTCCATCAGCTTCAACGGGTCGGCGAACGCCGCGTAGAGCTTCTCGGGCGTCGCTCCGATCTCGAGCGACGCGCTGTCGGTTCGGCCTTCGCGCATCCTGATCCCTTCGGGTGGGCAGTACGGCTCACGTCGCCCAGTACGGCCGTCAAATGGGAATGGCCGAGCCGGCGGATTGCAGGGGGGGGGCGAAAGCAACTAGAGCTTTCCTGGTTGTTCGCCAGCGCTCCATAATACAGGCACACCTTCGATATTTAGCCCAAGAGTCGCGCCCTTGAGCCGCATCTCGTCCGCGGCTTCCCTGGTATATTCGCCGATCTCAAGCCCAGCCTTATCCCTGGCAAGCTCCAAAACCCGAGACAATGGCATCCTCGATAATGATACACACACCTTCCTTAGCGCCGAAATCTCCTTCGCCGATGGATGCCCATTGGGCCAGTGCACGAACAATCTAACCAACCCAGAGCCGGGTAAAGGGGCCACCGGTGGGCTCACCGCCATCCATTGCGACCAACCGCAGGCTGAGCAATCAAGTCGCTGAGTAAGCCCTTTTTCCACTGCAAGCACAAGCTTGGCCCCGCAGTGCTGACACCTGTCTAATCGCATCCAGCCCTCTGATCTCCGCAGCATGAACGTCGAGGATCCCTGAACAGAACCTCGGGTTCTTGGCCGGTCGCGGACCGATCTTCATATTACATCGAAGCGGCAGCGGGTGTGAGTCCCGCCCGAGGAATCATCGATCCGCCTCGGCAGCTAACCGGCGCCGGCGGAGGGCGAACTCCGTCGGCGAAGCCCTGAGATGAAGGCCTCGAAAGGAGGTCGGGGGGGACGCGCTCGCTCGATTGCATCGCGGGGAGCAGGGCCTAGCTTGTTTGTCGGCGGGCGGGCCTTTGCCCGAGGGGGCACATGCAGCGGTTTCTGCGAACGCTTGTGGGCGTCGCCCTGGCGATGTCGCCGTTGCCAGCGGTCGGCGCGAGCGGTGCCGCCCCACATGGCCCGGCGCACCAGCCGAAAGAGTGCCTCGACTTCTCTCCGCACAAGGCGCGGTTCGTCCCGGTCGCACCGGGGGTCAGGCTCGAGGTGCTGGAGTGGGGCGGCGAGAAAAGTCGGAAGCCGACGATGGTGCTGCTCACCGGCCTCGGCGACAACGCGCACGTGTACGACGACTTTGCCCTGCAGTTCGCGGACTACTTCCGAGTCATCGGGATCACCCGCCGCGGATTCGGGACCTCGAGCAAGCCCGAGACGGGCTACGACGTCGCCACCAGGGTGAGCGACGACGTGGCGGTGCTCAAAGCCCTCGACATCGGCCGGGCGGTCTTCGTCGGTCACTCTCTCGCTGGAGACGAGCTGAGCGCGCTCGGCGCGAGGCATCCGGAGCTGGTGACCAAGCTCGTCTACCTGGACTCCTACGACTACTTCGCCAACTTCAGACTGCCGAGCCTGCCCGGCATACCGTTCACCGACGCGGATGCCCGGTCGTTGGGCTTCTTCGAGGCGGCCGACGCGCGACTGACAGGAACCCGAAGGCCAATCGCTGACGTCTGCGACTCGGTGCTGTTCGGCCATTTGGGCGAAATCGTGGGCAGCACCACGCCGGACTATGTCCTCAGCGGAATCAAGGCCGGGGTCACGCAACCGGCGGATTACCAGCGGATCCAGGCGCCGCGGCTGGGCATCTTCGCCACCTTTTTCATCGGCCTTCGCCAGCCTTGGTACCCGTACCTGGACCCTGCCGATCAGGCGAGTTTCGACGCGGTGTGGCCGCAGTACGTGGCCTGGCAGCAGGACGCGCTTCGCCGGTTCGGGACTCCCGGCCCAAACGGCGTCGGGCCGATCGTCTTCACTCTGCCGCTGCCCGAGTCGGCGACGATCGAGCCGACCGCGGCGGCATACCATTATGTCTACATAAACAACGAGGCGTTCGTCGTTGGCCAGATGAGACAATTCCTGGGGATACCGTTGTCGGACCAGGGCGATTCCGAATGCCTCGAGTCCCCGTTGAAGTAGAGCCCGAGTGCGTCGGGAGCGAGGCTCGGGGGACGGCGAGTGCTGCCCGCCGACCGGGCCGAGGCCGGTGGGCTCCGGGACCTGTCGCGTTCGATTCACGCCGCCGTCAGGCGCAGCAAGTCATCGAAACCCTGGCCCCGGTTCGACCTGCGCGCCTCCGGGAACGCTTGGCGGGAACGCGCTCTCGAACCTATCATCGCCGCTCCCCGGCGACCCCGTGGTCGCCTTTGCCCTTTCCCTGGAGGGGAAATGCGCCGCCCGTACCTGAACCTCCTGCTCGCTGCCGCCCTCGCCGCCGCCGGACGCGCGGAGGGAGCCGAAAGCACCATCCCACTCGTTCGGCCTGAGCCGAAAGTCGCCGAGGCGGCCGCGCCGGATTCTCCCGACGACGCCATCGGCAACTCGGTGGTGAAGATCTTCGCCACCCGGCGCGATCCGGATTTCGCCAGGCCCTGGACCAAGCAGGGCCCGAACGAGGTCAGCGGCAGCGGGGTGATCATCGAGGGCAAGCGCATCCTCACCAACGCCCACGTGGTGGCCTACGCGACCCAGATTCTGGTCCAGGCCAATCACGCCGGCGACAAGGTCCCGGCGAAGCTGGTGGGCATCACCCACGCCATGGACCTGGCGGTGCTCGAGCTGGAGGACCAGTCCTTCTTCGACCAGCACCCGGCCCTGCCGCGCGCCAGCAAGCTGCCTGCGATCAAGGACGAGGTGATGGTCTACGGCTTCCCCACCGGCGGGACCAACATCTCGATCACCAAGGGAATCGTCTCGCGCATCGAGTTCACCGGCTACAACAGCTTTGCCTCCGGGCTGCGCATCCAGGTCGATGCCGCCATCAACCACGGCAACAGCGGCGGGCCGGCGGTCGCCGACAACAAGATGATCGGCCTGGCGTTCAGCCACCTCGGGAACGCGCAGAACATCGGCTACATCATTCCCCTCGAGGAGATCGAGCTGTTCCTGGCCGACATCGCCGACGGCAAGTACGACGGCAAGCCCGGAATGTACGACGAGCTGCAGACGCTGGAGAACGCGGCGCTGCGCGGCTTCCTCAAGCTCGACAAGTCGGTGGAGGGAATCGTCGTCCACCAGACCTGGGGAAAGCAGAGCGACTACCCGCTGAAGAAGTGGGACGTGATCACCCGCATCGGCGAGACGCGCGTCGACGACCAGGGGATGGTGAACCTGGCCAGCGGGCTGCGGGTGAACTTCCGCTACCTCATCCAGAAGCTGGCCAAGGACGGGAAGGTGCCGCTGGCGGTGGTGCGCGGCGGCAAGCAGCAGGCGATTCAGCTGCCGGTGCAGGCCACCCGGCCGATGCTGCTCGCCGATCTGGCGGGGGCCTATCCGCCGTACTTTGTCTGGGGCCCGCTGGTGTTCTCGACGGCGAGCCTGCAGTGGTCCCGCAGCGGCGGGCGCGCCGCCGCGAATCTCTTCGGCACGCCGGCGATGGCGCGGATGTTCGACCCGCCGCTGTTCCCGGGAGAGGAGATGGTGATCGTCTCCTCGCCGTTCTTCCCGCACAAGCTGGCGACCGGCTACAGCAGCCCCGCCGGGTCGCTGGTGAGCGCGGTCAACGGAGTGGCGATCAAGAACCTGCGCCACCTGGTGCAGACGCTGCGCGATCTCAAGGACGAGTTCGTCACCATCGAGTTCGCCGGGAGAGGCGGCGAGGATCTGGTCTTCCCGCGCAAGGAGACCTTCGCCGCCACCGAGGAGATCCTCGGCGACAACGGGATCCGCTCCCAGGGCTCGCTCGACACGCTCGAGGTTTGGGGCGCGAAGTAGAGGCGGGCGAGGGAAGTTCTTTGCCGGGCACTCATGGCGCGGTCGGGCCGGGAAATGACAGGTGCCGCAGCGGGGAGCGATCCGGGCTAGTTTCGTTCATACCGCGGTCATGGAGGCAGGGACCCGTACGGAATCACTTTTGGCTGTCCTCCGAGATAGGCGGGAACTCTGGCTTGGAAGCGCGGTACCACGGTGAGGGGAATGACACGAATCGCATACACCGATCCAGCTCCAGGCGAGCGATACCTCGCCGACAAGAAGGTCGTACAACAAGTTATCCGGTCCGCGGTCCCCGACCTCGAACTGCTCACTTTTCAGACGCGGCACGGGCCCAACATGACGAAGGGGATACCCTACTGCGCGAGGCACTCGCGAACGGACCTGCTCATCCTGTCCGTCGAGGAGGGACTCATCTCGGAAGCGCTGCGCGAAACGTTCGTGGCAGTCGTTCTTCCGTGGCTTGCGAACCGCATCGCCGGTCTCAGGCTCAGGAACGCATCGTCGAACTGGCCGGGTGTAGTCGTGGCGCTCGACGGAGCGTTCGTCGAAGCGGCTTGTTCAGCGGGAGCTCTGTTTCCCAGCATCGCCGAGGTCCGCCGGCGGATGAACGTCGCCAGCCGCATCGCGGCGATTCCTGCGTGAGCGTCGGATGCCGGCCAAGTGTCGTCGTCGGCTTGCAGGCTGTTGCCAGCCACGAGCTCGAACAACAACGTCGAAGGCCTTGTTGTGGGTCAGGGCGGGCATTTTCGAGCTCGGGGACCTGCCCTACTTTCCATTCGACGCGCCTCGATGAAGGGGTCGACCTCGGCCGGCGTCGATCACGATCCGCCGGTCTATTCGGAACCGCGAACCGCCCTACTTCCCCGCAAACCCCCGCTTCCGCATCAGCGCATCGATCCCCGCCCCGCGTCCGCGGAAGGCCTTGTAGCTCTCCTCCGGATCCACGGTATTCCCCACCGACAGGACCTTCTCGAAGAGCCTTTTGGCGATCTCCGAGTCATACGGCCCCTTGCCCTCGGTGAACGCCTCATAGGCATCGGCGACCAAGGTGTCCGCCCACAGGTAGCTGTAATAGCCGGCCGAATACCCATCGCCGCCGAAGACGTGGGCGAACTGCGGAATGCGGTGGCGCATCACGATCTCCGCCGGCATCCCCAGCGCCGCCAGGGTCTCCTTCTCGAACGCCGCCGGATCGATGGGCTTGGCGCCCGCCAGGTGCAGCTTCATGTCCACCAGCGCGCTCGACAGGAACTCCACCGTGGCGAAGCCCTGATTGAAGGTCGCCGCCTTGGCGATCTTGGCCGCCAGCTCCGGCGGCATCGGCTTGCCGGTCTGGTAGTGCAGCGCGAACCTGCTCAGCACCTCGGGCGTCGACAGCCAGTGCTCCAGGATCTGCGAGGGGAATTCCACGTAGTCGCGCGCCACCGCCGTCCCCGACAGCGAGGGGTAATTCACGTTCGACGCCAGCCCGTGCAGCGCGTGGCCGAACTCGTGGAACAGCGTGGTGGCGTCGTCCCAGCTCACTAGGATCGGCTCGCCCGGCTTCCCGGGCACGAAGTTCGAATTGTTGGAGACGATGGTCGGAATCTCGCGCTCGAAACGCTCCTGGGCGCGGTAGGCGTCCATCCACGCTCCGGAGCGCTTGCTCGACCGCGCGAAGGGGTCGAAGTACCACAGCCCCAGGTGCTTGCCGGTCGCCTTCTGCCGCACCTGGTAGACCCGCACATCGGGATGGAACACCGGCAGCCCGCTCACTGGCACGAACTCGAAGCCGTACAGCTCGCCCGCCACCCAGAACATCCCCTCGCGCAGCTTCTCGAGCTGCAGGTAGGGCTTCACCTCGTTCTGATCCAGGTCGTACTTCGCCTTGCGCACCTTCTCGGCGTAGTAGCGGTAGTCCCACGGGGCGATGGCGATCTTGGCGCCCTCCTTGTCGGCGATCGCCTGCATGTCGGCGACCTCCTCGCGCACCCGCGCCACCGCCGGCTTCCACACCGCCTCCATCAGCTCCATGGCCCGCTCCGGCGTCTTGGCCATGCTGTTCTCGAGCCGCCAGTGGGCGTGCGTCTTGAACCCCAGCAGCGCCGCGCGCTCGGCGCGCAAGGCGAGAATCTCCGCGATGATCTTCTTGGTGTCGTGCTGGTCGCCGTTGTCGCCGCGGCTGGCGAAGTTCCGGAAGACCTTCTCGCGCAGTTCGCGCCGCGTGGAGTAGCTCAGGAACGGCTCCACCGACGAGCGGGTATTGCTGACGATCCACTTCCCCTTCTGCCCGCGCTTTTCGGCCTCGGTGGCCATCCCGGCGCGCACCGACTCGGGCAGGCCGGCGAGGTCGGCCTCGCTTTCCAGCACGACGGTGTAACTGCCTTCGTCGGCGAGCACGTGCTGGCGGAACTCGGCGTAGAGCGTCGCCAGCCGCTCGTTGACCGCGGCCATCCGCTTCTTGCCGGCCTCGTCGAGCCTGGCCCCGGCGCGCACGAAGTTGGTGAAGACGAGCCAGGTCAGCCGCTGCTGCTCGGCAGTGAGCTGCGACTTCTGCGGCGAGTCGTAGACCTCCTGGATGCGCTTGAAGAGCGCCGCGTTCTGGAAGATCTCGTCGGAGAACGCCGACAGCCGCGGGGCCATCTTGCGCTCGACCGCCTGGCATTCGGGAGTGGCCAGGCTGCCCACAAAGACTCCGAAGATCGCGGTCACGTCGTTGAACTGCCGGCCGGTCCTCTCCAGGGCGGCGATGGTGTTCTCGAAGGTCGGCGCCGCGGCGTCGTTGGCGATGGCGGCGATCTCCTTGCGGTTGTGATTCATCGCCGCCTCGAGCGCGGGCTCGAAGTGCTCGACCTTCACCTGGTCGAAGGGCGGCACGCCGCCGTAGGGGCCGGTCCAGGGGCGCAGCAGCGGGTTGCCTTGGGCGGTCGAGAGATCGGGTTTCACGCGGCTCTCCTTGGGAGTGGTGGCGCAGCCCGCGAGGATCGCGGCGGCGACGTTTGCTGCGACGAGCATGCGCACGGAGACTTCCTTTCGCCTCGAAGAAGGGTCGCAGCGTAGCAGAGGCGTTGCCGGGAGGGCCTGGTCTCCCTCCCCGAGAGCGATCGAGCTGGTGAGCGTCTTCGATGGAGTCCAGGGCGCGCGGCCCTCGAGCCATCGCAATCCCTGGCCGAGCCAGCGCGTATCCCCGATATCATTCAGTGATCGCGATGCCCATCGACCGAGCCCTCCAAGTCCTGGCCACCCTCGTCCTTATTGCCGCGGGGATGGGAATCGTCGGCGCCTCGCGCCTCGTGCTCGCTTGGAGCCGGCCGGCTCCGCGGCGGCGCGAGCTGATGGTGGCGGCGGCGTTCGCGGCGCCGGCATCGCTCGGGATTGCGATCTTCTCCTACGGCGCCTGGATCGAGGCGGACAGGCTCGAGGAGACGCGGATCGAGGTGCGCACGCCCAAGCTGCCCGCGGGCAGCCGGCTGCGCATCGTTCAGGTCTCCGACACTCACGCCGACGAGCGAACGCCGCTGATCGGCGCGCTCGCGGAGCGGATCAACGCCCTCGACCCAGACCTGTTCCTCTTTACCGGGGACGCCGCCAACTCAGCGGCCGGCGTGGCGGCGTTCCGCGCGATGGTCGAATCGATTCGCGCGCGCTACGGGAGCTTCGCGGTCCGCGGCAACCACGACGTGTGGTACTGGCGCGACAGCGACCTGTTCGGCTCGGGCGCAAAGGAGCTGGAAGGCAGGCCGGTGAAGATCGGCGAACTTCCGGTGTGGCTGTGCGGCGCGCCCTGGAGTCCGCGGGTGCGGCGCGGCTTCCCGGCATCCGAAGACCTGCTCGCGCTGGCCGAGCCCCTCGAGGAGTGCCTGGCCCAAAGCGGCGAGGGCTTCCGCATCGTCGCGCACCACACCCCGGATCTAATCGAGGAGGTCGCGCCGCGCGGGTCCGACCTCTTCCTCGCCGGCCACACCCACGGCGGCCAGGTGCGGCTGCCGTTCTACGGGGCACTGGAGTCGTTCGTCACGTCGCGGTTCGGCAAGAAGTACGAGATGGGCCGCTATCAGGTCGGGGCGACCACGCTCTTCGTCAGCCGCGGAGTCGGATTCGAGAATCCGCCCTCTCCGGCCCTTCGCGTGCTCTGCCCGCCAGAGGTAGCGGTCATCGACGTCGTGGGAGTTGGACCGCAGCCCTGAGCGCGGCTCCCCGGGGCTCGCGGACCTGATTCTGAATCCCATCCCCGTGACGAAAGAGGTACCGAAGGCGGCCGCGCCATCGCCCTGTCCGCGCTCGCCTCCAGGCCTCAGTCTGGGCCGACCGGCCCGGCGCCAAGCCGGAGGTCCCCCAGGCTCGACCTGAAGGACTGGTCCCGCTCCGCCTCGATGCCCCGCCCGCGGCCCGGAGCCGGAAGCGTGAAGGCGAAGGTGCAGCCCTCTCCCGGAGTCGAGAGGCACTCGATCTTCCCCCCGTGCCACTCCACGATCTTGCGGCACAGGTACAGGCCCAGCCCCAGCCCGGGCTGGCGGAGGGTGGTCTTGCTGCTCACCCGGTAGAACCGGGTGAACAGGCGCTGCTGGTCGGCGAGCGGGATGCCGGGGCCGTGATCGGTCACCGAGACGCGCACCGTCCCCCGGGGCAGCAGCGCCACCTCCACCTCAACCGGCGAGCCTTGCGGCGAGTACTTGAGCGCGTTGTCGAGCAGGTTGGCCACCACCTCCTCGATTCGCTTGGGATCGACCTCGGACACCGCCGGCCGCTCGGGCTGCGCGTAGGAGATGGTTCGCTCCGGCACCTGGCGGCGGAAATCCTCCACCATCTCCGCGACCAGCGGGCGAAGGTCGAGCCGCACCGGGTTGAAGGCCAACGCCCCTCGCTGGGCGCGCGAGGTGTCGAGCAGGTGCTCGACCATGTCGGCGAGCCGATCGGCCTGGCGCAGCATCCGCTGCAGCGAGCCGCGCTCCACCGGCAGGCCTTGGTCCAGGCGGCGCAGGCCGTGCTGCACCAGCACCCGCAGCGGATTCAGCGGGCCGCGCATCTCGTGGGCGGCGATGTCCAGGAACTCGCTCTTCGCGCGGTCGGCCGCCTCGGCCAGCTCCTTGGCCTTCCGGAGCGCTTGCTCGGCGCGGCGGCTCTCGGTCACGTCCTGGAAGGAGAGCGCCACCCCTCCCTCCGACGCCGGCAGCCGGACGGCATTGATCGACAGCACGACCCGGCCTTTCTCAGGCTGCCACAGCTGGTACTCCGCCCCGTAGATCGGCTCGTCCCTCCTCAGCGCCAGCGCGCAGGGCTGCTCTTCGTCCGGGCAAGGCTCCCCGCTGGGGCTGCGCATCAGCTGAGGCCCGCAGCACCTGCGCCCGATGATCTCCTCGCGCCGCGCGCCGAGGATCTGCTCGGCCTCGGCGTTGACGAAGCGGTAGCGGCAGGCGCCATCCACCAGGGCGATGCCCGCGGGGATGGTCTCCAGCACCAGCCGCAGCTGCCGCTCGCTGTTCGTCAGCCTCCGCTCGGCCAGGCGCTTCTCCGAGAGCGTCCCGACCAGGTTGGCCACCGCCAGGTAGGCCTCGAGCGTTTCCCGCGGGGGGATCTGGGAGGCCCGATGGCCCACCAGCAGCACCGCCGAGACCTGGTTGAGCACGGTGATCGGCAACAGGACCGCCGCGCACGGGCCGCTGGCGTGCACCTGCTCCGAGGCCATGAAGCCCGAGTCGAAGACCTGCGCGGCGGGGCCGAGGGTCGCCTCCACCACGTCCTTGCACCCGCCCTCGCCCTGGCTCGCGCGGGCGACGATCTGCCCGTGCGCATCCTGCTCCTCCACCACCGCGATGTCGGCGTGGAAGAAGCTGCGCATCGCCTTGGCCACCTCGAGGTGCAGGTCGCTCTCCGGCGGCAGGGCCGCGAGGTACTGGACCGCCCTGATGAATCCGGAGAGAGGGCCGTGAGGGCCTGTGGCGTAGATCGTCAAGTCGCTTGGATCGGTTCCAGATAGAGGCTTTCGAGAAACAGGTCGTCGAACAGGGGCTCGGTGGCAAGGTTGATGAGCCTGGCCTTCCCCCGCGACTCGCCAAGGTGGGCGGCTGCGGACGAGGACAGCATCACGTCCTCGCACCCGGCCAGGGCGGTGTTACCGCACAGCTCCAGCCGGTGGGCTGGAATCGCGGGCAGCAGGCCAATCGTCTGGGCGTTCTCGACGTCCAGGTACCGCCCGAAGGCGCCGCCGACGCACACCCGCTGCAGCTCCCCCAGGCGCACCCCCGATCGCGCGGACAATACGCGAATGCCCGCGCCGATGGCAGCCTTGGCGCGCTGGAGGGCGTCGATGTCGGGGCCGCCCACCCCGAGCTCCCGCTCCCCCTGACGCCAGAGGATCCAGCGCCCGCCCGACACCGAGGAGGCGAATCGCCCGTTGCGGCCGAGCGCGCCCGACCGCACCAGCATCGCGACCAGGTCCACCAGGCCCGACCCGCACAGCCCCCGGGGCTCGGCGTCGTCGAGGACTTCCGTTGCCAGACCTTCGGGGCCGGGGCGGACGCGGTAGATGGCCCCCGGCTCGGCGGGCAGCCCGCAGCTGATCCCTCCTCCCTCGAAGGCGGGCCCTCCGGCCGCTGAGGTCACCCAAACCTTCTCGCCATTCCAGAGTGCGATCTCGGAGTTGGTCCCGAAGTCGACGAGCAGCGCCGGGGCATGGCTCTCCAACAGCCGGGTGGCGACCAGCCCGGCGAGCAGATCCGAGCCCACGAAGCCAGCCAGCGGCGGCACGACCTCCACCGTCGCCCGAGGGTGGATCTTCCAGGCGTCGCTCCAGGCGGTCGTCTCCTCGGGCTCGCAGGGGATGAACTCGGTCCAGTGGCGCGGCTGAAGCAGCAGCTGGCAGTTGCGGCCCGACAGCAGGGCGACCATCGCGGTGTTGCCCACCAGCTCGACGTGCACCACCCGGCGCAGATCGAGTCCCTCGCGCGTGGCGATCTCCCACAGCGCCGCGCCCACGGCCCGCACCGCCTGCCGGCTCAGCTCGCTGGCCGCCTCCGGGGATTCGGCAGCCGCCGACAGCCGGCTCACCACGTCGGATCCAAAGGCGCGCTGGGGGTTGAGGCCCACCCGGCTGGAGATCCACCGCGAGCCCAAGAGGTCGTACACCGAGATGGAGATGTTGGTGGTGCCCAGGTCCACCGCCGCGCCGCAGGGACGCTGGACCTCCGCGGGCACGGCTCGTCCCGGCGCCGACGGCCGGGCCCGCTGTGCGTGCTCGATTCCCGCGCGTGGAGGAGTGCGCCAGTCCGAGCGGCGCGCGGGATTGAGGATGTCGATCAGCAGGTTGTCGGCGGGCCGCAGCTGGCAGGCCAGGCGAACGCCTTGCTGAAGGAGTCCCTTCGAAAGGTGGATGCGCTCGGCGGCCGTGGGCGCCGTTGCCGCGACTCCCTCAGCCCGCACCCGACACAGGCCGCAGGCTCCGATGCCTCGGCAGCCGGACCGGACCGGGAGGTTGGCCTCGTTGAGCAGCTGAAGCAGCGACTGCTCCTCGCCGGAGAAGGAGAGCGAGCGGGGCGGCCCCTCGCCGCGTCTCACTGTGAGGGTCGGCATGGGGGCCTCCGGCGCGCCGCCGCCACCATCGCGGCCACGTTCTCGGGGCGCGCCTCCACAGGGACCTCCGAGCCGCAGGAGAGGACGAACCCGGAGCGGTCGGCGAATTCGTCCAAGAGCGCCTCGGACTGCGCCGCCACCGCCTCGGGAGTTTCGAGGACGAAGGACATTGGCTTGAGGTTGCCCGCCAGGCAGGTGGTGGGCAGCGCGGCGATCGCCTGGCGCGCGCTGACCTCGTAGTCGAAGTGCGCGACCTCCACCTTTGCCTTGGCGTACCAGGGAAGGATCGGCGCGCTGGGCCCGGCGATGTACAGCCAGCTGGCCGCCGCTCCTGCCTGCTTGAGGGCAGAGAAGATGCGCGCCAGGCGGGGCAGCAGCGCCTCGCGGAAGAAGGCGGGGGCGACCACCGCCGGAGAGCCGGCGGGCTCCCCGACGATCGGCACGTGGACGCCGGACTCGACCAGCGCCCGGCCGTAGACGATCGCCGCCTCGGTCGTGAAGTCGAGCAGGCGCTCGAGCCGCGCGGGATCGTCCGCCATCAGGTAGAGCGCCGAGTCCAGGCCGATCAGCTGGCCGGCGAGGGTCATGGGCCCGAGCAGGGCGCTGACCACCGCCACCTCGCTCCCCACTTCCCGGCGCAAGATGGACGCCGCCCGCAGCACCTCGGGCATCCGCCCCGCCGAGCGCGGGTTGGGCAGCCGCAGCCGCTCCACGCTCGGGGTCGGGCTCAGGGCATACGACTCGACCGCCGGGTAGAGGTCGCGCGGGTAGCGCAGCTTGCACCCCAGGGCCTCGCACTCCACGCTGAGGTCGAAGAAGGCGAGCACCGAGTCGTAGCCGTAGCGCTCCAGCGCCCGGATCTGGCAGCGCGCGGCCAGCTCCCCGCTGCGCACGTAGTCGTGCACCGTCTCGCCGGACAGCGCCGCCGCGTGGGCCACCACCTGAGTGATGACCGGCGTGCGGTCGGGGCTCTGGAACTCGAGGGCGGCGGAGAAGCGCTCAAGGCTGTTCATGGGTTTCCTCCTCGTGCCGCACCGGCTGGCCGAGCTGCGCGAGCCGGTCGAGGTAGTGAGCGCCGTCGAAGGCCGTCTGGGCGACGTAGTCGACGTTCAGCTGCTCGGCCGTGGCCTGCTTGAGCGCCGCGCCGCCCGCGAGGACCTTGACGTGCCCCAGGCCGCGCCGGGCGAGCACCTCCTTCACCCGTTGGACCTGCGGAACCATGGTGGTGAGCAAGCCGCTGATCAGGACCGCAATCGCCTGCTCGCGCTCGGCCGCGCCGACCACGTTCTCGACCGGCTGGTCTCGGCCGAGGTCGACGACGTGGAAGCCGCGCCCGATGAGCACCATCCGCACCACGTTCTTGCCCAGGTCGTGGACGTCGCCCTCCAGCGTGGCGAGGATCACCGTGCCCCGGCTTGGCGAGGGGCCTGTCCCGAGGGGGAACAGCTCGCGGGTGGCCGCCATCACCGCCCGCCCGGCGAGCATGATCTCGAGCAGGTTGAACTCCTCCACCGTGCACTTCTCGTCCAGACGGCCCATCGCCTCCTCGATACCGTCCCTGACGATGAGCTCGGCGGGCACCCCGGCGTCGCGCAACCGGGAGGTCTCGCGGGCGGCCTGGCGGTGGTCGCCGTCGAGCAGCGCGGCGATCAGTGGCTGAAAGTCGGGAGGCGCCATCTCACTCTCCCTTCCGCTCGTACAACAACCCAAACCCTCGCGGCTTGCCGCGCGGCACATTGAGCACCAGGCAAACACAAGCTCGACGAATCAAGTGTTTACGTCTTCGCCGGAGGGCAATGAGCGGGTAGAGGTGGTTTCGCCAGCAGAGGACGCGCACAGGTGGCAGTCGGTCCGAGTGCTGGAGAATCGTGGCCCCCCTGGACGACCGAGCATTCAGGCCTGCGGCACCGCGGATGAGCACCAAGGGCAGGGCGACGCGTTGCCCACCCGACCCCATTCAGCTTCGTCGCCGCAGCTTCGTAGGCAATCCAAGCCCCGCGGGACGTAGGGAAGGCACCGGAGGAACCTCATGAAGGCTCTCTTTTTCGAGCGGTATGGCTCGCCCGATGTCCTCGAGCTCAAAGAGGTCGCCAAGCCGAGCCCCAAGGCGGACGAGGTGCTGATCAGGGTCCGCGCGGCGTCGGTCAATGCGCTCGACTGGCGCCTGGTGAGGGCCGATCCGTTCCCGGCGCGGTTCTTCAGCGGGCTGCTGAAGCCAAACTTCAACATCCCCGGAGCGGACGTCGCCGGAGTGGTCGAGGCGGTCGGCGCGAACGTGACCGCGTTTCGGCCCGGGGACGAGGTCTTCGGCGACATCTTCGAATCCGGATTAGGCGCCTTCGCCGAATACGTCTGCGCCAAGGAAAGCGCGCTGGTCGCCAAGCCGGCCAAGGTGACCTTCGAGGAAGCCGCGGCGGTGCCCACCGCGGCGGTCACCGCCCTGCAGGCGCTGCGCGACAAGGCCGGGGTTCGCTCGGGGCACAAGGTGCTGATCCATGGCGCCGGCGGCGGCGTGGGCACCTTCCTGGTGCAGCTGGCCAGGATGCTCGGCGCCGAGGTCTCCGCCGTCTGCGGCACCAAGAATGTCGAGCTGGTTCGCTCGCTCGGCGCACATCGGGTCATCGACTACACCAAAGAAGACTTCGCCAGGGATGGCGCGCGCTACGACGTGATCGTGGCGGCGAACGGTCGCCGCTCGATCTTCGATTACCGGCGGTCGCTGAGTGCCAACGGCGTCTACGTGATGGTCGGAGGAACCGGCGCGCAGATCTTCCAGGGACTGCTGCTGGGCCCGCTGCTCTCGGCGTTCGGCGACAAGTTGCTGCGCAGCCTGACGCTGAACAAGAGCATCAAGAAGAGCGACCTGGTCTTCCTGAGCGAACTGCTCGAGTCGGGCCAGCTCAAGCCGGTCATCGATCGCCGCTACCCGCTCCAGGAGGCCGCCAGCGCGATTGGCTACGTCGAAGGCGGTCACGCGCTCGGCAAGGTGGTGGTCACGGTGGCGTAGCGCGGACCCGCAACTCGGGCCGCCCCGGTCGGTTTGCGGGCTTCGCCGGATGCCGGGCCGAGGTCGGCGAATGCCAGCCCCGACTGTCGGGAAGGGCGATTTGTGGCCGACCAACCACATTCGCCAACCTCCTCGGCAGCGTCGGTTCAGCGGGTCCCTTGCCCGGCCTTCTCCAGCTCGCAGCGCTCGCCGCGGCCCATCCCGACGCCAGGCCTGCGCCCCTCCAGGAGACGAGAGATGCGGCATTCCCACGCGGCGGCGACGGCGCTCCTGTTCCTCGCCTGCCGGGTCCAGGTCGACATCCCCGCCGACGCCAAGCTCACCTGCCTCTCCGACGACAACAAGTGCCTCTCCCCCTCGGAGATCCTCGACCGCAAGCCCTGCACCGCTGACGCCGACTGCGACGACGGCGTCTTCTGCAACGGCCCGGAGACCTGCGACGGCCACTTCTGCCGCGCCGGCGCGCCTCCCTGCGTCGCCCCCTTCGCCTGCGTCAGCAGCACCTGCCTCGAGGCGGCCAGGCAGTGCGACATTCGCGTCGACCACGGCAAGTGCGCCCCGATCGACGTCGGCGGCAGCCAGCAGCCGACCTACTGCAACCCGGTCGCCGGCATCCGGGACGCCAGCGGATTGCCCGAGACCGCCGGTCTCGACGACACTTGAGCGGCCCTTTCCTGAGGAGGGACTTGCGATGCGCTTGCCCGCGCTTGCTGCCCTGGCTCTGTTCGCCTGCAATCCTGATCTGACGCTCTCCAGCAACACCTCCCGCGTGACCTGCGCCGAGGGACAGTGCCCATCGTCGCTGGTCTGCGTCTCCAGCGGCTGCCACCGGCTCGACGACCCGTGCATCCAGCACCTGGGTGAGGACTGGACCCCGGCTCCCGACGGCAACCCCTGCGTCCTCGACAACGGGCTGCCCGGCATCTGCCTGCGGGCCACTTGCCTGGCCTCCCGCTGCGGCGACGGCTGGACCGACCCCGCTACCGAGGAGTGCGACGACGGCAACACCGACGACCACGACGCCTGCCTCACCAGCTGCAAGCGCAACGTCTGCGGCGACGGAATCCTCAACCCGGCCACCGAGCAGTGCGACGACGGCAACCGGGTGGACGAGGACGGCTGCCTGAGCACCTGCAAGCTCAACGTCTGCGGCGACGGAGTGAGGAATCCGCTCGCCGAGGAGTGCGACGACGGGAACAGCAACGACGAGGACGCCTGCCTCATCACCTGCAAGCGCAACGTCTGCGGCGACGGCTTCCGCAACCCGGCGGCCGAGCAATGCGACGAGGGCAAGTACAACGGCGACGCCAACGCCTGCACCAGCAAGTGCGTCCCGGCGCGCTGCGGCGACGGCCTGGTCTTCGCCGGGATCGAGCAGTGCGACGACGGCTCGGCCTGCGACAGCGGTGGCCCCTGCGCCGTGGCGGCGGACTGCCCCTCGGGAGAGAGCTGCGCCCCCCGCAGCGGCGACGGCTGCCGGGCGGATTGCTTGAAGATCGAGCGCGCCGGCGACGGAGTCCTCGACCAGGGCGAGTGCTGCGACGACGGCCCCAACCCGCTGGTGGTCGCCAACCCCAACGACGGCTGCAACGGCGCCCGCTGCAACGGCTGGAGCGCGAATCTGGAGACCGGCCTGGGGCCCTCCGGCGGGCTGCCCACTTCGCTCAAGCTCTCCTGGCCCGAGGCCATCGCCGCCGACCGCCTCGGCCGGATCTACCTCGCCGACACCCTCAACTACCGAGTGCTGCGCATCGATCCGAGGTGGTCAGGGCCCGGGTCGATTGCCGTGGTCGCCGGCACCGGCCAGCGGGGCTTCGCCGGCGACGGCGGGCTGGCCACCGCGGCCAAGCTCGACACTCCCACCGGATTGGCGGTCGACGGCAGCGGCAACCTCTACATCGCCGACCGCTACAACCACCGCATCCGCCGCGTCTGCCTCGACGGCAACCGCTGCGCCGTCGGGACCATCCAGAGCGTCGCCGGGTCCGGCCCGTTCGGCGAGGGGGCGGGCGGCTACTCCGGCGACAACGGCCTGGCGACCCTGGCCAGGCTCAACGAGCCGACCGGCCTGGCGCTCGAACCCGACGGCTCGCTGCTGATCGCCGACTACGCCAATCACGTGATCCGCCGGATCTGCGCCGGCGACGCGGGCTGCGCCGCCGGGACCGTCTCGACCATCGCCGGGGTCGGGCCCACTCACTGCTCGCTCAACGCCGCGGTTTGTGGCCCGCAGCTGGCGTGCGCCCCGGCCGTCGGCACCTGCACCTCGGGCGGAAACTCCGGCGACGGCGGCCTCGCCACCGCGGCAGCCCTGAACCTCCCGCGCGACGTCGCGGTCGACGCCAACGGCCGCATCTTCATCGCCGACCTGGGCAACAACGTGGTGCGGATGATCGAAGCAGGCGTGATCTCCCGGCTGGCCGGCAACCCGGCCGCTCCCTCCCTGGACGTGGCCCAGGACTCCGGAGCGCCCTCGCTCTCGGTGCACCTCTGGAATCCGTCCGGCGTCCGCGCCGACGACTACGGCAACGTCTACGTGGCCGACGGCGAGAACCATCGGCTGCGCCGGATCTGCGTCGATGGAGTCGGCTGCACCAAGGGGACCACCACCACGGTGGCCGGGGCCTGCACCATTCCCTCGGGAGGCGCCTGCAACTACGGCGGCGCCGCGGCGGAGGAAGGCGTCCCCGCCACGACCGCCCATCTGCAGTTCCCGAAGGGAGTTGCGGTGACCTTCGACGGCGATCTGCTAGTCGCCGACGCCGGGAACAACCGCGTGCGGCGCGTCTGCCTCTCTGGAAACGGCTGCACCGCCGGAAACATCGAGACCCTCGCCGGTAGCACCATTCCCCTGATCCCCGACCGACCCTTCTCCTCCGTTAGCGCGGTCAGCCCCAACGGCAGCACCTACCTCGTGAACCTCTTCGCGCAGACGATCGTCGCCGGCAGCGTGCGGATCGCCGGCGTGCCCTACACCTCCGGCTTCTCGGGCGACGGAGGACCGGCCAGCGCCGCCAAGCTCTACAACCCCAGCTCGCTGGCCTTCGACGCGGCCGGCGACCTGTTCGTCGCCGACCAGTCGAACCACCGCATCCGCAGGATCTGCCTCTCCGGCAGCGGCTGCACCCAGGGGAACATCGACACCGTCGCCGGCATGGGGCCGACCCATTGCGACAACGGAAAGGCCTGCACTGCCAACGCGGACTGCGTCGGGATCGGCAGCGGCAACTGCTGGCGCGGCGGGTTCGCTGGAGATGGCGGGCGGGCGATCGACGCCGCGCTCAACTATCCGAACGCGGTGGCCGCCCTGGCCAGCGGGGACCTGATGGTGGTCGACAGCGGCAACTTCCGGGTGCGCCGCGTCTGCCTCTCCGGGAGCGGCTGCGCCGCCGGGACCATCGACACGGTGCTGGGCACCGGCCAGCTCTACTGCATGGACTACACGACTCCCTGCACCAAGGACTCGGACTGCGCGGTGGGCAGCTGCAACCAGGGTGGCTACTCGGGCGACGGCGGACCGGGAACCAAGGCCGAGCTGGCCGGGCCGCTCGACATCCGGATCGACGCCGACGGCAACCCGGTGGTCCTCGATCAGCTCATCAACCAGGGCCTGCCCCGGTTCATCCAGCGCAAGCTGTGCGTCCAGGCCGCGGGCTGTCCGTTCGGGCCGGCCGGGACGGTGATCTCGATTCCGGCCAACGACCCGGCCGAGGAGGGGCCGCTGGCCTCGGCGGCCCTCAGCTCGCCGGGCGGGATCGCCTGGTTGCCCTCCTCGCCCGGCACGCTGCTCGTCGCCGACGGCGCCTCCGGCCGCATCCGTCGCCTCCAGGCCGGGTCGGCGCTCGACACGGTGGTCGGCTACCCCCGCGGTTTCGCGGACGGGGCCGACCCTCTGCACCACGCCCGGTTCAGCCGCCTGCTGCGCGATCCCTTCGGCATCGCGGTCGAGACCGTCGGGGCCACCGACCACATCTACGTCAGCGAGCGCGACGGCCACACGCTGCGCGAGATCGTGGTGGTCGATCCGGCGAACCCGTACAGCTGGACCATCTCCACCCTCGGCGGCGCGCTCGGCCAGCCCGGGTATGCCGACGGACCGGTTTCGACCGCGCGCTTCAACCGTCCGGCTGGGCTGGCGCTCGACCAGGCCAACCACATCCTCTACGTGGCCGACTCGGGAAACCACGCCATCCGCCGCATCACTCTGGCGAACGGCACCGTCGACACCGTCGGCGGGATTCCGGGGATGCCCGGCTTCTTCGGCGAATTCTTCGCGGCCACGCGCTCACTCTTCCACGGGCCCGAGGCGGTGGCGGTCGGCCGCGGCGGACTGATGCTCTACGTCGCCGACTCCCAGAACCACCGGGTGCGGGCGATCGATCTCGCCCAGAGCCCGGCCCAGGTCCAGACGGTCATCGGCGACGGCCAGCCCGCCTCGAGCGGCGACGGCGCTCCGGCCTCGCTCTATCCGGTCGACACGCCGTGGGGCCTGGCCCTCGACCCGTTCGGCAACCTCTACGTCTCCTCGCGGCTGGCGGTGCGGCGCATCGCCGCCGGATTGGACGGGATTGCCCTGGGCGACGACGACGTGGCCACCGTCTACGGAAAGTCTCCGCGCAGCGCTCCCCCCGACAACTCGACCTGGTGCATCACCGGGCTGGCCGCCGACCCGGCCGATCCCGCCAAGCTCTGGCTCGCCGATGCCTGCCAGGGATGGCTGGTGTCGTTCTCGCGGTATGACCAGTAGGCGAAGGCGGGAAAGCCGCGAAATTTTGGGCCGTTGGAGGATGTGATCCGCGGGCGCTTGGCCCCGCCGCGATCCTCGGCCGCCGGCGGATTGCTGCGATTCGCCGGGCGATCCCTTTCCCTTGGCGGCCTTGTCCCTCGCTGGGACGACGTCGCCAGTGCCCGTTTGTCCGAGTAGAGTGCCGCCAGGTCGCAAGACCGGGGGGAGTTCGACGGGTGCGCTGGCGTGCCCGTCCGTCGCCGGGAGAGGGCTCGAATGTTTCCGCGAAGCGCATGGCTGCTGCTGCTGGCGATCGCCGGCTGCACCCGACCGGCCCGTTCATCGGAGGTGCCCGCCGAGCTCGGTTCCTTGTCGCAGGCGGTGGGGACGATCCCCGAGTCGGTGCAGGCCGTCGCTTCCGGCGCCTCCTGCACCATGCCGCTGATCGCCGCCGGTATGTCGCACACCTTGGCAATCAAGAGCGACGGCACGGTGTGGGCCTGGGGTGAAAACAGCTATGGGCAGCTGGGCGATGGGACCTCGACCAACGTTGCCTCACCGGTGCAAGTTACCGGGCTCACTGGGGTAATGGCGGTGGGTGCTGGCTGGTACCACTCGGTGGCGCTGAAGGGCGATGGCACTGTCTGGACGTGGGGCCGCAACGAGGTTGGGCAACTGGGCACCGGGACCCAGATAGATGGGCTTGTGCCGGTGCAGGTAAGCGGGCTGTCCGCGATCGTTGCCGTGGCCGCGGGAGCCGAGCACACCGTTGCGCTCAAGAGCGATGGCACCGTCTGGGCATGGGGACACAACAACCTCGGCCAGCTGGGCGACGGAACTCAGATCAGCAGCAGCACGCCGGTGCAGGTGAGTGGGCTGAGTGGGGTGTCTGCGGTGGCCGCCGGGTACCTGCACACGGTGGCGCTCAATGGCGACGGGTCGGTTTGGGCCTGGGGCTACAACAGCAACGGACAGCTAGGCGACGCGCGCTCGACCGACAGGCACCTTACCCCGTGGAAGGTACCCGGGCTGGCGGGGGTGGTGGCGGTGGCCGCCGGCTGGTACCACACCGTGGCGCTCGTCGGCGACGGCGCGGTCTGGGCTTGGGGAGACGGATCCTTCGGGCAGCTTGGCGGCATCCCGCGGAGCCCGCCGACGGCGCCGGTGGCCGGGGTGGCCGGAGTAGCAGCAGTGGCGGCGGGCAGGTACCACACCGTCTTTCTCAAGAGCGACGGCACGGTACAGGTCTTGGGCTCCAATTACTTCGGACAGCGGGGCGACGGCACCACTGTGCCCGGGAGCCTGATGCCGGTGAGCGGGTTGTCCGGGGTCACGGCGGTGGCAGCAGGTGCCGATTACACGGTGGCGCTCAAGAGCGATGGAACCCTCTGGGCCTGGGGGTTTCCTGGAAAAGGCCAGCTGGGCGACGCGACCACTGCCTATCGCAGCTCGCCGTTCCCAGTAACCCGCCTGGACGGATTGGCGGCGGTGGCCGCCGGCGGCGACCAGACGGTCACAGTCAGTCGCGATGGCACCGTCTGGGCGTCGGGCGACAATTCCCACGGTCAGCACGGGGACGGGACCATGCGGGGGCGGAGCTCGCCGGAGCAAGTGGCCTCGCTGACCGGGGTTTCGGCGGTGGCAGCGGGCCTCTGGCACTCCGCCGCGCTCAGAAGCGACGGGACGATCTGGATGTGGGGGGAAAATTCCTACGGACGGGCTGGCACCGGGACACGCTCACTGTGGCTGACCGCTCCCACGCTGGTGAGCGGGCTGCCGACGATGATCGCGGTGGCGACCGGCGACGTCCACACGGTTGCGCTGGCGAGCGATGGATCCGTCTGGGCTTGGGGCGACAACGGCTACCTACAGGTGGGCCACTCGACCGCCAACGCTTGCCAGGAGGTGCCGTGGCAGGTGACCGGGTTGTCAGGGATCACCGCGGTGGCGGCCGGAGCCACCCATAACGTGGCGCTGAAGGGCGACGGCTCTGTCTGGACCTGGGGCTACTCGGCGAACGGACAGCTTGGCCGGCCTTTCGTGCTCGGGAATGATTTGCCAGGCAAGGTGAATGCGCTGACCAGTGTCGCTGCGGTGGCTGCAGGTGGCGCACACACGGTGGCGCTCAAGAGCGATGGTTCAGTCTGGGCCTGGGGTGACAACACCTATGGGCAGCTTGGTGACGGGACCACGGCGGGGCGAGTCACGCCAGGGCAAGTGAGCCTGGCAACCGGGATCTCGGCGGTGGCTGCTGGCTCCTTGCATACCGTTGCGCTGAAGATCGATGGGACAGTCTGGACCTGGGGGGAAAACAGCTGGGGACAGCTAGGCGATGGGAGCACAGTGCAGCGGGTCGTCCCGGTACAGGTAGCCGGACTGACCGGGGTCGTGGCAGTGGCCGCCGGCTGGTACCACTCGGCGGCGCTCAAGGGCGATGGCACGGTCTGGACCTGGGGCTACGACGGCGTGGGGCAGCTGGGAGACGGCAATCCCGGAGCCAAGGCGGTCGCCGGACCCGGTCTCTTCGCCTTCCAGGCTCAGGCCTGCGCCTCGGTGCCCGTCGCCGCCAACGGCGCCTGCATTTCCGCGGTCTGCACCGGCCACGGAACCTGCTCGAGCGGGACCTGCACCTGCGACACCGGTTTCCTGGGATCGTCCTGCCAGTTCAGCGACGCCGCCACTTGCCTCGGCCATGGCGCGGTGCAGGCTGATGGCAGCTGCCTTTGCTCGGCCGGCTTCGCGAGCGCCAATTGCGGCCAGTGCGCGGCGGACTACTATGGCTATCCGAGCTGCACCTTCTGCCAGGCGGCGACCAGCTGCGGCGGCCATGGAACCTGCACCGCGACCGGGATCTGCTCCTGCGGCGTCGGGTTCGCGGGTGCCGACTGCGGCCAATGCGCGCCGGACTACTACGGCTATCCGAGCTGCACCTTCTGCCAGGCGGCAACGACCTGCGGCAGCCACGGAACCTGCGCCGCGACCGGGGTCTGCTCCTGCGGCGTCGGGTTCGCTGGTGCCGACTGCGGCCAATGTGCGCCGGACTACTACGGCTTTCCTGACTGCATGTTCTGCCAGGCGGCGACCAACTGTGGCGGCCACGGGACCTGCACCGCGACCGGGATCTGCTCTTGCGGCGCTGGGTTCGCCGGTGCCGACTGTGGCCAATGCGCGCCGGACTATTACGGCTATCCGAGCTGCACCTTCTGCCAGGCGGCAACGACCTGCGACAGCCACGGGACCTGCACCGCGACCGGGATCTGCTCCTGCAGCCCCGGCTTCATCGGGCCCGGCTGCGAGTTCAGCGACGCGGCGACCTGCAACGGCCACGGTGCCGCCCAGAGCGACGGCAGCTGCCTCTGCACGACCGGTTTCGCCGGCGCTGGCTGCGGCGAGTGCGCAGCGGGATTCGCCGGCTATCCTGCGTGCGCTGCGGCTCCCGACGCCGGCTCGGTCGAGTCGGACGCCGGGCCAATCGAGATGGATGCTGGCCCTGGTTCCGACGCCGGCCCAGGCGAATCGGACGCCGGGCCAATCGAGGTGGATGCCGGATCCGCTGCTCTCGATGCTAGCCTCGCCGAGCTCGATGCAGGACTCGCCGGCGGACTCCAGCCAGCCTCCTGCGGCTGCAGCGCCGGCCCCGCCTCCGCCCCCGAGATTCTTCTGGCGCTGGCGGGGCTGGCCGCGGTGAGCCCGCGCCGGAGGCGCCGAACGATCCGCTGAGCCCGATCCGAAGAATTCGAGCGTTCATCGCTGCTTAGGCCTGCAACCTTGAGCTTCGCGCATCGTCCTGCCAGCATCACCGTTCCCAACCCCACAAAGGACCGCCGATGAACCGCCGTATCCTCGCCGCGACGCTGGGCCTGAGCCTGGCCGCCTGCGCCACCACCCCGCCGCGCTATCAGGCTCGCCCGCTGGCGCCTCCCGCAGCCCGGCTGTTCGAGCTCACCGAGTCCACCGGACCGGGGCTCTACGGCTCCATCGACCTCGAGCGGCTGCGCGAGCTCGGCCTGGTCGCCTCGCCCCAGGGCAAAGACGGCGCCGCCAAGAAGTCTGGCTCGCTGGGCACGATGCTCGTCTCGGGGCTGGCCTCGGCCACCACCGTCTCCAACGACGAGGGGCAGCGGCAGCTCTTCGCGCGGCTGGCGGTCTACGGCGCGGTGCTCTCCGAGTGGACCGCCTGGCCCCACGTCCAGAAGCTGGGCTTCTCGATCCCGATCACCAATCCCGAGGACAAGGAGTTCATCAAGTCCAGCCTGCTGCTGATCGCCGTCGACCGCGGCGAGGCCGCCAACCGCGAGGTGCTGCAGGGCTTCCTGGCGCTGGGCCGGGCCGCCGCGGCCCGCAGCGGGGAGCTGCTCACCACCCACGGCGGGGCCCTGTGCATCGAGCGGCCCGAGCTCCCCTTCCCGCTCTGCCTCAGCGGCGGCGACGGCTACTACGCCCTCGGCACCCAGCCGGCGCTGGTCAAGGCCTCCGAGCAGCTGGCCGCGGCGCCCTCGACCGCGCGCGCCGCCCAGGCCTCGCCGATGGGGCTGCGCTTCCGCATGGATCCGATGGGCCGGGCCGAGCTCCGCGTCGAGGGGACCGCCGCGCTCGCGGTCTCGGTGCGCCTCGACGGAGTGCAGCCGAAGATGGTCGCCCAGCTCGAGGGAATGGTGCGCGGCTACCTCGCCCGCTGGGACGAGGACCAGCAGACCAAGCGCGAGCTGCTGGCCGCCACCCTCGCCGAGACCAACGCCACCCTGGCCGCCGATCCCCAGGCGCCGGCCGGGCTCAAGGCCGCCGCCCAGAAGCTGACCCCGGAGTCGATCACCGATCGCGACGGCTACCTGCGCCAGGTCCGCCAGTCCTTCAAGATCGAGCCCCTCGAGCGCGGGCTGGCGATGAGCCTGTCGCTCCCGGCGGCGCTGGTGAGCAATGTCGGCAGCTCGATGTCCGAGATGAACGCGCCGGTGGTGGTCGGCGTGGTGGGAGTGCTGGCGGCGATCGCCATCCCCAACTTCATCAAGTTCCAGTGCCGCTCCAAGCAGAGCGAAGCCAAGGCCAATCTGAAGGGCCTTTACACCTCCGAGCGCGCCTTCCAGGCCGAGATGAACCGCTGGTCGGAGAGCTTCCAGGAGATCGGCTTCCAGCCCGAGCCCGGCACCCGCTACAACTACTGCCTCGGCGCCTCCTGCCTGCCCTGCACGTTCGCCGGCTGCAGGCAGGTCGCCAAGGGCGCCAATCCCTGCGCGGTGGCTCCGGCCCAGGCCCCGATCCCGGCGCCGGTCCCGACCAATCTCAAGGGGCGCAAGAGCGCGCCGCCGCCTCCGCCGGCCGAGCCGCCGCAGATGTGCGCCTTCGCCCAGCTCAGCTCGGGAGCCGAGAGCAACTACGACGTATGGCTGATCGGGCCGGACGGAGAGCTGGCGCACCCGGCCGAAGGCTGCCGCTGAGCCCAGAGTTGGCGCCGGGCCGGATCGCCGGATCCGGCCCGTGAATCGAGCGCCGGGCCCGCGCCCGAATCCGGGCCGCGAGCTCGCCGCCGCCTACGGCGCGGTGACGGTGAAGAAATAGGTCTTCAGGGTCTCGCCGAGGTTGAAGGAGCCGTTGCCCAGCTTCTCGGTGTACTCGTAGGTGAAGGTGCCGTTGCCGTCGCCGGTGGCGATGAACGGCGGGTCGTAGGCGTTGAGGCTGACGTCGGTCGGCGCCCAGACCTTGAGGTTGCCGGCGCCCTCGGGGGCGAAGGCGAAGTTGAAGGTCTGGCCGGCGCTCATCCCCTGACAGTCGGTGACGAAGCTGGTGACCGTGCCGTCGTAGAGCCTCTCGCACCCGTCCTTGGCGCACTTGGGCGTGGCGTTCGACTTCACCAAGTTGCCTTCCATGGTGCTGGTGCAGTCGCTGAAGCCGAATTGCGTGCCGAGCTGGGTCGGCATGATGTGCGCCTTGAAGGTGTGGCTGTACTTGCTGCCGAGGACGCAGTAGGCGCCGCACGTGCCGCCGCCATCGGTGCCGGCGTCGCTGACTCCGGCGTCGTGATTGCCGCTGCCGCCGTCGCTGCCCAGGCTTCCAGCGTCGCCGGCATCGCCGGTGTCGCCGCCGGCGTCGCTGTCGCCACCGCTACCTCCGCCGGCATCGGGGTTCGTGCCCGCGTTGGGCGTGCCGCAGGCGGCGGCGAGGGCGAGGACGAGAGCAAAGAGGAGATTGCGGACCAGCACGAGGCACCTCGAATCGGCGTCAGGGAAGGCGCACAAAAGACCATCCTTGGGACCCTTTGCCAAGTCCGCCCCCTTGCCCAGACGACCGGCACCCGCTCCTATGATGGCTGAACCAATAGGGATTCGGGCTCCGATGGTATTCCAATGAAGCGCGTCGCGATCGTGGGAGGCGGCATCGCCGGGCTGACCGCCGCCTTCCGGCTTCACCGGCACTGCGAGCTCACGCTCTTCGAGCGGTCGGGTCGGCTGGGCGGCAACGCCTACACGCACCTGACGCCGGAGGGCTATGGGGTCGACATCGCGGTCGCGGCGTTCGGCAAGGCCGGCTACCAGCGCTTCTATCCGCTCCTCGAAGAACTGGGGATCCGGCCCAAGGGGAGCTGGGGCGCCTACGTCGCCTGCCACGACCTCGATACCAAGGACGGCCTCTATTTCACCCCCGGGTTGAAGGGCCTCTTGGCGCAGAACTTCGCACTGCTGAATCCCAGGAAGATCAGGAGCTTGGTGGGCGTGCTGCGCGGGGTCGCCGAGGCTCAGGAGGCTCTGCGCCGGGGCGAGCTCGCCGAGGCGACGGTGGAGCAGTGGCTGGCCTCGGCGCCGCGTTTCGACGAGTCGGGGCGGATCGTGCTGCTGTGCGTGCTGGCGCTGCTGTCGTCGATGAGCGTGCCCGAGCTGCTGCAGGCGCCGGCATCGTTCTTCCTGCGAAAGCTCGAGGCCCACAGCGACGTGCTGTCGCCGAAGGCGGCCTATTCGGTGCGCTGCGTCGAGGGCGGGACCAAGAGGTACGTGGACGCGCTGGCCGATCGCTTCCGGGAGCGGATCGTCCTGCACTCCGGAGTTCAGCGGGTCGTCCGGTCGAAGGATTCGGTCGTGGTCGTGGCGGGCTCAGGTGAGCAGCGCTTCGACGCGGTGATCTTCGGCTGCAACGCCGACCAGGCGCTGGCCCTGCTCGACGAGCCGACCGAGGCCGAGCGGCGGATCCTCGGCGCCTGGAAATACAAGGAAGGCCGCGTGGTACTGCACCGGGATCATTCGAGTTTTCCGGTGCGGGACCTCACTCAGGCCTACACCTTCCTCTACACCAACCGGAACGGCCGGCTCGAAACCTCGGTGAACGGCGCGCTATGGCGGCTGCCCGGCGTCCCTTCGAGCTGCGACTACCTCAGCTCGCAGCATCCCAACTTCGAGATCCGGCCCGAGCTGATCGAGCTCTCGACCGTCCTGCGCACGCCGATCTTCGATGCCCAATCGCTGGCGGTGCAGCCGGAGCTCGATTCGCTGAACGGCGCGCGGCGGTCCTACTACTGCGGCAGCCACTTCGGCTTCGGTCTGCACGAGGACGCGGTGCGCTCGGCCGAGCGCTGCGCAGAGCTGGTAAGAGCCCAGATTCTCTCGTGAATCCCGGTGCGCCCGGGCCGGCGCTCACGTCGGTCTCGCTCCGCCTGCTAGAGGCAGCAGGCGATGCGCATCGAGGCGGTGCAGAAGGCGCTGTTGATCATCCGATCGGCTGCCTGCAGCATCGGGCCAATCTCGCTGGAACAGGCCATGCGGCCGGTCTGGCCGCACTGCCAGCCGTCGCAGTCGTCGATCACGCTGGCCGGATCCTGGCGGACGACGGTGGAGTACCAGAGGTTCTCGCCCCAGGTGTACGGGGTCAGGGCGCCGACTTGGAACGAGCGGCTGATCTCCTCGGCGCTGCAGATGTGCGCGGCGGCGTGGGCGCAGGTGGCCTCGCAGATGGCCTTGGTCGCCGGATAGCCCGTCAGCGCGCCAGAGCTGACGTTGCCGGTGGTGGCGTTGGCGCTCTTGCCGCAGTAGACCCCGCCGATGCTCATGGCAGTCGAGCCGTAAACCCGGATCAGCCGGCCGGTGGTGGAGAGGTCGGAGAGGGCGTTCACCACTACGCCGTCGCTCCCGCCTCCCTTCTGCAGGCGGGCGATCGCCTTCTGGATGGTGTAGTTGCCGCCCGAGGCGGTGATGGTCGCGGTGAGAGGCGCCGCGATCTTGAGGTGCGTGTCGTCTGTCACCGAGGCGACCTGCAGCGTCTGGCCCGCGACGACCAGGATGTCGCCCGAAACCACGTCGCTGTTGAAGGTGGTGGAGACGCCGGTGATGTCGCTCGATCCGGCGGTTCCCCCGATCCCGCCCGCGGCAGTGGTGAGCGCGGGATCTCCCTGGACCCGCAGCTTCGCCTTGTTCGCCGGCGGGACGCCCACGTTGAGGGTGCCGGAGACCGCCCCAGTGCCGCTGACGAAGAACGAGGCGGACTGGGCGGTGGCGGTGGCGTTGTTCCTCACGAAGTCGTTGCCGCTGGCCAGCTCGAAGTCGGAGACGGGATGGCCTGCCAGCGTCGCGGCGTCGATTCCCGAGGGCAGCGAGGACAGCGGCACGGTGCCGGAGAGCTGGGACGCCGGGAGCTTGCCCGAGCCGTCGACGATCGACGTCCCGCCGACGGTCACGGTGCCGCCGTTGCCGAGGCTGAGCCCGGAGCCGCTGAGGGTGGCGCCGCCGACGCTCACCGTCCCGCCGGTCACGGTGACGCTGCTGGCGCTCACCGTCCCGCCGGAGAGGTTGGTCGCCCACATCGCCCAGGCCACCGAGCCCACCTCCTGGCGCGGCAGCAGCTCGCTGCCGTCCACCTTCAACGACAGGTAGCGCGGGCTCGCCGAGAACAGATCGGCCGTGGCGCCCAGCTGCGTCGCGTAGTAGCCGTCGGAGAGCGCCAGGGTCTGGCTCTCGCTCCACAGGGCGGTGCCCCCGGTGGCCACGTCGTAGAGGGCGAACTCGAAGGTCTTGGTCCCGGATTCGGGCGACCCGTCGGCCTTGAGCAGGCGGCCCTGATATCCGAGCTTGTTGGGCGCCTGGGCGAGCGCGAGGGCGGGAACCAGCAGGAAGATGGCGAGGTGCGCGGTGAGCCGCATGGCTACTCCAGGGGCGAAGGTTGCGCCATTCTGAGGAGCGCCCCGCCGCCGCGTCAAATCGCCTCGGAACTGGCCGGGGGCCGCCACTTCGGCGCGGTGAAGAGCTGAAGCCCGGGTTCGCTACATCCAGGGAGGAGCCGGGCGGCACGGGGATGCGCTGGCTGATCGCCGCGCAGAACTGGTAAGCGCTCAGATTCTCTCGTGAATCCCGGTGCGCCGCCGCCCGCGCTCACTTCGGCTCGAGGGCTCCCGCCGCGGGCGCGGCCGGGGAGACGGGCCGGGCGACGCCGGCCATGTCGGCGGTCACCTGGCCGCACCAGCTCGCCCCGGTGCCGTTGCAGGCGCCGGCGCCGCACTTGGCCAGCGAGGTGTCCAGTCCGATGGCGAAGGTCGCCGCCGCGCTCTTGAGCGGCAGCCAGGTGGCGTCGTCGAGGGTGTTGAAGTCGCCGTCGGCGTCCCAGCCCGGCGCGAACAGGTTCGCCAGCGGCGGGTTGGCCAGCGCGTTGCCCGAGGCATAGGCCGAGTGGCCGCACAGGAAGGTCTCGAACTCGGGGATGGCGTAGAGCGGGCTGCCGTTGTTCCAGTGCAGCATCAGGTTGGACGAGGCCTGGATCAGGTTGTTCTGGAAGGACCAGCTCTGACCGGAGGTGAGCTGCGCCAGCTTGCTGAACGTCCCCAGGAACAGGTTGTCCACGAAGCGCACCGACCCGATCCCGTTGATGAAAGTCAGCCCGTAGCCGCTGGGCAGGTTCAACCCGTCGGCGACGCCGAGGAAGGTGTTGTGCGCGAAGACCAGGTCGTTGGGGCCGCCGTACTGGTAGTACATCTGCACGCCGGTGCGCGAGTAGACCCCGCCGCCGGCGGAGATGAAGTTGTTGGAGATGCGCAGCGAGGTCCCGGACGGCGGCGTCGCCGACACCTGGACGCCCATCGATATCCGACTGCCCCGCCCTCCTTCGATGCGGTTGCCCTCGACGGTCCCGATGCCGGCGCTCAGATCGAGGCCCAGCGAGTTCTGGGTGTACGGGTCGAAGCGCCGATCGGGCCGGAACAGGTTGTCGCGCACCTCGAGATCCGGGCCGGTGCCGGTCGTCCGAAGCCCGACCGCGGTGGCGTCCAGCGGCGAGCCCGCCGCCGTCCGGCCTTCCACGCGGTTGCCGACCATCACCAGTTTGTTGGTCTGCGGGAAGCCGACGCGATAGCCGGAGTCAAAGGTGACGCCGATCGTGGCCCGGATCAGGGTGTTGGTGACCGTCAGCTTCGAGTCGACGTAGGGGCTCCAGGCCCGAATCCCGTAGTCGTTGGCGGCGTCGGTCGCCAGGCCGTAGAGCTCGCACGAGTCCACCACCTGCACCGCGTCCAGGCCGCTGTACACGGCGCAGGCCTTCTGGTTGGGCGCGCCGGGGTTGCTGCTGTAGATGCGGTCGTTGCTCAGCGTCACCGTCGCGCCGGCGTACTGAGGCCCGCCCCAGACCGTCCAGCCGTTGTCCAGGTAGACGCCGTAGCTCGACTGCGTGACATCGAAGGCGGGAGGGATGAGGGTCACGCCGTCGACGGTGGAGCCCTTGGTGAAGGAGGGGGCGAAGACCACTGCCCGGGTGGGATCTCCGCGAGGGCCGACGCCTCCGGTGATGCGGGTCTCGTGGGCTGGCGGCGCCGAGCTGGCGCGCGGTCCGGGATCGCGTGAGGCGAAGTCCGCCGAGTAGCCGCCGAAGATCCGGACGTTGGAGCGCAGGGTGATGCCCTCGGGGTACTCGCCCTGGGTTACCAGCACGTCGAGGACGTCGGTGCCGTTGGCGAAGCTGAGCGCCTTGCCCACCGTGGCCAGGGGGCTGGTGCGCGACAGTCCGTCGTTGCTGTCCGAGCCGGCGGCGCTGACGTAGCGGACCCCGCCGCCGACCTGGAACTCGTCGCTGGTCACCCAGCTCGCCGGGGCGCAGCCTTGGACCACCGGCCGCACCCGCAGGCGGAAGCTCCCCGCCGCGCTCATCGCGCTGCTGGCCTTGCCGACCGCCGGATTCCCCGAGACCTCGACCGCCGCCGCGGCCCAGGCCTCCGAGCCCGGCTGCGCGTCGGTGTCCACCTGGGCTTCGAACTTCGGCCAGAGGTAGGGGGAGAAGGTGAGCGTCGCCGTTCCGCCCAGGCCGATCGGGCGCCCCGCCGGCGCCGGCTGGATCAGCGGCGCCAGGCTCGCCGGCGAGGGCGAGTACGGGACCGGCGCGCTCAGGAAGACGCCGTCGGCGTTGGCGGCCTCGTAGCGCATCGAGAACCGGTAGCTGTTGGCGGAAGCGAAGTCCGCGGCGGCCAGCGGGATGTCGGCGTTGAGCGCCACCGGGCTCGAGGGGATGGTCAGCTCGGCCGGGGTGCCGCCGGAGGGGCCGTCGAGCGCGGTGAAGCGCAGGGCGAGGGTCCCCTGATCCGGCGAGCTGTGGTGGAAGCTCCCCTTCTCGTCGGGGCACCACGAGGCGCCGGCCTCGGTGACGAACGGCACCCGGCGCGGGGACGAGTAGTTCGAGGAGCGGTCGAACCAGAAGAAGGCGAAGTCGTAGTCCACGCCCTCCTCCAGGTCGAGCAGCTTGACCTCGGTGCCGTGGATCACTGCCGCCACCACCGCCGGGTTGGGCGAGGTGCCGGCGTCGGCTCCGGACTGGCCCGGCTGCGTGCTGCCCACCTTCTCGCCGGCGGCGTAGGCGACGCCATCGACCGGGAGATCGTTTTCCTGAGCGGTGCGGTCGAGCACCAGCTTGGCGCCGCGCTTGCGGACGATGAGCGCCCCCGCCAGATCGGAGTCGCTGGGGTTGTTCCAGGCGAGGTTGACCTGGGTGGCCGAGACGCGATCCACCCGCAGGCCGGCGGGGGAGGCCGGGGTCGGGGGGACGCTGTCGCGCCGGTCGGCGGAGGTGAAGCCGATGCGAGTCTCCGAGTCGGTGGCCAGCGCCAGCCCGGCGGTGGCGACCTCGATCCCCGGGGCCAAGACCAGGGTGTAGCGCTGCAGCCCGTCGAGCTCGGCGCTGGGCTTGAGGAACACCGTCGAATCGACCGGCGAGGCCGAGGCGGTCAGCGGCACGGCCACCGGCTGCTCCCCGGGATGGTTGGCCACCCGGAGGAGCGTGGCGTGCGCGCCGACCGAGGCGGCATCGACCGGCCAGGTGAAGGCGACCACGAAGGTGGCGGTGGTCGAGACGTTCTTCTCGCCGTCGCCCGGGGAGACAAAGGAGACCTGCTGGCGCGGGGGCATGGTGCCGTGGAGCAGGCACAGCCCCAGCTGCGGCTCGCAGTCCCGGCCCTCGGGGCAGTCGGCCTGCGTCTCGCAGTGGATCTTGGCGTCGTCGGGGAGCGCGGTGGAGACGCGGCAGGAGGCAGCCAGCACAGCCAGCAGCACGACGGAAATCCGATTCACGCCCGACACCTTTCGCCGAAGCGGTCCCCAGCCGGCTCGGAAATGGGGAGGTAATGGCCGCGCGCCTCCACGGCACGCCTTTCGCCCCCCTCGACTCGAGGGTTCTCAGAATGCGCCGGTGACCCCGACGCCACCGCCGCCGGGAGCCACCATCAGCTGCGGCTTGAGCGCGGCGCCGTCGTCGCGCCAGTCGGTGAACAGGGCCTCGACCACGCCCACCAGCAGCAGGCCGCCGGCCACGCCGTAGAGGACGTTGGCGCGGTTCGCCGAGGAGTTGGCGTTGGACTGGTAGGTCTTCAGCTCGGCGCTGCTGACCGGCTCGGTGAGCGAGCGCTGGGCGGCGGTGCGGAACTGCTCGGCGAAGCTGTTGGCCTGCATGCCGAACATGCCGCCGGCCGCGGCCGCGACGATCGCCAGCGCGCCGGTGCCGAGCGTGGACCAGCGCGGCAGCGGCGGCGGGTTGAGACGGCGGATGCTGGCCTGATCGACCCCGCGGGTGCGCCCGGGCCTGAGCTCGCGGTCGGGGAAGAGCGCGGCGATGAGCGGGCCGACCATGGCCAGCACCTCCTCGCCGTCGCGCTTGTCGAACTTCTTGGTCTCCGAGCCGACCACCTTGGCCTTGCGCAGGTTCATCCGGCGCATCGACAGCGTGTAGCTCGAGCCGATCAGCGTCAGCTGGGTGGTGAGGACGTCGTCGGCGCCGAGCGCGCCGCCGATCTCGGAGAGGCAGGACTCCTCGCTGCAGCCCAGCAGCTGGCGCTGGCGGTCGAACTCGAGCATCTCGCGGACTTCGTTCATGCCGATCGCCGCGACGCCCTCCAGCTTGCGCAGCTCGGGGACCAGGGCATCGAGGAAGGCGGCGAGCGCGCGCTCATCGACCTCGCCGTGCTTCGACGGCACGAGGACCGCGACCCGCAGGGCCTTGCGCTTGGGCTCCTCGGGGGCGGCGGCGCTGGCCGGAACCGGCGCCGGAGCTGAATCGGGGGCCGCGGCCGGGGGCGCCGCGGGCTCTGCCGCCGCGGGAGGGGCGGCGGGCGCCGGCGCCGGGGCTGGCGAAGCCTTGGGCGGTGCGGGCGGGACGGCCTTGGTCGGAGCGGGAGCGGCGCGCTTCCCCTTCGCGGCCGGGGCTGGGGCGGCCGCCAGGGCCAGCGCGAGGAGAGGAATTGCGAAAGTCATGGATCGCCTGCCTGGAAGGTCGAGTGCTCGCAGAGGATAGCCGGCAGGGGCCGCCGGGTTCAAAGGGCGGCGCGACGTCGGTACTGCGCCGGGACAAGGAGCGCCTCGTCCCGCGGCTTGGAGGCCTCGGGCGCTTTGGTCCGCCGCCCACCAAGTCCCTGGAGCAATCCCGGCTGGACCGACCACGACCGCGAGCAGCGCCGCGCCTGCCTGAAGCTCACCCCTCGCCAGCGCCTGGATTGGCTCTGGCAAGCACGGCTCTTCGCGGCGCGCGCCGAGGAGGTCCGCCGGCGCGGCAGCGAAAACCCCAGCAATCAGTAGAGCCTGAGCAGCCGGGCCTTGCACTTGATCTGCGGATGGGTCGGGTCAACGGCCTTGAGCTTGCGCCAAGGGCTCGGATTCGTCGCCTCCCGACGCGCGATGTCAGACGCGCCTGGTACGGTACGCCTGTTCAGCCGCTGGCCCGCGGTAGATATTGCCCGCAGTCATCCTCGACCAGGCGCGCCATCCAGCCTGTTCAAAGTGTCAGCATTCCGATTGATCGGACCTGGGAATCCATGGAGGATGCCGCGGTGATTCCGAAGCTCAGCCAGGAGCTGCTGGCGTATGGCGCGCTTCCAGCGCAGATCGTCGACCCCTTCGACGATTCGCCGCGGGTACTCGGCTACCTCGATCTCCTCCGAAAGAGCGACGACGACTGGCGCACGCCAGTGGTCCTCGAGCACGAGCGCGTGCCTCGGGTGTTCGTGTTCGACGGGCGCCAGGGGGTCGAGCCGTCCGTCGTCGATGGGTGGTGCCGACGGGTCCTCCTGCGAGGCGATCCCGCCTATACCGCGATTGTTCGTCCAGGCCGAGTCGACGTGCTCTCCTTCAACCTCACGGTGAAGGGAGTCTCGTACACGCCCGAGGCAATACCGAGGGGCACTGCTGGGCTGGCCCGCTTCATTCAGAGTGTCCGGAGCGGCGCCGCCGAGCTTCCCAGGCGGGAATACCTGAAGGAGCTGCTGTTCGAATCGATGCAGCAAGCCGTCCGGCTGGGAGTCAGCCCACTCGACGCCATTTCGTTGGTCGGCTGGGGGCTTTTCTGGAGATTCCTCGTCGACCGGGAGCTCCTCATCGGTCTCGCGCCAGGAGACCTCGCGGACGGTGCATCCACGTGGACTGACTGCCTGTCCACCAAGCCGCGCGCGCTCCAGACGCTGAAGTGGCTCGAGGACACCTTCAATGGTGGTCTGTTGCCGTTCGAGAGGAAACCGAAGGACTTTCCCTCAGAGGTATTCTCGAAGGTCCTCGGCAACATCGCTGCGGGGGCGACGTCCACCGGCCAGCTTCGCCTGCCGACGGACTGGAACGAGATCGATTTCTCGCAGGTTCCGGTCGGCCTGCTCAGCGAGGTTTACGAGGCGTTCGCCCACAAGGTCGACCCCGACGCGGATCAGGAGAGCGTCCACTACACCCCGCGCCACATCGCCGAGTTCGTGGTGGCCGAAACGCTCGACGCGATCGACGTGGAACGCCCCCGGGTGCTCGATCCGGCTGCCGGCGCCGGCGTGTTCCTGATCGCCGCCTTCCGGCATCTGGTGCGGAGGGAGTGGGAGCGGACGGGGAAGCGCCCGGCGCGTCGGGCGATCCGCCGGATCCTCAATGGGCAACTCGCGGCCTTCGACAAGGACGAGCGTGCGCTCCGCCTCGCGCGACTCGGCCTGTATCTCACCGCGCTCGAGCTCGATCCGAAGCCCCAGCCCATCGACGACCTGAGGTTCGATGACCTCAGTGGCGTGCTGCGCCCGCGGGAGGAGGAGGACGGCAGCCTGGCCAGGGTCACGGCCGAATTCGCGGGTCGATTCGATGCAGTCGTTGGCAATCCCCCCTGGACCGCCAAGAAGAAGGGCGTCGAGGCGAAGCGCCGATGGGTGGCCGCCACCGGTGAGGCGGTGCGTGCCCGACTCGGACCGGGCGCGGCGACCTTCGACCTGCCGGACACCAATCCAGACCTTCCGTTCCTCTGGCGGGCCGGAGAGTGGGCGAAGCCCGGCGGGCGGATCGCCCTCGTCCTCCACGCCCGGTGGCTCTTCGGTCTCTCCGACCGCTTCGTCGAGTCGCGGCGGGACATCTTCACCGCGTTCAACGTGACCGGAATCCTCAATGGCGCGGCGCTCCGCCTGACGGAGGTCTGGCCCAACGTAACCGCCTCTTTTTGCCTCGTATTCGCACGTAACGACCCGGCTCATTCGGACGGCGCCTTCCACTTCGTCAGTCCGTTCGTCGAGGAGCAGAGGGCGAGGAATCAGACGGTCCTGCGGATTGACTGGGGTGACTCCGAGGTCGTCCGTTACGAGGAGGTGCGGACCGCTCCCTGGAGCCTGAAGTCGCGGTTTCGCGGCGACCGGCTTGCCCGGCGCGCCTTGGAATCGGTCATGGCCGCTGGCGAGCCGCTCAAGGAGCACCTCAACCGACTGAAGCCGGGGCTTCGATTCTGCAACGGATACCAGGTGGGAGGAGGGGCCGGCACGCAGCGGTCGGCGGCAGCACTTCATGACTTGCCCGATCTGAAAGGCTACCAGGGCAACGCGTTCCTGCTCGACCCCTCTGCGCTGCCGCGCTTCCGAAGGGGAACGCTGCTCTTCCCTCGGGATCGAGCGAACTACGATCCACCGCTGTTGCTCGTTCGAAAGGCGATCCCAGCCGAACCGCTTCATCCACGCTCGATGCGGTCCGTCTCGGCGGTGGCTTTCCATGAGTCGTTTCATGGTCTCTCGTTTTCGGAGGTGGCGCGCGGACCGGATCGCGCCCGGCTTCTGCAGCTGCTACTTCAATCCCGGCTCGGCCCGTTCGTGTCGCTCATGACGGACGCGCATTTCGGCGTCGAGTGGGAATCGATCTACCTGGAGAGCCTCGACTTCTTTCCCGTCGTACCGCTCGACCGGCTCGCCTCACCCCAGCTCGAGACCATGCGCGGCCTGTCGAAGGCCTTGGAGAAAGGCCTCGACGAAGCTCTGTTCGAGGAGTTGAACGCCTTCGTTTTCGATCTCTACGACCTTGGCCTCCCAGAGCGAGAGGCCATCGTCGACACGCTCGAGACGCGGGGGCCGACGCCGGGCTCGATCGCGCGCTCCGCGAAGCCTCCGGCGGAAGGTGAGCGGGCCAAGTTCCTGGAGACACTTAGGAATTCATTGGGCGACGTCCTCGATGCGTCGGGCCTCCGCGCGGCCGTCGCGGAGGTGCCGGTCCAGCAGGTGCCGTGGCGCGTGCTCTCCATCGCGACCCGCGCCACGCCGAAGGCGCAACCTCCGATGGACGAGCTGCTCGCCGCGGCGGACGAGCAGGGCGCCAGCCTCGTCGTGCTTCCGACGGGCGACGGCCACGTGTTCGTCGGGCTTCCAGATCGGTATCGCCACTGGACGCGAACCCAGGCGCGCCTGCTGGCCTCGGACCTGCTCGCGGGGCCTCTCGGTGATGTCTAAGCGCTCCTCCCTCGCCGTCCCCCCGCCGTCCCGGGTGGAGCCGGAGCCCGACATCTCCCACGCCCACAAGCGCGCCATCGAGGGCGCGCTGCGATGGGCGTGGAAGGAGCTCGCCGCCAACAAGCCGGAGGTGCTTCGGAAGGGCGCCGAGGAGCAAATCACCTACGAGCTCGCGTCGCTGCTGAATCATCGACCGAAGGGCCGCCGTCGCGCGCCGGGTCTGAGCGATTTCGAAACCGTGATTCGCGGCGAGAGCCAGAAGGCTTCGGATGGCCGGCTGAAGAAGATGCCGGACCTCACCTTTCGGCCGCCCGTGTACCGGGGCGTCACCAACACCTCGCACTGGGGCTGGTTCGTCGAAGCCAAACTCATCGGCGGGACAGCCACAGTCACGAAGTACTGCCAAAACGGCGTCCAGCGCTTCGCCACCGGCGAGTACGCTGCCCGCGTTCCGTCCGGTCTGATGCTGGCTTACGTGCGCGACGGTCAGCAGCCGGTCGCTGCGCTCACACCCCATTTGCCAATCTATAACGCGAAGGATCTCATTCCAGGGCCGACCAACGACACCTGCTTGTCCAGCCATCCAAGGGGGGCACTCAAGCCAAACGCTTGTGTCGTCATCAACCTCTTCCATCTCTGGTTGCTGGTCGCATGACTCTGCAAGCCCGGGACGAGAAGCATGGCTGACACGAAGGACAATTCCGGCTGGGCCGACCACGAGCGCGAGCAGCGCCGCGCCTGGCTCAAGCTCACCCCTCGCCAGCGCTTGGATTGGCTCTGGCAGGCACGGCTGTTCGCGGCGCGCGCCGAAGAGGCCCGCCGGCGCGGCAGCGAAAACCCCAGCAATCAGTAGAGCTTGAGCAGCCGGGCCTTGCACTTGAACTGCGGATGGGTCGGGTCGGCGACCTCGAAGCTGTCCGGGTTCTCGATATCGCCGCGCATCATCCCGGTGAAGGCTCCGGCGCCTATCAGCAGCGCCCGAGTGGCGGGATCGACGTCCTTGAGCTTGCGCCAGTAGACGATCTTGCCGGTGAACGCCCACTCGCTCTTGAGGCCGCTCTCGTGGATGCCGGCCCCCTTCTCCGGCGGCGGGGGTAGCAGGCTCAGCGCCCCGGGCGCCACGCCCAGCACGAAGGTGTCGTAGGCCGGATTCCCCGAGCCCTGGACCAGCCGCGCCTCGAGCAGCGTCCCCAGCTTGTCCTGCGACAGCTCGACGATGGCCACCAGCCCGTCGGTGAACTTGCCGTCGAAGAAGTCCCGGGCCATCCGCTGCATGTCCATGGTCAACTTCATGTTCCAAGCCGGCGACTGGTTTTGTTTCCCCTGGCTGGGCATCGCCTGGGCGTTGCGCGCCAGCGGGGTGTCCTCGTCGAGGGCGATGTTCTTCTCCGGCTGCTCGCCGGCGGCGTAGGGGTTGCCGCTCTTGCCGTAGCTCTCGGCCCCGGCGATCCAGGCCCGGGCCAGATCCTTGAACATGTTTCCGGAGAGCATCTGGTTGACGCCCTTCTCGGCTTCCTTCTCCATGGCGCCGCCCAGGTCGTGGAAGTAGCCGTCGACATTGCCCAATTCCACGCGCGCCGCCGCCCCGTCTTCCTGGGCCCAGCCCTGGACCTTCTGCTGGACCTCGTACCCCTCCTGCGCCTTGAGCGCCTCGGGATCCGGATAGCCGCCGGGCTCGTTGCGCAGCAGCGTCCCGCGGTCGCCGGGGCCGGAGCGGGCCGCCCAGTCCGAGACCGCGCCCGACGGCGACAGGGTCAGCGCCCGCGGCAGGTCGCTGGGCACTCCGCTGGCATCGGATTGGCCAGGGGCGGCGGGGGCTTGGGCCTCGAGGTTGCCGCGGGAGGGCTCGGACTTGCCGGAGCCATCGCCGCCGCCCGAAGGAGCGCTCGGTCGTACTGCCTGCGCGGAGGGCGGCTGCCTGCTCGGCGGCTTCGCGGGCGTCGGCCGCGGCGTCCCCAGGTCGATGGCCGGGGGCTTTGGTGCCGACGGCGGCGCCGGCGGCGGAGGCGGCTGGACGTAGCGGATCTCGACCTCCACCTCGGAGGGAGCCTCCCTCGGGCGGGGGGCCAGCCGGAGCATGGCGATGAGCAGCGCCGCGTGGAGGGCCAGCGAGATCAGAAGCGCGCGGCTGCGGCGGTCCAGCTTCATGGGGAAAAGCTACGCTCCGTCGCCGCGCCGCATCAAGCACCGCCCTGCCGCCGCCGGAGTGGCCGCGCTCTGAGTGCGTCAACAACGCCCGTTTGGGTGTTTTGATTTCACTGATAGTCCAAGTTTGTACATAATTGCCTGTCTGCGCGGGGGCGATCCTCGCCGCAGGTGCCCACGGGCGGGACCAGGTCATGAAAGGCGGCGTCACAGCGCTCAGCGGCGAGGGTGGAGCAGCCGCGAGCGACGACGGCGGGATTCTCGACGGCTTGCCGGTAGCGGTCCTTCGGGTTCGCTCCGACGGCCTGGTCGAGTACGCCAACCGCTGCGCCCGCGAGGTGCTGGGCAGGGATCCCTCGGGCAAGGACGTCGGCCAGCTGCTGGCGCCTCTGCCGCGGCTGATGGCCGGGGGCGGTCCGGGGACGAGCGACCTGCGCGCCTCGATCGCGGTCCGCGACGAGGCCGGGCAGGACCGCCGCTACGGCTTCCAGCTCTCGCCGATGGACTCCCGCGGCCGGGTGCTGCTGGTCTTCCAGGACATCACGCGGGTCGAGCAGTTGCGCGCCGAGCGCGACCGGCTGATGCAGATGGCGGCGGTGGGCTCGGTGCTGCCCTCGCTGCTACACGAGATCAAGAACCCGCTGGCGGCGATCACCGCCGCGGTCGAGGTGCTGGTCGAGGAGGCGCCGCCGGGCGAGCTGCAGGACCGGCTCCACGGAGTGCTGCAGGAGTCGCGGCGGATGGCGCTGACGCTGGAGGGCGTGGGGCGGGTCCAGCGCGAGGCCCGCAGCGCCCGCGCCCACCCCATCGATCACGCGGTGAGCGAGGCCTGCCTGGTGCTCGAGCCCAAGGCCCTGTCCAAGAAGGTGGCGCTGCGGGCCGAAGTCCCGACCATGCCGCTGCTGCCCTTCGACCCGGCCACCATCCGCGCGGTGGTCTTCAACCTGGTGATGAACGCCATCAACGCCACCCCGGCCGGCGGCGAGGTCGTGGTCTCGGCCCGCCTCGACTCGGCCCCCGGCGCCTTCCGGCTCAAGGTGGTCGACAACGGCCAGGGGATGGAGCCCGAGGTGCTGGCCCGCTGCCGCGAGCTGTTCTTCACCACCCGCGCCAACGGCTCGGGAATCGGGCTGGCGCTGTGCTCGAACATCGCCGAGGGCGCCGGCGGCACCCTTTCCGTCGAGTCGACCCGGGGCGCGGGCACCTCGGTCGAGCTGATGCTCCCGCTCTACCTTCCGGAGACGCGCTGATGGCCGGCCTGCTCTACGCCGCCGACGGGCACAAGAACGTCCAGCTCGACCCGCCGGCGCTCGGCTGCGCGGCGATGCCCGCCAACCTCTACCTGATCGTCGATGGTGACCGCGGGATGATCCTCGACCCCGGCGGAAACCACAGCTACGGCCAGGCCCTGCGCGACACCCAGGCCCACCTCGGCCAGGGACAGCTGTCGAGCATCTTTCTGTCGCACCAGGATCCGGACGTGGTGGCGGCCATCAACGGCTGGCTGCTGGCCACCCAGGCCACCGCCTACATCTCGCAGCTGTGGATGCGCTTCGTGCCCCACTTCGGGCTCGACGCGCTGCTGCTCGACCGGCTGTCGCCGATCCCGGACTCGGGGATGGCGCTCGCCCTCGGCTGCCGCCAGCTGCTGTTTTTGCCCGCCCACTTCCTCCACTCCCCGGGCAACTTCCAGGTCTACGACCCGACCTCCCGCATCCTCTTCAGCGGCGACCTGGGGGCCAGCATCGGGGCGCCCTGGGAGAAGGTGGACGACTTCGACGCCCACATCCCGTACATGGTCGGCTTCCACCAGCGCTACCTGGCCAGCAATCGCACCCTGCGCCGGTGGGTGGCGATGGTCCGCGAGCTGGACATCGAGGTCATCGCCCCCCAGCACGGCGCCTTGCTGATCGGGCGGCCGCTGGTCGAGCGCTTCCTCGACTGGTGTCTGCAGCTGCCGTGTGGAGTAGACCTGCTCGACGATGTCTACCGGGTGCCGAAATGACTCCCGCTTCCTATCGAGTGCTGGTGGTCGAGGACGAGGCCACGCTGCGCGAGTCGGTGGTGCGCGGGCTGTCGCGGCTCGAGGGCGTGGAGGTGGTGGGCGCCGGGAGCGTGGCCGAGGCGCTGCGGCTGCTCGACGAACGGGAGCCGGCGGTGGTGGTCTCTGACATCGACCTGCCCGACCGCTCGGGCATCGAGCTGTTGGGCGAGCTGGGGGCGCGCCAGATGCGGGCCCACGTGATCTTCGTCTCGGCCTTCGTCAAGGCCTACAAGGCCCAGATCCCTCCCCGGGCCGACGCAGAGATCCACGAGAAGCCGCTGCCGATCGAGAAGCTGCGGGCCCTGGTGCGCGACCGGCTGGGCGGGCCGGCCGAGGTGGCCGCGCCCTTCGGCATCGCCGACTACCTGCAGCTGGCCGGGATGGGGCGGCACTCGGTGGCGCTGGAAGTGAGCGGGTCGCGCGGCGCGGGGCGGGTGGTGGTGGTCTCCGGCGAGATGTGGAGCGCCGACGACGCCCAGGGCGGCGGGCTGGAGGCCTTCCGCCGGCTGCTGTTCGACAAGGAGGCCTCGGTCAGGGTGGCCACCCTGCGCGGCGAGCCCGGGACCCGCAACCTGGTCGGCAGCTGCGAGGAGGTGCTGCTGGACTCGGCGCGGGCCTTCGACGAGGGCGGGAGCGGCGGCCAGGGCGACCTGCTGCCTGAGCTGGGGTTCGAGGATCCGCCGGCCCCGCCCCAGGCGCCCCCGGCCGAGAGCGAGGACGAGCGCTTCGCGCGCCTCTGGGACGAGGGCGTGAAGGCCACCCTGGAGCGGCGCCTGGCCGATGCCCTCCAGGCCTTCCGCGCCGCCCAGGCGCTGCGGCCGACAGACAAGGGCGTGGAAGCCAACATCCGCCGCCTCGAGCAGCTCGGGGCGGCGCAGCCTGCGACGAAGGGGAGCTGAGTCATGGGTGCGACGGTGTGCGTGACGAGCCAGAAGGGCGGCGTGGGCAAGACCACGGTGGCGCTCAACCTGGCGACGGCGCTGGCGGAGAAGGGGCGGCGGGTGCTGCTCGTCGACCTCGATCCGCAGGGCGGCGTGGGGCTGGCGCTGGCCCGGCAGGACACGGCGCTGATCGGATTGGCTGAGGTCCTGCTCGGGCAGGCGCCGCCGGAGCAGGCGGTGCTGGCGACCCGGCTGGCGGGGCTGTCGCTGTTGCCGCGCGGGCGGCTCGACCCGGTGGACGTGTGCAGCTTCGAGCAGGTGCTGCACCAGCCCGGCCGGCTGGGCGCCCTGCTGGCTCCGCTCAAGGGGAAGTTCGACTACCTGGTGGCGGACACGCCCTCGGGGCTGGGGCTGCCCACCCGCGCCGCGCTGGCGACCTCCGATTTCGTGCTGGTGCCGGTGCAGGCCGAGGCACTGGCCCTGCGCTCGATCCACCAGGTGCTGCGGGTGATCGAGCACGTGCGGGCGAACGAGAACCCCAAGCTCAACCTGCTGGGGCTCTTGCTGACCATGCTCGAGCTCAAGAAGGAGCACTCCCGCAACGTGGCCGAGACGCTGTGGGGCGGATTCGAGGCGGTGCTGGAAACCACCGTGCCCCGGGCCGAGGTCTTCCAGCAGGCGAGCGCGAAGGGGCTGCCGCTGTCGCTGCTGGGCGGGCCGGCCTCGCCCGAGGCGCGGCGCTTCGAGCTGTTGGCGGCCGAGGTGGAGCAGGCGATTTCGAATTGGAGCAATGCGAATGGATCCGAAGCGCAGCGACTCGAGCGCCAGCTCTTCTGACGACCTGGAGCAGGCCCGGCGACTGACCCGCGCGCTGCGAGGCGGCAGCGCGCCGGCGGCGAGCGAGGCCCAGCCCGGCTACGTGCGCTTCGCGGCGCCGCGGCCGGCGACCCCGCCACCTCCGCCACCTCCCGTCCCCACTGCCGCGGCTGCTCCGCCTGTTCCGCCTGCTCCGGCCGCCCCGCGCCAGCTGCAGAAGGCGCCCGAGGGCTTCGGCTCGGCCGGCTGGAACAAGCTGCTGGGCGAGTGCCTGGCGGTCTCCGGGGCGGAGTCGGCGTTCGTGATGGATCCCCAGGGGCTGGTGGTGGCCTGCCAGGGGGCGCGATCGGCGGTGGAGCTGGAGGCGGTCGGCTCGCGGCTGATGCTGGCCCTGGAGCAGGCCGACGCCATCGAGGGTGGGCCGAGCGGGCTGTCGGTGTCGCTGGAGAGCGAGAAGGGGACGCTGTGGGGGGCGCGGCTGTCGCAGGAGGGCGGGCCGCTGTTGCTGGGGCTGTTCGTGCCGGCGGGTCTGGCGCCCGACCGGCAGCGCGCGCTGTTCGCAGTGCTCGCCCGCGCCGGGGCGAGCGGACCGGTCACCTCACGCTGAGCCGCACTCAAGGAAGGAGCGTCTGCCCATGTCTCGTACCGATGACCTCAACCGCATCCTGAGGCAGCTGCAGTCCGGGACCCCGGAGATCGAGGCCAGCGCCCTGATCTCGGAGGACGGATTGTTGATCGCCTCGGCCCTGCCCCAGCACGTCGACGAGATGAGGGTGGCGGGGATGTCCTCGACCATCCTCAGCCTGGGCTCGCGGGCCTCGGCCGAGCTGCAGCGCGGAGCGCTGGAGCAGGTGCTGATCCGCGGTCCGCAGGGCTACGCGGTGATGGTGGCAGCGGCCTCGGGGACGATGCTGCTGGTGCTGGCCACCCCGCAGGCCAAGCTGGGGCTGATCTTCCTGGATCTGTCGAAGGCGGTGAAGGAGATCGCCAAGGTTCTCTGACCTTCAAGCTCGCTCCGAGAAAGGCAATCCCATGCCCTCCACCGTCCTGTTCGAATCCGGCAACCATCGCAACATCCAGCTCGAGGACCTGTCGGCCGGCGAAGCCTCGGTGCAGTCCAACCACCATCTGATCGTGCACGACGGCCAGGGGATGATCCTCGACCCCGGGGGGCACAAGGTCTACACGCGGGCGCTCAGCGAGACCATGGTCCAGGTCGGCCGCGGGGGGAAGCTCAAGTACATCCTGTTGTCGCACCAGGATCCGGACGTGGTGGCGGCGATCAACGGCTGGCTGATGACCACCGACGCGGTGGCCTGGGCCCCGTCGCTGTGGCTGCGCTTCATTCCGCACTTCGGGCTCGACCGGCTGGTGACCGAGCGGCTGAAGGGCATTCCCGACGAGGGGCAGCTGCTGGACCTGAACGGCTGCAAGCTGGTGCTGCTGCCGGCGCACTTCCTCCACTCGCCCGGCAACTTCCAGGTCTACGATCCGCTCTCGAAGATCCTCTACTCCGGCGACCTGGGGGCCTCGGTGGGCGCGCCCTACGCGCAGGTGGCTGACTTCCAGGCGCACCTGGCGCACATGGAGGGCTTCCACCGCCGCTATATGACCAGCAACAAGGCGATGAAGGCCTGGGCGGCGGCGGTGCGCACCCTGGACATCGAGACCATCGCCCCGCAGCACGGCGCCATCTTCCGGGGCAAGGAGATGGTCAAGGCGTTCATCGACTGGTGCGACGGGCTCGCGTGCGGAGTGGACCTGATGCCGCCGGCGTACAAGGTGCCGGGCTAGCCGCTCGCTCGGCTCCCCAGCGTTGGCAGGGGCGAGCCACGGCCTGCCCGTGCTTCAGCGGCGGGGGGAAGCGTGGTACTCCCCGGGCGCCTTTCTTCGACTTCCGAGGAGCCCACCGTGCGAATCGAGCTTGCAGCCCTGTCCCTGTCCCTGCTGGCGGCGTCGCCGGCCCTGGCCGAGCAGTTCGGGGACAAGGGAGTCATCGCCCCCTCCGGCGAGATCACGCTGAGCATGCAGACCGTCTCCAGCAGCGGCTTCGGCCGGGGGACGACCACCGGGACCTTCGCGCTGCGGCCGGGGGCGATGTTCTTCATCATGCCCGGGCTGGCGATCGGCGGCTCGCTGCAGTTGGAGAGCAACATCGGCAGCGGCGCCTCGGGCAACTCCTTCGGGCTGATGCCGGAGGTCGGCTACAACGTGCGGCTGGCGCAGAACTTCTCGATGTTCCCGCACGGCGGGATCGGCTACTTCCAGGGCGCCGCGCAGTACAACTTCGCCGGCAACTGGGGGACCTGGGACACCAACCGGCTGACGCTGTCCGCCAATCTGCCGTTCCTGTTCCACCTCGGGCACTTCTACATCGGCGGCGGGCCCACCCTCAGCGCCGACCTGTGGGCGCAGATGCACAGCGGCGGCTGGTCCTACGACGCCAACAAGACCACCGGCATCTCGCTGACCACGGTGATGGGCGGCTGGTTCTAGCAACCGGCGCTGTCAGACCTCCGGAGTAGAACGTGCCAGGCGCCGAAATGCGCCTGGCATTTTCATGTCCGGAGGGGAAATCGTGAGCAAGTCAGGAGAGATGAGGCGGGGAAGGAAAGTCGTATCGGCGGTGCGACAATCCAGGAAGTCGCGTCGGGCGCCGGTGGCCGAACGCAGGCCGCTCAAGATCACGAGGACCGACGATCTGAGCTCGCTGGCCGGTGACGTCAGCCAGCTCATCGATTTGGCCCGGCAGCAGACCGCGCGGGCGGCCAACGCGGCGCTGACCACGCTCTACTGGCAGATCGGCACGCGCATTCGCCAGGACGTGCTCAAGGAGCAGAGGGCGGAGTACGGGGCCGAGATTGTCGCCGCGCTGGGGCGACAATTGGAGGCGCGGTACGGGCGGGGGTTCGGGGAGAAGAACCTCCGCCGGATGGTCCAGTTCGCCGAGGCGTTCCCCGACGGAGAGATTGTCGTGACACTGTCACGACAATTGGGTTGGTCGCATTTCATGGCTCTCATTCCCATGCGCGAACCCCTGAAACGCGACTTCTATGCCGAGATGTGCCGGGTCGAGCGCTGGAGCGTTCGAGCGCTGCGCCAGAAGATCGACGGAATGCTCTACGAGCGTACGGCGGTCTCGAAGAAGCCCGACGAGCTGATCCGCAAGGAGCTGGCCGGCCTGCGCAGCAGCGACCAGCTGACCCCGGACCTGGTCTTCCAGGACCCGTACCTGCTCGACTTCCTGGAGCTGCGCGACACCTTCAGCGAGAAGGACTTCGAGGCGGCGCTGCTGCGCGAGATCGAGCGCTTCCTCCTCGAGCTGGGGGCCGGGTTCACCTTCGTCGAGCGGCAGAAGCGGATCACTGTCGACAGCGACGACTACTACCTCGACCTGCTCTTCTTCCACCGGCGGATGCGGCGGCTGGTGGTGGTCGAGCTCAAGCTCGGCGAGTTCCAGCCCTCTGACGCCGGCCAGGTCCAGCTCTACCTGCACTGGCTCGACCGCAATGATCGCCAGCCGGGCGAGGAGCCGCCGGTGGCGATCATCCTTTGCGCCGGCAAGAAGCGGGAGACGGTGGAGTACCTCGACCTGGGGCGCAGCGGGATCCACGTGGCCGAGTACCTGACCGACCTGCCTCCGCGCGAGGTGCTCGAGCAGCGGCTTCACCAGGCGCTGGACGTGGCGCGGGCGCGGATGGGAGCACGGCCGCCCCGCCCGCCAGAGCCCAAGCCAGCGGATTCCCTTGAGAATCTCAGTGCCGAGCGCGCCGGATAGCGGCCGCGGCGCGGCTCACAGGTGGGCCGCCACCCCGAGCCCGCCGAGCACCGCCAGCTGCGCCGGGCCCGCGGTGTAGTACTCGCCGGCGACCTCGGCAGTGAGCCCGAAGTAGCTGCCCAGCGGCAGCTCGGCGTGAACCACCGCCCCGCCCCCCATGGCCTTGGCGCTCGGCCAGTACCCGCCGCGCACCGCCAGATCCAGAGCGACCGGCGACGAGACGAGCCGGTAGTCGACCGTCACCCGTCCGCCGGGATACGGCGAGATGATCGCCCCGACCCCGAAGCCCAGCCCGAACCCGAGGCGATATCCGAGCTCCACCGTCGCTCCGACCGTCCCCCGCAACCCGGCCTCGGCCTTCGGCTGGTAGGCCATCACCCCGGTGGCCCGCAGCTCCAGGCCGATCAGCTCCACCGACGACTCCGCCCGCACCATCGCCGGCATCGGCTTGGGCTGCGCCAGCGCGGTCACCCGCTCCAGCTCGGGCGCGCTCAGGCTCGCCTTGTACGAGCCGATCAGCTCCCCGGCCACCTGGTGCAGCGCCGGCAAGATCCCGTTGCTGCCGTTGGTCCGCACCGACGATCGCCCCAGCACCCGACCTCGGTTTGAGTCCACCAGCCGCCCGGCGACCACGTAGCTGTCCCCCACCCGCCCCACCGACCCGAAGCACGCCAGGTCCACGCCCAGCGCCCCGGCGATGTTGCTCATGCACTCCGAATCGCCGCAGCCGAGCAGTGCCTTCTGCCGCTCGAACCCCAGGATCGCCGAGATCTCCTTCGACCCCACCACCTTCAGGTAGCCGGGCTCGTCGATCGAGGCGATGAAGAAGTCGGTCAGCGCGGCGGCGTCCAGGCTCTCCCCGGTGACCGTCATCTCCACGTTGAGCACCGCCACCGAGGGCCGGGCGTCCTTCTTCTTCTTGGGAACGTTCGGCGCCGGAGGCGGCGCGGGCGGCGGCGGCTCGGGGGTGACGACCACCGCCGGCTCCGGAGCCGGTGCTGGCGCCGCCGGTGCGCCCTTCTTCTTGGCGGCCCCCGCCGGCGGCGTCCCCTTCTTGGCGGCGGCGCCCACGGGCGGCACGGCCCCCTTCTTGGCCGAGGCCGCCTTGGCCTTGCCCGCGGTCCCGGCGGCTGCATCGGGCGCCGGCGCCGTCTGGGCCTCGCCGATCGATGGCAGCGACAGCGCCGCTGCCAGCGCCACCGCCGCTCCTGCTCCGGCTCCGCGGCGGCGCCGCCGCAGCAGGCCGATCAGCCCGATCAACGCCAGCGCCGATCCGCCCGAGCCTCCCGACGAACAGCCGCAGCTCCAGCCGGTCAGTCCGCCCGCCGGGCCGGCGTCGGCGGCGCCGCTGCCGCAGTGGCCGTCGGTGCAGGGCACGCCCGGCGCGCAGTCGCTGGCGCTGGCGCAGGCCGTCGGGCAGGCGGCGCCCTTTCCGTCGCACAGGTAGGCCCCGCAGCTGGGCGCGCCGGGATCGCCCTTGGCGGCGATGGTGCACCGGCCCTCGGAGCCGGCGACGTCGCAGCGGTCGCAGGACCCGTCGGAGCAGGCGCTGTTGCAGCAGAAGCCGTCGACGCAGAACCCGCTCGAGCACATCGCGTTCCGGCTGCACTGGCTGCCGTTGCCCAGCGCCGGCGCGCACTGCTGGCTCGAGTCCTGGCAGAAGTAGCCGGCGACGCAGTTCTGATCCGCCGAGCACCGGGTCGGGCAGGCGGCGGAGGTGCCGTCGCACTGGTAGAGCCCGCAGGCCGGGGCCGTCCCAGTGGCGTCGTCCCGTCCGCCGTTGCCGGCCGGGGCCAGGGCGCAAGTCCCCTTGGAGGTCGCCAGGTCGCAGCGGTTGCAGGCCCCGGCGCAGGCGTCGTTGCAGCACACCCCGTCGGCGCACACTCCGCTCAGGCACTGGTCGCCGGCGGTGCAGTCGCTGCCGGCCGGATTGCTCGAGCGGCAGATGTGGTTCTGGCAGAAGCTCCCCGCGGCGCAGTCGGTGCCGACGTCGCACGAGGTCGGGCAGCCGAGCGCGGTGCCGTCGCAGCGGTAGGGCGTGCAGCTGGGGTTGCCGGCGGCGCCCGCGGACAGCGGGCTGCAGGTCCCCTCCTTGCCGGCCTGGTTGCAGGCGCTGCAGCTATCGGTGCAGGCGGCGTTGCAGCAGCGGCCCTGGGCGCACAGCCCGCTCTGGCACTGGTCGCCGGCGGTGCAGGTGGCGCCGTTGGACTGGATCGGCACACAGGCTCCGCTGGCGTTGCAGTAGTTGCCGAAGGAGCAGGTGGCCTTGCTGGCGCAGGAGGTGGGGCAGATGCTGGCGGTGCCGTCGCACAGGTAGGCGCCGCAGGAGGGCGAGGCGCCGGTCGAGTCCGACTTGCCGCCGTTGCCCAGCGGAGCGGTGGCGCAGTTGCCCACCGAGCCGGACAGGTCGCAGCGGGCGCAGTCGCCGGTGCAGGCCACGTTGCAGCAGACCCCGTCGGCGCAGAAGCCGGTCGAGCACTGGTTGCCGGTGCTGCACGCGGCGCCGGCGACGGCCTTGGCGGCGCACTGGCCGCTGGGGCTGCAGAAGTAGCCGGTGGCGCAGTCGGCGTCGAGCAGGCAGCTGCCGGGGCAGCTGATGTTGGCCCCGTCGCAGACCAAGGTGCCGCAGGCCGGCACCGCCCCGGTGACGTCGTTCTTGCCGCCGTTGCCCTTGGGGGCGAGCTTGCAGGTGCCTGCCGAGCCGGCCAGGTCGCAGCGGTTGCAGTCGCCGATGCAGCTCGAGTCGCAGCACAGGCCGTCGGCGCAGAAGCCGGTCTGGCACTGGCCGTTGACGGAGCAGGAGAAGCCGGCCTTGATCTTGGCGGTGCAGATCCCGCCCGCGGCCGGGCTGAAGCAGTAGTTGCCGGCGGCGCAGCCGCTGTCCGAGGAGCAGGAGGAAGGGCAGGTCGGCGAGGCGCCGCTGCAGACGAAGGTTCCGCAGGCCGGGCTCGCCCCGGTGACGTCGTCTTTGCCGCCGTTGCCCGCCGGCGCCAGGGTGCAGGTGCCCACCGAGCCCAGCAGATCGCAGCGGTCGCAGGCCCCGGCGCAGTCGCTGTTGCAGCAGACCCCGTCGGCGCAGAAGCCGCTCAAGCACTGGTTGGCGGTGGTGCAGGCCGCCCCGGCGGAGAGCCTGGGCACGCAGCTGGTGCCGCTGCAGTAGTCGGCGCCGGCGCAGTTGGCGTCGGTGGCGCAGGTGGCCGGGCAGGTGGCGGCGGTGCCGTTGCAGACGTAGGCGCCGCAGGAGGGGGCGACGCCGGTGGTGTCGCTCTTGCCGCCGTTGCCGGCCGGGGCGGTGGTGCAGCTGCCGGTCGTGCCGGTCAGGTCGCAGCGGTTGCAGTCGCCGGCGCAGGCGCTGTTGCAGCAGTAGCCGTCGGCGCAGAAGCCGCTCTGGCACTGGCCGTTGGCGGTGCAGGCGGCGCCCTGGGCGAGCTGGACCACGCAGGCGGTGCCGTTGCAGTAGCCGCCGGCGACGCAGTTGGCGGAGCCGGTGCAGGAGGTCGGGCAGGCCGCCGAGACGCCGTTGCAGACGTAGGGCACGCAGGCCGGATTGCCGGGGTCGCCGGACGTGGCCAGGGTGCAGGTGCCGAGCTTGCCGGCCAAGTCGCAGCGGTTGCAGCCGCCGCCGGCGCAGGCGCTGTTGCAGCAGAATCCGTCGGCGCAGAAGCCGCTCAGGCACTGGTGGCCGGCGGCGCAGGCCACGCCGTTGGCCGCCTTGGCGGCGCACTGGCCGGTGGCGTCGCACCAGTCGGCGGCGATGCAGTCGGCGTCGCTGGAGCAGCTGCCCGGGCAGACCAGCGAGACGCCGTTGCAGACGTAGGGAGAGCAGGCCGGAGTGACGCCGGTCAGGTCGTTCTTGCCGCCATTGCCGGCCGGGGCGGTGCTGCAGGTGCCGACCGAGCCGGTCAGATCGCAGCGGTTGCACTCGCCGGGGCAGGCGCTGTTGCAGCAGACCCCGTCGGCGCAGAAGCCGCTGGAGCACATCGGCCCGCGGGTGCAGGCGGTGCCGCTGCCGAGCGCGGCCACGCAGGCCCCGGCGCCGTTGCACCAGAAGCCGGCGGCGCAGTTGGCGTCGGAGGTGCAGCTGGCCGGGCAGGCGGTGCCGGTGCCATCGCAGACGAAGCCGCCGCAGGCCGGGCTGACGCCGGTGGCGTCGTTCTTGCCGCCGTTGCCGGCCGGGGCCACGGTACACGAGCCGGTGAAGCCGACCAGGTCGCAGCGGTTGCAGGCCCCGGCGCAGGCGCTGTTGCAGCAGACCCCGTCGGCGCAGGCGCCGCTGGTGCACATCGTCGAGCGGCTGCAGCTCTGGCCGGCGGCCAGGGTCGGGGAGCAGTGGCTGGTGGCGTCGCAGTAGAAGCCGGCGGCGCAGTTGGCGTCGGCGGCGCAGGTGATGGGACAGCTGGCGGCGCTGCCGCTGCAGACGTAGGCGCCGCACGAGGGAGTGGTCCCGGTGGTGTCGCTCTTGCCGCCGTTGCCGGCCGGGGCGATGGCGCAGGTCCCGCCGCCCAGGTCGCAGCGGTTGCAGTCGCCGGGGCAGCTGGCGCTTCCGCAGCAGGCGCCGTCGACGCAGTTGCCCGAGGAGCACATCGCCGCGCGGGCGCAGGCCGCTCCGTTGGCGAGGGAGGCGACGCAGGTGGTGCCGCTGCAGTAGTAGCCGGCGGCGCAGTTGCCGTCAGTGGCGCAGCTGATCGGGCAGGTGGCGTTGGCGCCGTTGCACAGGTACCCGCCGCAGGAGGGAGTGACCCCGGTGGTGTCGCTCTTGCCGCCGTTGCCGGCCGGGGCGGTGGTGCAGGTGCCGGTGGTGCCGGTCAGATCGCAGCGGTTGCAGTCCCCGGGGCAGGCGCTGCCGCAGCAGAAGCCGTCGGCGCAGACGTTGCTGCTGCACATCGCCGCCCGGGAGCAGGCGGTGCCGTTGGCCAGCAGCGGCACGCACAGGCCGCTCGCGTTGCAGAAGTAGCCGGTGGCGCAGTTGGCGTCGGCGGTGCAGGTGCTGGGACAGCCGGTGCTGGCGCCGCTGCAGACGTAGGCGCCGCAGGAGGGCGTGACCCCGGTGGCGTCGCTCTTACCGCCGTTGCCGGCGGGGGCCACGGTGCAGGTGCCGGTGCTCGCGGTCAGATCGCAGCGGTTGCAGTCGCCGGCGCAGGCGCTGGTGCAGCAGACGCCATCGGCGCAGGCTCCGCTGGAGCACATGCCGGCGCGGGTGCAGGCGCTGCCGTTGGCCAGGGCCGGGACGCAGCCGGTCCCCGAGCAGTAGTAGCCGGCGGCGCAGTTGGCGTCGGTGGAGCAGGTGGTCGGGCAGGTGGCGGCGGTGCCGTTGCAGACGTAGAGGCCGCACGAGGGAGTGGCGCCGGTCAGGTCGTTCTTGCCGCCGTTGCCCGCCGAGGCGATGGCGCAGGTCCCGCCGCCCAGGTCGCAGCGGTTGCAGTCGCCGGGGCAGCTGGCGCTGGCGCAGCAGGCGCCGTCGACGCAGTTGCCGGTCGAGCACATCGCCCCGCGGGAGCAGGCGCTGCCGCTGGCTAGCACCGGAACGCAGCTGGTCCCCAAGCAGTAGTTGCCGGCGGCGCAGTTGGCGTCGCTGGAGCAGGTGGTCGGGCAGGCGGCGGCGGTGCCGTTGCAGACGTAGGCGCCGCAGGAGGGAGTCGCGCCGGTGGTGTCGCTCTTGCCGCCGTTGCCGGCCGCGGCGGTGGCGCAGGTCCCGCCGCCCAGGTCGCAGCGGTTGCAGTCGCCGGGGCAGCTGGCGCTGGCGCAGCAGGCGCCGTCGACGCAGTTGCCGGAGGAGCACATCGCCCCGCGGGTGCAGGCGCCGGCGTTGGCCAGGACCGGGACGCAGCTGGTCCCCGAGCAGTAGTTGCCGGCGGCGCAGTTGGCGTCGGTGGAGCAGGTGGTCGGGCAGGCGGTGGCGGTGCCGTTGCAGAGGTAGGCGCCGCAGGAAGGAGTGGCGCCGGTGGTGTCGCTCTTGCCGCCGTTGCCGGCCGGGGCGGTGGCGCAGGTGCCGCCGCCCAGGTCGCAGCGGTTGCAGTCGCCGAGGCAGCTGGCGCTGGCGCAGCAGGCGCCGTCGACGCAGTTGCCGCTCGTGCACATCGCCCCGCGGGTGCAGGCGCTGGCGTTGGCCAGGACCGGGACGCAGCTGGTGCCCGAGCAGTAGTTGCCGGCGGCGCAGTTGGCGTCGGTGGAGCAGGTGGTTGGGCAGGCGGTGGCGGTGCCGTTGCAGACGTAGGCGCCGCAGGCGGGGGTGACGCCGGTGGTGTCGTTCTTGCCGCCGTTGCCGAGTGGGGCGGTGGTGCAAGTGCCGACGCTCCCGAACAGATCGCAGCGGTTGCAGTCGCCGGCGCAGGCGCTGTTGCAGCAGACGCCGTCGGTGCAATTGCCGGAGGAGCACATCCTCCCGCGAACGCAGGCACCGGCGTTGGCCAGGGCCGCCACGCACTGGCTCGCCGCGTTGCACCAGAAGCCTGCGGCGCAGTTGGCGTCGCTGGCGCAGCTGGTGGGGCAGGTGACGGCGCTCCCCGAGCAGACGTAGGGAGAGCAGGTGGGCGCGATCCCCGGCGTTCCGGTACCGGAGATGACGCAGGTCCCACGGCTGCCGGTCAGGCTGCAGTCCCCGCACAGGCCGCAGGCGCTGTTGCAGCAGAAGCCGGAGACGCAGAAGCCGCTCGAGCACCCGGTGCCGGCCATGCAAGAGGCGCCGTTGCTGCCGACGAAGACCACACTCCCGTTGGAGAGGACGCCGTTGACGTTCGCCCAGGCCAGGTAGGGGCCGAAGGTCAGCGTCGAGGGGAGTGAGAAGGTCGCGCTGGTGCCATTGGCCGCGAAGGTTCCGAAGAAGGCCCAGGCGCTGGCCTGGTTGTCGAGGCGGTGAAGCTGGAGCACCGGGAAGCTCGACGCCGAGGACTGGAAGGAGTCCGACGAGGCGCTGGAGACGCCGGTCAGGAGCGTGCCCGTCACGGCGATGGCACTGCCTCCCGCCAAGACCGGGTTCGACACGTTGGCGGTGGGCGTCCACGCCGGCAGCGCCCCCCGGCCCTCGTCGAACAGCTCGCTGCTGGTGAGGACGGTCCCGTTGGTCCACTCGCCGCCGGCGACGAGGACCGTGCCGGTGGGCAGGAGCGTGGCGGTGTGGAACTCGCGGGAGGTAGTGAGGTAGATGGACGCGTTGGTCCATTTGTCGGCCCACGGGTCGTAGAGCATCACCTGGGCCTGCGTGTTCTGGAGTCCCGCCGCCGTGCTGGCGATTCCGTTGATCCAGACCACCTTCCCGCCGGGAAGAAGGGTCGCCGAGTGGCCGTAGCCCACCGGTCCATTGAAATTCACCGACCAGGTCCCGCCGCTCGGATGGTAAATCTCCCAGTGCGGGCGATAGCTTGCGGGATCGAGGGCGTTGCCGAAGTCCCAGCCTCCGGCGATGAGCACGTTTCCCTGGGGCAGCAGCGTCGCCGTGTGCTGCGTGCGGGGATAGGTGAGCACTCCGGCGGCCGACCAGGTGCCCAGCGACGGGTCATAGAGCTCGGCGGTGCCGGTGACGGCGTTGCCGGTGGCGCCGCTGCGGCCGCCAACGACCAGCACCTTGCCGTTGGGGAGCAGGGTCGCGGTGTGAAAGCCGCGCGCGGTGGCCATCGACCCGGTCGGAGACCAGGTGCCGGCGACCGGATCGTAGAGCTCGGCGCTGGTCAGGGGAATCCAGCTGGCCGTGCTCAGGCCGCCGGCGACGAGCACCTTGCCATTGGGCAGCAGGGTGGCGGTGTGTCCGGTACGGGTGACGCTGAGCGAGGCGGTCGCCGAGAAGATCGCCGCCGCCGGGTCGTAGAGCTCGGCGGTGCCCAGGATGTTGACGACCCAGTCGTCGCCGCCGGTGACCAGCACTTTGCCGTTGGGGAGCAGGGTCGCGGTCTGGTTCTGGCGGGCGCCGACCATGGAGCCGGTGGCGGCGTAGGTCCCAGCGGTCGGGTCGTACAGCTCGGCGGTGGCGGTGGTCGAGGCCCCGCTCTTGCCGCCGGCGACCAGTACCTTGCCTGTCCCCAGCACAGTCGCGGTGTGGTGGGTGCGGGCGGCGAGCAGGACGTTCGTGACCGAGTGGGACGGGGCTGCCGGGTCGTAGAGGTCGGCGGCGCCAGTGACGCCGGTGGCGGTCATTCCGCCGGTGAACAGCACCGCGCCCGAGGGGAGCACCGTGGCGGTGTGGTCGCTGCGGCTGTTGGGCATCGGAGTGCCGCCGGGGACCCCTTTGGTGCTCGGATCGTAGATCTCGGTGCTGTTGAGGTAGATGGTGCCGCCGTTGAACCCGCCGGCGACCAGCACCAGCCCGGAGGGCAGCAGCGAGGCGGAGTGGAATGCCCGCTGCTGGCCCAGCGCTCCCGCGCCCGTCCAGGCCCCGGTACCTGTACCTGTACCGGGGGTGTAGGCCTCGATGTTCAGGGTCGCCGGCCAGGTGGTGAGGCCGGGGAAGCCTCCGATGACGTAGACCTTCCCGTCGGTGGCCAGGGTGGCGGTGTGGCCGACGCGCATGGTGGTCAGATTCCCGGCCGGGGAGACGGTCCAGGTGGGAGCGGTGTAGGAGACGAGCTCGGCGCTCGCCAGGGCGGTGCCGGTGCCATTGGCGCCGCCGACCACCAGGACGTTTCCATTGGGGAGCAGGGTGGCGGTGTGCCGCATGCGGGCGGTGGCCAGCGCGGGGCCGGCCGACCAGGTGCCGTTGACCGCCAAGATCTCGGTGGTGGCCAGCACAAGAGGAGTGGTGGGTGCTGTTGGAAAGGGCGGGTAGACGTTGCTGATACCGCCGGCCACCAGCACCCTGCCGTCGGTGAGGACCGTCGCCGTCGCGAAGGAGCGCATGGAGGACATCGCCCACAGGTTGGACCAGGTGCCCGCTGTCGGGTCGTACCACTCCGCCGTCGCGGTCCCGCCTCCCGCGACCAACACCCTCCCGGTGGCGGGCAGGAGAACCGCAGTGTGCGCGGCGCGAGCGGTGGCGAGCGAGCCCGTCGCCGACCAGGTTCGCGCGATCGGGTCGAACAGCTCACAGCTGGCGGTCGGGATGCTGTCGTTGACGGTCAGGCCGCCGGCGACCAGCACCTTGCCGTTGGGCAGCAGCGTGGCCGAGTGCTGGTAGCGCACCGTCGACATCGCCGTGAGGAACGCCCAGGCCGGATCGACCAGCACCTCGCCCTGGTGCGCCTCGACGAACAGGGCCAGGCGGCCGTCCTGGGCCTGCAGCCGGGCGCGCACCTCGCGGCCCGAGGCCTCGTAGGCGTGCGGCGCCGAGACGCGCACCTTGGCCACGCCGGCCCGGTCCAGCAGCTCGACCTTCTCCCCGCTCTGGCGCAGCGACGCCCCGGCGATCTCCCAGGCGGCCACTTCCTGCTCGCCCCGCGCCTCGGGGTCGGCATCGATCAACAGCCACTCCTCGAACCGGTCCGGCTGGGCGCTCCAGTAGGAGGCGCCGTTCTTGCGGCGGTAGGCCACGGCCTTCTCGACCAGCTCGCCCTCGCCGCGGGCGCCGACCTCGATCACCCGGGCCTCGAAGCCGTCGCTGGCGAAGCGGATCTCTCCGCGGGCGTCCTTGGGGAAGGTCGCAGTGAGCAGGTGCCGCCGGCGCAGCGACTCCTCGGCGGCGCGGACCGGATCGGCGGGGAGCTCGGCGGGGACCGCGAACCCGTCGGCGGTGGCGGCCAGGCCGGTGCCGCCCAACACCTCGGACGACTGCTTGGGGAACTGCGCCCGGAGGCGGCCCACCTTGGCGGCGATCACCGCGGAGTTGGGCTCACTGCAGGCAGCGATGGAAGCGACCGCGGCGGCCAGGACGGCCAGGCGGATCGGGGATTTCGGAGACATGGCGCTCCCCGGCGGGAATTGCGTGAGATGCGACAGCGAGAATTCCCGAACTATAGACCATCCCGCGCGATCCACGAGTGATGCGGGCCACGTCTCCGGGCGGCGTGGGAGACGCGTCGTCGGGGGCCCAAGTGTTGGCAGTTCCTAGTGAATCCCGGCGCAGGCCCCGCCTAGAAGACCCTGGGAACGAAGGTCTGATCCTGCATCGGCGGGCGGACGTAGCCCTTGTCGGCCTGGCGGGGCGGGAGCTTCATCGGCTTGGGGGTCAGGTCCTGGTATTCGACCTGCTTGAGCAGGTGGTGGATGCAGTTGAGGCGGGCGCGGCGCTTGTCGTCGGCCTCGACCACGAACCAGGGCGACTGCTTGGAGTCGGTGTGGCCGAACATCTCGTCCTTGGCCCGGGAGTACTCGACCCACTTGGCGCGGCTCTGCAGGTCCATTGGCGACAGCTTCCAGCGCTTGGTGGGATCGCCGAGCCGGTCCTGGAAACGCTTCTCCTGCTCCTCGTCGGAGACGCTGAACCAGTACTTGATGAGGAGGATCCCGCTGCGGATCAGCATCCGCTCGAACTCGGGGCAGGTGCGGGTGAACTCCTGGTATTCGTCGTCGCTGCAGAAGCCCATCACCCGCTCGACGCCGGCGCGGTTGTACCAGCTGCGGTCGAACAGGACGATCTCGCCGGCGGCCGGCAGGTGGGCCACGTAGCGCTGGAAGTACCACTGAGTCTTCTCGCGCTCGGTGGGCGCGGCCAGCGCCGCCACCCGGCAGTTGCGCGGGTTGAGGCACTCGGTGATGCGCTTGATCGCCCCGCCCTTCCCGGCGGCGTCGCGGCCCTCGAAGATCACCACCACCTTCAGACCCTTGTGCTTGACCCACTCCTGCATCTTCACCAGCTCGACCTGCAGCTTGGCCAGCTGCTTCTCGTAGAGCTTGGACTTGAGCTTCTTCTGCGGCTCGCGCTCCTCGGCATCCTTGCGCTTTTCCTTGGGCACGGGATTCCTCCTCGGGTGAGAGCGGCGCGGGCGGGAAGGCCCGCGGTCGAGCGCTCGGCTCAAAGGAGAACGCTACTAAGGAGTGGCGTGCCGAGGCTAGAGCGGGGCGGAGCGCCGGCTTTCAGCCGGTCCCGCGCGAAGCGCGAAACCCCAGCCCTCAAGGTCAGGAAAGCAGCCGCCCGAGCTCGATGGGAGCATCGAAGTGCTGGCCGTTGCGCTCGAAGTAGCAGTGGTCGGCGACGATGGTCAGGGTGAGCCGGGAGCGGCGCTCCTCGACGCTGGCCAGCCGAGCGATGAGCTCGGTATCGGCGGCGGCCAGCTCGACCTTCTCGAGCCTGGCGAGCTGCTTGTCCTTCGCCTCGTCGACGAAGGCCTTCATCCGCGCCGGGGACTCGAAGAGCACCGACACCTGGGCGTGGGGATTGCGGTCGGCGGCGCGCTGGATCTTTGCCGGGTCGGCCTTGCCCACGCGCATCCAGAAGGTGGTGTCGCCAATCAGGTTCTGCATCAGGAGGTCGGGGGCGTCGGGGTCGGAGAGCCCGGGGCCGAAGCCCAGGTGCTCGTCCCACTTCCAGCAGTAGGCCAGCACCCGCAGCCACAGCCGCTCCATCGACTCCGAGGGATGGCGGGCGGCCTTGAACACCACGCGCCGCTCGAGATTGCGGTCGACCAGGCTGAGACTGATGTCGAAGTCGTAGGGGACCGAAGGCAGAGCCATGGGCCGGGGAGCATAGCCAATCCGGCGACCGGGAGGATCGAGCTCGCCGTTTCTTGCCCGCCGCCGTGAGCGCGTCGGCCAGTCGAAGCCCTCCGATTCGGCTCCGGAGACGGTGGGCCACGGCAGCCGGCAGCGGCTGCATGCGGAGGGCGCCGCGAGGCTCGGAGCGCCATGAAAAGACAAATGAGTATGCGGGGTTGGGAGCGTTGGGCGGCGCGGAGAGAACCTGAGCCGAATGGCCCGCTGGTCTTTGACAGCGCGTCTGAGGGGCTTCTAGACTTCCGAGTGCCCGCTCGCTTGTTTTGCCACCAAGCGAATTCCGCTCACAGCAATAGACGGTCGGAGAACCCCATGCGTCCGCTTCGCTGGCTGGCCTTGGCCATCTTTGCGCTTTCAACCTCTGCCTTCGCTCAGGTGCCCAACCTCATCGGCTACCAAGGCCGCCTGTTGAAGGCAGACGGCACGCCCGAGATCGGGAGCAAGAGCTTCGCCTTCTCGCTCTTCTCGGCCGACTCAGGCGGCACCGCGATCTGGAGCGAGACCCAGACCTTGGCGCTGAGCGACGGCTACTACGCCACGATGCTCGGCAGCACCCAGCCGCTCGACTCCACGGTCCTCGACGGCCGGCTGCTGTACCTGGAGCTGTCGATCGACGGCACCGCGCTCAGCCCGCGGCAGCAGGTCGCCTCGGTGCCCTACGCGGTGATGGCTGGAAGCGTGAAGGGCGGAGTGGTCGATGCCGCCGAGCTGCGGGTCGGTGGGACCACGGTGATCGACTCCACCGGCAAGCTGACCGGTCCGGCCACGGCGAGCTACAGCGCCGGCTCAGGCCTGAGCCTGAATGGCACCGCCTTCTCGTTGGTGACCACCTGCGCCATGGATCAGGTGCTGCGCTGGAACGGCACCGACTGGCTGTGCGCCGACGCCATCAACCTGATCGCCGGCGACGGCCTGCTGCGCTCCGGCGCGACCCTGGCGGTGATGCCCTGCTCCGCCGGGCAGATCCTCAAGCACAACGGAACCAGCTGGACCTGCGCCGCCGACGACAAGAATCCGGGCACCGTGACCGCGGTGACTGCCGCGCCCGGAAGCCCGCTGTCGGTGACCAACGGCAGCTCGACCCCGGAGATCGCGATCGCCAAGGCCAGCGCCAGCAGCGACGGCTACCTGAGCGCCGCCGACTACCAGGCCTTCGCGGGCAAGGCCGCGGGCAGCGGGGGCACCGGCTACATCCAGAACCAGAGCGCCGGCCCGCAGGCCAACGCCAACTTCGTGATCAGCGGCAGCGGGACCGCCAACGGAGGCTTGGTCTCCTCGGGCCGGACCAGCGCCATCGGCGCACCCGGGAACTCCGCCCTGGCTGCGACCGGAGCCGCCTTCGGCCCCTGCTCCGGCTCGGTCTCGATCGCCGCCGGCACCGACAGCCTGGTGGGCGATGGCGCCGCCAAGTTCGCCAGCGAGCTCGCCATGGGCGACGTCATCGTGATCAGCTCCGGCGGCGGCAGCCAGTACTTCCAGGTGCAGAGCGTGTCCGGCGATTCCGCGGCCAAGGTGAGTCCGGCCGCTCCGGTCGGCGTGCTGATGGGCTCGATGCGGGTCCAGAAGCCCGTCGCCCAGTTGCTCAAGAACGGCGGAGCGCCGGCGATGGTGGTCAGCGGTCAGGGCTTCGTCGGCATCGGAACCGCTCCCGAGGTCGAGCTCGACGTGCGGGGCAACGTGAACGTGAACGGCTTCCTCAACTATCGCCCCAGCGGCCTGGCCTGCGCCGATCAGCAGGTCTTGAAGTGGGACAACGCCGGCTCGCGCTGGGTCTGCGGCACTGACGCCAATGCCGGCGGCACGGTCACCAGCGTCATCGCCGGCACCGGGCTGTCGGGCGGCACCATCACCGGCGCGGGCACCATCGCCCTGGCCAACACCGCCGTCGCTCCCGGCTCCTATGGCTCCGCCAGTCAGATCCCCAATTTCACTGTGGATTCCCAAGGCAGGCTGATCGCCGCCGGCACCTCCGCCATCTCAGTCGGCGACGCCAGCATCACCAGCCTGAGCGTCGGCAAGATCGCCAGCGGGGCGGGCAGCTACCTCGGCTACATGCCCAACAATGTCGCCTGCGCCGACGGCCAGGTCTTGAAGTGGGACACCGCCGGCTCCCGCTGGATCTGCGGCACCGACGCGGTCAACCCGGGCACCGTCACCAGCGTCACCGCCACCGGGCCGCTGAGCGTGGCCACTGGGACCACCACCCCGGCGATCTCGATCACCCAGGCCAACTCCACCACCAACGGCTATCTGTCCTCGACCGATTGGAACGCCTTCGCCGGCAAGCTGGCGACCGTCAGCGCCACCGCGCCGATCACCGGCAGCGGCACCGCCACCTCGCCGCTGGCGATGGCCCCAGCCAGCTCGGCCGCCGACGGCTACCTCTCCTCGGCCGACTGGAACGCCTTCAGCGCCAAGGTCGGCAGCGTGGGGGCGACCGCCAACGGCGGCCTGGTCTCCGGCGGGACCGCCACCGCTCCCACCCTCGGGCTGCCGGCCTGCGCCGCCGGCCAGGTGATGAAGTTCAACGGCACCGCCTGGGCCTGCGCCGCCGACGCGGTCAACCCCGGCACGGTCACCAGCGTCAGCGCCGCGGCCGGCACGCCGATCGCTGTCGCGACCGGCAGCAGCACGCCGGTGCTCTCGATGCCACCGGCGAGCGCCGCCGCCGACGGCTTTCTCGCCGCCGCCGACTTCGCCGCCTTCGCCGCCAAGCCCAACATCACCGGCGGCAATCTCATCGACTGGAAGCCCGACCCGGCCCGCTGGAGCGCCCTCGGCAACACCTCCGCCATCGCCACCAACGCCGACACCAAGGAGGGCAGCGCCTCCTTCGAGTTCGTCACCACGGTCAACGGCGGCGCGGCCTACACCTACGGCGACCTCATCCCGGTCGATCCCTCGCGGCGCTACGAGGGGCGGGTCTGGGCCAGGCTGATGAACGGCGCCGGGACTTTCTACGCCGGCTTCGCTTCCTATGACGCCACGAAGAAGTTGCTGCCCGGCAACCCCGGCAGCTTCAACTACAACCTGGCCCTCGGCGTCACCCTCCCTTCCGCTTGGACCCTCTACACCGCCAGCTTCACCGGCGAGGGCACCGCCAACGCCAACTTCCCGGTGGGGACGCGCTTCATCAAGCCGCTGGTGGTCGTGAACTTCGGCAACGTCGGCGCCACCCGGGTCAGCGGCTTCTACATGTCCGAGGTCGGCGCCAACGCAGTCGAGGCCGCCACCGGCCTGGCGCTCAAGACCTGTGCCGGCAGGACCACGGCGTCGCAGTGGATGCCCTACGGCGGCGCTGGCAGCTGCACGATGTACGTCAACGTCGACACCACGGCCTGCGGGTTCACCGCCGGCACCATTCCCTACTACTTCACCTCCGTGGGCGGCGACACCAGCCACTTCTACACGGTCGGCGGAACCTCGGTTTATGGAGCCACGGCGACCGGCTTCACGGTCTATCTGGCCAACACGCCTTGGGCGTGCGCGAGCGTCGGAACTCCGCACGTGGCGTACAACTGGCACATCAACTGGACGGCGATGGGCCGGTAGCGAAACTCGCGGCGCTCCAGTTTGCAGGCAGGGCCCGCCTTCGGGCGGGCTCAGCCGCTTCAGGGCCGCCGCGCGGTGGCTTCGAGAGCCGCGGCGATATGCGCCCGGATCTTCTCCGGAAACGCCGGCCCGCCCGGGCGCGCGAGGAGGCAGGTCCCCTTGACCGCGTTGATCAGTAGCAGCGCCATTCCCGTGGCCGGCCGCGGCGACTGGCGGACCGGGAAGGCCTCGCGCACAGCCGCCATCGCCGTCGACCAGACCCGCGGGCGATCGTCGGGCGGGCAAATCAAGGAGGCGCCGGCGAATCGACTCGCCGGCGCCCATTCGAAGCGTCGGACCAGGTTCAGCGGAGGGTCGCGGTCGCCGTCACCGTTCCGCTGCCGAATGTGGCAGTCACTGCCACGTTCCAGGCGCCGCCCACGTCCTGCACCGTGAGTGTTCCCGCGGACGCGGTCTTCTGCGCGTAGAACAGCGTGTCGCCGACGGTGGTCTGGGTCACCAGCAGGAACCTGCTCGCCGGGGCGCTCAGGGTAGCCCCGGGCGCCGGGCATCGGTCGAGCTCGACCACCAGGTACCGGTCGCCCTGGCCGGAGAGATCGCCGATCACCAGCATCGTCCCCTGGTTGCCGCTCTGGGTCATGCCGTCGGTGAGCGCCGCCTGTGGCCCGCCGCTCACGCTGCCCAGCTGGATCGCCGAGCAGCTGGCCACCCCGCCGGCGTCGCCGGAATAGCTGCCCTGGCCGGTCTTCGAGCCGCCGGAGAAGCAGTTGCCGAGCCCCGACGCCTGCTGTGCCAGGCACTCGCCGCCCAGGCACTTCTGGCCGGGGCCGCACTCGGCGTCGGTGCGGCAGGCGCTCTGCGAGGTGCACAGGTCGGTGTAGGGGTCGCACGTCAGTCCTGCCGGGCAGCCGGTGGCCGAGCAGCCGCCCGGCGAGACGCACGAATTGGTCCTGAGGTCGCAGGCCTGTCCGGCAGGGCAGTCGCCGTTCGTGCGGCACGAGGCAGAAATTGCGAAGCAGCTGCCGGTGGTGGGATCGCAGCTGGTCCCCGGGGCGCAGTCGGCGTCGGTGCGGCAGGAGGCGGAGCCTTGGGCGGTGCACTGGCCGGAACGGCAGCTCTGCCCGGCGCGGCAGTCGGCATCGCTGGCGCAGGCGGCGGGCGGCGGCACCAGCGCGAACTCACCGGTGAACGAGCCGGCGGCGAACTTGCCAGCGGTGCGGGGGGCGTCGGTGAAGATCACCGAGCCGGTGGAGCTGGCGACGAGCGGGTTGCCGCCGGAGTCGACCAGGTAGGCGATGGCCTGCGAGCCGTCGAGGCTGACGGTGCCGGGCGCGTAGCGGGAATCGGGGACCGCGATCAGCAGCATCTCCGAGGGAGGGCCGGCGAGGGACTTGCCGATGCCCACGATCCAGTAGGGATTGCCGAGCTCGTCGGTGGTGGGAGCGGCGAAGGCCTGGCCGGAGGCGAGCGAGTGGGCGCCGCTCGAGAGGGCGAGATCGTAGCTGCCGCTCGATCCGGCGAACGAGGGCAGCGCGCCGGTGGAGTCGGCGACGGCGGCGCTGAAGGCGCCGCTGCCATTGCCGGCGGGCGTGGGAGTGCCGCTCAAGCGGCGGGTGAGCACGCCCTGGACCGCAGGGACGCGCGAGTTGTTCGTCGCCGGCGAAGTGCAGCCGCTGGCGAGCAGGGCGAAGAAGACCAGCGAGATCGGAAGCAGGCAGGTGACGAGCTCAGCGAAAGCCGCCGCGAGCGAGCGGGACAGCGAGGGCACACAGAGGCGAACGGCAGACATGGCTTCCCCTTCACGGGCAAAGAGCGCCCGTCCAGTCAGTGGGTTGTCGGGATTGACTTCGCGCTTCGCAGGTCAGGTGCAGGGCCGGACCGCGGACATTCAATGCGAGGCCGCGAGCTCAGGGCCGCCGGGCCGTGGACTCGAGGGTGGCCTCGATTTCCGCGCGAGTCTTCTCGGGAAACTCCGGCTCGCCCGGGCGCGCGAGGACGCAGGTCCCCTTGACCGCGTTGATCAGCAGCAGCGCCATCCCGGTGGCCGGCAGCGGCGACTGGCGCACCGGGAAGGCCTCGCGCACCGCCGCCATCGCCGTCGACCAGACGCGCGGGCGGTCGTCGGGCGGGCAAATCAAGGAGGTCCCGTCCCATCCCAGCACCGCCGCGCTGCAGGACTCGAAGATCTCCTGGCCCGTCGGATCGGTGAGCAGCGTGGCGATCCCCTGAGCTCGCACCGGCTGGTAGGGACCGGGCGGCGCCGGCTTGGCGAGCCGCGGCGGCGAAGCGAGCACCGGCGAAATCGCCAGCCGCGCCGGCATCCCGTCGAACAGCCTGGAGCCTTCGCGCCGCTCGATGGAATGCACCTTCTCGTCGGCCCGGATCGCGTAGACCCCTGGCTCGCACACGCGGGCGAAATCCTCGAAAGCCCTGGCCGATTCCGGTGCCAGCGCGAGCCGTCGGCGATGCTGCTCGAGCAGCAGCACACCCTGGGAAGTGGCTCTCAGGAGCGTGTAGGCCACTTGAGCGCTCCCAGCTTGACCTCGAGCTCGGCCCGTTCGGCGGCGGGCTCGGAGTCGTAGACGATTCCGCCGCCGACGCCGTAGGTCCAGCCGTCGGCGGCGCGGCTGGCGGTGCGGATCAGCAAGCTGAAGATCGAGCGCTGGCCGCGGCATAACCCGAGGGCTCCGCAGTAGGCGCCGCGCGGGGTCGGCTCGAGCTGGCGGATCATCGCCAGCGCCGCCTGCTTCGGGGCGCCGGTCACCGAGCCGCCCGGGTGCAGCGCCGCCAGCACGTCGAGCGCGGTTGTCCCCGGCGCCAGCTCGCCGGCGATGTCACTCACCGTCTGCAGCGCGTAGCCCAGCTCCAGCACCCGCCGCGGATTGTCGACCCGGACGCTCTTCTCCCGGCAGACCGTCGCCAGGTCGTTGCGCAAAAGATCGGTGATCATCGCCAGCTCGCTCTGGTCTTTGCGGCTGGCGGCCAGCGCACCGGCTGCGTCGGGATGGGCGGTGCCCTTCATCGGCTGGGTGCGGACATGGGCGCCGTCGATCTCGAAGAACAGTTCCGGCGAGGCCGACACCAGCTCCTCTCCCGACGGCAGCCGCATCCAGGCCGCGAAGCGCGGCAGCGTCCCGCGGCACATCGTCCGCAGCAGCTCCGGTCCCGAAACCGGCTCGACCTTGGCGCGCTCGGTCAGGCAGACCTGGTACACGTCGCCACGCGCGATGGACTCCCGGATTTGCACCACTTTTCCGGTGTGGCCTGCCGCGTCCAACTCGACCCGCAGCGGCCTCTCCGGCGGCGCCAGCTCGAGCTGGCAGGGCTCGATTGAGGTCGCCGCGAAGATCCGCGCCTGCGCTCCCAAGGCCTCGAACGGTGCGAAGACCAGCGCGGGATCGGCCGAGGACTGCTCGGAAAGGCCGGTGAGCAGGGTGAAGCCATCGCCGCCGAACCCCGGGCCCAAGAGCGCGAAAGACCTCAGGCTTTCCAGTGCCTCCGGCTTCACAGTGTCCTCCGGAAGAACTCGGCCAGCATCTCCGGCCCGCGGGGGGTGGCGTAGGAGTCGGGATGGAACTGCAGGCCGAGCATCGGCAGCTCGCGGTGCTCGACCGCCATCGCCAGGCCGTCGTCGGTGCGGGCGATGACCGAAAGCGGGGCGGCGATCTCCTCCAGCGCCAGCGAGTGGTAGCGCATCACCGCCACCGGGCCGGCGAACGACGGCAGCAGCCGCGACTTCGTGAAGTGGGCCTGGGAGACCTTGCCGTGGGTCGGTGCGGCGCGGACCAGCCGGGCGCCGAACGCGAGGCCTAAAGCCTGATGGCCCAGGCAGATTCCCAGTGTCGGCAGCTCGCGCTCGGCGGCACGCTCGACCAGCCGGACGATGCCTGCCCGCACCGGATCGGTGGGCCCGGGCCCGACCACCAGCAGGTCGAAGCCGTCGAGCGAGGAGGAATCGGAGCTCAGCGCGCTGCCCGGGCGCACGCAGACGTCCGCGCGCCCGCAGGGCAGGCAGTCGATGACGTTCCAGGAGAAGGAGTCCTGGTTCTCGGCGAAGAGCACGCGCACCTTGGGCGCCATGCAAGCGCACCCGGGGGGACCTGGCAAGGAGCCGGGGCCGGAGCGCTCGAGCGGCGGCGCCCAGTGTGCCGCCATTCCGCGACGCTTCCGGGAAACCGGCCATCGCCCATTGCAGCGGCAATCCCTGCCGTCGATCGCCCCGGATCCCTACAGCCAGCGCCAGCCGTCGTGGATTCTCGCGCGGCACATCTTGTTCGGCGAGAGCCTGCTGCAGAAGGCGTCTGGCGACAGCGAGCTGGTCGCGAACTATCTGTCCCTGTGCGCCAATCCCAACACCGACGTGAACCTGGTGCTGTCGCGCTGGTCCGGGCTGCCCGGCGGACCCGAGCACCCTGGGGCGCGTGCGCTCGCAGAGGCTGCGCCGGGGCGCCGGGCCGGGAGGTGCCGGGCCCGCGGCATGATAGCTTGGAGGCGGCGCGGGACGGACTGCCCACCGGTCTCTACCGATCCATCCCGCGCCTCGGAGCCACCATGAAGCCAGTGCGCTGGTTCGGCGTCGCCGCCGTGTATTCCATCCTCGGGGTTTCGCAGCCCGCCTCCGCCATCCGGGTCGACACCGGGGTCTGGTGTATGACCGAGGCCGACTGCGGCTGCCAGGAGCTGTGCGACCCCGACATCACCTGCTACTCCCACAGCCCGGCCTCACCGGCCGACTACCGGTTCTCCGGACAGGTCTGCAACGGCAACGGGGGGGCCTGCGGGATGTCGGGAGTGCCCACCTGCTGCAGCTGCGTCGACCCCAACCAGCCCGCGGCGAACGGCGGCTACTCCTGCATCGCCGGCGTCAACCAGTGCAAGCCCAACGTGTGCCAGATCGCCGCCACCGCCTGCGATGCCAGCACCTTCTTCCAGTGCGGCTACCAGAACAAGAGCCTCGGCACTCCCTGCGCCACTTCCGCGATCTGCGACGGCGCGGGCCTGTGCCAGCCGGGCTGCGCCGTCGGCGGGAAGTTCTTCTACAACGGCGGGCTCAGCAGCTCGGGCTGTCAGCGGTGCGATCCGGGCACCAGCACCACCAGCCTGGCCAACATCAACGAAGCCGGCAGCTGCGGCGCCGGAAGCTTCTGCCACGGCGGGGCCTGCCTGACCGGCTGCGTGATCTCCGGCCAGTTCTACGCCGTCGGCGACGTCAATCCCGCGAATCCCTGCCAGACCTGCCAGCCGGCCTCGAGCACCTCGCAGTGGACGGGCGCCTTTGAGGGGCAGCAGCGCAGCTGCTCGGCCACGCAGGTTTGCCATACGGGCGCCTGCGCCACCGGCTGCGGAATCGCCGGGCAGTTCTACGCCGCGAACACCGCCAATGGCGCCTGCCAGTCCTGCCGGCCCGACCTCAACGCCGTCGCCTGGAGCCCCTCCAACGAGGCGCAGGCGAGCACCTGCTCGGCCGGCAGCTTCTGCCATGCCGGCGCCTGCGCCGCCGGCTGCAGCATCGGGGGCGCGTTCTTCGCCGACAAGTCCACCGCCAGCGCCGGCTGCCAGGTCTGCAACGCCGGGGCGACCAGCTGGGCGGCCGCCAGCGAGCTGGGCTCCTGCGGCACCGGCAGCTTCTGCCACAACGGGGCCTGCCTGTCCGGCTGCGTGATCTCCGGCCAATTCCAGGCCGCCGGCGACGCCAATCCCTTGAACCCCTGCCAGACCTGCCAGCCGGGGCTCTCCACCTCCCTGTGGACCAGCGCCCTCGAGGCGCAGCAGCCCGCCGGCTGCACCGGCACCAGCTTCTGCCACGCAGGCGCCTGCGCCGAAGGGTGCGTCGTCTCCGGCACCTTCTATTCTTCCGGCGCCGCCAGCGGTCCCTGCCGGGCCTGCCTCCCGGCCACCAGCACCCAGTCCTTCAGCGCGACCTCCGAAGCCCTGCAGAGCACCTGCTCGGCCGGCAACTATTGCCACAACGGCGCCTGCGCCATCGGCTGCAGCATCGGCGGCGCCTTCTACGATCCGGGAGCGCTCAACGGCGGCTGCCAGACGTGCGCCCCCGGCACCAACACCACGGATTGGACCGCCTACGCCGAAGGCCAGAGCTGCGCCACCGGCAAGGTCTGCCACCTCGGCGGCTGCCAGGCGGGCTGCTTCATCGGAGCGGCCTTCTGGGCCGATCTGACCACCAATCCCGCCAACTCCTGCCAGCGCTGCGACGCCTCCAAGCTGACGACCGACTGGAGCCCCGGCAACGAGGGCGCGGTCTGTGGTCCGAACAAAGTCTGCTCGTCCGGCCAATGCGGGTCGAGCTGCTCCATCGGCGGGGTGGTCTACGGCAGCGGGGTCGCCAATCCCGCCAACTCCTGCCAGCTCTGCACACCCGCGTCGAGCGCCGTCGACTGGACCGCCAGCGGCGACGGGACCTCCTGCGGCGTCGGCAAGGTCTGCAGCGCGGCCGCCTGCAAGGACGGCTGCTACCTCGGCAGCGCCTTCCGCGCTCCCGGCGCCGCCTCTCCCGCGGACCCCTGCCAGGTCTGCGCGCCGGCCACCTCGACCGCCGCCTGGACCACGGCCCCCGACGGTGCCGCCTGCGCCGCCGGAAAGATCTGCTCCGCCGGCCAGTGCGTGGCGCAGTGCCTCATCGACTCGGCCCTCTACGGCGACGGCGCCTCCAACCCCGTTAACGCCTGCCAGTACTGCGACGCTGCCGGCAGCCCCCGCGCCTGGAAGCTCCGCGCCGAGGACGCGCCGTGCGGCGCGGGCCGCTACTGCCGGGCGCAGGTCTGCACCGAGGGCTGCCTGATCAACGGGGCCTTCTACTCCCCGGGCGCCTGGAGCGCCGCGGACGACTCCTGCCACGTCTGTCGGCCCACCGCGAGCGGGACGGCCTTCTCGCCGGCGGACAAGGGAACCGCCTGCGCCAGCGACGGCCTGGAGTGCACCGACGACGTCTGCGACGCCGCCGCCACCTGCACCCATCCCAGCTCGCCCGCCGGCAAGAGCTGCGGCCTGGCCGGGGCGGAGGCGTCGGCGACCAGCTTCTGCTTCGGCGGGCTGTGCGAGGTGGGCTGCCTGATCGACGGGGTGCCCTACCGCGAGAACGCGGTCAACGCCGCCGACCGCTGCCAGCGGTGCAATCCGTACCGGAACGCCGCCGGCTGGTCGCAGGCCCCGTCGGGCAGCGACTGCGGAGACGGCACCAACCGCTGCACCGCCTTCGCCTGCAGCTCGGCCGGCGCCTGCAACGGCAGCCCGGCCAACGAGGGGAGCGCCTGCGGCAACTTCGGCGAGGTCTGCCGCAGCGGCAACTGCACCTGCAGCCGGGCGGCCTCGGAGTTCGACTGCGGCGACGGCATCGACAACGACTGCGACGGCACGGCCGACTGCGACGACGGCGCCTGCGCCGGACGCGCCTGCAAAGTCGCCAATCTCTGCTTCAAGCCCGGGACCACCACCTGCCAGGGCAAGGTCTGCAAGGGCGATCCCAAGGACTGCTCGCAGACCTCCCTGGCCTGCCGGCAGACCCCCGGCTCGTGCGATCCGATCACCGGGGAGTGCTCGTTCCAGCTGGCGGTCGCCGGCACCGAGTGCGTCAACGAGAAGGGTTGTCGCGGGACCTGCACGGCCGAGGGGACCTGCCAGGGGAGTTGCGACAAGGCCGAGCTCTCTCCGTCGATGTTCGCCTGCGGCTGCGCCAGCGCCTCTGGAGCGGCGCCGTTGGGGCTGGGTCTGCTCGGGCTATGGGCGCTGCGCAGGCGAAGGATCCGCCCGGTGGTGCTGCTGCTGGCGGCCACCTCGGCGCTGTCTCTTTCGGCGCCCGCCTCTATGGCCGCTACCGCGGCGGCGAACAAGGCCAAGGGCGCCGCAGCTTCCGCCACCAGCAAGAAGAAGCTCCCCCCGGCGCCCGCTCCCGCCGAGCCGGCGCCGGCCGCGGCCAAGGCCGAGCTCGCGCCTCCAGCCCCTCCATCGCCCGAGCCGCCCGCGGCGGCCGCAGCGGCCCCAGCGGTCCCGAGCGCCGCCAAGCGCAGGAAGATCGCGGTGTTGCCGCTGCGCCCGGGCCCGGGGACGGACCAGAAGCTGGCCGACCTGGTCGCCGAGCTGCTCTCCAACGCCCTGGCGCGCCGCCCCAACCTCTCGATCGTCTCGTCAAAGGACATCGAGGCGGCGGTGGGCTTCGACCGGCAGCGCTCGCTGCTGGGCTGCTCCGACTCCTCCTGCCTGACCGACATCGGAGGAGCCCTGGGCGTGGACAAGCTGGTCAACGGCACCCTGGGCAAGCTGGGGAGCACCTACCTGTTGTCGGTCCAGTTGATCGACGCCAAGAAGGCCACCGCCGAGCGCCGGTTCTCGGCCCGCGCCGGCAACGCCACCGAAGAGGCGCTCATCGACATCGTCGAGCCGACGGCGAAGGGACTGCTGGGCGAGACCGACGCCGGCGAGTATGTGGCCGACGCCCGCTCCGGATGGGCTCCGACTCGAGCGCCGGTGCTCACCGTCAAGGTTCGCGGGCAGCTCCAGGCGGCCACGGAGATCGCCGCCGCAGCCGCGGCGACCGTCGGCTGGCAGCCGATCGATCAGATCAGGCTGTCGGCCGGTCTCCTCGCTGCCAAGACTCGCCAGGGAATGGTGGTCAATCTTTCCTGGCTTCCCTGGAACGCCGGCGGACAGCTCTATCCTCTGCTGGGGATCGAGGCGCCGATCTTCTTCGACTCTCCGTTGTCGGCCGGCGCCGGCGTCAACATCGGCCTCGAGTATGCGCCCGTCAGCTTCCTGGCCATCGGCCTGGAGGTGCCGGCCTACTATTTCCTCACCGCGCCGCCGGGAAAGGACCGCGGCTACGTCTTCGGCGCGCTGAGCGTAGTCGGCCGGCTCTGAGTCGTCCTCCCCGGCGCCCGCCACGGAATCCCTCAGTCAGTTCGGCCACGTGATTCGGGTGTCCGCGGCCTGCCCCGAGCCGCGGCCTTGCCGGCGAAGCCCGCCGGGTCCCCGGATCACTCCGCGCCTTGTCGGCTCGCCGCGCTGAGCCGATGACGCCAACTGGTTGTCCCGGCTGGCGACCCGCGGGGCCAGGCCCCGACGTCGAGGGTTGCGTTCACCCGTACCGGCGGCGTTGCGACCACAGGTAGACGCCGAACCCGATCGCGACGAGCGTGCCCACCGTGATCCCGAACACCTGCCGCGGCGAGTCGAACGGGAAGAAGCCGAAACCCACCATCGCGAGGCGGCCGGCGACGTCGAGCCCGAGGCAGACCAGGGCCGCGTCCAGCGCCCAGCGTCGCCCGACCAATGCCAGCGCGCCTGCCGAGAGGTAGAGCAAGCCGATCGCGGCGCCGGCGGCGGTCGAGCCGAGGCTGGATTGAGTGGAGAGGCCGAAGAAGGCGTGCCGGAACGCGGTCGCGATCTCCGCGAGGCCGAACAGGAGCATCAGCCCCGACACAGCGAGGATTCCCCAGGTCCGTGGAGGCATGGTGGGGGACGGTATGCCTTGGCCCGTCCCCGTGCTCGGGTCGCGGACCGGCTCAACGCTAAATGTGTGGCGGTCGGCGAATTCGGATCTGTGAAGGCCGAGTGATTCCGCCAGCTTGGCCGGGCTGGCAGGCCTTGGATGCTGGAGCGGTGCCGAAGCCGGTGCGCCAGTCATATTTCGTGCAAGGGATATCGGGCAATGCCTTCCAGAGTCCCTTCGACTCGCCGCCAGGCATAGGCCTGTCGTCCTCGCCCGTCCAGGCAGCCCTCGTTCATGGAGCAGTGTTGGTTGGGCTGACCCGCGGCTTCGCGACGACGAGCCGCGTGACGCCGCCGACGCGGATCGTGCCATCCTTCCGGTGCCCTTCGGCCTCGCGGGCGAGCTCGGCTTCCCACGCAGGGAGATCGTGCGCCGCAACGCCGGCGAGGAGGCGGCCGAGCACCACGCGCACCCAGCGTGCGATGTCGGCGCCGCGCTCGCCCTCGACGACCGCGACGTCTCGCTCCTCGACGTGTTCTATCGCGAGGTCTGCGGCCGCGTAGTCCGCCTCGATCCGCGCGAGCGTCCCGTACCGGAAGACACCCGGCCGCTCGAAACCGATGGCCGGGAGGGGCGCGTACCGGCTGGTCACGCGTCTCGGGAGCATGGCCCAGGGAACGCGCTCGGGCTCGGCCCAGAACGCCGCGACGAAGGTGCCTCCCGGAACGAGCGCGCGGCGGGCGGCCGCGAGTGCTTGCTCGGGCGCGGCCATGTACATGATTCCCCAGCGCGCGGTGACCGCGTCGAAGCCTTGCGCGTCCACCGTTTCCGCGCTTCCTACGCGGAGCTCGACGTTCGACAGCCCGCGCGACGCCGCCTTCGTGCGCGCATCGGCGAGCGCGGCCTCGTCCACGTCGACGCCGAGCACGTACCCCGCCGGTCCCACTCGCGCCGCCGCGCGAAGCAGCGGCTCGCCGCGCCCCGACGCGAGATCCAACACGCGCATCCCCTCGCGCACGCCGGCGAGATCCAGCATCCGCTCGCTCACCGCGGCGGTGAGGCGCGACTCCATCTCATAGAAGGACTGCGCGTCGTCCGCCATCGCGGCGACATCCTACACCGCAGCGATCCTTGGTCACCGTTGCGTCAATTGGCCATCGGGCTCACCCGACGCACCAGGCTCGCCACGGCAACGCGGCCTCGGTGGGCCGGGAACCAGACTTCACCTGCGGCACCGACGAGGACCTGGCACCGCGACCGTCGCCGAACCGGCTCCTGGAAGGCCGTTTCGCCATCCGCCGGCGCGCTCGCGCACGGCGCTTGAGCCCGCGCGCGAGCCGCTGCCGCGGCCAGTCCCTACGGCGTGGTGGAGACCGAGTGCTCGACGCACGGCCCGGCACCGGCGACGTTCTCGAGGCAGACCGAGAAGGTGTACGCCGTGTTGGCGGCCAGCCCGGTCACCAGGAACTGGGTGCCGGGCACTCCCAGGCCCAGGAAGGTCGAGCCGGTGGTCTTGTCGGTCACCGAGAACTGGCTGATCGCCTGGTTCGCCGGCACCGCCACGTCGAGCGCCACCATCGAGGCGGTCGGGGTGCTGGTCACCGTCGGCGACTCGGTGGGGGCCGCGATGGGCACCTCGAACCCGACCGGCAGCCGGTGCATGTAGCGCGACTCGCCGACGAAGATGTCCCCGTCCACCAGCGGCTGGGCGATGATGTACCGCGCGCTGTGTCCGCCGACGGCGCGCGCCCCGGCTCCTGTCAGATCCATCGCCACCAGGTTGCCGGAGACCGCTCCAGTCATCGGCATGCCGTTGAGGAACAGCAGGCGGTCCGCGGTGGCCATCAGGTAGCTGGCGCCCAGTAGGTTCCCGGCGATCGGCGAAGCGTTGTTCACGTCGGAGTCGGCCAGCGCGTGGCTCATCAGCCGCATCCGCTTGTAGCCCAGCGATCCCGCCAACTCCTCCTCGATGAAATAGACCTGGCCGTTGGCTACCGCCAGGGAGGAGACGCGGTTGCCGGCGACGACCTGGACCGGCGTGGCCGGGGCGCAGGTCGGCTCGGTGGTGCCGTCGCCGACGCGGTAGACGCCCGAGGCGGTCGCGAAATAGAAGGCGACGCCAACCCGCTGCAGCGAGGTGACCTCGCTCAGGCCCCCGGCGACGAGGACCGGGTCGGCGGCCCCGATCGCCGGCACGCACTGGATCGAGCTGCCGCGTTGGGTCGCCCCGTTGATGCCGCCGGCGAACCAGATCGCGTCCCCGGCGGAGCTGGCGGCGACCGTGGTCGGCGCCGAGGCGATGGGCAGGAGATTGGCCAGCAGCGAGCGACCCTGGGTCCCCATGGCCGCGACGTCGTACTTCATGATGGTGCGGTTGGCGCTCGCATCGTCGGAGTAGAAGATCTCGTTGAGCGGCCCCACGGCGAAGTCCGCCGGGGCGGGTGTGCCGAGGGAGGTGGTCCCCTGGCTCAGGTCGGCGAAGAAGCTGCCGGCGTTGTCGACCAGGTCCCACGAGTAGACGCTGGAGCCGGAGAGCCAGTAGAGAGAGTTGCCGCTCTGGTGGAGAGCGCGGGCGTCGCCGGCGCCCCGCCGGATGGAGCCCGGGCAGGTGTAGACGCGGAACGAGGCTGCGTTCGGCCGCCAGCTGCGGTCGCACTTGAGCTCGCCGAGAGAGGTGTTCCCCGCGCCGTCGTCGTAGCTGGGGGCGATCGAGACGCAGGTCGGGACGAGCTGGCCGGCGGCGTCGAACAGCGCGGGCGGCTCGAAGTCGGCGGCCTGGATGGCGGCGTCGGTGGTGGCGACCGGCGTCGCGTTGGCGGCAGCCGGGGTGGTCCCCGCCGCGGCGAAGATGCGGTAGCCGCTCACCGTGACCCCGATCGCCTGCCAGGTCAGGTGCAGCTGGGCGTGGCCGGCGACCAGCGAGTGGCCGAGCGAGGTCCCGGCGGCGTAGACACCCGCGCCGTAGGCGAAGTTGGCGGCCATGTCGGAGGGGACCGACTCGGAGTTCGGGCGGGCCGCGGTGACCACGCAGTTGAACCTGGCGTTGGTCTGCGCGGTCAGCGTCAGGGTGTGGGGGCTGCTGGTGAGCCCGGTGGCGGTGATCAGCCCCTGGACGCCCTGGGGGTTGGTGAAGACGCTCTCGTAGATGTTCGAGTAGCCGCAGTACAGGTTGAAGGTCGTGCCGGCGACGGCGCCGGCGCTGGTGTTCCAGGCGACCGTGACGTCCCTGCCGCGGATGGTGGTCGTCGGAGCGGCCTGTTTGGCGGCGACGTCGACGAGCACCGGAGCCGACCGGACGCTCTCGCGATTCTTGTTGTCGACCGAGCTGATGGTGAATTCGTAGGAGCCGCCGGCGGCGTCGCCGATGTTGAGCACGGCCGGGATCACCGAGGACTGGCGGACGGTCTCGTCGACCCCGTTCCGCTTGACGTAGAAGTTGTAGCGCTGGGCCCCGGCGACCGGCGTCCAGGTCGCCTCCGCTTTGCTGCCGCGGAAGGAGACGGCCAGATCGCCGGGAGGGTCGATGCTGGCGACCGTCGACATGCTGGTCTTGAACGACCAGCTGTAGGGAGCGAGCGGGTTGCCGGCCTTGTCGGCGAAATTGGAGACGGTGACGCTGTAGCTGGTCTCGAAGTCGGCGGCGATCACGTACGCGACGCTCTGGTCGCTCGACATTTGAGCCGAGCTGACGGCCGCCGCGGGAGAGATCGACAGGGTGGAGCCGAGGTCAGCTGCGGAGACCGGCTCCGAGAACGACACGGTCAGGGTCAGCGTGCCGTTGACCGGCAGGGCAAAGGAGCTGCCGCTCGGCGGATTGATCGCGACGACGGTCGGGGCGGTGGTGTCGCCGCCGCCACCTCCATCGTCACTCCCTCCGGAGGTCTGCTTCCCACATCCGGCCGACGTCGCGGCAACGGCAATCAGGACAACGGCAAACCGAGCCGCGGCGCGGCGCGCAAGGCGATGATCGCGATCCATGGCACTCCCCTATTGGCGCGTCCGGGCAGGGCGCGGGAGGGCAAGGTCCCGCGGGACGCAGGAGGTAGATACTCCGATTCCTTGGATTCCCCAAGTAGGGGCGGGAGCCCGGCGAGGAGCTTGAACCCGCACGCGGGCGCGGCGGCATCGATGCAAGCGCCGCCCTCGGGAAGCAGCACCGCGGAGCCATCGGGCCGGAGCGCGCCGTACATCGAGAGCCGCAGCGGGTGGCAGCGCCGGCCAGTCCACGAGGCGGGCGGTCGATGACGTCGTAGCGGTGGATTTGCAGGCCGGCGCGGGCGCGGACGTCCGCTCGAACTGTCCGGTGATGGGCACTGGCCGGTTCCTTTCCCTCCGGCCGCTCTCCTGGAGGTCGGCTCTGCCCTAGGGTGGTGGCATGGACACCGTCTTTCTGACGGGTGGCACGGGCCTGGTCGGCGGTGCAGTGGCGCGGGCCCTGGCGCAGCGCGGTCAGCGCGCCCTCGCTCTGGCGCGCCCCACCGCCGACGTCGGCGCGCTGGTCGCCGCCGGCGCTGAGCTGGTGCCGGGGGACCTCCTCGAACCCTCCTCCTGGCGCCAGCGCCTGCGCGGCTGTGAGGTGGTGATTCACTGCGCCGCGGCGACCGGCGTCGGCAGGGGATGGAGCGAGAGCCGCCGCCTCAACGTCGACGGCACCCGCATCGTGCTCGACGCCGCGATCGCCGCTGGGGTCCGCCGCCTCGTCAATCTGAGCAGCGTCTCGGTGTACGGGCTCGCGGCCGGCGTCTACGACGAGGGCGCCTCGCTGCCACGCACCGGCGATCCCTACAGCGACACCAAGCAGGAGGCCGAGGCGATGTGCCAGGCCGCCCACGCCGACGATCGCATGGAGACCGTCACCGTGCGGCCCACGCTCATCCTCGGGCCGGGCGGCGAAGGCAATTTCTTCCCCACCTGCCTGCAGATGCTCTCCAAAAAGAGCCTGCCGCTCATCGGCGGCGGCCGGGCCGCGGCCTGGTTCGTCGACGCCGACGACGTGGCCGAGCAGGTGCTGCAGTGCGCCGAGCGCCCCGCCGCCGCCGGGCGCGTCTACAACTCCAACAGCCTCGAGCCCATCGACTGGCGCGCCTTTGTCCAGCGGCTCGTCGCCTACCACGGCCTGCCGCTCCCCCGCGCCCTCCCGTCGCTGCCGCTTTATGCCGTGGGCGGCGTGCTGGAGGTGCTCGCCGCGCTGCACCTGCTGCCCGGTCCCCCGCCGCTGCGGCGCTTCGATGTCGATTTCTTCGCCGCCGACCGCAGCTACCCCATGGCGCGCGCCGAGCGCGACCTCGGCTTCCGCCCCCGCTACAACATCGAGGCGATGCTGGCCCGCGTCCTGCCGCTCTACACCGCCGACGGCAAGGTGGCGGGCGGCGCCGGTCCCGCCAGGCGGAGCGCGGCGGCGCGGTAGTGCCGGGAACCGGCGGCCGCCGAGCGCCCCGACCTTGGACTCTGCGTCGGTGGAAAGGAACGCCGGGAGTCGCGCAGAATCCAACCATCGGCGTGCAGCCGCGCCCGGTGGGGCCGTAGGATCTGGAATCGAGGTCGTGAGGCTCCACTCAACCAACCGCTTCGCAATGGGAGGATGAGATGTCAGCTGTTCCCCTCGAAGTCGCCGTCCCTCGACCCTTGCCGTCCAACCTCAAGGTCGTCCGCAGCTCGCGGAGCTACTGCTGCGCGTACCTCGGCAACGTGTTCCTGGTCGTCTGGAACGAGGCGCCGACGGTGGCCGCGCTCGATCAGATGCAGCAGGACATGGGCGAGCTGCAGCGCAGCTGCCCGAAGGGCGGGGGCATGCTGGTCGTCTCCCGGGCTTCCTCGCCAGGCGACCACAACGCCGTCAAGCGCAGCACCGACGGCCTCAGGGCGATGGCTCCCTGGCTGAAGGCGCTGGCCGGCGTCAACGGCGGCACCGGCATACTCGCCAAGCTGGTGCGGGTGATGATGCAGACCATCACCACCCTGGCTGGCAACCTGCCGGTCGAGTGCAAGCTGTTCGGCGTTCCGGCCGAGGCGGCGCAGTGGCTCGCCGGCGGCCTGGGGCGCGCCGGCTGCCTCGAGGTCACCGAGGCCGAGCTGCAAGCCGGCCTCGCCGCACTGCTCGAGCTCTATCCTCCGCCGGCCGAGAATGCCTGAGTGACGCGGGCGGCGCCTCTTCGCCTGCATCGCGCCTCGTGGGGAGCTCGAATGGCTTCCTGCCGGTTGCCAACCCGATCGCCAGCGAGCAGCGGCCGACGAAAGTCGGCCTCGTAGTCGAGCGGAGCGAGAGCGGGCTGACCGGATCTCCGTGCCGGTGTAGGGCGCCTGCTCGGACGCCACGCCGATCGGTCGCAGCCGCGCAGAGGGCGAGGCGCTGTCGAGCCTGGGCGCGGTGCCGCTCGCCGCGCCGCCACCGAGACGGCACTCCAACCGCGGCGCTGCAACTTCGGCGTCCCCGACCCGCAGGAGTGACCGGGCCGGCCTGCCCTCGAATTCTCCAGGGAATCTGGCGGCTTGCGCCGGATATCAGCCTCGGCCCGCGCCGGCGCGGCGACGTTCCAGGAGCGGGAGTCCTGGCTCTCGGCAAAGAGCGCCTGGGCGCCAATCCAGCTACTGCAGCTCCTGAGTGGAGGCGCCGGGGGCCTCCCGCTCCTCGTGCTCGAGCAGCCAGTCGCGGACCGGGCGGAAGACGCGCTCGTGGGCCTCGTTGGAGACGAACAGGTCGGCGTGGGCCATGGCGATGGTGTGAGTGCCGACCTCCAGCAGCCGCTTGGAGCTCGAGCCGATCTGATGGAACGGGAAGGCGGCGGTCTCGGGCGGGACGATGCCGTCGCCCTGGGCCAGCACGCACAAGAGCGGGTTGCGCAGATTGCGCAGGGCGTCGCTCAAGTTGGCGCCGCGGACGATCAGATCGCGGTCCTTGATCCAGTGGGCGATCTGCTTGTTGACGAAGCGGTTGGGGTCCTCGACGGTGCGCACCATCTCCTTGGCGGCGCTGGTGTCGGTGACCTCGGGGTTCATGTAGACCGACAGCAGCCAGGGGGTGAAGCGGGCCAGCATCGGCAGCGCCAGCTCGGCCAGCTTGCGGGTGCCCTTGAGCCGCACCAGCCCCACCAGCGTCGGCGAGGCGAAGGCCGCCCTGACCAGCGGATTGACCTTCATCCAGCGCACCGGCGTCCCCAGGCAGACCAGGGTCCCGAGCCGGTTGTTGGGCTCGAAGGCGGCGTGCAGGAACATCAGCGTCCCGCCCAGCGAGCCGCCCAGCACGTCGACCCGATCGGCGCCGGTCAGGGTGCGCTCCAGCACCGCGCGGATGGCGACCTTGAGGTCGGTCAGCGCCAGGTCCTCGAGCGAGTAGTTGTCGCTGCCGCCCTCGCACACCGAGCCGCCCTGCCCGCGCAGGTCCACCCGCCACACCTCGAGCCCGGCCTCCACCAGGTAGCCTTCCAGGGACAGGCCGTTGGGGTGGAAGGCGTAGATGAACGAGTTCATCCCGTAGCCGGGGAGGATCAGCACCGGCCGCCGGCCCTTGGCCAGCGTGCTCGGATCGAACGCCTGGTAGACCGAGAGCTGCCAGCCGGCGCCGTTGGCGATCAGATGTCGTCGGGTTTCCATGGCCCATCCATTGGATAACCCGCCTGCGTGGGAAGGGCGAGCCCCGCGCGTTGCCTCTGGCTCCTGCCGGCTCAGGGCACGATCAGAATCGCCGTCCCCACCCTGACCTCCTTGGCCAGGAAGCGGATGTGGCGATTCTCGATGCCCAGGCATCCGAGGGTCCAGTCGCCGCCGGTGACGTGGATCGACTCCGGGTCCTGGGCTTCGGCGCGCGAGATCTCGGCGGCCATCGAGGTCGGCGCGCCGTGGATGCCGATGGTCCCGCCCAGCGCCGAGTAGAAGTCGGGGCAGCCGCCCTGGCGCTGCGAGCGCTTCACCCGCTCCAGCGCCTCGGGGGCGAAGCGCTTCTCCTTCACCGCCGCCTCCACGTCCGCCGGACCGGGATAGCTGATCGACAGGAAATAGCTGTACTCGCTCTGGGCGATGCTTCCGCACAGCCAATACTCGCCCTCGGGAGTGCGGGCGTCGTTGAGCTTGAGCTTGGTGCCCACCGGCCTGCTGGAGAGCGCCATCGGCACCGGAAAGCGGATCCGCGCCGGCACCGAGCTCTTCTGCAGCGGGTCGTAGTCCTTGAGATCGACCTGCCGCTCGACCGGCCGGCCGTTCTCCAGCAGGTAGAGCCGCCGCGCCGCCTTGAACGCCACCAGGCAGCGCGCCCCCTTCTGGCGGGCGACGAACTGGCGCGCCGCGTCACAGGAGGCGGGCGCGGCGCGGCAATCCCCCGGGCCGAACAGGGCGTTCGCTTCCGGGGCGGCGGCCAGCAGCACAGCCGAGATCACGGGCAGCAGCATGGGGGACCTCCGCCGGGGATTGCTGCAACCGGCCGGCCACCGCCCCTCCCCTCGCGGTCCGATATCCAGCCCTGTCATGTGGCGTTGCGAAGCGCGATGCCGCTTGCCAGTCAAGCCGTTTACTGGCGCCGCGGCCCTCTCTGTTTCACACTGAAGGTGATGACCTACGAGGAATACCTCGAGCGTCTGCGCCGCCACGCCCCCCTGGGCGATCTGGCCGAGTACGGCCGCGTGATGGAGAACAACCGCTTCTACCCGCTGATGCGCCTGACCACCCCCGGCGAGCGGGTGCTCACCCTCACCACCGGCTTCCACGGCGAGGAGCAAGCCGGCCCGCTGACCATGCTCGAGCACCTGCCCGAGATCGCCCAGCTGGCGCGGTCCTCGGGGGTGGGCTTGAGGGTCTATCCCTGCATCAACCCGAGCGGTTTCGAGGCCCAGAACCGCTACAACGCCAGCGGCGAGCGCCCCAACAACGACCTGCTGCGCTACGAGGTCGAACCCGGCCGGCTGGTCGGCGAGCTCACGGACGGGCAGCAGTTCCTGCGCTGGACGCTGTTCACCGAGGGGCCCAAGGAGACCCGCGCCCTGCGCCAGGACCTGCAGCGCTTCTCCCCGCCCCACGCCGCCCTCGACATCCACCAGGACAAGGGCCTGCGCGGCCAGCTCACCTACGCCTACACCTTTGGCGATCGCGACGCCTATCGCCCGCTCCTGGCCGCCTCGCGCCGCCACGCCGGGATCGCGGCCTCGACCGTCGTCGACGAGATCACCAAGGTCACCACCGATCAGGAGGGGCTGGTCGAGTTCCGCGACGGCAGCGTCACCGACTACTTCTCGCGCCTGGGCGTGCCCTACACCGCAGCCCTGGAGACCACCGTCGAGACCCCGCTCAGCGAGTGCCACCAGGTCAATCTGATCTGGATCCGCGGCTTCATCGCCCTGGCCGGACGGTGAGGCTTCCGGCGATCGCGCCGGCCGCTCCCTGCGGGCCCTGGCGGGACCTCCGGTCGCGGTTCATCGCCGGTCGCTGATCCATAAATCGCCAGGGATTGCGCCGGGATGGACTCGGAGCGGTCTGGCATCCCCGGCGGTATCCCACGGCCGTGCGCCGGGGCTGGGCGATTTCTTTGCGCCCACAGCGCCGCGAAGCAATATCTATCCAATGCGAAACTCGACAATTGGCCTGTTGGCCCTTTCTTCCCTCTGGCTCGGCGCGTTGGCGACGGGGTGCGGGGGCAAGCCGGCCCCGGCGAAGTACCAGATCGGCGGCACGGTCAGCGGACTCCAGGGCTCCGGGCTGGTGCTGGCCAACGGCGCCGAGGAGCTGCCGATCTCCGCCAACGGCCCCTTCGCCTTCCCGACCACGGTGGAGAGCGGCACCGGCTACTCGGTGACGGTCAGGACTCAGCCGACCTCGCCCTACCAACTCTGCACGGTGACCGGCGGCAGCGGCAGCGTCGCCGGCGCCGACGTGTCGAGCATCGTGGTCAGCTGCCCGACTCCGGGCTGCCAGACGGTGGGAAGCGTCGCCAGCGACATCTTTACGCGCTACCTCGATGTCGGCGGAACCGACCTGTTCTTCGAGTTGGGAAAGGACTACGGGACCTTCAAGGTGGTCGACATCTCCAATCCGGCGGCGCCGGTGGAGAAGGGAAGCCTGGCGCTCGACAAGACCACGGGGTGCTGGTTCGCCGGCGGCGTCAGGCTCGCTCCTGGCGGGAACTTCGCCTACCTGTTCGGCGGCGGCTGCCAGGGCCTGCCGGTCATCGACGTCACCGACCGCGCCCATCCGCAGGCGGGCTCGGTGGTCGCCGGGCCGTCGGCCGGGACGATGGACCTCAAGATCTGCGGCTCCATGGCCTACGCCGCCGTGCAGGGCAAAGGGGTGGCTGCCTTCGACGTCAGCTCCCCGGGAGCCCCGGTCTTCAAGGACGAGCTCGTGGTCAGCGGGACGCCCTACCCCTACGCGGTGACCTGCCGGACCCGAGACGCGACCTTCGACGAGGTCTATCTGGGCGACGGAGGCACCGGCACCGCGCCCGCGGGCTTGAGGGTCTTCGAGTACGACAAGAGCACTCACAAGTTCGCCGCCAAGGGCAGCTACACGCCGGCCAACGACTCCTGGGGCGGCCGCGGCTGGGCGATGAGCGACTCCCTGCTGTACCTGGGATGGTCGGACCGCAGCCAGCTGGCGGTCTTCGACGTCTCCAACAAGGATTCGATCCCCGCCCCCTCGGTGATCCCCTCAGGCCCCAGCAGCAACTCGGAGCTGCTGGTCATCGACCAGACCCTGATCACCGGCAGCGGTATCGGGCTGGGCTTCTTCAACCTCAGCAGCCCGACCCAGCCGTCGCTGGTGGGAAGCCAGCCACTCGCCAATTCGCCGGTGGGCCTGGCCACCTTCTCCCACGGGGCGGATCGCTACCTGGCCTACACCGTCAACGGCGAGGCCACGGTTTCGCTCTGTCGACTCAAGCTCCCCTAGCTCGGTCGTCCCCGGGGAGGTGCCCCGGGCCCAGGCCTTCGCCGACGTCGCTCAGGCGTCGGCCCGGCTTCCGCGGTTGGCAGTGCCTTCGCCGCAGTTCGCGGCCAGCGCCAGGCAGGTCGACGGCATGGCGATAGAGCTCGCCATCCCCGCGGTCCCCTAAATAGTTGCGCCGGAAATCCCCAGGGATGACAACTCCCTGACCGAGGTGCATCGCTCGCGGTCGCGGACGGCAATCAAGGCGGGCGGCCGGGTGTCCAATCCGCCATCGGGGCCCGAGCGAAGGACGATTTCCGTGGAAGCCAACCAGCGCCTGTCATTCCTGCGCGGACCTGCCGGCGAACGGGCGCTGTTGGCGCGGCTGGCCGCCGGCGACGAGCTGGCCTACCGCGAGCTCTACGAGCAGTACGCTCCCGGGCTGATGCGGTTGCTGATGGGCGTGGTCAAGAACCGCTCGCTGGCCGAGGAGATCCTGCAGGAGACCTTCGTCGCCGCCTTCAAGCACGTGGCCAGCTTCCGCGGCGAGGCCCGGCTGGCCACCTGGCTGGCTGGAATCGCGCTGCGCCGCGCCTTCAACTCGGTCCGCGACGACGGCCGCCGCCTGCGCGCCCTGCCCGCTCCGGATTCCGAGTGCTCGGCCCCCTCTCCCGAGCACTGGCTGGGCGACCGCGACCTGACCCGCAAGATCCTGGCGCTGCTCGAGGAAATGGAGCCGGCCAAGAAGCTGGCGCTGCTGCTGCAGGCTGAGGGCTACACCGCCGCCGAGATCGCCGAAGTCACCGGTGAGCCGCGCGGGACGGTGCTGTCGCGGCTGTCGCGCGGCAGGGCCGAGCTGGCCGAGCGCGTCCAGCAGGCCGGGCTGGCGGTCGCCGGGCCGCTCTTCACTGAGGAGGCGAAATGAGCGACTGCCTCCTCATCCGCGAGCGCCTCGCCGACGGCGCCGACCGCGAAGATCCCCAGCTCGCGTCGCACCTGCGCGCCTGCCCGGAGTGCCGCGCCGCCGCCCAGGCCTTCGCCGACGTCGATCAGGCGCTGGCCCAGCTCCCGCGGATGGCCGTGCCGCCGCCGCCGTTCGCGGCCATCGCCCGGCAGGCCGCCGCCTCCGCCCGCTTCCGCCGGCGAATCGGCCAGGCGCGGCGCGCCGTTCCCTTCTTCGCCACCGGGCTGGCCGCCGCCGCCGCCGCGCTGCTCATCGCCTTCGTTTCGCGGGCTCCCTCCCCGGCGCCGCTGCCGCTGGCCAAGGCCGGCCAGACCCTGAACGGCGCCGCCGGTCCCAAGGCGGTGCGGCTCGACCAGGGCGCGCTGCTGAGGGTCGAGTCCGGCTCGGCCCAGGTGGTGGCCAACGGGGTCGAGCTGGGCGCCGGGGCGGTGTCGCTCGAGGTCCCCCATCTGCCCGAAGGCACTCGCTTTTTCGTGCACACCCCCGACGCCCAGGTGGTGGTCCACGGCACCCGGTTCAGCGTCGCGCGCGACGGCGAGGCCACGCTGGTCTCGGTGACGGAGGGGCTGGTGGAGGTCAGGCCCGAGGGGCGCGGCCGGCCGGCGCTGATGCTCGCGGCCGGCAAGAGCGCGCGGGTCGAATCGCTGGCCAGCTACCGCAGCCAGAAGCTGTCGGCGGCCACCTCGGCGCTCGACCAGGGCGACCTGGCCTCGGCGCAGGGGCTGTTGGCGAGCCTGCTCGAGACCGAGCCCGAGGTGGCGCTCTCGGCGCAGGCCCGCTCGCTGCTGGCCTGGTCGGCGGCGGCCGGGGGCGATCGGCCGGGAGCCATCCGCCAGTACCGCGAGGCGCTGGCGGCGGTGGACGGCGACGCGCTGCCGCCGTGGGCCGACAACGCCCACGCCGAGCTGGCGCTGCTGCTGGAGCGCGAGGATCCGCGCGCCGCCCTCGAGAGCTGGCGGGAGTACGTCCGCCTGTTTCCCTCGGGGCTGCACGCCTCGCTGGCCCGCTCGCGGCTGGCCGAATCCCGGGAGAAGTGAGCCGTGTCGGTGGCGCTGCTCGGCCTGTGGCTGACCTTGGCCGCGACCCCGGCCAATTCGTACCTCGAAGTCAGCGCCCGCGATCCTGCCGGCGAGGACTGCCCGGCGCTGGCGGCCTCGGTGGCCCGGGCGCTGGTGGCGACCAGCGCCACGGTGGTGGTCGGGCCAGGGGCCCAGGAGCACTGCGGCAATCGCTGCGTGCGGCTGACGGTGAGCGAGCAGGAGCCGGGGCGCTTCCGGATCGAGGCCCGGCAGGCGGCGCACTTCGCCTCGTCGCTGCTGGAGATTCCGGAGAGCGCCACCGCGCTTGAGCGCTCGCGGGCGATCGCGGTGCAGGCGCGGCTGTTGATCGACTGGCCGACGCCGCCCGAGCCGGTGCGCACGCAGGTGGTCCAGGTCGCGGCGGCGGCCACGCCTCCGCCGCCGGCAACGGTTTCCGCTGCGCCCGCGCCGGCCGCGGCTCCAACGGTTCCGGCGGAAGCGGCGCCGCTCGCCGCCGAGCCGACTCGGACGCCGGTGGCGCCGATCTCCCAGGGGAGTGTCGAGGTCGTGCCCGAGGTTCCGCTGGCGATGCAGGCCGAGGCGCAGGGTCCGGCGGCCAGCGCGCTGAGCCTGGACGTGGCGCTGACCGTGCTGGGCGGGCGGGACACCGATTTCGTCAGCTGGGGTTCGACGCTGCGGCTGCGGGGAGCGCTGGCCTGGGGGCTGGAGGTACAGCTGGCGGCGGCGCTGCTCGATTCAACCAAGGGAGTCGATGCGATCGGCCGGTTCCGCCAGCGACCGCGGCCGCTGCTGGTGGGCGTGGCCTGGTCGACGCCCTTCGTCCCGGACCTCAAGCTCGGGCTGGGGGCGGAGTTCGTCTCGATTGATCTCGATCGCTTCCGCGACCCGGATGCCGATTCCCGCACCGACTGGTCGCCGGGGGCGGTGACCAGCGTCGAGTACCGGCGGCAGTTCTGGCGCTTCTCGGTGCTCGGGCAGCTGTACGCCGCGCTCCATCCGCGAGCGGCGCGCGAGCAGCTGGGCGGCGGGGCGATGCTGCTCTATCCGACCTGGACCTTCGGGGCCATGGTGGGGATGGGGTTTGGGCTATTGTAGGTCCGGGTCTCGGCCGGCAGCCGGCGGCCTCGAGCCCGGAAACTTCCGAAATAAATTCGCGAACTTGGTGCTAGCCGCTAGGAACAGGAAGCTCTTCTTCCGGGAGAACCGAACATGACCGTTCTGATGCGCGCCGCGCCGCTCGTCGCCTTGCTGCTGGGCTGCGCCCCAGTGGATCACCTGGGTACCGATGCGGCAGTGGACCCGGATGGCGGAGCCAGCCAAGCTCCTGATGCGAGCGACGGAGGAACGTCGCTGGACGGAACCGTCTCGTGTGGAGCTGCCACCTGCACCTCGGGGCAGCTGTGCGTGCTCCACGACTCAGGAATCGACGGCGGGGCAGCTCCAGTGCCGGCGTGCGAGAACGCTCCGGTCCACTGCTCCGATCTCCGCGACTGCTCCTACGGTACCTGCGGCTCCTGCGCGGCGGCGGTCTGCAACCCGGCTCCTGCGTACTCGGTGCGCGGGAGAAACGTGGAGTGCATGGGCATGTAGGGCGGGACTGAGAAGACGCTCGGGAGTTCTCGATGGCGAAACCAAGCAAGCGGTCCTCACGCCCAAGGGTCAATGAGGATCCTGAGCGAGCGATTGCACACACCGTCCCCACCAAGAGCGTGATGGCCCGGGTCCGGAACGCGGACCTTCTCACGCAGCACCTTGGCCGATGGCCGACGTTCCACGACTTCGAGGTGATCTCGATCTCGCTCGAGAGGGCGCCCTACCGCGATTGCACTGCCTGCGACTTGCGGGCGGAGTTCTACGTCTACGACCTTGCCACGGACGAGAGGCCTGCGCTCGCCGAGCTTCTCTTCCACGACGTCGAGGACGTGAAGATCGATGGGTTCAACTACCAGAACCCCATCATGGGCCTGGGAATGCGGCTCGTGCGGCAGAAGGGTCGGCGAAGCCCAACCATCGCCGTCGAGTGGGGCGGGACGCTCATGCGCCACGATGCGAGCTTCCTGTGCGACCGGATCACGGTCGTGCGAGTGATGGACCTCGATCCCTTTGGCTACAGGGGCCGCAAGTCGTGAGGGTTGGGGACCGGCCCGGACCTTTGCAGAGAGGTTCGGTCGAGCCCCGCTGGCTCCCAACGCGGACCGCAGCGCTTTGCCCTCCCGAGACAGTTCTCCGGTCGGAGGTCTCTCATGAAAGTGCTTCGAGCGGTTGTAGTAGCGAGTGTGTTCGCGGGCGGTTTGGCGTGGGCGGCTTCGCCGGAGAAGGCTCCGGCGGCCAAGAGCGCCGCGCCGCACAAGGTGCTCGCTCGCTACGTCGTCGAAGGCGTTCCCAATGCGAAGTACATCGACCTCATCGAGAGCCCGTTCGAGGTGCGCATGGCCTACGTCGACGGCTGGGGCTACTTCGTGGTCGAGCAAATCGGCATCTCGCCCACGGCCTATCACGGCTACAACGCCACCGGTGCCGAGCTTCTGCTTGAAATGGCAGAGACCGATCGCGTGAAGGGGCACGTCATCTACACCGACCGCCGCACCGCGCACGACGAGTTCAAGTTCACCGGGAAGCTCGACCCAAAGATGACTCCGATCGGAAAGCCCTGAAAGCTCAGCCGATCGTTTCGACGGTCGGTTGCGCTGGGCCGGCGCAGGGAGCCCGGACCTCCTGTGTCCGTACCGCTGGCGGACGGTCGGCGCTCTCGATTCCTCGGAGCCGGATGCGCTGCGCCTGCGTCGTTGACCCCAAGCAATGACGGGGTCGGGGGTTCGCGCCGCGGTGTGCTCCGGTCGCTGACTGCGCGAGGCGAGCGAGGGGAGCTGTTGGGCGCTGCGCTTCGGGAGCTACCCCTCCGCCGATGACTTGAGTGGAATTCGGGCTATTGTGGCCACCGCCCGAGCACTCGCTTGATGCTTGGCATGCCTCGAGGGGGGCACGATGACCGGCAACTGTCCCAACGAATCCAGGTTCTTGGCGCACCAGCGGGACGGCGTGCCGAGGGCCCTGACGTTTCGAAGCCCTTCCTGTCCCTTCGGCTGGCTGCCGATTCCGCGGTTTGTTCGAGGCAGGCCGTGATCCCGACCATGTCGCGCTGCAAGGCCCATCCCAAATCCTCGGCTGGCTGGCGCTGCGATTGGTGCCATGCCGAGCTCTGCCCCGACTGCACCGCGCGGCAAACGTCCGGGGCGGCCATCTACGACGTCTGCTGCCTGTGCGGTGGGCCGGCGCGTGAGCTCAGGCGCCCGCGTGCCGCGATCTCGTTCTTCAAGCGCCTCAAAGGCGTCTATTCGTTCCCCCTCTGCGCGACGGGCATCTTCTCGATGGTTGCCGCGGGGGTGGTCCTGTACCTGCTGTCCTTTCTCGGCGGCCGGGGCGAGGCCATTGGCCAGGCCATCCTGTGGTCCTATGTCCTCTCCATTGCCCGGCGAACCGGTCTGGGCAAGACCGACCACTTCGAGCCGCCCGACTTCTCCGGGCTCTCCGATCTCTTCCGCCCGGCTCTGCTCGGGTTGGTGGCGACCTCGATCATCTGGCTCCCGGCAGCGGGCTACGTCGTGTGGCGGATCGGCAGCCAGGCTGCCGAAGAGCAGCAGTTCGCCTATCAGGAGCGGAGGGCCGCCCAGAGGGCGCCGGCGGGTCAGCCCGATGAATCGGTTGCCCGTGGCGAAGAAGCCGACAGCCCCCAGGCTGGCGAGCTTTCGGCACCGCCTGATCCCGCGCGCCCGCGCGCTCGTCCGCTGTTGCAGGATCCGGTTCTCTGGTTGTTGGCGCTGTTGGGCACACTCTACGCGCCCATGGCGCTGCTGATCGCGGTCGCCGGCGGCGGCGTCCTGGAGATGCTCAATCCGATCCGGATTCTCGCCTCCATTGTCCGCGTGCCGCGTGACCATTTCGTCCTGGTCGGTGCTTGCCTGGGAATGGTGGTGGTCCAATGGCAGGTCGCCGATCTTCAAGACTCGGCGGCGGGTTGGAGGATCCCGGTCGTCAGCGCCTTGCTGATCTCGATCCTGAGCACCTACCTCCCGTTCGTCCTGGGGCGAATCATTGGGGTGATGCTCTACGTGCATGGTTCGGAGCTCGGGTTCCTGCCACCGTCGGACGCCGACGAGCCTGCTGCCAACCTCGGTCAGCCCCGCGGCAACGCCCCGCCGCCCAGCACGATCAATTCCTCGAGTATTGACGGCCAGATCGCCTCGGCCGAGGCCTCAGTCGCCACGGCCAGCGCCATTCCCGATTCCTCGGCGCCATCGGACATCGACATGGAGGCGGCGGTACAGGAGGCCGTGGCGGCCAAGGATGTTCCGGCGGTCATCAGCCGCTACCAAGAGGCCCTAAAAGCCGGCGCCCAGTTGATGGCGCAGACCCATCTCGACGCCGGAAAAGCTGCCGCAGTCCAGGGGAACAACCCCTTGGCGGTCGGCGCGCTCAAGGCGGCAGCGGCGAGCCCCGACGATCCCTGTGCCCCGAAGGCGCTGGTCCTGCTGGCCCGCGTCTTCGGTGAGCGCTTGCAGGACCCGGTCTCGGCGGAGCGGCTCTACAAGCAGATCTTGCAGCGCTATCCCGGCTCCGAGGCGGCGGGGTTCGCGCAGCAGAAGCTCGCCAAGGGATGAGCTCGGGCGGAAGTGCGCTCGAGGCCGACGGCGAGGCTCGGTGCCCGGCTGACCAGCCGCTCGGGGTAGATGGATAGAGCGGTTCGGGCGCCGGGGCTACTTCGTGGTCGAGCTCATCGGCCTCTCGCCGAAAGCCTCTCGCGGCTACCACGCCGAAGGCGCCGAGCTCCTCCTCGCCGCGCTCAGCTCCCGCTGCGTTCCCTTCTTCTGAGCGCCAGGCGCAAGAAGGCCGTTGCGGCGAATGCGAGGATCCCCGGAGTGCCGCCCGCGCTCGCGCAGCCGCAGCCCTTCGTCGGCGGGACTGGCTCGGCGGCATCGGTCTCGCCCACCGAGGCATCGGCTGGCGGTGTAGCGGCGTCGGTCCCGGCACCCGAGGCGTCGGCAGAGGGAGCGGCATCGGCAGCTCCGCTCGCATCGCTCGGCGCGGCGGAGGCGTCGTCGGGCGGGACCGAGGCGTCCACGACCGGCCCTCGCACCTGCACCGAGACCGCCGCCAGGTCGCTCTGGCCATTGCTGTCGGTCACCGTCAGCTCGAAGGCGTAGGAGGCGCCTTCGGGGCCGGCGGTGAAGGTGGGCGAGGCCGCCGCCGGATCGGAGAGCGCCGCCGTCGGCCCGGCGAGCTGGGTCCACAGGTAGGAGGCGATGGTCGCGCCTCCCGTCGCCGTCGAGTGCGAACCGTCGAGCGTCACCACCACCCCGGTGTCGACGAGCTGGTTCGGCCCGGCGTTGGCAGTCGGCCCGGCCGAGGGCGGAACCGTGGGGATCAGCTGGCCACCGGTGGGAATGTCGGCGGGCAGCGAGGCGAGGTAGGCATTGTCCGGATCGGTCGAGTCGTAGGCGATGCTCACGCCGTTGGCGCTGGTGAGGTTGGTCAGCGCGCCGCCGGCGGCCGTCACGCCCAGGAGCTTGCCCGTGTAGAGGCGCGCGTTGGCGTTGCCGTCGAGGTGGAGCACGTTGCCGGTGATGTCGAGGGTTCCCCACCGATAGGCGCGGTCGCTGTTGCCCAGCTGCAGGGTGTGCTGGGTGGTCGTCCCGGCCGCCAGCACCAGGGCGGCCGCGCGGGTGTTCCACCGGCTGGCCTGGGTGCTCTGCAGCGAGAGGTTGCCGGTGACGACCCAGCGGTCGCCCGCGCCGCCCACCAGCGCGCCGCTGGGGTTGACGGTCAGGTCGCCCACCTGCTGGGTGGAGGGGTCGCTCACGAAGGTGCCGTTCTCCACGTAGGCGCCGTTGAACCGGGTCGAGGCCCCGGTCGCCTTGATGGTCCCGGAGTTGGTGACGGCGCCGTTGATGATCGGCGCGCCAGAGAGGTAGAGCGCGCCGGTGTTGGTCAGGGGAGCGTTCACCGTCCCGCCGGAGATGTTGAAGGTCCCGTTGTTCACCACCGAGGGGGCGTCCACCATGCCGCCCGAGAGGTTGTAGATCCCCGAGGTCGAGGGGAACGACGGGTACTCGGCGATGGTGATCGGCCCGCGCGAGGCGTTGATCCCGCCGCTCTGGTTGAAGGTGCCCGAGCCCTTGCGCCCGATGGTTTCGTAGCCGGCGAGGATCTTCCCTCCGCTCATCGTGTACGTTCCGACGTCGCCGGCGTGGAACCCGACCGACAGCCGCTCCTCGACGGTGTTGGTGCCGCTCTGGTGGATCACCGCTCCGGTGCCGGTCACGTCGCTGTTGGCGACGAAGAAGCCGAAGCAGAGGAAGTCGGCGGTGAGGGTGAGCGTCCCGGCGTAGTAGTCGGAGGTGACGATCTTCCCGTTGAAGTTGGGCAGGGGGTTGGCCTGGTACTGCACGAAGCCGTTGGCGGGCGCATTGAGCAGGGTGAAGACCCCGGTGCCGACGCTCGGGGAGACGGTGGTCAGCATCGCGTCGCAGTTGCCGTCGAGGGCGGGGTAGGTGTTCGAGCGGCAGGCGGTCATCATCACGTTGTCGCCGGGGTTGAGCGGTGTGACCGAGGCCTGGTAGACGCCGTTCGAGGGCAGGCTCATCGGGAAGCGCTTGACGATGCAGTCGGTGCCCGCGTCACCCGCGGCCGGGCCCTGCACGCAGGCGACCACGCAGCCGGCGCCGCCGCAGGTCTGCCAGACCACCGACTGGGCGGCCGCGGTGGAGGAGGCGGCGAGTGCCGCGGCGAAAGAGAGGGCGAGTCCAGCGACCTGGGTCTTCATGGGGGCCTCCGCTTCGGGTTCGACGTCGGCGTGGGGGACGCCGTGCGGACGCGCCGGGGCTGCGGAGCAGCCGCGGGCAGAGCCCTGCGTCATTGTCGCTGTGGAGCCCCCGTCTGCCTCGGTCGCCTGGAGCTTACTTCGGTCTCGCATCGGCGCGCACCGTCGCGGGCCGATTCGGTGCTCGTGATGTCCCGCGCGGACCGCGATCTCCATCCGGATGCTGCGCCAGCCTTCGCGACCTTCCGGCTGGAGGCGGCACCCGAAGCTCGCCGGCGATTCCGGTGACACCGAGCTTGGCGACCGCCCGTTGGGCTCCGACCCCGCACCGGCCTCGGCGCTGTTCCCGAAGAAAGCCCCTCCGCCGACCAACCAAGGCAGGAACGCTCGTGAACGTGCGGTCGATGGCGGAATCGAAGAGAAATTCTCCCTCGGCGCACCTCTCGCGGGCGGCAGAACAACGCCCCTTGGAGAACCATGCGCTCGCTCTCGATTGTGACCAGAAGCCTTGTGATCGCGGCAATTTGCCTGTGGTGCGCGGGCGTCGCGCGGGCCGACTCCGCGGAACCGGGACCCTGCGAGCGCGTGAATCACCCTCCCTACTTCGAACATCCGACCCCGCATCAGTTTGGCGCTCGAGAAGGCACGGCCGTCCGCTACGGAAAGGAAGTGCGAATACTCCTCGATGCCCGCGATCCCGATGGCGACCCACTCACCTTCACAGCCACCGGGCTGCCCACGAATTCGACCTTTCGCACCGACTTCCTGGAGTTCGTCTGGACCCCGCGGGAACAAGACCTCGGCGAGCACGTGATTTTGTTCGCGGTGAGCGACGGCAAGGACATGTCGCGCCAGCTCATTCGACTGGTGGTCGTCGAGGATCGAGCACCCACGGCCCCCCCGGCACAGGAAAGGACGGTCACGGCTGGCCAGACGCTGAGCTGGTCGATGAGCGCCCAGGACCCGGACGGCGACCCAGTGACCTACCGCGCCGAGGCGCTGCCGCCGGGCGCGAGCTTCGACCCGCACACTGGCCAGCTCTCCTTCACTCCGGAGGACGCGCAGGCCGGCACCTACCGGGTGCGGTTCGAGGCCTCCGACGGGCAGAAGTCGTCGTTCACGACGCTGACCGTCCAGGTCATCGAGGAGTGGACCTCCTACCTTCTTCCCGGCGTGCGCTATGCGGCGTTCGTCCCGGTCGACAGCGCCTCGCTAGGCATCCTGCACGGGGTCTCGCTCGAGCTGGCTCCGATAACCTGGGTCCACCGCAACCAGAATCGCGGGCCGAGCCATGGGCGGGTCTACCTGACCGCCGACCTGCTCTCCTCGACCCTCCCCGACGCGGGCCTGACGCTGGTCTATGGGGCGGGGTTCAGCCTCTCGATCGAGCGCAACCCTCAGCGGAGGTGGCTCATCCCCATGTACGGAGCCGAGCTTGGCGGCATCATCCAGCCGCAGGTGGGGAACAAGTTCCAGCTGACGCCCTACGCCGGCCTCCACCTGTGGTCGAGCCGCAACGTCTTCGTCAACCTGAACGCGGGCTACCTGATCGCTCCGGCCGAGCTCGAACGGCTGCGAGGGTGGAAGGCCTCGCTGGGCATCGATCTGACCTTGTGGTGAGCGGTCCGCGATCTCCTCGCCGCGCTACTCCGGCGCGCCGGGTGCCGCCGCCTCGAGGAGCAGCGCCTCGGCCCGGGCGCGGGCGTCCCCGAGGATCGGCCGACCGTGACCGGCGAGCAGGTTTTCGTAGGCATGGCCGGCCAGGTGGAAGGCGCGCAGCGAGGCCAGGGCTTCGGCGTAGTCGACCGCGTAGTCGGGGTGCGGCAGGCACATGCGCTGCTCGAGGGTGAGGGGCGGGACCGCGGCGAGCAGCGCGTCGCCGGAGAGCAGGCTGCGGGTGCCGGCGTGGCGGAAGAGGATCGACCCCTCGGTGTGGCCGGGGGCGTGATGCACTTCGAGGCCGGCCACCGTCTGCCCGCCCTCGAGCACGCGATCGATCTCCACTGCCGTCCGAGTCAGGTTCTCGATCTGCGCGAACCCCCAAGCCAACAGGTTCCCCGATCGCGGAATCAGCCGGGGCTTCGGCGCCCGCCCGGCGAGGATGTCCGCGTCGCGGGCGTGCGCGAAGACCGGGATGCCGAACTCTCGTCGCAGAAAGTTGGCGTTGCCGGCGTGGTCGCAGTGGCGGTGGGTCAGCAGCACGCCGCAAAGCTGGCGCGGGGAGAAGCCGGTGCGGCGCAGCCCGGCCAGCAGCGCCGCTCGCTCGAGCCGATGGCCGGTGTCGACGAGCCAGCGGTCCCCGGGGCCGCCATCGAGCAGGAAGACGTTGGAGACGAAGAGGCCGCGCAGACGGTGGAGCGGCCCCACGACGCGAAGCGGGCGCATTCGCGGAGGATGCCATGCGGGGCCGCCATCGTGGTGCCCCCGACCGTCGGTTGGCTCGGCCGACGGCCTGGGAGGAAGCCTCGTTTGAGGTCGAGGAACGGCCAATGTCAGCCGCGAGAGTACCGGCCGCCCAAAGCCCAGATAAGATCTGGCCCTTCCTTGGGATTCCGACCAAGTCGCGCGAATCGAGGGGCCAGGATGTCGACCGAAAACGAAGTGGACGTGGCGGTGATCGGCTCCGGCTTCGGAGGCTCGGTGGCCGCGCTGCGCTTCGCCCAGGCCGGGCAGCGGGTGGTGGTGCTGGAGCGGGGCGCGCGAGTGTCGCGGGAAAAATTCGAGGCCGACCTCGACGCGCTCTGGAATCCGGCGCGGGCCTCCTATGGATTCCACGACCTCAAGTTCCGCGGGCCGACGCTGCTGCCCTGGCTCGGGGCGGCGGTCGGCGGCGGCTCGCACGTCTACGCCGGCACGCTCAAGCGCCGCGACTCCTTCGACGGCTTCCCGGCCGCCATCCGCGCCGCCGACATGGCTCGCTACTACGACGCTGCCGAATCGATGCTCGAGGGCACGCCCTTCCCCGACTACCCGCCCTACAGCAGGGTGCGCTCGACCCGGCTGATGCTCCGGGCCGCTGCGCGCCTGCAGAAGAAGGAGCCGGAGCTGGTCGAGGGCTTCGGGCCGGCGCACCTCGGGGTGAGCTTCGCGCCCAAGGGCGGCAAGCCCGGCACCGAATTCGTCAACAAACACGGCGCCAAACAGCGCTACTACGACCCGCGCGAGCAGTCGCTCCTCGGCGGCGACATCGACGCCAAGAACACGCTGGATCGCAACTACCTCTTCCTCGCCGAGAAGGCCGGCGCGTCGATCCGCGAGCTGTGCGAGGCCGATCGCATCGCCCGGCTCCCCGATGGCCGCTGGGAGGTGACCTATCGGCGCCACCTGCCGTCGAGCGGCTGGGAGCAGTTCGTCCAGCGCTGGCTGACGCGCAATCCGGCGCCCAGGATGTCCGAGCCCGAGACCCTGGTCGCCCGCCGGCTGGTGATCGGCTGCGGCAGCCTGGGCTCGACCGAGCTCTTGCTGCGCAACCGCGACGTCCACCGCACCCTCCCCTCTCTCGGGCCCGCGCTCGGCACGCGCTACAACACCAATGGCGACTACCTCTCCGGCATCTTCCCGTTCCGCCTGCTGATTCCGGTGTGGCTGGCCTTCGCGGCGCTGGTCGGCGGACTCGCGCTCGGGCAGTGGTGGCTGGCGGGAATCGCCGGCGCCGCCTACTACCTCGGCCTTGCTCTCTCGGGCCGGCCCTACGATCCGGACATAGGCACCACCAACAGCGACTATCTGCGGGTGCGCGGGCCCAAGGGCGAGTCGCAGTACGGCTACATCGAAGGCGGCCGCTACCCGGTTCCCGACCGCGCGCTGCTGGCGATCCTGATCACCGTCGTCACTGGCAAGTTCCGCCCCACCGCCTACCGGCTGGTCAGCAAGATCTCGGACTTTTTACGGTTTTGGATTCCGCCCTTCGGCGCGCTGGCCCATAGCTATCCGATTCCCCTCCTTCAGATGGGCCGCGATCGCGCCGTGGGGACCATCCGGCTCGACGCGCAGCAGCGGGCGGTCATCGACTACGACCTGGACCAGAACCGGGACTTCTACGCCTACCTCGACTCGGTGGGCCGGAAGGTGGCGCGCGAGGTCGGGGCATTCTTCGCGCGCAATCCGACCTTGGTCTGGATGAAGAAACAGGAGGTCCCGCACAATCAGGGCGGCGTGCCAATGGCCGATTCGCCGGACGAGGGCGTGGTGGATCACGCCGGGCGGGTCTTCGGCGAGCCGGATTTGATGGTGCTCGACGGCTCGATCATCCCGGTGTCGGTGGGGCCGAATCCGGCGCTGACCATCTTGGCGGTGGCCGAGCGGGCGATGGAGATTGTGGTCGCGCAGCTCAAGGACGGCGGGGCCATTGTTGCCGAGCAGCAGGAGCAGGCGCGGCAGGCGGGGTGAGCGATAGCGAGGGGCCGACGCCGTTCCGAGGGCCACGCAGGTGGCTGCGGTAGATCGCCGAACCCGGTTCCTGATCAAACACTGACATCCAGGTCACGTGGCCGGAGAGCGCCGACTGACCCGCGGATGCATCCCGCCGAATTCACTGCAAATCCGGATGGCACTGCGCTTGCTGTCCCCGCGCCCGAACCTCATTCGACGGAGCGGGATCATGAAGAGCTGGCTTTCGCGGTTGGCGGCATTGGCGGTGTTGGCGTCCTTCGCTACCGGCTGCAGCATGGGCGCGCCGGCGATGAGCAGCGCGGGCGGCGAATTCGGCGCGACGCAGGGCGGCGTGAAGGACATGAAGGTCGCCCGGGAGCTGGTGGCCAACGGCCAGGTGCCGCCGCCGGAGTCGCTGATCGTCGAGGGGATGTTCTCCGAGCACGACCTGCCGGTGGCCGGCGCGCCGTGCTCGAAGACGCTCTGCCTGCGCGGCGCGATGGGAATCGCCCCCACCCTCTCCGGCGAGTCGTCGGGCTGGGTTCAGATCGGGATGAGCTCGACGATCAACCCCGACACCTACCAGCGCCCGAGCCTGACGGTGGTCCTGACCGCCGACATCTCCGGCTCGATGGGCTGGGACTACAGCAACTCCACCGCCGAGTACGGCACGCCCGGCGCGGTGTCGCGCAAGCTGATGAAGGCGGTGGCCGCACAGCTCGGACCCCAGGACCGCGTGGCGCTGGTGGCCTACGGCACCACGTCGCAGGTGGTGCTCGGGCTGACCCCGGGCGGCGATCCCGCCGTCGAGAAGGCGATCGACAGCCTCTCCTCCGGCGGCTCGACCAACATGGAGGACGGGCTCAAGGACGCGTTCTCGATCGCGGTGGCGGCCAAGGGGAAGGGCGGCGGCGCGCTGGCCTCGAGCTTTGCCACCGACGAGGTGCGGGTGATGCTCTTCACCGACGTGCAGCCCAACGTCGGGGTCAGCGACGCCCAGGGCTTCGAGTCGATGACCCGCGACGCCGCCAACCAGGGCGTGGGGCTGACCGTCTTCGCGCTGGGGCTGGGCATCGGCCAGCAGGTGCTCGACGCCATGGCCCACCTGCGCGGCGGCAACGCCTTCAGCCTCTTCAAGCCCGCCGACGTCGACACCCTGATGGCCGACAGCTGGCCGTGGTTCGCCTGCCCCCTCGCCTACGATCTGGAGGTCACTCTCTCGGCGGCGCAGGGCTTCAGCATCATGGAGGGCTACGGCTTCCCCAATGCCCAGGGCTCGGTGACCTCGAAGCTGAGCGTGAGCAGCGTGTTCCTCAGCCGGCGCAAGGGGGCGATGCTGGTGCGCCTGGCGAGCGATCCGGCGGGGCAGTCGATGGCCGGGCTGCGCGCCTCGGGCAACCTCTCCTACACCACGCCTGCGGGCGAGGCGGTGACCGAGCCGATCGAGCTGGCCTATGACGGGACCGCGCTCGATTCGCGCGGCCAGTACTTCGCGCAGGCTTCGACCTCCAAGACCGTGGCGCTGGCGATCATGGTCTCGCAGCTGCGGCGCGCCGCCGAGATCTACGGGACGCAGCGCGACGAGGCGGTGAAGGTGGCGACCGCGGTGGTGGAGCGCATCAGTGCCGACGCCGCGGCGCTCGCCGATCCGGCCCTCGGTCCCGAGGTGAAGCTGGCCTCGGACATCTTGGAGCTGATGAAGAAGGGCGCGCCGCAGGGGAACCTGTACGGCGCCGGGCAGCGCTGAGGATCGGACATGGGAATCGCGAGCAAGATCCGAGGGATGGCGCCGCTGGCTCTGCTGGCGGCGGCCTGCAGCAGCTACGACCCGAGCTACGACTGCGCCCAGACGCTGGCCTGCAACCAGGAGCAGCAAAAGGCGGGGTCGATGACTCAGGCCGAGTGCGAGAAGAAGTCGCAGGCGCTGTTCGATTCGCTGTCGTCGGAGCAGCGGGGCAAGCTGGACGCGACGTTCGAGCGCTGCCGGGAGAAGAGGTCGTGCGAGTACGTGAGCTGCGTCAACCCGCGATGAGCTGAGCGGCGGGCTCGCGGGCCACATCGAGCAGGACTCCGGGGCGACCCGTCAGGCCCAGACGCCGGGCTGGACGGGTCGCTGCCTCGGGCGCCGCAACCTCCCTGCCCCCGAGGCTTCGTCAGCAACGGCTCAGGCCGGGCGCGTCCACGGCACGCCGCAAGCGGCACAAGCGTCGAGGTGGACGACCTGCTCCTGCTTGCAGGAGGGGCACTCCGCGAACAGCGGCAGACCGCAACCCGGGCAGGCGCGCGGGCGGATCGCCGCCTGATCGAAGTGCCGGGTGGTTGCCTTCCGGGCCAGCCCGAGGTCGATCCCCACCTCGCGGCCGATGAGGTAGTCGCGATCGCAATTCGGGCAGCGGTGCCGCGCGATGGCGCGGTCGACGATCTTGCGCCGGCGCATCGGCGCGCGACGGTTGAAGTAGCGGACGAGCGACACCGAAAGCCACACCGTGCCGCCGACCCCGATCACCAGCGGGATGTAGCCGCCATAATGCGGCAGGTAGGGGCCGATGCCCCAGAGCAGCATCCAGACCGAGAACGCCCAGTAGCCCCACATCAGCGTGATGTAGGTGCTGTCGCGCCGGCGCGACCAGAGCCAGGCGGCGATCGCCCAGACCGGCAGCACCAGCCCCAGCCGCGCGGCGAGCACCTTCATCTTCCAGGAGCGGTGGGCCGACTCGTACGCCCCCGCCGCCTGGCGCTGCGCCTTGGCTTCACGCTCGTGGATCGCTGCACGCGCCGCCTCACGCGGATCGGGCTCCGTGCGCAGCTTCTCCAGGTGCGCCGCCGCCTGATCGCGCTCGGCGCGCAGGGCGTCGAGGCGATCGCGCCGCGCCCGCACCTCGCGGTCATCGCCGGCGGTGCCCCCGAGCGTGGCCCGCGTCTCGAGCCAGGTGCGCCAGCTCTGCTCGGCGGTGGCCAGGGTGCGCTCCAACACCCGGAGGTCGTCGGCGGCGCGGCGCACGGCGTCGGCGCGGGTGTCGGGCTGCCTCTCCAGTTCCTCGCGCTCGCGCTGCAACGGCGCCATCAGAGGGTCGAACCAGGTCGAGAGCTCGGGCTCGGGGAAGAGATCGGCGAGGTCCGAGAGGCCCTGGGAGCCGAGCCAGCTCAAGAACACCGCGAACGCCGCTCCGAGAATCCAGAGCAGCGGGCTGGTGCGGACGACCTTCTTCTCCAGATTGGCGACCGGCGAAGTGGTTTCGGGCATCTCGGGATGATAGCCGAGGGGCCGGCGCCGTTCGGCAGGTCGGCGGGTCCTGGCGGCAGATCGCCACGCGAAGTCCTAGGAATTTCGGGCGGTTCGCTGCGAGACTGGCGCTGAATGAAACGCCAGATCGCCCACATCTCCGACCTACATCTATCGCAGGAAAACGCCGACGAAATCCTCCCCGCGCTCGGCGCGGCGATGTCCGAGCTGAATGGCGACATCGCTTCGATCCTGATCACCGGCGACCTGTTCGACAGCTCGACGCTGGACCGGTTCAAGGCGATCGAGCTGCTGGAGCGCCTGTGCGAGGCGATTCGCCGCGAGAAGCCGACGACTCCCGTGCTGATCGTCCCCGGGAACCATGACCGGCGATCGATTGGGCTCTTCGGGAGGAATGACCCGTCGCTGTTCGAGACGGTGGCGCGGGCCGTGCCGCCGCACGTCCAGGTCTTCGGGACGCGAGGGCTCGGCGAGCTGATCGAGAGGGCCGATCCGGCCGCCGCCGGCCTGCCCTTCCCGCTGTTCACCTACGACTCCACCCTGCTTCCGCCGGGATTCGTCGGGGCCGGGGGCTTCGTCCGCGCCGAGGATCTCCTCTGGATGCGCCAGCAGTTCGACGGCCTGGCTGCCGGGAACGATTCCCGCTTTCCGATCGTGCTGATGATGCACCACCACCTGGTGCCGACGCCGCTGACTGACTTCGCCAAGGTCGATCCGCGCGGAAACTGGCTCCTCGGGCTGATGGTCAAGGGCGTGGCCAAGGCCATGGCCAACGGCGACCGGGAAGAGATCTTCATGACCGCGCTCGGCGCCGGAACCGCCTTGTCCGTCCTGCAGGCTCTCGGGCGGCCGGTGCTGGTGCTGCACGGCCACAAGCACTATCCGACCGCGCGGCTCTTGAAGGCGACCCGCGCCGGGGAAAGCGACCTCCTGCTGGTGAGCGCCGGGAGCGCCGGCGACCGGGCGCCGATCGCGGTGGGCGCGAGGACGATGCACCTGTGGCCTTCGCTCAACCGGATCGAGATCGGCGACGGCGCCATCACGGTAGAGACCGTGGCGTTCTCGCTCGGAAAGGAAACCAGCTTGCGGACGCTGGTCCAGGCTTCCTGGTCCGCCGACAGCTGGCAGGTCGAGCCGATTGCGCCGCCCAAGGCCGAGAAGCCGGCGGTCGAAACCAATCGCGCGGTGCTGCGGCTGGAGCTCGGGCGGCGGTCGGACGAGTGGGACCTGCGCTGCGAGCGCGAATTCCAGCCGCTGGAGGGCGGACCGCAGGATCACGAGGAGCTGATCGAGGGACTCCCGGGCGGTCGGGTCGAGCTGCCGGACGGACGGCACAAGCTGCCCGCCGAGGTGTTCGTGAAGCCGGGGAAGACGGACTACCTCATCCGCCGCGCGGCGTGCTTGACCCGCAGGCGGCTCCACTCCGTCCTCGGACCGGCCGAGGTCTACGAGTCGGTCAGCCTGCCCAACCGCTACGACGCCGCCCGCGCGGTGCTGGAGCTGCACGGCCTGCCCTCGAGCTGCGACGCCTTCGGCAGCATCACCGACCTGGCCACCGGGCGGCAGATCCCCGCGGAGATTCAGCGCACCGAGCGCGGCATCGTCCTCGAGGCGCCCCTGTGCCCGGCGCGGACGCTGCTGCGGATTCACTGGCGGGTGCCCTGACGGCGGGATCGCTTCCGCGACGGCCGGCAACTCTCCGGAGCCTGCGCACTGAGGCGCGGCCTTCCCAGGAGAATCCATGCACCGGTTCGTCATCCCGCTCTTCGCAGTCGCGTTCGCCGGCTGCGGAATCCCCAACGTCTCCAGCGGTGGCTGCCGCGGCGAGGTCAACGGCGTTTCAGCAGAGGGCGGGCTCGACGGGGAATCGAGCTACTTCCAGGACGCGACCTCCGGGGAGACCGTCTTCAACCTGAGCTGCGGCGGAGGGCGCTTTGCCGTTTCGCTGAGAACCTCGAAGGTGGGCGATGGCGCGGCCTTCAATGAGTACGAGCTGCTGCTTCCCTCCGACTGCACCGGCTCCACCTCCCCTGCCCCCGCCAGCGACGCCGAGACGGCGCTGGTGCTGGCGGATTGCCGTCCGTCGCGGGTCCACGCCTTTCGCTTCGCCGAGCCCGCGCGCCACGCCAGGCTGACTCGGGCCTCGCTGCAGGCCGAGCGGCGCCTGGATACGCCGATGGGAGCTCCGCTGGAGCCCATCGACGGGAGCCTGCACATCATGCTCGAGGACGGTTCGTGGCTGAGCATCGAGTTCGGGGTGCGCCACGACTCCGAGCGGGACGTCGGCTCGGCGCGATAGTGCGCCCTACCTCGCCTGAATGACTCGTTCGCCGAGGACGGTGGAGTTGCCGTCGCCGTCGGAGGCCGTCACCCGCAGCAGGTGGGCGCAGGCCGACAGCCCAGTGGTCGGAACCTGGCCGGCGAAGCCGGCCTGGGGACATCCGCGATAGGCCGGGTAGACGGCGCAGACGTCGGGGCGAGCGGTCCCGGTGGCGAGGGTGGCGGCGGGCTGGCCGTCGATCTCCACCTGCACCGAGCCGATGGCGGTGGTGTCCAGGACCCATCCCGCGACGTCGATCGGCGCTCCGGCGGCGAACGACAGCGTGGTGCCGGCCGCCGGGGCGTCGAGGTGCCCGAAGGGCGGCCGCGCGGCGAGGGTCGCCTCGAGCTCGGCCTTCACCGTCGTGAACGAGCCCAGCGCCAGGTACGAGATTCCGCGCACCGTCTGCCCGGCCCCGAGCGCGAACGCCAGCTGCGGGCGGACGTTGTGGAAGTACGGCGCGGTGGTGCCGTCCCCGCGCCAGCCCTGGAAGTCGGCCACGCCCTCGTCCGTCGCCAGGCCCACGCCGTAGAGCCGATCGGGGAGCTGCCAGGTGACCCAGGGACCGGGCGAGGTGAAGTTGCCGACGAAGAAGCCGTCGTTGGCCGGGGTGGTGAGCGCCACTGGAGTCCCCGCGGCGTCGAGCAGCAGCGGGAGGTCGGGCGCGCCGTGGGAGACGTAGAGGGTCGGGAACTCCTGCGCGGTGTCCGGGTGCGAGAAGGTCTCGTTGCTGGTGACCTGCATCGCGATCTCGACCACGTGCTCGCGGACGAAGCGGTAGTCCATGTCGTAGAGCACGTCGACCGGCCGAGCGGCGGTGCCGCACCCGGTCTGCGTACAGTCGGCGCGGTCCCAGTCCGGATTCCACTGCACCGGCTGGACGCGGATGGTCAGGCCGTCCCCCTTTCGCCCGTAGGAGAGAACCGGAGCGCCGCGGTTGCACTTGTCGCCGCCCTGCACCGGGTTCCAGCCGAGATAGGAGATCGAGGCCGGGCAGGTCATCGTCGCCGCCGAGCAGCTGGCGTTGTAGGCGCAGCCCTGGCGGATTCGAGTCGGGTCGTAGATCGCCAACTGGAGCAGCCGCCCGGTGTCGTTGGCGTCGATGGTGTTCGAGTTCGGATCGGCGGAGAGCCCCCAGAACACCACTCCCCCGCCCCAGGTCCGGCGCACGCCCAGGCGCAGCCGGCCGGAGGGGTTCTGCAGGTAGACGTCCGGGGCGGTCTCGATGATCGAGCCGAAGCCGATTCCCGGGGCGCGGGTCATCCAGGGATCGGAGTCGGCGGCGGCGGCGACCGGGGCGCAGCTCGGGGTGCAGGTAATGCCATCGCCGGAGAAGCCGGCCTTGCAGGTGCAGGTGCGTGAGCCCGGAGTGTTGGTGCAATCGGCGTTGGGGCTGCAGCCGCCGTGGTTGGTCTGGCACTCGTCGATGTCGGTGCAGCTGAGTCCGTCGCCTGAGAAGCCGGCCTTGCAGACGCAGGTGCGCGAGCCCGGGGTGTTGGTGCAAGCGGCGTTGGGGCTGCAGCCGCCGTTGCTGGTCTGGCACTCGTCGATGTCGGCGCAGGTAATGCCGTCGCCCTGAAAGCCGGGCGGGCAGGAGGCGGCGTCGGCGCAGCTCGAGCCGTCGGGGCAGTCGCCGGGACCCGTGGCCGGCTGGATCGTGCAGGCGCAGCCGAGGTGCGCCGAAATCGCCAGGAAGATCAGGAGCTGCGGTGCCCCATTCCTGAATGCCAGCATGGCTCCTCCGAATCTCGAGCGGACGAGTCTCGCATGTTCGGGAATTCGTCGGCGCGCGGGCCGGCCCGAGATGGTTGGCGCCGACTGGACGGCGAACCCGCCTCCGAGGCATGTCATTGGAAGGCCGGCGGCCAGATCTCGAGGAGGCATCCCATGAACCGACTCCCCTTCCCTGCTTCGATCGGCGGCCCCTCCCGGCTGGCGATTCTCCTGCTCGGCGTGACGGCGACCGGCTGCGGGTCCAGCTCTGGCGGGGTCGCCGCCACGCACGCCAGCTGCCCGGCGGTGGCGGTCACGGTCAGCAGCGCCGATCCGTCGGCCTGCGAGATCAGCACCACCTGCGACGACAAGCGCCTCTACGAGCTGAGCTGCAAGGAGAACTGGGGAGCCCAGCCCAAGGGCGTCTACGACCGCTACCTGGCCTGCACCTGCAGCCGGGAGCGGGCGGTCCTCGGGGAGACCGCCCTGCTCGGCTCCAACTGCTCCACCGTCGGCGGCGCCGGCGTCGAGACCCTGCAGGCCGCCTTCCAGGCCTGCAACGCCGAGCTGAGCATCGCCAAGTAGGTCTGGCGACCAGCCGCGCCGCAGTTGAGCCGGTTCGGCGCGACACCGGCGAGCCGCCTCACATGCCGAGCCGGCGCAGCATCTTCCGATCGACCTTCGGCGGCAGCTTGGGCGGGACCCAGAGCGTGGCCATGTACGGCACGTCGGCGTCGCCGAGTTCGCCGAGCGTGATCCGTTCGGCGTGGCGCGCCGAGGTGAGCAGCGTCGCCACCTGGTAGACCACGCACGGGTGGTCCTCGCCGTACTGCGCGACCAGGCGCTCGGCGAGACGCTGGAGCCCGTCGCGGCGGATGCCGGTGCGGAGGTAGCCGGGCTCGCCGATCGAGCCGAGCTGCAGCAGGATCAGCCCGGCGCGAAGGTCGGGAGTCACCGCGCCGGTGAGGAAGCGGGTGGCCTCGTAGATCTGCACGCCCTCGTCGGCCGGGTCGAGGCCGAGGTCGGCCCAGAGGCAGTCGACCGACGACACCGCCGGCAGCATCAGCGCGGTGAAGCCCTCGGCCCGTGCCTGCGCTACCGCGTCGTGCGGGCTGTCGGCGCAGAAGCCGGGGTGGCCATAGAAGGCGGCGCAGACCAGCTTGCCCTGGCGCACCGGGGCGAGCATCGCCTCGACCATCTCCTCGTAGGTGCGCGCGCGGGGCTTGCTCTCGTCGTAGAGGCCGTACAGCGAGCGCGCGTCGGGGCGCAGATCGCGGACCATCCGCTCCGCGATCTGGTCACTGATGACGTAGACGACCTCGTCGGCCCGCTCGAGGAAGTGCCGCGCGTCGGCGGTGAGGTGGCCGTGGCCGCGGATTCCGACGCCGACCACCACCAATGTGCCTTTGGAAGCGCCCACTACTTCTTCTTCGCCTTCGGCGGGGTCTTCTTCGGGGTCTTCTTGGTCCGCGGCGTCGCGTCGGGGGCGCCGTAGTTGCCCATGGTGGCCGCCCGGCTGATCGACGACAGCTCCACCCGGGCAAGACCCTCGGAGAAGAGCAGCGCGCCCTCCTCCTCGCCGAGGTCGAACTGCGCCAGAGAGGACAACACCGCTCCGCGGACTGCGAGCTCGAAAGACGGATCGACGTGCAGGCGGTTGAGGAAGTTTTCGATGTTCGTTGACGCCATTTTGGACCCCCAGGAGAGGTGCGATGCTGCCTGGAATCTGTACTGCGGACGCGCGGAGCCCGGCAAGGGAATCGACCGAAGAGCGCTCCGACCTGCGCGAGGCGACAGGGCCTGCCCCCAGACCTGCAGGTTCGGAAAAGGAAGCATCCCGAGGCCGGAGTGTGTGTGGCCACGCACCGGAAAAGCAGCTGCTCGCCGGCCTACGGGGTCGGCGATTCGCGTGGCATCATGCGAAACCCGGCCGGTGAAGAGGCTGCAAGAGCGGATCACGAAGACCGAGGACTGCACCGACTGCG